>JAEWIE010000026.1 GCA_023387375.1 Bacteroidota bacterium | reverse complement strand
ACGTTTTAAAATTAGCTTGGCTTTTCCTTTGGACTGTTCAATCTGATTTTAGTTGGAAATTGAATCTGAAATTATAGAATTAGGATCTTGGTTGCAGATATGTTGGGTCTTTTTCTGAAAACTCAGCGTGATGTGCATAGAATTTGGACGTTTTTCATGATAAAATCGTTAACTTTGCACACGAAAATTTAAAATGTTTAAATAGTAACCGCACTCAATACGGAGTGCAACAAAGACGAAAGTAATTTTATGAATGCTCCACAAGCAATTATTGAAAAATTTCAATTAAAAGACGGTCGTGAAGTAACGATCGAGACAGGACGTTTAGCCAAGCAGGCAAACGGATCCGTAGTGGTAAGAATGGGAGGCACCATGCTCCTAGCTACGGTTGTAGCCAACAAAGAAGCAAACCCAGGGGTTGATTTCCTTCCCCTTACTGTAGACTATAGAGAAAAGTTCTACGCTGGAGGTAAGATTCCAGGAAATTTTTTTAGAAGAGAGGCTAGACCATCGGACGAAGAAATTTTAACCATGAGATTAGTAGACCGTGTTTTACGTCCACTATTTCCTTCTGATTTTCATGCAGAAGTTCAAGTAATGATTTCCTTAATCTCTTACGATAAAGAAGTAATGCCAGAAACCCTAGCGGGTCTTGCAGCTTCTGCTGCCATTGCGGTCACTGATATTCCTTTCAATGGTCCTATGTCAGAGGTACGTGTCGTTAGAATTGACGGCGAATACAGCATTAACCCAAGTCTAGAGAATCTTGCCAAAGCGGACCTCGATATAATGGTAGGGGCAACAAAGGATTCAATTGTGATGGTGGAAGGCGAGATGAAAGAGATTTCAGAAGCGGAAATGCTAGAAGCAATTAAATATGCTCACGAAGAGATTAAAGTTCAAATTGAAGCTCAAGAAAGACTAGCAGCAAGAATTCCTGCTACTGCAGTCAAAAGAACTTACGAGCACGAAACCCACAATGAAGAAATTCGTAAAAAAGTATGGGAAGAAACTTACGATAAAGTATACGAAGTAGCAAAATCTCCTTCTTCAAAAGAAGAAAGACATGATAAATTTGCAGAAGTTCTTGAAAACTTCTTAGCTCAGTACTCAGAAGAGGAAAGAGCAGAAGTGGAAGGATTTGCAAAAGTATATTACCATGACGTAGAAAAAGAAGCTATGCGTCAAATGATCCTTAATGAAGGGATTCGTTTGGACGGAAGAACGCCTCAAACAATTCGTCCTATTTGGTCTGAAGTAGATTATCTTCCAGGAGCTCACGGTTCCGCTATTTTCACCAGAGGGGAAACGCAGTCTCTTACGGCGGTTACCTTAGGTTCAATAAAAGATGCAAACATGGTGGATTCCGTAGCAATTAACTACGATCAAAAATTCTTCTTACACTACAACTTCCCTCCATTTTCGACAGGAGAAGCAAGACCACTTAGAGGAACCTCAAGACGTGAAGTAGGACATGGAAATTTAGCACAAAGAGCTTTAGCGGGAATGATTCCTACAGAGAACCCTTACACGATCCGTGTTGTGTCTGACATCCTTGAGTCTAATGGATCATCTTCTATGGCTACGGTTTGTGCCGGTACACTTGCACTTATGGATGCGGGGGTTAAAATTGCAAAACCTGTTTCAGGTATTGCAATGGGACTTATTACAGACCCAAAATCAGGTAAATTCCAAGTACTTTCAGACATCTTAGGAGATGAGGATCACCTAGGAGACATGGACTTTAAAGTAACAGGAACCGCAGACGGTATCACTGCATGTCAAATGGACATTAAGATTGAAGGTCTCACAATGGACATCATGGAAACGGCATTAAACCAAGCAAGAGAGGGTAGACTTCACATTCTTGGAGAAATTCTAAAAACCCTTGATGCGCCAAGAGAAGATGTGAAACCACATGCACCGAAAATGGAAATTCTTGAAATTGCAAAAGATTTTATTGGAGCTGTGATTGGACCTGGTGGAAAAATCATTCAACAATTGCAAAAAGATACGGATACAGTTATCGCGATCGAAGAGATTGGCGAAATTGGAAGAATTGAAATTGCAGGAACAGACAGAGATAAGATCAACGATGCCATTGCAAGAATTAATGAAATTACTTTTGTACCTGTCGTAGGGGAGGTATACAACGGTACTGTTGTAAAAGTAATGGATTTTGGTGCGTTTGTAGCGATTGCAAAAGGAACGGAAGGACTACTCCATATTTCAGAAATTGACTGGAAGCGTACGGAAAAAGTACCTTACGTAGAAGGAGATCAAGTAGAAGTGAAATTCCTAGGATACGACGATCGTAAAAAGATGAAACTTTCTAGAAAAGTTCTTTTACCAAGACCTCCAAGACCTGATCAAAAGCCAAGACAAGAGTCTCCTAAAAATGATGAAAAAGCAGACAATTAATTAGTTCTTGCTTATACTATAGATTCCCGCCTTGGCGGGAATTTTTATTTAATTTCCTTTTGTTTTTTCATCTTTCAAAGCTTCCACTATACGCGTCTAGTTTTGGCCTGAAAATTGTCAAAAGGAATTAATAAAATTACTAGATATGAGTCCAACACTATTGAGAAGAATTTTGATTTGGCTAGCTCCCCTTGCGATCGGATTCATCGTAAAAAAATATGAGCAGCGACAACAGAGAAAAGCTCTGAAAAAGCAACAAAATTCTTAAAGGTTAAAAAAGCAGTCTATCTTTAGATTGCTTTTTTTAATTCACCTCGAGCGCTCATTTGAATTGCTTGTGTTTAATAAAAAAAGAGGAGATAAAATGGAGATTTTATTCTTTGGAAATTCAATTTTCAGGGGAAATAACTGCTCTATTTTCTTTTTTGAATAAACGTATGTTTAAATTGTAAAAATCTGATAATTAGATTGTTGTTGGTTTGGTTGGAGAATTTGGTATAAGATACCATTGGTTTTGGCATAAAATTTTCAATAGCAGCTACCATTAAAAGTAAAATTTAAAAGTAACTGTAAAATTTATTAGTATGAATACTTTAAAAAAATCAATCCTAGCCGCTGGATTATTAACGGCAGGTATCGTAAGTGCACAGTCTGCGGACATGCGTAATATTTTAAAAGTGGGTGTGAATGCAGGGGCAGCTGTACCTGCAGAGAATGCATCTGCTGCAGTGGGAGTGGACGTAGCGTACCAGAATTTAATTACTCCAGGATTTGGACTTGGGATTGCGACTGGATATTCTCACTATTTCGGTCGTGAAAACGATGTGAATGGAGTAACAATTGATAATAACGATTTCGGAGTAGTTCCCGTTGCAGCCTTAATTCGTGTGTATCCAAGACAGACAGGATTCTATTTAGGAACAGATGTAGGGTATGGATTTATTACAGGTGATGACAAGGTAGCTTCCAATACAGGATTAATGGTAGATCGTCCAGACGGAGGATTCTACATTAAGCCAGAAATCGGATACCATAACCAAGACTGGAATTTCTCTGTTCAATACCAAAAGGTATTCACAGGAGACAAAGGAGAAATTGGAGACCAAAATTACAATGCAGGAGCATTAGGCGTTGGGGTTTCTTACAACATTCCTTTAGGCAAATAGTCCCGCATAAATACATTTTAGAACCTCCTCATTGATTGGGGAGGTTTTTTTCTTGGTTTTAAGAAAGTTTTTTTATCTTTGAGAGTAAACGTACACCTATGAGTCCTAAAACAAAATTTCCGCTCTATTCGCCTGGAAGTGAGTGCGAAATTAATAAAAATAACAGTCTACTAGTTGCCGACCTTCGTAAGGAACAGAGCGTACTAGGGGTCTATGATTGCAAAAACGGGGAAATTACGCTGCGAATTGAGAAGGCGTATCCAACTTCCGAATATGAATCTTTTTCGCAGATGGCAAAAAGTTTTATTTCGGAATTGCAATTAGAATCCATCAATAAGTTTTCAATTGCCGTACCTGGACCTGTGATTAACGGGAAATGCGAAACGCCCAATTTACCTTGGGGGTTAGAGGCTTCGGTCATTCAGAATGATCTGAAATTAGATAAAGTGTACTTGGTGAACGATTTAGAAGCCACTGCTTATTCTTTGTCGGATGTCTATGATAGCAATTTTGAGATTATTCACTCTTCAAAAGACCGTCGCCGTGGAAATGTAGCTATACTTGCTCCTGGAAATGGACTTGGTGAAGCTGGACTTTTCTATGACGGTACCTATTTACGTCCTTTTGCGACAGAGGGTGGACACACCGAGTTTTCGCCTAGAAACGACTTTGAAGTTCAATTTTATCAGTTCCTAACCAAGATTTATGGGATTGTCACTTGGGAAACTGTCCTTTCTAAAGAGGGGCTCTACAATATCTATCGCTTTTTGAGAGATGTCGGTAGACACGAAGAAGAGCCGTGGTTAACAGAAAGACTAAAGAACGAAGAGTTTCTAACGGTCTTTGCACAAGTAGCGAGAGAAAAAAAATCAAGATTAGTGAAACTAACGCTCAATATGTTTTTAGAGTTTTTAGCAAGAGAGTCAAACAGCCTTGTGTTAAAACTAAAAGCCACTGGAGGGTTAATCATTACAGGGGATATTACCGAGGAGCTTACGGATCTAATTGACCACGGTAAGTTTTATAAGAACTTTAAGATTTCGGATCGGATGGAACATCTTTTAAAAGATATACCGATTTATATTTTAAAAAATAAGAAAGGGATTTTGGAAGGGGCTGCTTATTATGGCGCCTTTAGAGAAATGAATTAATTTTACCCATTGTAACGCTCAGAATTGATCGGTGAGGGTTCGGATAGGAGAGCAGGGAAGATACTTTCCTGCTCTTTTTACTAAAGAGACTCTACCGGACAACGGAATGAAGATGCAAGAAAAAACAAACATTTTTGTGGTAAGCGGTCTTGGGGCTGATTTTTCGGTCCTGCAGCGCATCGAATTTCCACCTGAGTTCAATGTGGTTTTTCTGGATTGGCTTATGCCCGAGAAAAAAGAAAGTTTTGAGCACTACGTGCAAAGAATGGCAGATCGGGTGGATGATTCGGCACCTTTTTATTTATTAGGATATTCATTTGGAGGACTAATCGTTCAGGAGATTTCAAGGATTAAACCGGCTCAAAAGATCCTTATTTTAGGAAGTATTCGCAGTGGGAAGGAAAAGTCTTCTCTTTTAAAAACAGGAGAAATTACGAGGTTGTTCAAATACATTCCAGCAAAGCTTTTAGATCCTAACTTGAAACTAATGAAATATGGGTTGCATTATCTGTTTGGTGCCACGAGCTCAAATGTTTTGAAATATTTCACGTTTCGAGATAACCGTTATTTAAAATGGAGTTTATATCATATTGCCCACTGGCATGCAGAGCCCGTAGAGGGAGTGATTCAAATATTAGGGGATAAAGACCATATTTTTCCAATCAAAAACTCTAAGCCTGATTATGTGATTTCAGGTGGAACTCATCTTTTTCCCGTTACAAAAAGTAGGGAGGTATCTACCATTATTAGAGAGGTTCTTACCTTAGAAGATTAAGAGATTAATAGTATATTTGTTTTGTTATCAAATGTTATGCAATCAATAAGTGTTTTTGAAATTATCAAAGTCGGCATAGGGCCGTCAAGCTCCCATACCATGGGACCTTGGAATGCTGCAGAACTCTTTATTAATTTAATAGAGCGAAGTAGACCCGTTTCAGATGTGAGCGAAGTATTTGTGGAATTCTTTGGTTCCCTCGCAAAAACAGGGATTGGACATGGAACCGACATTGCGGGAATGCTGGGCTTATCGGGAGAGAACTTCCAAACCATAGATACCAATTTAATCGACCAAAAGGTTGAAGAAATCAAGAGCTCGCAAAAACTTTGTTTAGCGGGTAAAAAATGGATTCCTTTTGTCTACGGACATCACCTGATTTTAAATAAGAGCAAAAGTTTAGAATTCCATCCCAATGGGATGATCTTTAGGGCAGTGTTTACCGACGGAGAAGAAATTACTCAGGATTATTATTCTGTGGGCGGTGGTTTTGTGGCAACCAAAGAAGACAATTCCATCGAAGAGTTCAGCGTACGTACCTTGTATCCTTGTCATAATGGAGAAGATATCCTGCGCAATGTACAAAAACACAATCTGCCGCGCATCTCTGACCTTGTGTATTTAAATGAAGAGAGCTGGCGGACCAAAGAACAAATTAATGAGCATGCACTTTATATTTGGGACCAAATTCAAAGTTGTGTATACAAAGGTGTAAACAAGGAAGGAACGCTTCCTGGCGGTTTAAATGTGACCAGACGGGCAGCAGGATTAAACCGTAAATTGTTAGGTGACAAGACCTATAAAGACCAAGAAGAGTGGTTCCAACTGCTTGTTGAGGCGGACCAATCCTTTAATTCGATCAACAAATGGGTTACCTGTTATGCCTTAGCCGTGAACGAAGAAAATGCAAGTTTTGGACGCATTATTACGGCGCCGACTAACGGTGCGAGTGGCGTCATTCCAGCTGTACTTATGTATTCTCAAACCTTTACACCTCACCAAGGAAAAGATCAAATTATCCGATTTTTACTTGTAGCGGGAGAAATTGGTACGTTGTTCAAAAAGAATGCGACAATCTCCGCAGCTATGGGGGGATGCCAAGCGGAAATCGGCGTTTCTTCTGCCATGGCAGCAGCCGGTCTAACGGAAATCATGGGAGGATCGCCAGGGCAGGTTTTAATGGCCGCTGAAATTGCCATGGAACATCATTTAGGACTTACCTGTGATCCGATTCGGGGACTGGTTCAGATTCCATGCATTGAAAGAAATTCCATGGGCGCGATGAAGGCGATCACGGCGGCGAATATTGCCATTGAAAGCGATCCTTCGAAAGCTCGTGTGACGCTCGATGAGGTAACGAAATCAATGTGGGATACGGCGCAAAGTATGAGCGATCGCTTTAAAGAAACCTCCGAAGGAGGACTCGCCATCGCGGTGAATGTACCGGAATGCTAGAAGGCTTATTTGTCTTCTAAAATCGGACGAATACGATTGGCATTTACAATGAGCTGCTCTAACAGCTCGTAGTTTTCTTTTTCAAGTGCACTTTTGAATTTTCGAAGTTGGGAGATATGCTCATTTAATACATCAAGTACGTTTTCCTTGTTTTGTTTGAAGATGGGAACCCACATCTCAGGATGCGATTTGGCAAGTCGAACGGTCGAGGAAAATCCAGAACTCGCTAATTGAAAAATCGTATCTTCTTCTCTTTCTTTTTCTAGAACCGTATTGGCAAGTGCGTATGAGGTAATATGGGAAATATGGGAAATGTAAGCCGTGTGCAAATCGTGGTCACTAGCGCTCATATGCAAAATATTCATGCCTAGGCTTCGAGCAATAGATTCCACCGTTTCAAGTGCATCTTTGTCCGATTTTTCAGGATCACAAATCACACCTGCTTTTGACGCAAAACTATCTAGTTGCGCGGCTTCGGGTCCACTGTTTTCAGTTCCCCACATAGGGTGAAAGGCGACGAAACGGCCGCGTTTCTCATGGCTTTCTACCGATTGAGCTATGCCTTGCTTCGTAGATCCCACATCCATGACCACACTACTTTTCGATACTTTATCAAGAATACTTGGTAGTATCTTTTGAGTGACATCCACAGGCACAGCTAGTACCACTAAATCAATGTCTTTAGGCAAGGTATCAATAGTGGAGATCTGATCAATAATTCCAAGTTTTAACGCGCTTTGCAAGTGACTAGAATTTAAGTCGATTCCATAGACCTTTTGCGCCAGTCCTAGTTTTTTTAATCGAAGCATTAACGAGCCCCCAATGAGTCCCGTTCCAAAAAGAGCAATTCGCATAGGTTATAGTTTAGTTAAAGATTGAAAATTGGCCTTTTCAGCGCATTTTTCAAAAGCGATTTCGTAGCGTGGATTCGATTTTGGATACTGCATAAGGTACTGCGGGCAGGGCCTTTTTTGCGCTTCACTACGGGTGAAATCGACTTCTCCTTTCGTGATTATACTGTCTTTTAGAAACTCTTCTGTGACGCCAAGCTCCTTCATCTGCTGCGCAAAGGTAGGGTCGAAAGTGAAATCTTTGCTTAAGGTCTCAGCCACTACCCGGCTGTTGGGTAGATATCCCGTACAAGTAGCTCCTTTTTTATTTAGAATAAAAAATACGAGAAGGATTCCTGGAATCAGACCGATGAGATAAAATTTAAGTTTTCGCATGAGTGGATGGGGCCTGTAGACGTAAAAGGATGTCTAGTGGCTGTTTTTCTAATTAAAAAATGAGCAGATTAATGTCGTGGTAGGTAAGGTCAAATCGATCGCATACCGATTTGTTCGTGTGGCGTCCTTTGTACATATACAAAGACTCTTTCATTTGAACTTGATGCATTAGCATATTGTCAAATCCTCCTTCTTGGTCGTAATTTAAAATATAGGACAAAAAGAAATTAGAAATAGCTTTTGTCGTGGTTCGCGGAATACGAGACGTTAGATTGGGTAGTCCGCAGTGAATGACATCATGACGAATGAAATAAGGGTCCTCCATCGTGGTGAGTTCTGAAGTTTCTGACACTTTTCCATGGTCGATTGTGATGTCAATAAGAACGCTTCCTTTTTTCATCTTTAAAACCATTTCCTCTGTAATTACAGGAACTTGATTCATAGAGGGTAGGGCCCCAATCACAACGTCTGCTCGTCGCAAACTTTTATGAAGTTCTTTCGGATCAATAATTGAAGTAGGAACTCGACCGTCTACAAGGGTATGAAGTCGACGTAATTTGGATAAGGAATTATCAAATACTTTTACGCTTGCCCCGAGGCCAATAGCTGCCTTTGTAGCAAATTCACCAACAATTCCGGCGCCAATTATAAGGACTTCCGTAGGACGAACTCCCGTAATTCCTCCAAGCATAAGTCCATTGGAAAGAGCAAGAAGTTCGGAGGCATAAAGAACCGAGGTGGTTCCTGCAATTTCTCCGATTAATCTTACGAGCGCTAGTTGATTGTAATCGTCTGTGATATATTCAAAACCGATCGCATTGATTTTTTGTTCGGCTAGTTTTTGAAAATATTCTTTGTCTCTTAGGTTGATCTGCAAAGCAGAAATTAAGTAAGTCCCTGTTTTTAGATAATCAATTTCCTCAAGTGTGGGAGGGTTGATTTTCATAATGAGCTCTTGACCAAAGGCTTCTTTGGGATCTGTTGTGATTCTAGCACCCGCTTCTGCGTACTGAATGTCGGTAAAGAACGAGCCGTTTCCCGCACCTTGTTCGACAACAATTTGATGACCGTGATCGGTTAAGACTTGTACTGCATCGGGCGTAAGACAAGTCCTGCGCTCATTTAAGCAAGTTTCCTTAGGAAGGCCAATTGTAAATTTTTTTCCTTTTTTAAGTACTTCAAGTTTTTCCTCTTTGGGAAGCAGATCCTTTTCGGTGAAAGGTGTAAAAATCGTACCACTCATAGGTGATTTTATTAATAGTAATTAAGTCGCAAAGATACAAATATCCTAAACTTACTAAAGGAATGGGCTAGTGAAAGAAGACTTTTCGCTTCTCAAGAGAGTTTTCAATGCGAAGTTCGTGGTAACCTTCACTTTTGAGTTCTTCTTCAAATATTTCGGGCCATTCCACGATGCAAAGGGTATTAGGCTGCTCCAGATAGTCTTCCATTCCAATGTCAAATACCTCTTCTTTACTTTTTAGGCGATACAAATCAAAATGATAGATCTTTACGTTTGTACCTTGGTAGATGTTTACAAGGGCGTAAGTAGGAGAGTTAACGGTGTCCTTACTTCCCAATTGGCGAACGAGTTCTTTCGTAAAGGTTGTTTTTCCTGCTCCGAGATTGCCTTTTAGAAGTAGGACAGGTTGTTTCTCAATTTTCGGAAGGAGTTGTTTTACGACTTCAGGCCACTGCTCGATGTGGGTAAGCTCAAATTGTATAGGAGTCATAAACGGAATATTTAACGGTAGATTTGAACTTCAATTTTTCCATCGCGTGTGACAGTCCCTCGGTACATCCCTGCTGTATTGAATGGCATTGCGACATTTCCGTTTTTATCTAAAGCGATTAGTCCTCCATCCCCTCCTAAAGCTTCAATTTCAGCGATGACTTCAGAGCCAGCGGTTTGAATGTCTTTGCCTTGGTATTGCATTTTTGCAGCTAGAGTTCTAGCGGCAGTGGTGCGAATGAAGTATTCACCCCATCCGGTGCCTGAGACTCCAACCCACTGATTTGCATAGGTGCCTGCCCCAATTAAAGGGGAGTCTCCTACACGGTTCCATTTTTTGCCGGTCATGCCTCCCGTAGAGGTTCCCGCCGCGAGGTTTCCGTCTTTGTCTAAGGCTACTGCGCCTACGGTTCCGAATTTGTAATCCACTTCTAAAAATGAAGGTTTTGGCGTAGAGCTGGTCGATTTTTTGTTTTCGTTCTTTTTTAGAAATTTTTGCAAAGATTGGTAGCGGTCTTTCGTATAGAAATAATCAGGAGAAACAATTTCAAGTTTTTGTTCTGCAGCAAATGTTTCGGCACCTTTGCCCACTAATAGTACATGGGGAGAAGTCTGCATAACGGCAATGGCCGCTTTGATCGGATTTTTAATGGTCGTTACGCCAGCCACTGCACCTGCTTCTAGGTTTTTACTCTGCATGATCGCAGCATCCATTTCATTTTTTCCTTCGGCAGTGAATACAGCTCCTTTTCCGGCATTGAAAAGAGGAGAGTCTTCGAGGATTTCAATGGCAGCCTCTACGGCCTTCACGGCACTTTCTCCTTTTTCAATTTGATTGTATCCTGCTTTTAGCGCTTCCGAGAGTTTCGCTTTGTAGGCCACTTCTTTTTCGGGTGTCATGTTTTGCTTCGTGATGGTTCCTGCTCCCCCATGGAGAACGAGTACATATTTCTCTTGAGCAATCGCAAGAGAAAAGAAACATAGAAAGGGTAAGAGAAAATATTTCTTCATTGAAAGTCGTTTTGATCAATCAAAGATAGATATTAATCCTTCAATAAAAGGTAGCGTTAATCGGAAATTTCGAAGTATGCAGGATTTTCCATCATTTAGGAAAAAAAAGAGATTCTAATGTTTAGCCTCTAGGAGCGGTCATTTGCTTTTCCAAAGACAATTTTTAAAATCACGGGAAGTGTGGTGAATAGCACTAGAAAAAGAACGATAAGTCCTAGGTGCTCCTTTAAGTCAATTCCAAATTCTTTTATAAATAACTGGTCAAGGTAATGCCCTGCAAAAACGAGGCTGAACGACCAAAGAACTCCTCCAATAATATTGTCAAGTAGAAATCTTTTTTTGTGCATTTTTACGATTCCAGCGACAATGGGAACGAAAGTACGTACAATAGGAAGGAATCGAGCGAGTATAATAGCAACACTTCCATGTTTTTCGAAGAAATCGTGCGCTTGGAAAAGGTATTTCTTTTTAAAAAAAAAGCTATCTTCCCTTTTGTATAGAGCAGGACCTGTTTTACGTCCAAACCAGTATCCTACCTCGTTTCCAACGATAGCCGCGATGGCAATGCATAAAGCAAGAATGACGGTGTCCAGAAATCCACTTTGTGTACTTCCAAACGTGGCGTGTATAATTTCGACCGAATAAATTCCAGAAATGAAAAGTAGACTATCTCCAGGAAGGAAAAAGCCAATGAATAGACCTGTTTCTGCAAATATTATAAAAATGATCAGCCAAAATCCACCCATTTTTATGTAAAACTCTGGATTCAGTAAATCCTTCCAACTTTCGAAATGCTCCATTCATATTAACTCTAGCCACAAAAATAATTTAAATAAAATCGAATGAGAAATTATTATGATTATTTAACAGAGTCTAAGGTGTAATTTTTTACTCTCTATTTGAAAAGACTCGAAGCGCTGGTTTATTTAACTTTTTACAAGGCAATGTCGATTAAAGTCCGAGCTCGTTATCGTCTACTTGGCCACTTCCATCGGCCATCAAAAAGGCTTTTAAGAAAGGCGTTAAATCTCCATTCATCACGCCCTCCACATCCGAAGTTTCGTGGTTGGTTCTGACGTCTTTTACAAGTTTGTATGGATGCATTACATAATTTCGAATTTGACTTCCCCATTCGATTTTCATTTTCCCCGCTTCAATTTCATTTCGGGCCCGCATTCTCTCTTCAAGTTCTATTTCATAGAGTCTCGATTTTAGAAGTTGCATCGCTTTTTCTTTGTTCTGGAGTTGGGATCGGCTTTCCGAATTTTCAATTATGATTCCCGTAGGTGCGTGTCGAAGTCTTACAGCCGTTTCCACTTTGTTCACATTTTGTCCTCCTGCCCCTGAGGAGCGCATCGTCTCAAAAGAAATGTCCGCAGGATTGATTTGAATATCAATCGTATCGTCGACCAGAGGGTAGACATATACGGAGACAAAACTCGTATGGCGCTTTGCATTCGAATCAAAAGGAGAAATGCGAACTAGCCTATGCACTCCGTTTTCACCTTTTAAGTATCCAAAAGCATAATCACCCTCGATTTCTAAAGTGACCGTTTTCACGCCGGCCACATCGCCTTCTTGAAAATTGAGTTCTCGAACTTTGTAGCCTTGATTTTGCGCCCACATTAGATACATCCGCATAAGCATGGAGGCCCAGTCGCAACTTTCAGTTCCTCCCGCTCCAGCGGTTATTTGAAGTACGCAGGAGAGTTCATCTCCTTCTTGAGAAAGCATGTTTTTGAATTCAAGGTCTTCCACCTTCTCCACAAGCAAAGGAAATTGTTCTTGCAATTCGGCTTCACTCTCAGGGTCTTCTTTCGCAAATTCAATGAGCACTTGCAAATCTTCAAATGCACTCTGAATTTCATTGTAGTTTTCTACCCATTTTTTCTTTGTACGAAGTTGCTTTAGAAATACTTCTGCCGCTTTGGGATCGTTCCAAAAATCAGGCGCCGTCGTTTTTTCTTCTTCGTTTTGAATCTCAATTGATTTCTTCTCAATATGAAGAAATTGATGTAGAGACTCGATTCGGGATTGTATATCTTTTAATTGATCGGAACTTATCACAGTTTTGATTTTTGCAAAGATAAGACTTTGACTTTTTAGAAAAGGGAAATTCTATTTCCCCCTTGGGGGTAGCACAAAAGTATCCCAGATCGAAATAGATCCTTACCAAGACCTGCCTATTATAAGAGGCCGTTTTTAAATGGTTTTATTCTGCAAGGTTAATATCCTGTTTAGGGTCGAGAGGTTCGTTATGCGAGAATCCAATTTGACGACGTGGGAGTTCTTGTACTTTGTAGGAGTTTAATTCTACTTTAAGGGATTCGATTCGGCGTGAAAAGACATCGTAATCTCTTAGGCTCACTTCATAAATGAAATCTTGAACTGAGTTTAAGTATTCCTCGGTAAGTTTACCAGTGGCCTCCGCTAGACTATGCTGAAGCAGTTTTTCTTCAATTTTAAAATGAGGAGTTTTAAGTTTTAAATACTGGATGCGCAATCGTTTTTTAACACTTTGCGTGAAATCGATCACCATCGTATTGCTAAATAGTTTCATCATTTCCGCCCAAGGAGTCCAGAAAGGTTTCTGATCTGCTTTGTTATACTTAAGTATTTGGAGTAGAAGAGCCTCCTTCTCAAGGTTGATAGTTAGATAACGCATAATCATTTGAGAGCGTTCATCTCGGTTCGGAGGGAACACAGGAATTCGTACATCAAATCGTCCCGGGGCAAAGACCTCGCTGTCCATTCCAGTGAGTGAATCTGCGGCGACCACCATAAGCAGGTCTTCATTTACAAACTTGTGAATGGAATGCAGAATGATGTCTTTTATTTCTTCCATATGAGAAGGCTGGTCATGCTCATTCGAGCGTTCCCTAGCCACTTCGTCAAAGTTTTCCATAAAAAGTAGCGTCTTGGATTCCTTCATCATTGTGGTTAAAAAATCGGTAAAATCGGTCTTCTCACCATTAATAAAAGAGGTTCCTAAATAAGCGTTTTTTACCGCTTTAAATTCATAGCCAATGATTTCTGCCATTTTTCGTGCCCAAAAAATTTTTCCACTACCCTTTGGGCCATAAAGGATGATTCCAGCGGGTTTGTATATTCCCCAATCTTTTGCTTGCTTCTGATCGATAAAGGGATGAAGCATTTCTGTAATGTGAAAATACAAATCGCGATACCCTATAAAATCGCGCTGTGCAAGGGGTGTTTTCTTTCCGAAATAATCGTACACAAATTGGTAATCACCACCCAATGCTTGGTCAATTCCGTAGCTTGAGACGGAGGATTTATAAAGACCGTTTTCAAATAGATTTGGCTTTTGTTTCTTGATAATGGTTTCCACCTGATCAAGAGGTTGGTTAATTTGCTTTGCGATTTGTTTAGAGGTTTTTTCTTCCACTAAGTCCTTTTCATATCGAATCAAAAAGGCTTTATTTTCTCTCGCAAATTTTATGAAATCATCTTTCACTTCTAAATTAGGATATAGACATTCTTGTAAATCCAAATCGAAATCGTCAATGAATTGTTTAATGCTATAGGTAGAGACGCCAAGTTCCAGTGCTAAATCTGTAATTTTCATTTGTTAAATATAATTAAATTTTAAGACTAAAGCACAAGCTCAAACTCGTTTTTTAGGCTTGAGAACGAAAGCACAAAAAATGTGCCCCTCAATCTTAGGCCTTAGCACAACATTTGTACAAATTCCTTAAATTTGCCAACTTGCAAGAATCAGGAAGTGAATTTGCAAAAAAATAAATCAATTCGAAATGACCTCACAAAAGATACGTACGCAATTTTTAGAGTTTTTTAAAAGCAAAGAACACCTAATTGTACCCTCGGCTCCCATTGTCTTAAAAGACGATCCTACACTTATGTTTTCCAATTCTGGAATGACGCAGTTCAAAGATTATTTTCTAGGTTATAAAACACCAAAAGCCCCTAGGATTGCGGATACGCAAAAATGTTTGAGAGTTTCTGGAAAGCACAATGATTTGGACGATGTAGGACGTGATACCTACCATCACACCATGTTTGAGATGCTTGGAAATTGGTCTTTTGGAGATTACTTTAAAAAGCAAGCCATAGACTGGGCATGGGAACTTCTAACAGAGGTTTATAAAATCCCAAAAGAAGATCTGTATGTCAGTGTTTTCCAGGGAGATTTGAAAGAAAATTTGCAGCGTGATCAAGAGGCGTACAATTTATGGCTAAATCACGTTTCAGCAGATCGCATTGTAGAAGGAAATAAAAAAGACAATTTCTGGGAAATGGGAGAAAGTGGTCCTTGTGGTCCTTGCTCCGAAATTCATGTGGATTTACGTAGCGAAGAGGAAAAACAAAGAGTAAAAGGCTTTGAGCTCGTGAATCAAGATCACCCTCAAGTGGTTGAGATCTGGAATTTGGTCTTCATGGAATTCAACCGCAAAGCAGATGGAAACCTTGAGAGGTTACCGAATCGACATGTCGATACAGGAATGGGATTCGAAAGGCTTTGCATGGCACTTCAAAAAAAGGCTTCTAATTATGATACCGATGTTTTTACTCCTCTAATTCAGAAAGTAGAATCATTGTCAGGAGAAACCTACACTGGAATATTAGAAAATTCTAAGGACATCGCGATTCGCGTGGTTGTCGACCATATACGTGCGGTTGCATTTGCCATCGCGGATGGACAGTTGCCTTCTAATGGAGGCGCGGGGTATGTGATTCGTCGTATTTTGAGACGAGCCATTTCCTATTCTTATCGATTCTTAGGACTGAAACACCCTTTTTTGTATGAGCTTGTTGAGGTTTTAGATAGTCAAATGGGAGATTATTTCAAAGAGCTTCGAAAAGAGAAAAAGCTAATCACAGAGGTCATCAAAGAAGAAGAAGTTTCTTTTTTGAAAACCATTGAAACGGGGCTTCTTCGTCTTGACCATACAATCAAAGAAACCATCGCCAACGGAGAAACGACGCTTCCTGGAGACCGCGTATTTGAACTTTACGATACTTACGGATTCCCTGTCGATCTTTCTCGCATCATTGCGCAAGAACGTCATTTGTCAGTGGACGAAGAAGGGTTCAATGTAGAGATGCAGAAACAGAAGCAAAGAAGTAAAAAGGACTCCGCAGGGAAAGTCTATGACTGGGTGGTTTTAGAGGAAAAGAGTGAGAAATTTGTAGGGTATGATGTACTTGAAACAAAGTGCTACATTACACGTTACCGTAAGATTGAAAACAAAGACGGCGAGTTCTTCCAAATTGTTTTAGACCAAAGTCCTTTCTATCCGGAAGGTGGGGGCCAAGTAGGGGACCATGGAATCTTAATTCCGAGCTACGCCGCACACTTTGATCTCTCGGCTCCAGAGTTATACAATGTGGAGAACAACCCCGAAGTGATCGAAGTATTAGATACCAAAAAGGAAAACAATTTGATTGTTTCTTTAATCCGTGAGCTTCCAAAGGATGTAGGAGCTGTCTTTTATGCAAGAGTAGAAGGGCCAAGAAGGAAAAGTACGGAAGCAAATCACTCCGCAACACATTTATTGCATGAAGCGCTTCGCGAGGTACTTGGTACGCACGTCGAACAAAAAGGTTCGTTCGTGGGCCCAGAGTATCTACGATTCGATTTTTCCCATTTCGCGAAGCTTTCTGAGGAAGAATTGCAAGAGGTTGAGGCGAAAGTAAAACGCAAAATTCAACAGAATATTTCGCTTCAGGAATATAGAAATATTCCTATGGCAGAGGCCATCGAAAAAGGTGCAATGGCCTTATTTGGAGAAAAGTATGGTGATCAGGTTCGCATGATTCAGTTTGATAGTTCAAAAGAACTCTGTGGAGGGACTCACGTTCGTTCCACGGGGGAAATTGGACTTTTTAAAATTGTATCAGAAAGTTCCACTGCGTCTGGAATCCGCAGGATTGAAGCCATCACAGGCGAAGCGGCAATGAAATATTACAAAGACTTAGAATCCACTCTTACCTCGATAGGAAGTCTTTTAAAATCAAAAGACATTCGCAAATCCATTGAAAAGTTATTGGAGGAGAACCATCAGCTAAAAGCGGAGTTAGAACTAAGTAAGAAAAACCAAGCAGTCGCCCAAATAGCAGAATGGAAAAATCAGTATGAGCAAAAAGAGGGAAGGAATTTGCTCGTGAAAAAAACCTCAATGGATGCCTCTAGCATTAAAGATTTGGTTTTTGAATTGAAAAAACAAGTCCCTCAGTCTTTAACCGTAATTATTTCTGACTATGGAAATAAACCGCTCATTACAGTGGGGGTTTCTTCCGATTTAGAAGATAAGTTCAACGCAGGACAAATCGTGAAAGAACTTGCCAAAGAAATTCAAGGTGGCGGAGGTGGAAATGTAGGGTTTGCCACGGCAGGAGGAAAGAACCTTGAGGGTATTGAAAATGCTTATCAAAAAGCTTTGAGCCTTTAATTTCCAATACATGAAATTAATATAAAAGAAGAAAAAAGCAGCGTCAAAGTTTTTTTCTTCTTTTTTTTCTATTGAGTGCATGGTATATTAAGAAATTGTTTACTTTCAAACTTCTCAAATACGCAAGCGATGAGTCGAATTTATTTCATCTTTAGCCTACTCGTAAGTTCATGGGCTTTCTCTCAATCTCAATTGCACTTTGCAAAGGAGCTTCACATCGATTTATCAAAAGTAAGTCTTTGGTGTGAAGGGAAAAAATTAGAAACCCAAGCGACTATTCATGGACTTGAATTTCAAACTTCTTGTTCTGAAATTCGTGTGCAAATTGAGGGCTATGAGGATCAAGTGCTAAAGGTAGAAGAGCAAATGCAAAGTGAACTTTCGCTAGATCCTCTGAAAGAAGCCAAAATTGAAAGTGTGATCATTAAAGATCAGAGTGATCCCAAAGCTCTTGAATTACTTAACAAAGTTCGAGAACATTACAAGCAAAATTCTCCCTATAGTTTAGATATGTTTCGTTACCGCTCTTATGAGAAAATATCGCTTGATTTCGACAAGGATTCTCTTTTATTATATCAGAAGGAACTTAGTGCAAAGCGAGATACGATTTCCTTAGAAGCAGAGCTTAAAGCAAAAGGCAAAGAAAAGAAATCGCCATGGACGGTCGAAGAAATGCAGCAGATTGCAAGAGATAGCAAAGGCTTCTTGTGGGAAAGAGTCTTAGAATATCGTCATTCCAAAACACTTGGCGAGAAAACACTAGTGCTAGACAATCGGATTTCAGGTTTTAGTGAACCTTTATACCGTCTCTTGGCGATCCGAAGTGATCGTTCTTTAATGCCCAAAGTACTGCAGGGTAAAAACAGAAATCTGTATCGATTCTTTTTGACCGATACCCTTTTTTATCAGGGACGTGAGACGTATGAAATTAGCTTTCGAGAAATTCGAAAAAGCAAGGTGACCAGCTCGCCAAAGTACAATGGAAGAATTCTTATTGATGCGCAAAGTTATGGTGTAAGGCAAATAGAAAGAGAAAGCCGCTCCCAATCGAAACGGACTCTTGTGAGTTCTTGGAAACTCCTTCAGGGCAAATGGTTTCCAAACAAAGAAGATGTGGAGATTAAGATAGGCGAACTCGATTTGGCCAAGGATTCTGATTCTTTGCAGAATTCACCTAAATTTGGATACTACGCATTTTTTAACGCTACTTATTTTGATTGGCAGCCTAATGCGCAATTTGAAAAGCAAGATTTTAAGGGGTATGAGTTTGAAGTAAAGAATTCAGACGGAACACTTCTCCCAGAGTACCGCGCCAACCCCTTAAGTTCACGAGAAGCTCAAACCTACGTCAAGATCGATAGCATAGGCCAGAAACACAATTGGAATCGAGCTGCGGGGTTTATTTCAACGCTCACTAGTGGAAAATTGCGACTCGGAAAAGTAGATCTCCTCGCGGAGCATTTCGCACTTTATTCCAAGTACGAAGGACTTAGACTTGGTGTGGGTGCAAAATTAAACGAGCACTTTAGTCCGCATTGGTCTCCAGAGGCCTATATCGGATATGGATTTAGGGATCAAAAATGGAAATATGGTTTTGCGGTTGATTATCTCACGAGTCTTTCGCGGCATTCAAAATTAAGAACAGAATACTATTCGGATGTAAAAGCCAGTGGCCTTTTCAACGAAGAACTTTGGAGTTTCAAGATGAAACTCATGAATTCAGGTGTGAACATAAGCAATAAAAAATACTTTTCAACTAGGGGCGCAAAGCTTAGTTGGGAATATGATTTGCGTCCTAATCTCACGATGAAATTAGGAGTGGAGCGAGAACGCAACGAAGCACTTTTCCCCTATAATTTTAAAACGTTAGGCGATGCATTTGATGAATTTGGTTTTCAAGCCACTTTAAAGTATGCACCAGGATCTAAATCTATGATGACACCGGGTGGGAAATTCACATACCACAGCGGTTTTCCTGAAATTTATTTGCATTATAAGCAGGGGCTTTCCATTCTTGGGGGAGAGACGGAATTTAAAAAAATTGAGTTACTATTTACTCATCAATTCAAAAATCCATGGGGAGTGACTGGGACGCGAGCCTATATGGGAAAAGTCTTTGGAGATGCGCCCATTTGGAATCAGTTCCAGATGAATGGACTTTCGGGTGAGAAGCTTAAGACCAGTTTTACGCTTACTTCCTACCTTGGATTCGCTACGATGCCTGGAGGTCAGTATTACAACGATCGTTTTGTGGGTTATTATTTGACTCATCGACTACCCTGGTACTTTAAGAGCATTGGTCACAATTCCTCAAGTATAGATGTTCTTTACAAAGGGATTATTGGCGACATGAGTTCTCCACAAAACCATGAGCTAAACTTCCAGCCTTTAAATAAACTTTACCAAGAAGTAGGACTTGAGTGGAATAATTTTTTGAGTTCCCATTTTAATTTAGGGTTCTTTTATCGAGTGGGGCATTACCACACACCAGGATTCAAAGGCAATTTCGCTGTTCAGTTAAAATTAAAATTATTAGGATTTTAAAACATTGCCTACGATTACGAAAAAATGAAAAGCCGTTTCCCAATAAGAAGCGGCTTTTTACATTTAGATTATTTCTAACCTTTGGGCGTACTAAATTTATGACTCACTGTAGGAAGAGTTCTCTAGAATGACGGCATAGCCTTGTCCGACTCCAATACACATGGTAGCAAGGGCATAGCGCTTTCCAGTTTTTAATAGCTCTAATGCGGCTGAATACGTGATTCGAGTTCCGCTCATACCTAGCGGATGACCAAGCGCAATGGCACCTCCATTTGGATTCACTCTTGGATCATTTGGTTCTAATCCGAGTTCTTTTAAACAAGCAATGCTTTGCGCGGCAAAGGCTTCGTTTAACTCTATGATGTCCATGTCCTCTAGGGTAAGCCCCGCTCGTTTTAAGGCTAATTTAGAGGCTTCCACAGGTCCAATTCCCATGATTCTCGGTTCTGTTCCTGTGACTCCAGAAGTAACGATTCTTGCCATGGGAGCAAGATTATATTCTTTTACCGCACTTTCAGAGGCAATAAGCACAGCTGCAGCGCCATCGTTTAGTCCAGAGGAATTTCCTGCTGTGACCGTCCCATTCTCTTTAAGAAAGGCTGCTCTTAGTTTGGAGAGGCCTTCCATCGAAGAATTCGGCTTTATAAATTCATCTTGATCGAAGCGGATGGGATCTGCTTTTCGTTGTGGAATTTCGATGGGTGTAATCTCCTCACTTAGCCTTCCGTTATCCATGGCCGCCTTGGCTTTCTGCTGGGAGAGAAGCGCAAAGCGATCTTGTTCTTCTCTTGTAATCTGATATTTTTGAGCTAGGTTTTCAGCGGTGTTTCCCATAGCATCCGTGCCATAAAGATCTTTCATTTTAGGGTTTACAAAACGCCATCCAAAACTACTATCATAGATTTTTTGATCGCTGCCAAAAGGAGCAGCGGATTTGGAAATCACATAAGGACCGCGGGTCATCCCCTCCACGCCTCCTGCGATGAACAGATCTCCTTCGCCTGATTTAATAGCTCGAGAGGCTTGTACAATTGCGCTCATTCCAGAGGCGCATAAGCGATTGACTGTTTCCCCTGGAACACTTACGGGTAGCCCCGCTAGCAAAAGAGACATTCTTGCAATGTTTCGATTGTCCTCACCCGCTTGGTTGGCGCAACCAATAATAACATCGTCAATTTTATCGAGGGGTAAATTCGGGGATTTTTTTATAAGTCCTTTTAAAACCTCGGCTAATAAGTCATCCGTTCTCATGCCTGAAAGAGTTCCTCTAAAACTTCCAATGGCGGATCGTGTTCCTTCCACAATGTATGCGTTTTCTTTCATTTTATTTTACTTTAAAGTTGCGAAGTCTGTATTAAGTTAATGTAAGTCGTCGCTATGTCTATATTCTACTTTTAAAATTAATTTATGAAGATATCGAATTAAATACCCTGTGCTTACCACAACAAAGAGTCCAATCAGACAGCCAGCGGCGACGGATATAAACCTTTCAATGGACGCAATGTACCCTTCTTCTGGCTTTTCCAAAACAATTATGATTACGGCCACAATTGCGGTTCGAGAGACACTCAGTAGTTTGAATGCATTAGACAAAACAGCGGCAACCACAATTCCCAGCAAAGTTTTCCAAAAGAGTTCAAAGGGTAAAAATACAACTAAGAACCCTGACAAAGCACCCACTAAATTGGCTTTAACTCGGTCTGTAGTAAGTCGCGGAGCCTCTTTTCCTTCGGGTGAAATCACAAGCATAATGGAAAGTAAGGCCCAAAAAATGTCAAACTCGGGAATCAGCCTCATTAGATAGTAGCCAAGGACGAATCCAAGAACGCACCTAAATATGTAAATTGATATCGTGGAAAATAAAAAACTGCGCAATCCTGTGAGAACTCTCATAAACCCTCGGTTTGCATACAAAAGTATCAATTTCCCTTCAGCTAAACGAAGGTTCTATCCTCGATTTTTGAAAAATAAGCTTGTGGATAAAGCACGTTTTGGCTTTCTTTATCAAAAAATACGTAAGGCGTAGGTTCAAAAAGTTTTTAAGTAGTTCTAGTCATGAGCTGCTACATGCTACTTTTGCTGCCGAGTAATTATGATTTTGTAGTGGGGCAGAATCCCGACTCATAAGGACTAGGGAAGGTTTTCCCACCAAAGGCTGGGTTTAATTTCGTTTGGGCTCCAATCGAGAAGTTCCCCTATCTTTGGGGTCAAAATTGTTTGATCAGGTTCTCTTAGTTCTATCATCTTCTTAATCGGTTCGTTCCAAGCATGCAGAGCGAGTGCAAATTTGCCGAAGTGAACAGGAACCAAAGTTTTAGCTCTTAACTCTTTCATTGCTTTTAAATTTTCTCCTGGAAGAAAATGAATATAGCGCCAATCTTCATTGTACTGGCCATTTTCTAATATGGCCAAATCAATCGAGCCGTGTCGTTTTCCAATTTCTTTGAAATGATCCCCATACCCGCTATCCCCTCCAATAAATACTTTCTGCGTAGGAAAATCAAGTAAGAAGCTACTCCACAAGGCTTGGTTTCGTCTTAGTCCTCTTCCTGAGAAATGCCTTGCAGGTTCTGAATAAACGGTGTATCCCTTCGCTAATTCATGGGATTCATACCAGTCTAGTTCCACCAACTTTCGAGGTTCCAATCCCCAGAACTCTAAATGTTCTCCCGTTCCAAGTCCTGTAATTACTTTTTGGGTCCGATTAAAAAGTGCCTTGACTGTCTTGTAATCCAAATGATCCCAGTGATCGTGGGTGATAATTAGATAATCTAATGCAGGGATATCTTTCGTCTGATAAAGATCGCTTCCTTGAAATGCTTTCACACTAAAGGGAAACGGACTTGCGTGTCCCGAAAAAACAGGATCCACCAAAATACGTTTTCCGTCAACTTGCAGATAATACGAGGAGTGCCCCATCCAAACCATCCTGTTTTCAGAAAGAGGTATTGAAAAAAGATCCGTTTTTGTAAATTGAAATGGATTCTTTGGTTTTATTTGTGGACTCTTTTTAAAAAACATTTTATACATCGCGCCTGCCATTGTCGCGCCAGGGGCAATGGCCGGTGTCTCGGATAAATTATGGAACTGATTTCCTTTGTAGTTCGGTGAGTTTTGAATGCGAACTAAACGTTCTCCTGAGGGAGCTCTTCCAAAAGAAGGACTCCTTAAAATGAAATACCCAACTATGGCGACAATTAGAGAGAGAACAAATAAAACGAATAGAACTTTTAATAGTGGATGCACTGTGAGTAGTTTAAAGTGCCAAAATTAATTTATTTTTATTTAGTTTTTTGAATTGTTTTCTCTATAATGCGTATTTTTAAGCCTTACAAATCAAGGAAAATGAGCGATACAATTATAGTAGAAGAGGTTTATAATCAGCCCTTAGAAAAGGTTTGGGCGGCAATTAGCAATCCGAGAGAACTCGGAAAATGGTATTTTGACATCCCTGATTTTGAATTGAAGCCAAATCATAAATTTCATTTCTATGAACCCGGGGAGGAAAAGAAATTTCTTCACGTCTGTGAAATTGTTGAAATTCAGCCGCTTAATAAACTTTCGTATACTTGGTCTTATCCTGAAATTTCAAAGGAGAGTACGCTTGTGAATTGGGAGTTAGAAACATTGGGTGATCAAACACGCCTAGTTCTGAGACATGAGCATCTGGACCATTTTAAATCATTGGGCGAGGGCTTTTCGTTTGAAAATTTTTTGGAAGGTTGGAGAAGTATCCTTCAGGAATCATTGAAAGGTTACTTAGATAATGGAATTTTGTGATTAAAATAGTTTTAATCAAGTATACGAAAAAAGCAAAATTCCTTTTTTGTCTGAGCCATCATATTTCAGTAAATTCACACCTTCGATCTGGGTATAGATCTCAAAAGAAATAATTAGAAATAAAAAGAAATGAAACGTAGTTTATATATTGCTCTTTTTGGTTTAGGAGTACTAGTATCTTGTAGTAAAGACAAAGAAGTTTTAAACGATTTGAACAGCTATACGATTGAGCGCCAGTCGGAGGGGTTTCATTTTGGAGATTCTCTTAAACTTCCATCCAGTGTACTGAAAGAAGCAAAAGAGATCAAAATTAGTTTTGGTGACAAAGAGACTTCAAGTCTCCTCATTGATCCGAATTATTTTTCTTTGGGAGACAATGCCGTCACCTTTCTCATTACCACGTCAAGTGGGGAGGTTTTAAGCCAGGATGCAACCATAAATGTTTTTGCGGCGAAACCTGAGGCGAGCATTTCTTATGAAATCATCAAGGAGTATCCTCACGACCCCGCAAACTTTACGCAAGGCTTTCAATTGGAGGGACAGACCCTTTATGAGAGTGATGGACAGCATGGTCTCTCTCAACTAATCAAATATACTTTGGGTTCTACAGCGGTTCAGAAGTCAATACATCAACCCCAAGAGGTATTTTCGGAAGGAGCGACCATCGTGGGAGATAAGATCTACCAATTAACATGGCAGAACAAAAAAGGTTTTGTATATGACAAGTCTAGTTTGGAGCTTCTCTCTGAATTTCCTTACCCAAACGTGATTGGCGAGGGGTGGGGACTGACTTACGACGGAAAAAATTTAATCGCCTCTGATGGCACGAAGAATCTTTATTTTCTTTCCGTTGAGGATCCCTCTCAGGTAGTACGTTCTATTTCCGTGGCAGGAAATACGCAGGCTTACGATCAATTAAATGAGCTCGAGTACCATAAGGGTTATATTTATGCGAACGTATGGCAAAACCCAATTGTACTTAAGATTGATCCAAAATCAGGGGAAGTAGTGGGTAAATTTGATTTTACGCAGCTCGCTAGAAAACATACGAAAGGAAATGACGATGTATTAAATGGAATTGCTTTCAAGGGAGATAATATGCTTGTGACAGGTAAAAATTGGCCCACGATTTACGAAGTTCAAATAAAATAATAGGCCGTACTTAAAGGATAGAAAACCTTTCTATTGTGGATAAATTATGGAGTCATAATTTTGAAATGAAAGAGAAAGAGATTTATCTTTACGCACTTAAAAATGTCCCGATTAATGGGACCTTACCCCTAGAAAAACCTAAGAGAATTTACACATGCACATCGCGATTACGGGAAATATTGGCGCAGGGAAAACCACCCTTACGACCATGCTCGCAAAACATTATGGCTGGGAAGCCCAGTTTGAAGACGTGGACCATAATCCCTATTTGGAAGACTTTTATGCTGATATGAGCCAATGGAGCTTTGCGCTTCAAATTTATTTTTTGGGCAGTCGTTTTCGACAAGTAAAGGAAATTCGTGAAAGCGGAAAGAATATTATTCAAGATCGAACGATTTATGAGGATGCTCACATCTTTGCCGAGAACCTGTACGATATGAGTCTCTTGTCTCAACGAGACTATGATAATTATCTTTCTGTTTTTACTTTGATGAAGTCTTTTGTTCAGGCCCCTGATCTATTAATTTACTTAAAGAGCGATGTTCCAAATTTGGTGAAAAAGATCTACAAACGAGGAAGGGATTATGAGGCGAGTATTAGTATTGAATACCTATCGAAGCTCAATCAAAAATATGAAAACTGGATTGATAATTACAAAGAAGGAAAGTTACTCGTCATTGAAGTGGACGATCTTGATTTTGTAGAAAGACCCCAAGACTTTGGCTTTATTCTTGAACGTATTGAGGCTCAGCTTCACGGACTTTTTTAATTCTTAGCACAGACAGCATCATGTTGAAAATTTTACATAACAATAGTTGTTCAAAATCTAGGTCTGTTCTTGAATACCTGGACGAAAATGGGGTAGAGTTCGAATTAATCGACATAGTAAACGATCCCCTTTCGGTTTTAGAAATTCAGACGCTACTAAAAAAATTAGATCTAGGGCCCCTTGATATTGTACGTAAAAACGAACCTCTTTATAAAAGTACCTATGCCGATAAAAATCTTTCTGATTCTGAGTGGATTGAGGTGCTTTCCAAAAATTCGAATTTAATAGAGCGTCCCATATTAATAAAAGGTTCCCTTGCAATGGTCGCCAGACCTATTGAAAAAGCAAAGTTCTTTATTGAGGCTTAAAATTAAAGCATCATGACTCCAGGGATTTTGGAGACTTCTTTGTATAGATTGATCACCTGATTCGCATCCATGACAAATACGAGAATACTAGCGGAGATATACTTACCGTTGGAACTTTCCCTTGTTGAAATCGTGTACTTTAATTTGTCAAAGATTTTATATAAATCCGTGAGTTTTGAATTGTCGTTTGGGAATATGAATTTATAGAGGTAATCCTCGGGAAAGCTATGCGCTGTTTCCAAGTTGGTTTGTAATTTTGTATAAAATTCTTCCTCAGATACTCCTTTTGGAAGTGGGCTATTAGGCTGGTCCATAAAAAATAATTCTAACTAAATGCAAAGCTCAAAACTTCGAGGCGATAAATATAAGATTTTTTTATTTCGAATTTTGAAGTGCATTTAGTAGTTGGAAAGAATTTTCCATTTCATGATTTTCAATAATTTTAAAAAGCCCTTCTACCATTTGCTCTGAAGCGAGTCTACTGAGTCCCCCTGAGGCAAGATTTAAATTTTGATCCCCAGTTCCGAGCAGTCCTCCTAAAAGATTATTCCCTTGTAGCGCTAAATTAAGACTTTTTACAATTCCGTATTCGTTTAGTTTTTCATCCACTTTGGGCTGAATGGCAAGCATCAGTTGGTCTGCCGTTTTTGCCTTTAAAAGTCTTGTGGCTGCTCCTTTTCCGCCGTTCGCAACTTGCCTTACATCCTCTGGGGTTAAAGAGTTGACTGCATTTCTTAGGATAGGCTCTGCCGTTTGAACCGTATAAGCCGCGGCCTGCGCAATGTATTCTTTTTCTTTCTGCACCAGACTTGGTGAAATTCGTTCTAGTACCGAATTTATCTCGCGTAAAGGTGCAGGCAGGGCTTGATTGATCAAATCATTTTGCATGAATGCGTTCTTATTGGAAAAAATTCCGACACCTTTAGTGATTCCGCCTAGTAGTACTTGCTTTAATACGGCAATACCAATCCCCGAGGTGGCTACTGCTAAACACGATTGAGTGACTAGACCGATCGAACCTATTGCCATGCTTGCTACTAATACTGTTTTTACTTTCATAATTCGTTTTTTTAAATGCTTTAGGGATCTTTCAAATATTAAGCCAACTGAATTTGTGAAGTGCGTGGACGATGAAAAGTATAGATTGATAAGAAAAGTTAAGTAAATGCTAAAGTTTATTAAATAATTTCTAAATTTGAGATAATAAAAGGGCGTGTGCTTAGCACCGCGCAAGAGAGATTTAATCCAAAACTTAACAGTATGAAAAACAGCCATCTAAAGTTTCCATGCCTTATTGCCGCTTTTTACTTCGGTATTAGCGTGCAGGCACAGACGACTCAAGATACAGTGCGAGAGCAGCAAATCGAAGAGGTCGTCATGATTGGGTACGGGAGTCGTAAAAAAGTGGACAATACGACTGCAATCAGCTCAATAAATGCAGAAGAAGTCAGTAAGACGAAAGTGTTAAATGCGACGCAGGCCATTCAAGGGAAAGCTGCGGGTGTGAACGTGACCGCTTCTGACTTACCCGGTTCGACTCCATCAGTGGTCATCCGTGGACTTGGTACCGCTCTAGGCGGACGTGAACCTCTTTATGTCGTTGACGGAATGATGGTGGGAGGTATTTCCAACATTAATACGAACGACATTCTCACTTATGATATTTTGAAAGATGCCTCAGCGCTTGCAATCTATGGGAACCGTGGGGCTAACGGTGTGATTATTATAACCACTAAATCAGGACGTGGCCGAGGAATTTCCGTCGAGTATGATGGGTTTATAGGTGTTCGTTCGCCTCTACGCAAAGTAAAAATGGCGGGAAGTAATCTCTTTTCGTATTACACCAATACGGCTTTAGGTAGTACAAAATTCTCTCAAGATCAACCCGTGAACACGGATTGGTTTGACGAAATCACTCGACAAGGTGTTTACAACCAGCATAACGTGTCTGTGTCCGGTTCGTCTGAAAATGCGAAGTACTTTTTTAGCGCGAGTAATTATGACGAAAAAGCGATACTAAAAGGTTCTGATTACAATCGTACCACACTTCGAACCAATAACGAGTTTAAGATCAACCGTAATATTACGCTCTCTCAAACTATGAGTGTTGCGTTTTTTAATGTAACTCCTAAACCTTTGGGTGTCTTTACAACGGCTTATAAACAGTCTCCGATTGTGCCCGTTAAATTTGACAATGGGAAATGGGGGGTTCCTTTTGTAGGAGCAGACGGATTTGCGGGAACGACGGGCTCTTCTTTCAACAATGTGGGAAACCCCGTAAGTCAACTTTTCTTTAACGACGAGCAGCAGCGAAGTATGCAGCT
>JAEWIE010000050.1 GCA_023387375.1 Bacteroidota bacterium | reverse complement strand
TGAGCCAGGATCAAACTCTCCATTGTATGTTTGTTTGACTTCGCTCAAAGTTTTGACTTCGCCTTGGTTTTATATGTTTTTCCTTACTTGGTTGTTGTTATTGTATTTTCAATGATCTTCTATTCCTCTCGCTTCTCAAACTACTCCTGTCGTTTCATCTGATTTGCGAGTGCAAAAGTATAAACTTTATTTTAACTGACAAAATGTTTTTGAAGTTTTTTTTAAAAAAGTTTTTTCGAGCGTCTCAAGACCTAAAAAAAAACCAAACTCCATAACCTCTATCTCCCTCTACATCTTCCCTCTCGTTTACTCCTGCGCTCCTACGTTCTTTCGATTTCGGATTGCAAAGATAGGGGTTTTTCCTTTCGCTCCAAATTATATTTGAATTATTTGTTAACGAATAGGCTAACCTTTTGAATTTGAGTAAGAAAAATTTTGACATTTTCAGTCTCTTTTCTTTAGCTCTTGTTAGGACGCATGTAAATCTAGATTGTCTCACCCAAAGAGCTCGATTCTAAATCTTGGAATTCTCTATTTCCAATGGTCTCTCAAAAAAATTATTTTTGTTGCGGATAAATTGTAGTTAGAAATTCGGCGTACGATCTTTCCACATTTATAATATCTCCCGATTTAAAATTAAGTCCACCATCAGAACTTGAATGATTGGCCCGAACACCTGCAGGTAAAATTAGGAAGTATTGAACCGGCTGCCCTTCTTTATAAGAGAGATTAATTTTGGATCCTAATAACCTACCGACAGAAATACTTTGCATATCGCCTGGCTTTAATTCAGACTCGATGTAAGATTTGGGTTCTAGAACCACCACTTTATTATTAATCCTAATCTTGATCGGTTTGTTGGACGAGGATATAATATACACCTTATTATCTCGACGAGGCATTTTTGAAACCTCATATAAATTCAGATAATAATGAGCCCTATTTAGTTTATAAGGACTCTGATCGATGGTCTCTAAGGATTTTAGATTGAATGCATTTGCTCCAATTGTTTTCGCCTTCTTGTAGATTTGATTAAAGAGATCTGTTTCGCTTAGGGAATACTCCTGAATTTCAAGCTCTCCTAAATAGACTTTATCCTTCTCTAAGGAGTCTACTTTATAAAGGAACTTATCCGTTCGATCACTTATTTTCTCGGCCTTGCTCAAGGTGACTTGCTGAGCAGACCCCAATTGTGCTCCTAAAAACAAACTTAGTAAGAGTAACTTTTTCATTATTCTTTCGTGGTTAAGATTTCAACCGTGTCTTCTAAACTTACATCCCAGTATTTGGCTTCAATTCCATATACCCTCTCGATTTTATCTAGTGCCATGGTACTGCGCTTAGGTCTTGGCGCTGGAGTTGGATAATTTGATGTATCAATACGATTTAGTTGTATTTCACTTTTAGAGAGCTGTGCAATCTTAGAGGCGAAATCAAACCAGGTTGTTTCTGGATAATTAGAAAAATGGAAAATTCCGTACACCTTTTCTCGATGAGAAATAATTTTCATGATCGCCTCAGCTAAATCATTTGCATTCGTAGGCTGTCCAAACTGATCATGTACCACACCTAGTTCTTTTTTTTGTTGAAAAAGATTGAGCATCGTGGTTACAAAATTCTTACTGAACTCAGAGTAGAGCCAAGAAGTACGTAGTATAATGGTTCGTGCATTTGCTTCGAGGGCCAGGATTTCCCCTTCTCGCTTGGAAGCTCCATAGACTCCAAGTGGACTAGTAAAATTATCTTCCTCATAGGAAAGGTTAGTGTCTCCATCAAAAACATAGTCCGTTGAGATGTGAATAAGTTCTATTCCATATGCCTTGCAAGCAAGGGCTAGGTTTTCTACTCCCTGCGCATTAATCATAAAAGCTCGATTTTTTTCACTTTCTGCTAAATCGACCGCAGTGTATGCCGCTGCATTAATACAGTAGTGAGGCTTAAATTCCTCAAAAACCTCCTCAATGCTGGAAGGGTTTGTGATATCAAGTTCACTTGAGTTACAAAACAGGAACTCATACTCTAATTCATAATGAGAAGAAAGCTTTTGTAAACATTGACCAAGTTGTCCACCACCTCCTGTTACCAGTATCTTTTTTCTTTTATTTAGCATGCTTATTTTGTTTTCGTAAGAATTCGGTTCTTGATTGAAAATCCTTTTGAGGCAAATCTACCAAATACTTGTTAAATAGCTCACTCGTTTCCGGTGGATGTACCTGAGATCTCCTTGTTTTAAGATTGAAGTAAATCACCGTGATCCATAAAACACTATGAATGGTCTGGCCATCTTCACTTTTCATAAGAATCTCCACTTTCGAGATTCGATCATTCACCTCTATCGTTTTACTAGAAATGATCACTTTTGAATTGTATCTTACCTCTTTTAAGTAGGCAATTTCATTTTGGATTGCAATCCAGGTACAGCCCGTTTCCTTCAAATATTGTTCATAAGTAAAGCCGTAGAATTCCTCTACGTGATCTTCTCTCGCATTGAGCATATACTCTAAATACTTGACATTGTTTAAATGTCCTATCGGATCACAGTCCGAAAAGCGAACCTTTACTGTGCTTGAAATCTCGTTTATCATTTGACAAAAATAAAAAAACCACCCTTATAAAGGATGGTTTTGCGTTTTAATAATTAGAAATTATAGTCCTAGCTCTTTTCTAACAAGTGCAGTTGCATCTGGTCCTGCTTTGTAGATCAGACCTGAGTTGTTTGCATCAAAGATGAAATCCCATCCGTTAGCTTTTGCTACTTTTGTTACTGCATCGTTAAATTTTTTCTCAATTGGAGCATAGGCCACATTTGTTTTTTCCATTAAGTCTTTCTGCGCTGCTTCTTGCAATTGCTCTAAGTTTGCTCTTAATTTAGAAAGTTCTTGGTTACGTTGCTCGTTAATTTGTTGGGTTTGCGTAGGAGCTTCTTTGCTGTATTTTGCAAAAAGATCATCAGCAGCTTTTGCTTGTTTTTCTAGTTCCGCTCCTTTTGAGTTACGAAGTGCTAGTAATTGTTCATCCGCTTTTTTCTTCTCTGGCATTAAATTTAAAATTGTTGCTACATCTAATGAAGCTATCTTCTGAGCTTTTGCCACCCCTACAGACATTACCATCATTACGGCCGCAAATAATACACTTAGTTTTTTCATAATAGGTCGTTAAATTATTTTAATTGTTGTTGTTTACTTTTACTTAGTTTAGATTTTAGGATTGTCCAAAAGTTAAATCTCCGCCAAATCCGCTCGCAAATCTAATGATTTTTGCTAATTAAATTTTCTTTTTATAAAATACATTTTACAAGTGCTGTGTTCTATAAACAAGAACTATGCCTTGCCTTTTTCTTAAATCATGAAGCACTACTAAAGAGACTGATTCATTAGGAAGTGTGTTTGCCATCCAGAAGGTTCATTCGTTCCAATTGGAGAATCAAATCCATAGGCGAAGTCAAATCCAATGAGACCAAAGGCTCCCATATAGACTCGGATTCCTACCCCAGCCGAGCGCTTAAGTTGGAAAGGATTAAAACTACCCCATGAATTCCACGCATTCCCACCTTCTACAAATCCAAGTGCATAAATTTTAGCCGTTTGGTTCAAGGAAATCGGATAACGTAATTCGGCTGACAATCGACTATAAATAGTTGCCCCTCCATAAGGAGTAATATCGTAGGGAGATGAAGTCGTATATCCCGTTGTGGATGCGTTCTCATATCCACGAAGTGGAATTAATTCACGTCCATCAAATCTTCCTCCAAAAAGACCCGTACCCCCAACGTAGAAACGCTCAAAAGGAGGTGGTCCTAATTCCTTATTATATCCATTCATAAAGCCCATCTCCGCTGTACTACGTAAAACCAGTTTTCCGATCATCGTATTGTACGTATCCGCTTTTAACTTCACTTTATAGAATTCCATCCATTGGTATTTTTCAACCGGAGTCATGCTAGAGTAATCTTTATTACTTAACAAGGAATAAGGCGGCGTAAATTTCACTGTCGCCTCAATATTGGATCCTTGAGTCGGGAAGATTGGGTCCATACCGGCAGAGTTTCTGCTTAGTCCAATATTGAACGTGAAGTTCTTCGCGTTTCCATAGTATTCGGTTGTTTCCCCGAATTGGAATGGATAGTTTTCAAAATTATAAGATTGGAACTGTACTCCCGTATATAAGGAGAACCAATCGTCTGGCCAGCTAAGTCGTCTGTTTAGTCCCGCATTTGCAGAGAAAATACTTAGCTTCTGATCCATACCGTAGCTATCTGTATATTTTACTCTCGAGTAATTGACCCCGACTGATAATGCGGTAGGCCTACTACCAAATAACCAAGGTTCCGTGAAACTAATTCCGTAATTCTGAAAGTACTGTCCCGCTTGCGCTTGTATAGAGAATGTTTGTCCATCTCCCTGAGGCACAGGCTTAAAATCTTTGAATTTCAGGAAGTTTCTTAATGAAAAGTTATTGAAGGTTAATCCAAGGGTTCCAATAAACGAGTTTCCTCCATACCCTGCTTGCAATTGCACTTGTGAAGAACCTTTCTCTACCACCGTCCAATGCATATCCACGGAATTGTCCTGTGGGTTGGGAGTTATGTTTTGACCGAGTTGTTGTGGGTCAAAATAAGGAAGACCGGCAAGAGTAAAATAGGTTCTTTTAATCATTGATTTAGAGAACAAATCACCAGGCTTGGTTTCTAGAGCCCTTAAAATTACGTGGTCATGGGTCGTTGTGTTACCCGACCATGTTACTCGGTTCCATGAGGCTTTCTCTCCTTCGTTAATTCGGATTTCTAAATTAATGGAATCACCGACTACCGATTTTTCAACAGGAACCACTTGAGAGAATAAATATCCATTATTTAAATAAAGAGACTTGATGTCAGTGTCGTCTTCTGCGCCTCCGTCTTCACCCACTTTCTTATTAAATCCAACTGCATCATAGACATCACCACTTTTGTACCCTAGAAGCTTTTCTAAGACCTCAGTCGAATACGTCGTATTGCCTAAGAACGAAATATCTCCAATGTAATATTTCTTCCCCTCGCTTAGTTTCACATTGATTTCAATGTCATTTTTCTTGTTTCTCCACACGGAGTCAGATACTATTTGCGCGTCTCTAAACCCTAGGGATTGGTAATAGTTAATTAGATTTATTTTGTCTTCTTCGTATTTGTCCTTGATGAATTTAGAAGACTTCAAAATACCCCCGATTCCAAAACGCTTCTGCTTGGTTTCTTTAAATCCTTTCTTTCTTAATTTTGCATCGGAAACATTCTCATTACCCTCAAATTCGATGTGGGCAATTTTGATACGACGGCCTCTATCCACTTCGATCGTCCAGTCGACAAGTTCAGGATCACTAGCGTTGACTTTGTCTTGGATCGTCAATTTTGCATCTGCGTATCCTTTGTTGACGTATTCCAATGGAATCTTTGTCTTGATCGAAGACACTAAATCATTTGTGATTTTCGTTCCCGGCTTCAAGTTGTAGTCCTTGACAAATTTTTCTTGTTTAGACTTTGTTACTCCTTTTCCCTCGAACTTAACTTCACCAAGTTCTTTTAGATCTTCTAGCTTAAATCGAAGAACCACTTGTTCTCCTTCGATATCCTCCACATAGACTTCGACAACAGAGAAAATATTCTGCTCCCAGAGTCTTTTGATTGCGGAGCTGATTCGCTGTCCTGGAATTTCAACTTTCTCATTCTTATTGAGTCCCGTAAAACGCAGAATCTGAGCTGGGGAGTATTTTTTTACACCGTCAATCACGATATCCTTCAGGAAATAAACGCCCTGTTGGTCTTGCGTGGCTACCTCAGCATTTTGCTCCTGAGAACCGCTGGTGGGTGGTGTTACCTGGCCATAAAAATAGGCCGAAGCCGCAAACATGATGATGGGTATGAATTTTAATCTCATCTTTATAATCTAAGTCTAATCTATATCTCTTTATTTCTCGCTTTCTAGCTGTTCGCTGATCTTTCCGTATCGACGTTCTTTGCATTGATAATCTAAAATGCATTTAAAGAAGGTTTCTCGATCAAAGTCGGGCCAAAATATATCTAAAAACTGCAGTTCTGCATAGGCAATTTGCCATAACAGAAAATTACTAATTCGAATCTCTCCACTGGTTCTTATTAAAAGGTCCACCGAAGGAAATGATCTAGTGTACAGATGGTCTTCAAAAACCGATTCTGTAATCTCACTGGAATTTAATTCCCCTTGTTTAACTTTTTCACTTATCGTTTGAACCGCATTTAAAATTTCTTTCTGGGACCCATAGCTTAAGGCCAAAACAAGGTTACCATTTTTGTTTTCTTTGGTTAGTTCCATCATGGTCTCCAATTGGTCTCTTACTAAGCTTGGTAATTTTGCAAGTTCACCAATCACGTGAAGTCTTAATCCTTTCGTGTAAATATTTTCAGCCTCTAGAAGAAGCGTCTCCGACAAAAGATTCATCAGGCTATTCACTTCGGACTTTGGACGATTCCAATTTTCTGAGGAAAAAGTGTAGAGAGTTAAGTAGGGAATTCCAATTTCATTGCATGCGTTTATTGCATCACGAACTGCACGAATTGCACTTTGGTGCCCAAAGGTTCGCTCTTCACCGCGTTGTTTCGCCCACCTACCGTTGCCATCCATAATAATGGCCACATGCTTGGGTAGTTTATTCAGATCTAGTTCGTCTTTATAACTCTTCATATACTTCTACAGACTTGCAATCTACTGCTTAAATCTATACCTATCTTGGAAATCCTAATCTAAGTAAGCATTATACTTCGTGGAGCATACTTTTATTTACTGAATTTGCATTAAAAGTGTCCTCAAAGTCCAATTCCAAATTTGTGCAAATATAAAACAATTTTACATTAACGAAATTCTTAATAGATAGTTAAATTAGACTAAATTCTTATAAAATTGAGCCCATTTTATGGCTTTGAAATAGCAATGGAATTATTTAGCAGATATAAAAGATACTTAAACACATCAATTCTTAAGTGAGTTCATTTAAAAAACGAACGAGTCTAGGACTTAGCTCTCCTCGTTTCGCAAGCTCATAATCTTGCTGCGAACAGGCCAAATTGTTTTGCATTTCCGGTGCATTTCCAAAATACCAAAGCGACGAAAATGTCTCACGATGAAATGCATATTCACCCTGGGGTGTAAGCACCCAAAACGTTTCGTAACTGCGACTTTTGGGATGAGAATATTGAATATTGATTCCTTCAATTAAATACCAAATCATTTGCGCTGCCAATTGAAGGTTTAGCTCGTTCTGTGAATCTAGTTCCAAATTAAACAGCCCTACACTCTTTAGATTCTGCGATAATCCAACTTCTTTCATTAAGGCACATACTTCACGACGGTTTAGCCCATTAACTTGTGGATGAATAGAGAATGGAGTACTAAAACTCTCCACCGCGTCACAGTTCAAGGTTACTAGATCGGAACGGCGCAGATACGGCTCAATCGAATCCATGCCTTTCATCATCTCCGCTAGTCTAACTCCCTGAAAATCCACTTCCTTTAAAAGCTTTACGCTGTCTAATCGACTTAAATGCTTTTGGTATCCTAAATGAGTATAATTTTTGATTTCAAAATGCTTTGAAGCAAAAATTCGACCCAAAAAATTCCGCTCATTTAAAGAATCCTCTTCATTTTGAATGGAGATATAGTTTGAAATTTGCGTATAAGAAATCTCCTTCTGATGAAAATCTAGAGCGCTGTAGAGCGAATAACTCAAATCACTACTCCCACCAACAACAATGGGAATTGTTTTTTTATAATGGCAAGCGGATAAGACTTCTTGGAGAACATAACTAGTATCCTCACTGGATTTCCCTGAAATCAAATCCCCAAAATCATACATAGGAACTTGAAAATCATGTACAGAAAGCGAAAATAACTCTTTTCGTAGAAAATGAAAATCACGAGCAAAGGCTTTGCGCCCTGCTCCACGGTAATCTGAGACAAACAATAAAGCAATCCCACCTTGAACGAACTCCTTTTGAAAAAGGCTTCCTAATTGCCATTTTTCGGTTCTAATTTCTCCAGGTTCAGCAATAAAATCGTGGTAATTCATAGCATGCAATGTTCAGAGTCGAAATTTAGTAAAAACCCCCAGAGATTTCGCTCTGAAGGTTAGGTTTTGTTTTACTTTCTATTTTGTTTTTGTTCCTCCTTTCGAGGTGGAAGGTTTCTTTGCGGCCGTCTTTTTTGCCGCTGTCTTTTTAGTGGCTGGCTTCCTTGCAGCCGTTTTCTTAGCTTTGAATGCACTTGGATCTTGTTCGGTGATCCATTTTTTCACTTGTTCGAGGTCAACCTCTTTCAATTCTTCTTGTGAATATTTTTCGCCCTCTTTGTTTTTTGGAATTTTGAAGTTCGCTTTGCCGAACTTAATAAAAGCTCCCCATCGTCCATTTTCAATCGCAATCTTTTCATCCTCCCATTGCTGCACATAGCGGTTGGCCTCTTTTTCTAATTTTGCGACAATTAATTCCTCAATTTCGTCTTTTGACAAATTGTCAAAATCATATTTTTTGGGTACATTCACATACAGATCTTTGTACTTTAAGAAAGGTCCAAAACGCCCTTTGCCTTTGGTAACCGGTTCTCCTTTGAAGGTTGAAACAGGTGCATCTGCAATTTTTTTCTCATTAATGAGTTCGATTGCCCTTTTTTGATCAACACTCAATGGATCTTCTCCCTTGGGTATACTTATAAAAGTGTCCCCCCATTTTACATAGGGACCAAATCGACCCACCGCTACACTTACTTCTTTCCCCTCGACCGGGTCCAGGGAGAATGGAAGCTTGAAAAGCTCTAGGGCCTCGTCAAGAGTAATGGTCGCTATGTTTTGATTTGCCATCAAACTGGCAAACGTCGGTTTCTCTTCATCGTCCGATTCTCCGATTTGAATCATAGCTCCATAACGCCCCATCCGAGCGTAAATAGGCTTGCCTGTTTTCGGATCATCTCCTAATTTTCTTTCTCCCGTGGCGCGTTCTGCGGTTTCCTCTACTTTCTCAATTCGAGGATGGAAAAACTGATAGAATTCCCCCAGCATTGTTTGCCAAGGTTTTTCTCCGTCCGCAATTTCGTCAAACTCTCTTTCTACTCGTGCCGTGAAGCCATAATCCAAAATTTCGGCAAAGTTTTGAGTCAAAAATTCATTGACAACTTCCCCTATATCCGTCGGAATAAATTTATTGCGATCGCCTCCGTATTTCTCCACGAGAACTTCACGAACAATTTCTTTTTCAAGAGTGAGCCTCACAGCCTCTCTTTCCATAGGTTCTACTTCTCTTTTGTCGACGTATTCTCGGTTTTGAATCGTCTGAATCGTTGGCGCGTAGGTGGAAGGTCGACCAATTCCGAGCTCTTCTAGTTTGCGAACCAAAGCCGCTTCCGTATAGCGTGCTGCAGGTTTCGTATATTTTTGAGTAGCTGCAATTTGTGTATAGGAAAGAACCTCACCCACACTTACTCGTGGAAGGATCTTATCGTTTGCATCTTCATCCTCCTCCTCATTCTTATTAATTCCATACGCTTTTAGAAACCCTTCGAATACAATCACCTCTCCCTGCGCTTCAAAATGAGGCGATACGCTAGGCGCTCCAATTTCAATCACCGTTTTCTCAATTTTCGCATTGGCCATTTGCGAGGCAAGTGTTCGGCGATAAATCAATTGGTATAACTTATTGAGTTGCGCTTCTCCGATGCTTTTAAGGGAAAAGTCTGTAGGACGAATCGCCTCGTGCGCCTCTTGCGCGGTGGCGGATTTCGTTGTGTAGTTTCTAGGTTTGGAATACTCCTCACCAAATTCTGATATAATTTGAGCTTTCGCACCATTTATTGCCTCTTGAGATAGATTCACACTGTCCGTTCTCATATAGGTGATAAATCCTTCTTCGTATAATCTTTGTGCAAGACGCATCGTTGAGGTCACATTGTATCCAAGTCGAGAAGAGGCTTCCTGCTGAAGGGTAGAGGTAGTAAAGGGCGCAGAAGCGGAGCGAGTCCCTGGTTTTTTTTCGACATTAAGTACTTTAAATTCACTACCCTTTGCCTTATTTAGAAATTCAGCGGCAAGTTCTTCACTTTTAAAATCGCCTTTTAGTTTTGCAGGCAATTCTGCCTTTTCTTTCGTAAGGAAGTTCCCAGTCACTTTATAAGAAGAATCGTACTTAAATCCCCGTATTTCTTGTTCTCTTTCCACCACTAATCGTACGGCAACGGACTGAACGCGACCTGCTGAAAGTCCTGTTTTGACCTTCTTCCAAAGTACCGGCGACATTTCAAAACCCACAATTCGATCTAATACACGTCGCGCTTGCTGTGCGTTAACAAGATTTTGATCAATGGTTCTTGGGTTTTCGACTGCTTTTAGAATCGCATTCTTTGTGATTTCATGGAAGACAATTCGCCTTGTGTTTTCCCTCTTTAATTTTAGTTCCTGCGCAAGATGCCATGCAATCGCTTCTCCTTCACGGTCCTCATCCGAGGCAAGCCAAACAATATCTGCTTTCTTAACTGCTGCTTTTAATTCGCTAACAAGTTTTTTCTTTTCCGCAGAGACTTCATAATCGGGAGTAAAGGTTTCAAGGTCAACACCCATACCTTTCTTCGGAAGATCTCTAATGTGCCCAAAACTGGATTTCACTTCAAAATCACTTCCAAGATACTTTTGAATAGTCTTCGCTTTCGCAGGGGATTCGACAATCACTAAATTCTTTGACATCCGCACTTATTTTTTGCAAAAGTAGAGTTTTTTTTACATTTGCCCGTTTTTCACGAGACAATTGCCACTAAAGCGAATACTCTAATCACCTTAAATTTCATCTGAAAGTATAGATTTTACACTTCAATTGAGAGTAAAATATCCGAAAACTTCTAAATTCGCAATAAGAACACAACGAAAATTGAGAAATTTCATTACCAGTACCATTCAGAGCCAAAAGGTCTTCTACCGCTATTTTAGAAAAAAAGGCTTACGGCGCTTTTTGAAGGAAAACATTCTTCAAAGCGAAGGCAGTGCGAAAAACAAAGCACAGTCCATCGCTTTGGGAGTCTTCATTGGATTTTCTCCTTTTTGGGGATTCCATACGATACTTGCCCTTAGTCTCAGTGCACTTTTTAAAAGGAACAAAACACTGACATTCATTTCTTCTCAAATCACAATCCCACCCGCAATTCCTTTAATCCTCTATCTGTCCATGCTTATCGGAGCTCCCTTTGTAGGATCCTCCAAAAACTATGATTTATTTGAACTTAGCATCGAGGTAGCAAAACAGCACCTTCTTCAGTATGTCGTGGGAAGTCTTATTCTTGCCACTCTTATGTCTATTTTACTTGGTCTTATTTCCTATTTTTTAATTCTAAAATTTAATCCATTAGCTAAGCCTAATGCTCCGCACAAAAAACCAAATCCTTAGCTGTTAAAATTTCACTAAAATTCCTTATATTCGCACACTTAAATTCAATGCAGATAATATTGACAATGAAGAAGTTTAACGAATATAAAAATCTTGATTTATCCACCATTGCGAGTGGAATTTTAGAATCATGGGACAAGGAACAAACTTTCAAAAAATCAGTTGAAATTCGTGACGGACAGCCCGAATTTGTATTTTACGAAGGACCTCCCTCTGCAAATGGATTGCCAGGTATTCACCATGTCATGGCAAGAACCATCAAAGATATATTCTGCCGATTTCAAACGCAAAATGGTAAAAAAGTTTTTCGAAAAGCAGGTTGGGACACCCATGGACTTCCGATTGAACTTGGAGTAGAAAAAGAACTTGGAATTACGAAGGAAGATATTGGCGTTAAAATCTCAGTAGAAGACTACAACGAGGCTTGCCGCAAAGCGGTAATGCGCTATACAGATGTGTGGAATGACTTGACTCACAAAATCGGCTATTGGGTCGATTTACAAGATCCTTATATCACCTACACTTCTAAATACATGGAAACCGTTTGGTGGTTACTTAAAAACATCTATTCTAAAGAATTACTTTACAAAGGATACACCATTCAACCCTATTCACCTAAGGCAGGAACCGGACTTTCTTCTCATGAATTAAATCAACCCGGAACTTATCGCGATGTCTCCGATACGACGGTTGTAGCTCAGTTCAGCGTGAAGCAGTTAAGTGAAAGACTCTCTCATTTGGAAAAAGTGGGACCAATCGACATCCTAGCATGGACCACCACTCCATGGACACTACCTTCCAACACAGCTTTAGCCGTAGGCAAGGACATTGATTATCTGCTAGTAAAGACCTTCAATCAATACACCTTCGAACCTGTCACGGTTGTGGTTGCAAAAGCTCTTCTTGTCAAAAACTTAGGCAAGAAATTCAAAGAATCTTCTTTGGAGGAGCTTGAGACTTATAAAATTGAGGACAAAACAATCCCATTCCATATATTAGAAGAATTTAAAGGAAAGGATCTAGTGGGCACAAGCTATAAACAGTTGATTCCTTGGTTCCTTCCTGCAAACGATCCCCAAAATGCGTTTCGAGTAATTGAAGGGGACTTCGTCACCACAGACGATGGAACCGGAATCGTGCATATCGCTCCGACCTTTGGTGCGGATGATAGTCGTGTAGCAAAACAAAATGGCATCCCTCCAATGCTGATTAGAGACCACAATGACAATTTAGTTCCACTTGTGGATCTGCAAGGTCGTTTTGTGCAGGGTGCGAACGTGCCTGAACTCTTTGCAGGTAAATACATTAAGAACGAGTATTACGATGAAAATACGGCACCTGAAAAGTCTTGGGACGTCGAACTAGCTATTTTATTAAAGACCGAAAACAAAGCGTTCAAAGTAGAAAAATATACCCACAGTTATCCTCATTGTTGGAGAACAGACAAACCGGTACTCTACTATCCACTCGATTCTTGGTTTGTGAAAATGACAGCTGTGAAAGGTCGTCTTGTCGAATTAAATACGCAAATTAATTGGAAACCCAAAAGTACGGGAGAAGGACGTTTTGCAAACTGGTTAGAAAATGTAAACGACTGGAACCTCTCTCGTTCTCGTTATTGGGGTATTCCTCTCCCTATATGGAGAACTGAGGACGCCAAAGAAGAAAAAATTATTGGCTCGATTGAGGAACTAAAGCAAGAGATTGAAAAGTCGATTGCTGCCGGATTCATGAACGAAAACCCACTTTCGCAATTTGTGGTGGGAGATATGAGTGAAGAAAACTACAACAAAGTAGATCTTCATAAAAATTACGTAGATCAAATTACACTTGTCTCAGAGAGTGGAAGTCCTATGAAAAGGGAAAGCGATCTGATTGACGTTTGGTTTGACTCAGGTTCCATGCCCTACGCACAAGTGCACTATCCTTTTGAAAACAAAGAGCTTATAGACGAAAGAAAAGCTTTCCCTGCTGATTTTATCGCAGAAGGAGTCGACCAGACCAGAGGATGGTTCTATACGCTACATGCGATTGCCACGACCGTTTTTGATAGTGTTGCCTATAAAAATGTCGTTTCCAACGGATTGGTACTTGACAAAAACGGTCAAAAAATGTCAAAACGCTTAGGCAATGCGGTCGATCCGTTCAAAACACTAGAAGATTTTGGTCCTGATGCTACGCGTTGGTACATGATCTCCAATGCAAACCCGTGGGAAAACCTGAAATTCGACTCACAAGGAATTGAAGAAGTAAAACGTAAGTTCTTTGGAACACTTTACAACACATACTCGTTCTTTGCTCTCTATGCCAACGTGGACAATTTCACATACAGCGAACAAGAAATTACAGAGCGTCCAGAAATTGATAGATGGATCTTATCCGAACTTCATCTTCTTATAAAAGACGTGAAGTCCTTCTATGAGGATTACGAACCTACCAAGGTTGCTCGGGCAATCAATACTTTTGTCAATGACAACTTGAGCAATTGGTACGTAAGACTTTGCCGTCGTCGTTTCTGGAAAGGTGAGTATTCAGATGATAAAATCTCAGCTTACCAGACACTATATACTTGTCTTGAAACAGTGGCTAAATTGTCTGCTCCTATCTCTCCATTCTTTATGGATAGACTATACCGTGACCTCAACAAGGTGACGGGAAAAGAACAGGCGCAGTCCATTCACCTTACCGATTTCCCTGTGTTCGATGAGAGCCAAGTAGAACAAGACCTAGTGGAAAAAACGCATTTGGCGCAAACCATTACCTCTATGGTATTCTCCCTACGTAAGAAGGAAAACATAAAGGTCCGTCAACCGCTAACCAAGGTAATGATCCCCGTTTTGGATGCGAAAACAAAATCCCAAATCTTAGCCGTAAGCGAGTTAATCATGCAGGAAGTAAACGTTAAGGAACTTCAACTAATTGACCCTAAAGAGGCAGGTGAACTCATTGTAAAACAAATTAAACCTAATTTCAAAACCTTAGGTCCTAAACTAGGAAAAGACATGAAAAAGGTAGGTCAAGAGATTCAAGAATTCTCCGCTGATCAGATTCAAAACCTTGAGACAGAAGGAAAAACTCTTGTTTCCGGATATGAAATCAACCTTGAAGATTTGGAAATTTCCACAAAAGACATTCCAGGCTGGACCGTCACTAGTGATGGAAAACTTACGGTCGCTCTCGACTTAACCATTACGGATGAACTGAAGGCGGAAGGGATCGCAAGAGAGTTCATTAATCGTATTCAAAACATTAGAAAGGACAAAAATTTTGATCTTACAGACAGAATCTCTGTTAAATTGAAAATAGATACTCCTTTCATGAGCGAGCTTAAAGCAAACTCAGAATATATTTCCGCCGAAGTATTGTCGGATAAAATAGAATTTGTAAATTCACTCTCAATTTTTGAGCAGATTGAAATCGATGAAGTTCAATTTCAAGTTGAAGTGGAAAAATTAAATGGATAATTGCAGGATGTCTTTATCGAAAAAACATCCTTTTAACAAAAAAATCAAGCAACCATGGCAGAAGAAAGACAACGCTACAGCGATGCAGATTTGAAAGAATTCAAAGAACTCATCGTCGCAAAAATAAATAAAGCAGAAAAAGACTTAGCACTTATCAACGAGAGCTTTATCAACGATCAAAACAACGGGACGGATGACACCTCTCCTACCTTCAAGGCATTTGAAGAGGGAGCAGAAACCCTAAGCAAGGAGCAAAATGCAATTCTTGCAGGACGTCAAGAAAAATTCATCCGTGATTTAAAGCATGCTTTAATTCGTATTGAAAACAAGACCTACGGGGTATGCCGAGTGACTGGAAAATTAATTCCAAAAGATCGCCTAAGAGCGGTACCTCATGCCACCTTGAGTATTGAAGCGAAAAATATGCAGCGCTAAATTAAATTCTGTAAAAGCCTGGAGTTATTCCAGGCTTTACAGAACTATGCATTCAATTTCATTATGAAAAAAATCGCTCTGATCACTTTGATTATTTTGGTTATTGACCAAGCTTCAAAGTTTTATATCAAAACTAATTTTCAACTCGGAGAAAGCACCCCCGTATTTGGGCTCGATTGGTTTCGAATCACTTTTGTAGAAAACCCGGGAATGGCCTACGGATTTCATTTCGGAGGACTACTTGGGAAATATTTCCTTGTGATTGTACGCGTGTTCCTAATCGGAGGAATGGTGTATCTTTTCCGTAAATGGATCAAGCAGGGAATGAATTCAAATTACTTACTCATCCCCATGGCAATGATCTTTGCGGGCGCCATCGGAAATCTAATCGATGGAATGTTCTATGGAATGATCTTCGACAGTGGGACCGTATTCGACACAAGCATTGAGAGATGGATTGATTATGGAGGCGTCTCTGAAATCGTCCCTTTTGGACAGGGATATTCTTCTTTTATGAAAGGATGTGTTGTGGACATGTTCCACTTTCCCCTTGTCGACTGGCAGGTTCCAGAGAGTTGGCCACTGATTGGAGGAAAACAGATTGAATTTTTTAAATACATTTTCAATGTGGCTGATTCCGCCATTACCCTTGGTGCACTTCTTTTGTTAACCTTCCGTAAAAAAGCATTTCCAAACGGAATGGATTTTTAGGCCGTCTCTTTTTAGACCCTGAACACCTAATTTTACGATTTAGACCTTTTGAATAAATATTATAATGTCAAGAATACTCACTGGAATTCAAGCGACAGGAACTCCCCATTTAGGAAACCTATTGGGCGCCATTTTTCCTGCCATTGAACTTTCTAAAGATCCACAAAACGATTCCTTTCTATTTATTGCGAATTTACATTCTCTAACCTTTATTAAAGATGCAGGAGTACTTCGCCAAAACACATATGAAATTGCAGCCGCATGGCTAGCCTGTGGACTAGATCCCAACCGGACTCATTTCTATCGCCAAAGTGATGTACCTCAAGCCACGGAACTGGCCTGGTATTTATCCTGCTTTTTTCCTTACCAAAGACTCACTTTAGCTCACTCTTTCAAAGACAAAGCGGACCGAGTTCAAGATGTCAACGTTGGGCTTTTTACCTACCCCGTTCTAATGGCTGCGGATATCTTACTATACGATGCCGAAATTGTACCTGTAGGAAAAGACCAATTGCAACATTTAGAGATGGCGCGTGACATGGGCTCTCGATTCAACAATCAAATGGGCGAGGTCTTTGTTCTTCCTAAAGCTGAACTACAAGAAAACACAAAGTATGTTCCAGGAACAGACGGACAAAAAATGTCAAAATCAAGAGGGAACATCATCAATATCTTTTTGCCTGAAAAAGAGTTGAAAAAGCAAATTATGTCTATCGAGACGGACTCCACTCCGCTGGAGGATCCAAAGAACCCAGATACAGACAAAGTCTTTGCGATATACGAACTCATCGCCACAAAGGAGCAAAGTGACGAACTTCGCGCAAAATATTTAGCGGGAAATTACGGCTATGGACATGCAAAGAAAGAACTATTGAATCTTATCCTGACGACTTACGAAAAAGAACGAGAAAGATTCCAGTATTATATGAATAATCTTGAAGAGCTAGACGAAGTGCTTTTGAAAGGAGCTGAAAAAACAAAAGCAGTGGCAAACCAAACCTTGCAAAGAGTTCGAGAAAGCTTAGGTTTATAAGAATACACTACTTATCTCCGCCTTTTTTACTTTAAAAAGGCGGATTTTTTTGTTCCATTAAGCAAAAACTTCTCACACTACAACAGGTCTTTGATTTCATGCAAAGAGCGAACAACTTGTACTCCAGGCGCTGTGTAACGGTCTTCAAAAACATCGAAGAAAATAGCGCCCATTCCATAGTTAAGAGCTCCCTCTATATCCGCAATCCAATCGTCGCCAATGTAAATGGAATTTTCTTTCCGAGCATCGGACTTATCAAACGCCCACTGAAAAATTTTCGGATCGGGCTTTCTAATATCAATTTCATCTGCGCTCGTAATGGTTTTGAAATAAGATTTAATTCCTGAGAGCTCACATTTGCGCGCAGTCACCTCTTCGAATCCGTTCGAAAGAATATGCATCGAATAAGACTTTTCACTTAGGTATTCAAGTAAATCAAAGGCACCCGGTACTAGTTCATTGTATTGCAAAATTTCATCAAGAAAACGCCCTTCAAATAGTGCCGCAAGTTCTGCGTTATCGATATCAAACGCGCGAAAGGTATCTAAAAACCGGTGCGTGCGTAAATACGATTTGTCAATGCTTCCATTACGGATCTTAGCCCATAAGTCTTCATTTACCGTGTAATACTCTTTATAAAAGTCATGAAATTGAACTCCGTATAGTAGCTCGATCTTCTCCTGCTTAAAAAGTGCAGCCAAAGTTAATTCTGCATTCTTTCTATGGTCCCAAAGTGTATTGTCTAGATCAAAAAAAAGATGGTCAATCATAGGTTCAAACTTACGAAAAATCAATTCGCACAAAAAAGGGCTGCTTTGTCTTTTCGCGGCGACCTACAAAACATAGAAAGAAAAGTGGCCTCCTCTCCTTTTTTCAATAAGGAATTTTGTACAGCTCGAAATCTAGAATAGAGTTAAATATAATTCTAAGGCTTAATTAAGAAGCTCTCCAATCATCACAAAAGGTAAATTCAGCGTCATGTTCATATTAAGCCCTTCCAGCTTTTTGCCGTCTAATCCTTTGTCATCAATGGAAAAGCCATATCCTGCGGAGAGATCTAAAATCCCAAAAAGCGAGAATCCAATTTTAGGCGCAATATACTTTGTGGTCAACTCGGCACCGGCTAAGAAATAATACGAATGGTAAAAATCAACCCCTTTCTGAAAATTAAGCAAAACGTCAGCTTGCAACTTAGGCAATACTTTCACCTCCCCCTCATGGCCTCCAATCAGGGCGGACCCACCCACGCGATATAGCATATCGTCGTTACTTAAGATAAGAGCTCGTAGCCCTACTTCTCCAAAATTATGATTTTGGTATACATACCCTACATGCGCCATCTTATGCACCGTTAGTTGCGCGGCAACGGGACTTAGAAGTAAGACGAAAAACAGTAGGGATAAGACTCGTTTCATTTTGGAAATATATTTAAGCAAATTTAGAAAAAGTTATGGGAAGTTCCTTCAAGAAAAAGCAGCCTTCGAAAAATCTCTCGAAGGCCGCTAAATGTTTTATAAAAACCCGTTTGACTAAAGTCCGAATTTCGCTTTGATATCGTCCTGACGGTCTAATTTTTCCCAAGTAAAGAATTCGAGACCTTCCAGGGTAAGCTCATTGCTTTTTCCTTTGTTAAAAGTCTTACTTCCTATATAGTGCTCTCTACCCATGTGGCCATAAGCAGCCGTTTCTTGGTAAATTGGATTTCTTAATTTTAAATTTTGTTCAATCGCATACGGACGTAAATCAAAAAGTTCAAGCACTTTTGCAGCGATCTCACTGTCACTTAGTCCCACTTTTCCCGTTCCATTCGTTGTAATGTTCAGCCCACAAGGCTCTGCAACCCCTATGGCATAAGACACTTGCACTAAAACCTCATCTGCAACACCTGCCGCAACTAAATTCTTTGCAATGTGGCGTGTCGCGTAGGCCGCACTTCGGTCTACTTTGGATGGGTCCTTTCCAGAGAAAGCACCTCCACCGTGCGCTCCTTTTCCTCCATAAGTATCAACGATGATCTTTCGACCTGTAAGTCCTGTATCACCATGAGGTCCTCCAATAACGAACTTCCCTGTAGGATTGATGTGGTATTTTATCTTATCTGTAAATAAATCTTGAACTTCTAATGTCTGTTTTTCTTTCACGCGAGGAATTAGAATCTCAATCATGTCTTTACGAATCTTAGCGAGCATTTCTTGGTCTGCGCCAAAATTATCGTGCTGCGTAGAGACAACGATTGAATCAATTCGAATTGGCTTATGATCATCGGAGTACTCAATGGTCACCTGCGATTTGGAATCTGGACGTAAATAAGGAATGACTCCCTCTTTACGAAGCACCGCCAATTCTCTTAAAATGGTGTGCGCCAAATCAAGTGCAAGTGGCATATAATGAGCCGTTTCATTCGTGGCATAACCAAACATCATCCCTTGATCTCCCGCGCCCTGCGCATTGGCTCTAAGTTCAAAATCTTCTCCTTCAACTGCGCGATCCACCCCTTGATTAATATCAGGTGATTGATCGTGAATAGCAGAGATAACGCCGCAAGAATCTCCTGCAAACATATATTCTCCCTTCGTGTATCCAATCTGGTTAATGACATCTCGCGCAATAGACTGTACATCAAGATAAGTGCTTGATTTCACTTCGCCAGCAAGAACCACTTGACCGGTGGTTACCAAAGTCTCACAGGCTACCTTCGAACTTGGATCGTAGGCTAAAAAATGATCGATTAATGCGTCTGAAATTTGGTCCGCAATTTTATCTGGATGCCCCTCAGAGACAGACTCAGATGTAAATAAATAAGGCATATTAAGTTTCTTATATTAAAGATTATAAAAAAAGAAAAAGTGCAGAACTGCAAAAGAAACTAAAATAGAAAAAATCTGTTTTAGCATTTTTTTACGAGGTTGCAATCAGCACAAATTTTTCCTCTGCTTTCACTGGGCAAATTTACAGACTATATTCCAACTCTGCAAAAAACTCACGGGCTTTTCTTTACTGCGGTCGAACGCCTACGAATTCTTCAGGGGCATTGTTGTAATTCAATTTAGGCTCTACTGAGGACTTAATAGTCTGGACTAGCTCGTCTATAATTTTTTGTTTGTATGTAGGCTTGTAATATATCAAACTGATTTCTCTGTACGGAAAAGGCTTTCTAAAGCGATGCAGTTTTTGCTTTTGATCACTAGACAATTGTTCTTGAGCAAGCTCCGGTATAACGGTAACGCCTCCCACACGATCCACCATTTGCACTAGTGTATTGATACTAGAAGCTAGGAAGTCTAAATTCTTTGGTTTTAGCTTGTTTTCTTTTAACTTACAAATGTTCTCAAATTGAGTTCGAAGACAGTTTCCTTCTTCTAATAGCCATACTTTCTCTACATCAAGTTCCTCTGGAACCACAAAGGAATCTTCTTTTGCGTCGAGATCACTTGCATACACCATTAACTCTTCGTTAAATAAAAACTCATGGAAAAACTCACCAGCAGCTTCATAAGGCGTCGAAATAATACCTGCATCTAACTCACCGGACTTTAGCCCTTTAATAATTCCATCCGTTGTTAACTCTTTTACTTTCATCTCAATCTTATCGTGGGAAGAAAGGAAATCAAATATTTCTGTAGGTAGGATGTAGGTAGAAACGGTAGGAATAATTCCTAAGGTTATTTTTCCCCCTAACACATTGTTTAACAAATCCGCTTTGCTGCGAAGCTCATTGACTGCATCAATTACTTTCTTGGCCTGCACAATAATTTCAACACCCACATCCGTCGTACGAATGGGATGGGTGGTTCGGTCAAAAACCTTTACGTCTAACTCGTCTTCAAACTTTTGAATCATTGCGCTTAAGGTAGGCTGCGTAATAAAACATGCCTGCGCAGCTTTTCCAAAATGTCGAAACTTATCGACGGCGATCAGGTACTCTAACTGTTGAATATTCATCGGGGTTGTATTAGCACTTGCAAATATAGTTGTTTTCTATGGAATTATGCTGAATTTCGGTTTGAAAAAAGGCGCTTTGCTCTTTGCTTTCAAAGGATTATATTTTCGAATCGGCATTTATTTGATTGCGATTCTTACAGCAAACAAAAGAACTCATCCCTCTCATTTACAAGTCAAATACACAGTTCATCTGAGAAAAAAATACTAATTTGCATGTTCAAACGAAAATCAGAATCTCCATGAGTACATACGATACAATAAAACTATCGAAGAATGAGCACTACACTCTTTTAACCATCTCACGACCGCAAAGTTTAAACGCACTAAATTCCCAAACCATTGAGGAACTTTCCACCATCTTGGATGAGCTAGATAAAGATTCAACTTGTCGCGTCGTAATTCTTACAGGCGAAGGAGAGAAAGCCTTTGTCGCTGGAGCAGACATCAAAGAATTTAGTGATTTTACGACGACTCAGGCGCAGGCACTTGCTCAAAAAGGACAAGACTCTCTATTCAACAAAATTGAGAATCTTTCCAAACCAGTCCTTGCGGCGGTCAATGGTTTTGCGCTAGGGGGAGGGCTAGAACTTGCCATGGCTTGTCATATTCGATACGCATCCACGAATGCGAAGCTAGGACTTCCCGAAGTTACGCTTGGACTTATTCCAGGATACGGTGGAACCCAAAGACTTCCAAAATTGGTAGGAAAAGGCCATGCGAATGAACTTATTTTTTCCGCTAAAATGGTGAGCGCTGAAAGAGCGAAAGAAATCGGACTCGTTAATGAGGTTTTTTCTCAGGAAGATTTGCTTCCTCAAACTATTGCACTTGCGCAGACCATTGCTAGAAACTCACCACAAGGAATTTCGAGAGCCATTAAAGCCGTTAATTTATCAGATACAGCAAAGGGATTTGAATACGAAATCGAGCAGTTTGGAGTTCTCTTTGAACTGGAGGATAAAAAAGAAGGCGTCAGTGCTTTTTTAGAGAAAAGAAAACCTAAATTTTAAGCTCATCCAATGCAGCAAACCGTGGATAGAAAAGAAACTATGGTAAGTTATAACAAATTCGACCTCGCCTATCTTAAAATGGCAAAGGAGTGGGCAAAGCTTTCCTATTGTCAACGCAAAAAAGTGGGGGCATTGGTAGTAAAAGACCGAATGATCATTTCGGACGGTTATAACGGAACCCCCTCCGGATCTGAAAATCAATGTGAGGACTGCGAGGGAAACACACACTGGTATGTGTTACATGCCGAGGCCAATGCCATTTTGAAGCTAGCAAGTTCAACACAATCAGCGAAAGGTGCGACGCTTTATATCACCTTATCTCCTTGCAGAGAATGCAGCAAACTCGTTTTGCAGTCAGGCATTTCAAGGGTGGTTTATATAGATGCATACTCTGATGATCAAGGTATTTCTTTTTTGAAAAGCCATGGGGTGGAAGTCTTACAAATTGAACGAAACGAACTGAATAAAACAGAGTAAATGGACTGGGTAGAAAGACTTCATGATTTTGAACATTTTTTAAGATTCGAAAGACAATTCTCGGACAATTCCGTAGACGCCTACCTTCGAGATATAAAAAAGTTAAGTGATTTTGCCACTATGGAGCTCCACGTTTCAGCAGACAAAATCACCTATCCACAGCTTCAGGAGTTTTTGTATCATTTGTCAAAAGAAAAATTAAGCGAAAGAACCCAGGCTCGATGGGTCTCCTCTACCAAAGCATTTTTTAAATATTTGCTAGAAGAAGAAATTCGATCCGACAACCCCTCTACACTTCTCGAAGGCCCCAAGCTGGGTCTTTACCTCCCTGATACACTAAGCTTTGAAGACGTTGAAAAAATAATGGCTGCCGTGGAGCAGCACACTCCACTTGGACAGCGTAATTATTGCATTATCGAAGTTCTTTATGGATGTGGTCTACGTGTTTCCGAGCTAATTGATCTGAAAATTTCAGCGATTAATTTTAAGGAAGGTTATCTAAAAGTCGTGGGAAAAGGAAACAAAGTACGCTTCGTTCCTTTAGCTGCATACACTGCCAAGCTCATTAAAAATTACATTCACGAGGTTCGCTCGACCTACAAAATCCAGAAAAAATTTGAAGATTATCTCTTTCTTAATAGTAGAGGGTCTTCCATGTCTAGAGTCATTGTCTTTATCATCATTAAAGAACTAGCTGAAAAGGCAGGGATTCATAAAAAAATATCACCTCACACCTTTCGACATTCTTTTGCCACGCATCTTCTTCAAAACGGCGCAGACCTTCGCTTTATTCAAGAAATGCTTGGCCACTCCAGCATTACGACTACAGGTATATACACGCATTTAAAAACCGACGAATTACGAGAAGTAATCTTAAATTTCCATCCTAGAAACGCAAAATAATGAATGGGGCGAATCAATTAAAATACTGTCCGAATTGCGGAAATAAAAGTCTTACTTGGGACGGAGAAAAACGATGGAGCTGTACGAGGTGTGAATTTGTACTTTATCACAATTGCGCGGCGGCTGTGGCGGTTTTAATCCGCTACCAAGATGAAATTTTGGTCACTAGAAGAAACAAGCAGCCTGGAAAAGGTTTACTCGATTTGCCGGGAGGATTTGTTGATCCAAACGAGACCGCGCAAGAAGCTTGTCTTCGTGAAGTGCGAGAAGAACTTAAAATCGAATTGGACCTAAATTCTTTGCAAATTATTGACTCGTTGCCTAACGACTATCCCTACAAAGAGATCCTATATCACACGTTAGATCTTTTCGTTGAGTATCGAGTCAGTGAAAAGCCTAAAACCACGGTTGATCTAAATGAAATCCATTCCGTCGAATGGATCCATTTAAACACATTAGACCTCTCGAGGTGGGCCTTTGAATCCCAAAAGAAATTTCTGAGCTCGTACAAATAGCAGTTACGGCATTTGTTCAAGTATACCTTCGAAATAATCAACAAGTAATTGTCTCTGCCTTGCATCAAGTCTGGCCTGCGGATGTTGAGCCACATACCCTGCAATAGGCATTTTGCTTGCTTTTACGACTTCAATTGAATTTTCGAGTCGATCCGCTTTGAGATCTTGATTAGCAGTTTCCCATGTAGAGAAATTCAGGTGCGTTCGCGCTTTGTTCACATTGTGCTTGATCGACCAAGAAATAGGCGCAACATAGGCTGCATTAGGGTAAATGGTTTCGTTGGAGTGACAATCATAACAAGAAGTGCGAAGAACAGTTCGGACCTCTTTTGGCGTTTTCATAACATGCACAAAATCTTCCGAAACCCTCACGGGTGGATTGTTTCTATCCACAGGAATAAACTGAATTAATGCAAAGACAATAAGTCCGTAATAAAGGATATTTAGAAGTGTTTTTTTCATAGGGGCTGCACATTCTGTTCTAGAGAATCTATAGAAACCTTAATTGAATCTGTAGTACGTGTCTCGCCTAAAGAATCCACCGGGCGAGTTTCTAAAATGTTTGGAGTCGCTGTTGACCCAGAGGATAAATTCCAATTTTCGCGCATCTCCCAAAGACCTCGAATTTCGATAAGTTTAGGGAACACATAAACGGGCTCTGCAAATTCAAATTTGCCAAAATCGGCTGCATCCCAAACCCCATTTCCGTTTTGGTCTACTAAAATTCTCAGTTGATAAGTAGCGGGTGGTATTTCTGTAAAGCGGTGCTCCGCTCCCTCTAGTAAACGTTGGAACTTAAGCACTTCATTTTGATCTAGAAACTGAATCCAAAATTTAGATTCAGGCGCACCTTGCAATTGAAGCACTAATGAGCCATAATTTTCTTCTCGGTCTACCTCAAAATTAAATTGATAAGCCTTTTCATTGGAGATATAATAAGAACTTACGCTTTCTATTGGAACCGTTAATGTATATTTTTTCCCGCTTTCAAAATTCGCATCCACCTTTATTTTTCGGGGATCAAGTTCGTTAAGGAGAGTCTTAAACTCTAAGCTCGTAACGCTATCCACTTTTAAGCTCCAATTCTGCGAATTCACCGTCTCAACAGGATAATTCGAGACAATTTCAAATGGAGTATCGGGTGGAATCATGTTTCCTTTTGCATTTGAAAGTGTCAACTCATTTTGTGGATTTAGTCGATAGAATAAGGAGGCTTCTGCTTTTTTGTCATCAGCCTGATAAGAGAATTTAATGTTTTCACTTTGCGTGATTCCAATATCTTCTTTTTGAGCATCAAACCAAACGTGGAGTGAATCTGAATAAGGCTTATAGGTGACTTTGTAATCCTTTATCTTATCGTCTAATTGAACTGAAGCGACCGCTGGTTCTCCTTCAAAGAAAACAGTAAACCCACCAGTGGACTCCTTTGTTTCCTTATACCGAATCGGTTTCTTACTAGGATAAAGAGTAATGGGAAGTCCTGAAATGCTCTTCTGTAAGTCAATCGACTCTTTTTGAAATGCCACCTTCTCTTCACCTGGGTCGAATACTGAATTTTGATTTTCGTCTTCAAAGGCAAGCAGTCTGTACTTTCCCGGAGTCAAATAATTTAACTCATAATATCCATCAGGATCGGCTTTGGTAATGTAGTAAGGTTTAACTCGATAGTCCACAGAGTCCTTTTCTTGATAGAGGCCCACCACATAATCTGTTTTTCGAACTACTTCGGTCTCATCTTCTCCCCGAGTTCTCAGCATCCCATCGTTCACCTCTCCACTAATGTACGTTTCGTCCAGATAATCGCCTGTGGAAAATGCAAAATTAAAATAGGAAAGTACATTGCCTTCATTTAGATCGGCAATCGCATTTCCAAAATTTAGATTATACGTTGTGTTTTCAAGCAGAGGTTCATCCCATTCGATTAGGACGTATTTATTTCCCAGCATGGAGGGTAAAATTCGCTTGATCTTAATAGGAGGAGAAATTGTAAGATTTCGTTGAACGTCCTTTAACGTTATATATTCATCAAAATCGAGCTGAAGAGATCTAAGGCTAGTGGGAACGTTTATACGAGTCGTATCAATATTAGACCCCACAAATCGAGGTGCAAGCGAATCTTTTGCTCCTCCCACCGGAGATCCTACCCTAGCGCAAGAGCTCAGAATAAGGCTTAAACCTAAAAAGAAAATCAGCTTTCTCATGCAAATACTTTAGGCAAATTTAATCAATTATTGCTCACTTTCAACTGCCTTGTGAGGAGTCTTGATTTGCAGGCGCCAGAGGCTGAATATCCTTCTTCAATTTTTCTGCCTCATAAGGAAAGTTTTCAAAGAGCGCTGAAAGGGCGAGCGCTGAGTAGACCCGCTGTGAATACTTATTACCAATGGCTATTATTGTGACTTTCGATTGCAGCAGATGACCAAAGACAGAATTCGTTCCATGCCACCAACCGTTATGATAGGTGAGTTTGCTGTTCTCATCAAAAATTTTCATCCGAAATCCGAATCCGTAATTATTCACCCCTGGTCTTTCATTACTGTAGGGTGCAAATATGGCATCCTTTAAATTTTTGCTCAAAAAATTATTGGCATAAAGTGCTTTGGAGAAATTAAGAAGATCTCGAGGGGTTGTATATAGATTTTTATCGCCGTAAATTAAATCAAGACGGTCATAAGGATGAACACTAGGTCCTCTCGCATAAAAAGATTTGGCTGCAGACAGGGTATCCTTCTGCTGAAAAATATAAGAATCCTTCATTTCAAGTGGATCGAAAACCATTTCCTTCATGGCCTGAGGAAACTTCGTTCCTGTCACTTTTTCTAGAACAAGGGCTAAGAGCGCATAATTGGTATTGCAATACATAAATCCTGTATCTGGCTTTCTTGCTAGGTCTGGCTTGTACTCAATTAATAAATTTAGAATGTCTTGATTGGTCAAATACTCTTTGCTCAATTCTTTGGGCTCAGGCTTTATCCGTTCGATGACATACTCGTATTTTGGCAGTCCGCTCCGTTGGTTTAAAAGCGTTTTCACTGTAATTCCTTCATAAGGAAATTTCGGGAAAATGGTTTTTAAATCTTGATCAAGGGTTAGTTTCTGCGCATCGACTAACCTTAGTATGGCCATCGCGGTTACAGATTTGCTTACAGAAGCCACATGCAGCGCGGTATGCTTGGTAATAGGCTCTTCATTATTTGCCTGCGCAAAGCCCCGGTAATTCTCATAAAGGATGTTGTCCCCTTTCGCGACAAGAAAACCTCCCCACAGATTGCCTCTTTCCCAAACTCTTTGATAGTACTTATCAAGGGTTTGTTCAATCTCTCCCTGCTTAACAACTTTGTTGTCTTTAGCATGAAATACATCGTCTAAATTTACCTGGCTAAAATTAGGTAGTGAATGCGTAGTGCTTGATTCTTCGCTTTTTTGATTTCCTTTACAGCTTAGAAGTAAAGTAGGCAGAAGAACCCACCACATCATTCTCTGAAAAACTCTCATCTATTCCTCTTTTTCGTCTATAATCGAGCGCAAGATAAGAGAAATTAAGAAATTTTTTTAAGTCTAAAATCATAAAGAAATGTTAACTAAACTGCGCTAGGATTTTATCCACGATAAATTGCGCTAATTTTTCCTTGCTTTGGACGGTCCATCCCGCAATGTGCGGCGTTAGTAGAACACGCGGAGAATTAATAAGATAGTCTAAAGATGCATCGTTCGAATTAAGGTTCTCAAACGAGGCCTTTTCTTGCTCTAGTACATCTAAAGCAGCGCAGATTACCTTTCCAGATTTCAAACCCTCAACTAAATCTTTCGTTTTTACTGCTTTCCCTCGTGCCGTATTGATTAAATAGAAAGGTTTATTCATTTCCAAAATGAAATTTCCATCAATCATGTGGTGCGTAAGCTCCGTGAAGGGAACATGTAGACTAACAATATCAGCTCTTCGCTTAAGTTCATCTAAGGAAACCTGCTTTGCATACTCATCTTCAATTCCGCTTTTTAAGTCATGAAAAATCACTTGCATTCCAAATCCAGAGAGTCTTTTAGCCGTGGCTTTGCCCATGTTGCCGTATCCGATAAGTCCAAAGGTCTTGCCTAGAAGTTCATCTCCACGGTTTTCTTCTCGAAGCCAAATTCCATTCTCGACCTCCAAAGACGCAATTTTAAGTCGGTGAGCTAAAAGAAGTAATGAGCCAATCACATGTTCCGCTACCGCATCACGATTCCCTTCTGGTGAATTAATTAGCGAGATGTTTAGCTCCTTTGCTTTGTCCACGTCTATATTCTCCATCCCCGCTCCCACTCTTGCAATGAATTTAAGGTGAGAGGCGCTCGTTAAGAAATGACTATCTAAAGGGATTCGGCTTCGAATAATGAGTCCTTCGTACTGCCCAATTTTAGAAAGAATCTGCTCATAACTAGAACTTGTATCCTCGTCAATCTCAAACCCTCTTGCGCTTAACTGCTTCTTAATTAAAGGATGATTGGTATCAATCTGTAATACTCGCATAGATTTTACGGCTGACTAAATAATTTCTTAAGCTCCACAGAGTCTTGGGGTTTCATTCGACCCGACAAAATTAAAGAAAGTTCCTTTCTTCGAAGTGCCGCATCAAATCGAGAAATTTCCAATTCTGTCTCAGGCTCCATTTGAGGAATGGGCACGGGTTTGTTGTATTCATCCACAGCTACAAACGTGTAAATACCTTCGTTGGTGTGAATTTTCTTTTGAGAAATGGGATCATCAAGCCAAACGTCGACGTAAATCTCCATGGAAGTTGAAAACGCACGGGATACTTTGGATTCAAGAACTACAATTCCTCCTTCTGGAATAGGATGATTGAACGATACGTGATTCACAGAGGCTGTAACCACTCTTCGTTCACAATGTCTACTTGCAGAAATCGATGCGCATCGATCCATGCGCGATAGCAATTCTCCACCAAATAGGTTTCGAAGAGAATTCGTTTCGTTGGGCAGTACAATGTTCGTCATAACGGTGAACGATGCACTTGCTTTTTTACTTTTAACCATGTAATAATATTAAGGATTAATTCCGGACTTATGCGTAGACAGAGCGCTCTGTTGCTTTGGTTTGGTGTCTTCAGGTCCTTTCGTTTGGATCGTGTCTTTTTTAGCAGACGCTTTGGAAACTTTTGGCGGCGTTACAAGAACAGAGCTTTTCCCAAACAAAAAATCTTTATTTGTAAGGGCAAGTGCTACTAGGCCTGCTGCCGGAATTAGCAGTAAAAGTAGCCATCCAAACGACTTTTGAGTTTTATACTCTCTCGAATGATCTCGCGCGGAAACTTTCTTTTCCTTGAGTTTCTTTAAATCAATTTCTTCTAAACCATAATTGTCCGGACTACTTATCTCAAGACGCGCTCCTTTAAAAAGCACCTCGCCTGCGTCTGAATAAAAAGTTCCGAGTCCCTCAAGTCTTAATTCTTTCGCTTCGCTCAATTGATTTTTCCAATACTGCGAATAGGAGGAAATTTCTTTTTGCACCTCAGAAATCGAACTTTTGGTTTCGTCTGCAAGTTCTTTTGCAAACCCTTTGTCCAGCTGCTGGTAATCAAATTCGATTGCAATTTCTTTTGCAGGCGGAAGGATTCGCGTCGTTTTTTCCAGAATTTTGGCTTCGGAGTTTTTTAAATAAAAGGTTCCGAATTCTGCGATCGCGACGGAATGATCCGCTTTCAGTTTCTTTAAAATTTGAGTTTCAAGATTCATATTGCCAGCAAATTTACTACTTTTAACGGACTTATGCCTAGCCTAAATAAAGCTTGAAAAGAAAGCGTAGCTCTTAGTGAAACGTATAACTTAATCCAAATAAGAAATTCGTTCCTGCTTGAGAAAAATAATAGGGCTCAGAATCATATACATATCCATTGTTTACATATTTCTGATTGAAAATATTATTCACAAGTAACTTAAATTCTATTTCGTTTCGGGTAAGCTCTAGTCGGTAGCGAGCACTTAAATCACTTAGAAAATAAGAAGCAGTTTGAAGTGATTCTCGTTGCGTATTGTCTAGGTACTGACGTCCCACAAATTGATTTTGCAAACCAAAGGAAAGATTTTCATTGGGCTGAAAGCGAACCGAGAGATTGGCTAAAAACTCAGGCGAAAAAGAAATCGGCGTATTGCCCAGATTTACCACTTCATTCTCATCCTCTAGCTTGAAATCGATATTTCGATTGCGGCTAAGGGTTAAATTGGAGTTGATTTCCCATTTTCTCGAAAGTTTGGCAAGAGCTGTAAGTTCGAGCCCAGTACGATACGATTTTCCAGAATTCGTGCGAATAAACTCTCCAATAGAATTGATTTGTCCGCTTAAAACTAGCTGGTTCACATAGTGCATATAATAGAGGTTTGCAGAAACCAAAAGAGAAGAACCAAGGGAGTATTCCCATCCCAATTCAAAATCATGCAAAGTCTCTTCTTTGACTTCAGGGTTAGCAAACAAGTCGTCCCTGCTCGGTTCACGGCTTGCTTTTGCATAGGACAGATAAAGTTTTCCACTTGGGATCGGGTAATTAAGTCCTACTTTGGGGTTAAAGAAATTCCAGTTTTTTCGAAGGTCTGCCCCTTCCTCATCTCCCGGTTGCAAGATTTTTGTATCGTATACAATAGAGCGCATTTGCAGGTCTCCAAAAATCTCCCATCGGCCTACTTTTGCAATGGCTTTCCCAAAACCTGAGATTTCATTTTTTACAGATCGATTCCTGTAGTATTCGTTAAACACGGAATTCTCAACCAAATAATCTTTCGCTTCTCCGAAATGGCGTCCAAAATATTGATTGGCGACAAGCCCAAAATGCAAATCAACGCCAGACAGGTCCCCATACAAGTTGGAAGCCACCCCATAAAAATCATTGTCAAGCCACTTTTTGCGGATGAAATCAGAATAAGCATTGCCATTAACTGGGCTTAGGCCATAGGTTTCATAGCTTTTTCCTTGTTTGTAATTTTCATAGTATCCTTTTCCTTTCGTATAGTGCAATGTCGTTTGTAAACTCCAGGAATCATTAAATTTCTCATCCCATAAAAACTGGTAATGATTTTGGCGGTAATTGTCTGTTTCATTGTCATAAAAACCTACAATTTCACTCCAATCCTCGTTATAAATTGCGCCTGAGGAATTGAACTTCGGTCGGGTCTTCCAAGACTCCTTATCGATACCATTCCAAGCTTGATAGGTCTGTTCTGCTCCTCCGAAAGCCAGCAAACGAAGCGAAGTAGAACCTCGATGAAAACGAGCAGAAAGATTGTAGGAATCTAAATCGGAAAAGGCTCGATCAATATACCCGTCGGAATGAATCTTCGTATAACGTCCCATTATAGAGAGTTGATCCTTCCAAAAAAGTCCCGAACCTATTTCCGCCGAATATTTATAGGTATTGAAGGATCCATAACTATTATCTGATTTCACATAGAACTCTTCTGCAGGATCTTTTGAAATCACATTCACACTGGCACCAAAAGCAGAAACTCCGTTGGTGGAGGTTCCAACGCCCCTTTGTATGACAATCGCTGAGGCAGAACTGGTCAAATCGGGTACGTTTACAAAGAAAGTACCTTGCGATTCCGAATCGTTATAAGGTACGCCATTCATCATTACGTTAATTGAAGTTCCACTCACCCCTCGAATCCTTAGCCCTGTGTACCCCACGCCATTGCCCGCATCAGAACTGGATACCACCGAGGTTTGGTTCTTGAGTAGAATTGGCAAATCTTGGCCTAAGTTTTTTTGACTTAAGTCTTTCTCGACATTGAGAATTTCTTTCGAGACGGGAAGTCTCTTTGTAAAATGAATACTTTGAATAAGAGATTCTGAAATCGAATCCTCCTTGACTTCTTGCCCAAAGGCAATCGGGCCCATCATTAGCCCTAAAAAAAATAATCCTTTCATTCTTTTAAATTGTTTAAAATTTATAGGAATAAAAGGGGTCGAAAAGTTATACGTGAATACTGCAAAACTTTATTTTAGCAGTTCCCTAAACAGCATTATCTGTTCTAGGTTCATCGGGTATAATCTCAGCCACTCTACGTAGCACCCCTTTACTTCTGGCGCAAATATAGCCCTTTTGACCAAGCAAACCAATGAAAAAAAATACTTTGCAATAGAAACCCTCAAAAAGGTTCATTCCAATTTTAAACTAACTCCCTACTTTATAAAGGAAAATGCTTTGCGATAGCAATCAATTCGAAACTGCTTTACAGGAGATTTTTGATTCTTGTACGACTCTTGCACCTCTCTATATTCCTTACTTCTCACAATCGAGCGCATCGCACTTCCCGATGGCGATAACAAAAGAGTATAGCGAACCGGACGACCAAAGGTCTGTTCATCTACAAAATCGCGTTTAGTTTTCATGTCGGCTGAGATCTTCTTTTTTAAGATTCCTTCGTAAAAGAGCCGAAACGCACTGTTTTTACCAAAACTGCTGGTAAAAAAAATCTGATTGATAGTCGAATTTTTTATCTGCGCTACGAGTCCTATGTTAAGTTCGATGTTCGTAAGTGCACTGTCCTGGGCCGAATCCCCTGTCCGATCACAACTTAAAACCGTATCACTCATGGAGATTTCACCCCTCTCAAGAAATTCCAAAATTTCCTCAAGCGTAATTTCTTCTTGGCTTTTTGCCTTAAAATAAGCGGGAAATGCATCTCGCAAAATTCCCCAGATGCTATTGCGATTCCCATAAAAAAAAGGCGTCAAAAAGCGCTCTTCTCGCAAAGGATGAATGGTCCCTAGCACAAGGCGCTTATGCTTTGGATTTAAAGGGTATTTCTCAATAAAAAGATGTGTGCTTTGGGTTACCATCTCTAATAGCGGTTGTTATAGCGATCTACAAAAAAATATTCTTTCCCGTCATAACTCACCTCAAACAATCGAGCGATCTTCCAACTGAAATTTCGTTTGATGTCTGCATATCGAAATGGAATAATTATATTTCCCTTGATGTCAATCACACCAAATCTATTGTCGTAGGTTGCAATAATCATGGGATTCTTCAAATCATCCCCTTCCATAATATGGAGGTATTGAAACTGAGGGTAGATTACATACTGTCGGTAGTCCATCTCATTTTCAAATTTACTCCGGTCAATTACTCCATAAAACCCACCTCTCACATACGAATGGTACAATTGAGCCTTATATTCAAAGGGACATTTTCCAAGATCCTCCTCCTTAAAACGGTAGACCTTCTTTCCTTTCTTGTCAATGCGGTAATCTACATTCTGCAGCGTTCGAACCGAAGCATACTTTTCAGATCCGTATTCTCTAAGCTTCTCGTTAGGTGAATTTAAAAGTTTACAATCCTCAGTGAAAAATCCCACATTTTTGTATTGGGCTGGAATTTTCATTTCACCCTTTTGATTCACAAATCCATAGTTCTGCTCTAACTTTCTAGGAATTAAATCGGGAATGGAATCATTTATTTTTTTGTCTATTGAATTTTGAGAATCCTGTGAGGCTCCGGATTGGGTTGTTTGCCCGCTTAATCCTAGAGATATTACAAACAGAATGGAGGCTAAACCTCTTAAAAATAACTTCATAAAATTAACTACACTAAACACTTGCCAAAGTTAATACATCTATGAAGAATTTGAAAAATAGATTTTTGACATACAATTTATAACGAATTTAAATTGTATTTTGAAACAAACGCTTAAATTTTTCGTAAATTTGGGCTTTAACTATTATTTTTAAAATCAAAAACATTTTGCAATATGACTTTTGACATTGAAATGATCAAAAAGGTGTACGCGCGTTACCCTGAACGTATTGAGGCTGCAAGAAAAGCAGTAGGAAAACCGCTTACTTTATCTGAAAAAATTCTATACTCCCACCTTTGGGAAGGCGATACTAGCACGGCATACGAAAGAGGAAATTCTTATGTAGATTTTGCTCCGGACCGTGTGGCGATGCAGGATGCGACCGCGCAAATGGCATTACTTCAATTTATGCAAGCAGGAAAAAGCAAAGTGGCTGTGCCTTCTACCGCCCATGCTGATCACCTTATTCAAGCAAAAGTAGGAGCAGAAAAAGATTTACAAGAATCCATCAATAAAAACTCAGAAGTATTTAATTTCTTGAGTTCTGTATGTGATAAATACGGAATCGGATTCTGGAAACCAGGCGCAGGTATTATTCACCAAGTTGTATTAGAAAACTATGCTTTCCCAGGAGGAATGATGATTGGAACAGACTCCCATACAGTGAATGCTGGAGGTCTTGGAATGGTGGCTATTGGTGTAGGAGGCGCAGACGCCGTCGACGTAATGGCAGGAATGCCATGGGAATTAAAAATGCCTAAATTAATTGGCGTAAAACTAACCGGTAAATTAAGCGGTTGGACAGCTGCAAAAGACGTAATCCTTAAAGTGGCTGGTATTCTTACTGTGAAAGGAGGAACAGGCTGCATCGTTGAGTACTTCGGTGAAGGAGCTCAAAGCATGTCTGCGACGGGTAAAGGAACCATTTGTAATATGGGTGCTGAGATTGGAGCTACTACCTCTACCTTTGGATATGACGATTCTATGCGTCGTTACCTAAGTGCTACAGGAAGACAAGACGTTGTCGATGCCGCGGACCAAATCAAGGAGCATTTAACAGCCGACCCTGAAGTTTACGCAAATCCAGAACAGTATTTCGATCAAGTAATCGAAATCAACCTTTCTGAATTAACCCCTCACTTAAATGGACCGTTCACACCAGATTTAGCGACGCCTGTCTCTGAATTCAAAGAGAAAGCAGAAGCAAACGGCTGGCCATTAGACGTAGAATGGGCACTTATCGGATCTTGTACGAACTCTTCGTATGAGGATTTATCACGCGCAGCTTCGATCGTAGAAGATGCAGTAGCGAAAGGGGTTAAACCGAAAGCAATTTTAGGAGTGAACCCGGGTTCTGAGCAGGTGAAATTCACAGCAGAGCGTGATGGATTCCTAGACAGCTTCCGCAAATTCGAAAACGCAAGAATTTTCACAAACGCCTGTGGTCCATGTATTGGACAGTGGGATCGTGAAGGCGCTGAAAAAGGAGAAAAGAACTCTATTATTCACTCTTTCAACCGTAACTTCGCCAAGAGAGCAGACGGTAACCCGAATACCCATGCCTTTGTTGCTTCTCCAGAAATGGTAGCTGCAATCGCAATTTCAGGACGTCTCGATTTCAACCCTCTTAGTGACACTTTAACTAATGAACAAGGTGAGCAAGTGAAGTTAGATGAACCTAAAGGGTTTGAGCTTCCTTCCAAAGGTTTCGATGTAGGAGACAATGGATACCAGGCTCCGTCTCACGATGGATCTACTGTGGAGGTGAAAGTAAAACCAGATTCAGACAGACTACAACTTCTTGTGCCATTCACACCATGGGATGGAAGAAACATTGAAGGAGCGAAAGTACTAATCAAAGCGTATGGTAAATGTACCACAGACCATATCTCTATGGCTGGACCATGGCTTAAATATAGAGGTCACCTAGATAACATTTCAAACAACATGTTGATTGGTGCTGTCAATGCCTACAATATGGAAACCAACAAAGTGATCAACCAACTGGATGGATCTTTTGATGAAGTACCTAATGTAGCAAGAGCGTACAAAGCAGCGGGCGTACCTACCATTGTGGTGGGAGACGAAAACTACGGGGAAGGATCTTCCCGTGAGCACGCAGCCATGGAGCCTCGCCACCTTGGAGTAAGAGCTGTACTTGTAAAATCATTCGCTCGTATCCATGAAACGAATCTTAAAAAACAAGGAATGCTTGGAATCACTTTCAATAACAAGGAAGATTATGATAAAATCCAACAAAATGACACTGTGAACTTTGTAGACTTACAAGACTTCGCAGCGGGCAAACCACTCACTCTTGAATTCGTGCATGAAGACGGAACAAAGGATATTGTGATTGCAAACCATACTTATAACGAACAGCAAATCGGATGGTTTAAAGCAGGATCTGCTCTAAACTTGATCGCAGAGGAAGCTAAAAAAGGATAACACCTAAAGCTTCTAAATATAAAATGCCATTAGGAAATTCCTAGTGGCATTTTTTATATCTTTTTTTTTCGATAAAGAAGCTTATTTCACTTCTCAATGCAGGCTTGCCAGAGGGGATCGCCTTTGGGCACCTCACCCGTAATTGTAATTTCTTCTTTCGTCACAGGATGAATGAATTCCAGTTGACGAGCATGCAAATGAATTCCGCCATCGGGATTCGATCTGGGTGATCCATACTTTAAATCCCCTTTTATTGGCACCCCAATTCTTGACAGTTGCGCACGAATTTGGTGGTGGCGTCCTGTTTTTAGATCCACTTCCAGTAGCATATAATTAGAAAGATGCTGAAGCACACGATAGAAAAGAATTGCCTGTTTAGCCCCAGGGGTTTCTCTTGGGAAAACAATCGCTTTGTTGTTCTTCTCGTTTTTTTTAAGATAATGAATGAGTTCACCAGAGTCTGCAATTTGAGCTTTGGTCACCACTGCCCAATACGTTTTGCGAATCTCTCGGTTCTTCACCATTTGGGTTAATCTTGATAGCGCCTTCGAAGTCTTGGCATAAATCACTAGTCCCGAAGTGGGACGATCGATTCGATGCACCAACCCTAAAAATACATTCCCAGGCTTATGATCGCGTTCTTTGATGAAATTCTTGATGAGTTCAAGAAGCGAATCGTCTCCTGTCTTGTCTCCCTGAACTAGCTGACCTACCCTTTTATTAATAACAAGCAAATGATTGTCCTCATACGCAATTTGTTCGGGACTTATTTGCGTTGCGCTTTTTTGCATCTTAACGATTTGGGACTCTTGGTCGATTAAATAAAGAAATTAAAACACCCGCAAACAGTCCAATGGTTTTAAGAGCTGCAAAACGACTTTCGATTGGAAAAAAAATGCCAATCACACATAGGGCCGCTGCAATATACATTGGAACGACAAATTTGGGATTGGTTAAAATAGGTGCCATAAGCACAAAACTTATACCGATTAGCACATAAAAGAGTTTTTGATATAAAAACTCATTGACTTCAGGGCTGAAAAAATTAAACCATCCTGTCAGCAGACACAAAAGCGCACCCACCGATACGATTGCTTGCAGCTTATTTAATTGACTTACATTGTTCATTAATAACTTTCTTTTTCGTTAGGGAAATCAGCCGTTTTCACATCGCTGACAAATTGAGAAACAGCTCCAGATATTTGGCCGAATAGATCGAGGTAACGTCGTAAAAACTTAGGAGAAAATCCTTGGTTCATACCCACCATATCTTGGTAAACAAGCACTTGACCATCGCAATCAGGTCCAGCTCCAATTCCAATGGTCGGAATTGAAATACTCTCACTTACTCTCTTGGCTAGCTCTGCTGGAATCTTCTCAAGAACAAGGGCAAAACAGCCTAGTTCCTCAACGAGCTTCGCATCACTTAGTAGTTTTTCGGCTTCCTCTTCTTCTTTTGCTCTGACTTTATAGGTTCCAAATTGGTAAATAGACTGAGGTGTTAATCCCAGATGGGCCATAACCGGAATCCCCGCATTCACAATCTTACGAATTGATTTTTGAATTTCAACACCTCCTTCAATTTTTACAGCGTGGGCTCCACCTTCTTTCATCATACGAACGGCAGAGTCTAAGGCTTTCTCGGGATTGCTTTGGTAGCTCCCAAAAGGAAGGTCCGCTATGATGAGGGCCCGATCTACACCTCGTACCACACATTGTGTGTGGTAAATCATTTGATCTAATGTGATGGGCAAAGTCGTTTCATGACCTGCCATCACATTGGCTGCTGAATCTCCCACTAAGATAGAATCAACACCGCCAGCGTCCACCATCTTCGCCGTTGTATAATCGTATGCGGTAAGCATCGTTATTTTCTCCTTGTCGAACTTCATTTTTCGCAAGGACTCAGTAGTTACTTTTTTAATTTCCGAATGTACCGACATAAACTTTTTGGTATTTATTTAGAAGAATGAACGCATCGCATAAGCAAATCTTTAATACGCGTTTGCTTCTCTGGTTTAGAATGCCACTTTTTAGATATTGACGTGCCCTAATTTGATGAGCTTGTCGTGATTAAGTATTTTGATATTTCGCCCTTCGGTTTCAATCAAATGATCGCTTTTAAATTCAGAAATGAGTCGTATCGCACTTTCGGTCGCAGTACCAATTAAATTTGCCACTTCTTCCCGAGTAAGCGCAATTTTAATAAATCCTTCTGGATCTGTACCTAATTTTTGTTCAAGTAATAAGAGTACCTCTGCTAAACGCTCTCTTACTGTTTTTTGCGCTAAATAGGTAACTGTATTTGAAGACTCTCCTAATTCGTAAGCAAACTTTTGAAGCATGGCAAACGAAAGTTGAGAATCCACATTTAGCATATGGAGAAACACTTCGCCTGGAACGAACACAGCCGTTACTTCCGACATCGCCTCTGCTTTTGCTTGGAAGTTCTCCTCAATTAGTAGAGATCTATATCCAATTAAATCTCCTTCCTTTATAAAACGAAGAATCTGATCTTTGCCATAGACTCCAGACTTTGAGAGCTTCACGGTTCCTTCTTTAATAAAATAGACACCATGGGGGTTTTCGTCTTCTTCAAAAAGCAATTGCCCCTTATGGATATGGATTTCTTTTTTCGCCTCAACGTACTTTTTGAAGTCTTCCTCAGATAAGACTTCACGAAAAGAATCTTCATTAAAAACGCTCAAAAAATTCCGATTTATTAGATCATGTTTCTCAATCGACATACCTATGACATTTATCAGCAAAAATAGGGAAAATTAGCACCAAGGACAATTATTTTTGTCATAATTTTGCAGGTCTAGGCAAAATGGAAGTGGAAAATTGTTATCATTGTGGAGAAGGAATTAAAAAGGAGCGAATCACTTTTGATGAGAAGGTATTTTGCTGCCATGGTTGCCAATCCGTTTATGAGATTTTAAGTTTCAATCAATTAGGAAATTTCTATGAGCTAAACAAAAGCTCAGGAATCCGTCCTGAAGACAATCTTGACCAGTACAACTACTTAGACACTCCTGAAATCTTTGATCGTGTGGTGGACTTTTCCGATGAAAAGACCACAATCGTTACGTTCAAAATTCCGGTAATTCACTGCTCTTCTTGCATTTGGCTCCTCGAGAGCTTAACAAGTTTGAATCCAGCAATTTCTTATTCACAAGTCCACTTCACAAGAAAAACTTTGCAAATCTATTTTGACCCTGAGAAACTACCCCTAAGTGAACTGGCTAAATTTTTAGCCAATTTAGGCTACAAACCCGTCATCAACTTAGAAACCGCAGATCGTATTGTTGAAAAATCTGACAAATCTCTTCTAATCAAACTAGCCATTGCTGGATTTGCATTTGGGAACGGAATGCTTTTCAGTTTCCCAGAATACGTGGAAATTGTACTCGGTACAACGGACTACTGGATGCAGCAGTACAAAAATCTGTTCCGTTTCATCATGTTTCTTTTAGCCACACCAGTGGTATTTTACTCAGCCTCTGATTACTTTAAATCGGCGTATTACGGCTTAAAAAACAAGATTATCAACATTGATGTACCCATTGTTCTTGGAATATTAGTTCTCTATGGACGAAGTATTTACGAAACACTGACCGATTATGGACCTGGCTATTTTGACACCTTGTGCGGACTCTTGTTTTTCATGCTTCTTGGGAAGATCTTTCAAAAGCGAACTTACAGTTCTCTTTCCTACGATCGGGACTATAAATCCTTTTACCCCATTGCAGTAACGAAGCTAGATTCTGAGGGTCAGCAAGAAAACATCTTGCTTTCAGAACTCTCAATAGGGGATAGAATCATGGTTCGGAACCAAGAAATCATCCCTGTGGATGCTATTTTGATCCGTGGAGAGGGACACATTGACAATAGTTTCATTACGGGAGAAAGTAACGCTGTTCCCAAACAACCAGGTGATCGTATTTACGCAGGTGGTAAGCAAGTAGGCGCCGTACTGGAACTGGAAGTGATTAAAAATGTCGATCAGAGTTATCTGACTCAACTTTGGAACAAAGAAGCCTTTAAGAAAAAAGAAACAGGACTTGACAACCTTACCAATACCATAAGCAAGTACTTTACTCTGGTGATTTTAGGCATCACACTATTAGCGGGTATTTACTGGTCACAAGTCGATATGGAAAAGATGTTTCAAGTGGTTTCTGCTATTTTGATCGTCGCTTGTCCCTGCGCGCTAGCCCTGTCAGCTCCCTTTACGCTTGGGCATATCATGCGTATTTTAGGCAGAAATGAGTTCTACGTAAAAGATACACTCACAATCGAAAAATTAGCCAAAATTCAAACGTTGGTATTCGATAAAACAGGAACCATCACCCACAACGACGAATCTCAAATCCTGTACGAAGGCAGCCCGATCAGTACTTGGGACTTACAGAATCTCAAGTCTATGCTTAAGAACTCGAACCATCCTCTCTCTAAGGCTCTTTATACCTATATTGAAGAAGCCGATTTGTACTTCCCAGTGGAGAATTTTACGGACGAACCAGGCAAAGGGTACAGCGCAGAAGTCAGGGGGCATCTCTATAAAATTGGTTCAGCCTCATACAACTCACAAGTGTCGACAAACTTAGAAACGGCCGTCCACATAAGCAAAGACAATGTCTATTTTGGGAAATACGTATTTAAAAATGAGTATCGATCCGGCTTAAACGCCCTGTTTCAAAATTTAGAGTCCTACCAAGTGCATGTGCTAAGTGGCGATAATGAATCCGAGAAAAACAAACTGCAGCAAACGATTCCCAATGCGATGGGCATGGCTTTCAACCAAGATCCAGAAAGCAAACTAAACTACATCAAGACTTTGCAAGAAAAAGCGCAAAAAGTCGCAATGATCGGGGATGGACTTAACGATGCAGGCGCATTAAAGCAAAGTGATATCGGAATTGCAGTGGCAGACGACACGAACTCTTTTACTCCTTCATCAGATGTTATTATGGCAGGAGAAAAAGTCCCAACTCTTAATCACTTTTTAAGTCTTTCCAAGGATGCTATGCGAATTGTAAAGTTCACCTTTGCCATTAGCTTACTTTACAATGTGATTGGGGTCACGATTGCCGTTCTAGGATATATGTCACCGCTAGTGGCGGCGATTTTAATGCCTATTAGCTCTATAACCGTTGTCGCTTTCACATCCCTGTCGACTTGGATTCGTAGTTTAAAATATTTTACGATTTAAAAACTTATCAGCAATGATTATTTAGAAGGGTTTTAAATTAACAAAATTTAACACGAAATGACTTTTATCATTATTTTTCCATAAATTTGACAATCCTAAAAATTTAAATTTGCCTTTGAAATGGATATACTTTATTTGATGATCATTTGCAGTGTATCTTTGGCAGTGGTCTTTCTGATAATCTTCATTATTAACGCCCGTCGAGGCCAATTTGAAGACGACGAATCACCCGCAGTAAGGATACTCTTTGAAGATGAAATAAAGCAGGAGAAAGAAAGAAATACTCCAGAAGAAAATATAGAAACAACCGACGAAAAAAGTAATTAATTATATGGAAACACAAAAGTTTAGTTATGACAACAGCATTGTCCGTGCATTCCTATACGCCACCATTGGATTTGGTGTCTTAGGGTTCCTGTTTGGACTTACTGCTGCCCTAATGCTATTCTATCCCGAGCTCCCTGAATTTTTCTTGGGAACCGACGACCCCACTATCAAAAGTCTCGCTGCGGGAAACATTGAAGGCTTAATCAATTCTAACGGTGCATTCGGATTCGGAAGAATCAGAATGATTCACACCTCCTTAGTGATCTTTGCATTCGTGTGTAACGGTGTGTTTGCGGGAGCCTACTACTCAATTCAAAGGCTACTTAAAGCAAGAATGTACAGCGATTTTATTTCGTGGGCACATTTTTGGACTTGGCAACTTATGATCGTGGCTGCGATAATAACCTTCTTCATGGGGATTAACACTTCAAAAGAATACGCAGAACACGAATGGCCAATCGATATCCTAATTACCATCTCATGGGTTCTCTTTGGACTCAACATGTTTGGAACAATTGCAAAAAGAAGAGTGCGTCACCTATATGTTGCGATTTGGTTCTATTTAGGAACTTGGGTTGCTGTAGCGATGCTTCATATCTTCAACAACCTTGAAGTCCCACTAACCATGTGGAAATCTTATTCTGCTTACGCGGGAGTTAAAGATGCCTTAGTACAATGGTGGTATGGACACAATGCGGTGGCCTTTATCTTAACGACCCCTGTATTAGGACTTATGTACTACTTCCTACCGAAAGCAGCGAACCGTCCTGTGTTCTCTTACAAACTATCGATCATTCACTTTTGGTCTCTGATTTTCGTTTACATTTGGGCTGGACCTCACCACCTTCAGTATACGGCTCTTCCTGCATGGGCGCAAGCACTTGCAACCGGATTCTCCATTATGCTTATTGCACCGTCTTGGGGAGGTATGCTTAATGGACTCTTAACCTTGAGAGGAGCCTGGGACAAAGTAAGAGAAGACCCTATCTTAAAATTCTTCGTTGTGGCCGTAACATGTTACGGGATGGCAACGTTTGAAGGGCCAATTCTAGCAACAAAAACATTAAATAAAATCGGTCACTTTACGGACTGGGTTATTGGACACGTTCACTTAGGAGCTTTAGGCTGGAACGGGTTTATCACCTTCGGTATGATCTATTACATTATTCCAATTATTTGGAGAACTAAACTTTGGTCTACAAAATTAGCGAACTGGCACTTCTGGCTAGGAACTTTAGGAATTATATTCTACGCAGTTCCACTATACATTGCGGGATTCACTCAAGGACTAATGTGGAAACAATTTAATCCAGACGGAACTCTCCTTTGGAAAAACTGGTTAGATACGGTAACCGCTATTGTGCCTTATTACATTATGCGATTTGTAGGAGGATCTCTTTACATTTCAGGAGCAATCCTTATGGTTGTGAACGTAATTGCCACCGTGAGAAAAGGTTCCTTCCAAAAAGACGTACCAGCAGAAGCGCCTGCACTTGCTAAAATTGGAAAAGAAAGAAAACAAGGAGAAGGGGCTCACCTTTGGTTAGAAAGAATGCCTGTTTACCTTACTATCTTATCTTTTGTTGCAGTAGCGATTGGAGGAGCTGTACAGATTATTCCTACACTTACAGTGAAAGAAAACGTACCTACGATATCGGCTGTAAAACCCTATACGCCTCTTGAACTCGAAGGTAGAGATCTCTATATCCGTGAAGGATGTAATGCTTGTCACTCTCAAATGATTCGACCATTCCGAGATGAGGTTGTAAGATTTAACGGGAAGAATGGACAATACTCAAAAGCAGGAGAATTTGTTTATGACAGACCTTTCCTTTGGGGATCGAAACGTACAGGACCAGACTTGCATCGTCAAGGTGGCAAAAACCCAAGTTCTTGGCATTACAAACACATGTACAACCCAAGATCTACTTCTGCGGGTTCCATTATGCCACGTTACCCATGGTTAATCGCAAACGATCTAGATCGCTCTCAAACCATCAACAAGCTAAACCTAATGAAAGATGTGTTTGATGTACCTTATACAAGCGCTCAGATTGACACTGCAGATGCTTGGGTAAACAACCAAGCAAAAGATATTGTTAATCAAATTTTCAGTGAAGCTGCAGACTTGAAACAAGCTTACGCATCAAGACCTGAAGGAGAACTTGAGAAAAAAGAAATCGTGGCCTTGATTGCCTACCTACAACGTTTAGGTACGGACATTAAGACTACACAAGTACAAACAGCAAGTAATAACTGATTTAATCCAAGTATTAAAAAGTCATGATCCCACAAAACTTAAAAGACATCGTCTCTAGTGAACAGTACACAGGGTTTTACCAAACCCTTGCACTACTATTATTTTTGATGTTTTTTGTTGGATTGATTATGTATGTCTTCAGTCGTTCAAAGAAATACTACGATGAACAGGCGCATGCGCCTCTAGAAGACGATGACCAACCCTTTGATTTTAAAAATTAATCGTCATGAAACAAAGAACTCCCGCTATTATTAATATAGTCGTAATCCTTGCGATCACCTTTGTACTCTATTACATGTTTGTACAAAGTACTGCATTCCTCTCTTCGCCTTACTATTGGGGGACAGTGGCAATCAGTATCGTATTAGCACTTATCCACTCTGCTCTAGGAGACTTAATTGAGAACAATACGTTTAAAGAATTATCTCCAGAGGCGAAAGCCGAATATCTTGAAACAAAAAAGATTCCCTATCTAAAGAGACTTTGGAAAGGGGCCTTTGCTAAACAATCTGCGAAAGAAGAAAAAGACATTCTTATCGACCACGGATTCGATGGAATTATGGAACTTGACAATCAGTTACCAAAATGGTGGTTAGGATTATTCTACTTTGGTGTTATTTACTGCGCGGTGTACATGCTTGCTTTCTTCTTTACTGATTTTGCAGATCCAATTAAAGAATACGATGAGGAATACAAGGCTCAAATCGCCTCTGTTGAAGAATACCTTAAAACGGCTCCTCAAGCCACCATTGAAACGGCTGTATACAATGCAGACTATGTAGCCGAAGGAGAAGAGATATTCAAAACAAGCTGTGTTTCTTGTCACATGGATGGAGGACGTGGTGGAATTGGACCGAACTTAACGGATAACTTTTGGATCAACCAACCTGAAGAGACATTGTTTAAAAACGTATTCCACGTGGTATGGAACGGATCTCCAAACAATCCAACCATGATTGCGTTCGGAGGAACAGGTCAGTTAACAGGGAATGATATTGAAAAAGTAGCATCCTACATTTATCACATTAACCAAGAACAAAAGCCAATTACCGAAGCTGAAGGCGGTGCTGCTCCACAAGGAGAAGAGGCGAATTGGCAAAAATAATTCAATTTGAATTCATACAAAGAACATAGTTTGCTACACCGCCTCGTAGTAAGCTATGTTCTTTTTTAATTATTATAAATAGATTATGGCAAGCCCAGAAGAAGAATATAGCTATCGTGGTGGACAAGGTCAAGTATTAGATCCTGAAACATTCCGTGACTCAGTCAACACGATGGACCAAACGGGAAAAAGAAAATGGGTATTCCCTCGAAAACCGAAAGGAAAATACACCAATTATAGAGCTTTAGTAAGCATTGTTTTACTTGCAACCTTCTTTATCCTTCCGTTTTTGACAATCAATGGAAACCCTGTCCTTCTGTTAAACATATTGGAACGTGAGTTCTATATTATGGGACAACCGTTCTACCCTCAAGACTTCTTTATTTTGGCAATTGGAGCCATCGCTTCTATTGTTTTTATTATCTTGTTTACGGTTGTTTTTGGTCGAATCTTCTGTGGATGGATTTGTCCTCAGACGATCTTCATGGAAATGGTCTTTCGCAAGATTGAATATGCAATCGAAGGAGACCGTAACAAACAAATAAGACTTGAAAACCAGCCATGGAATGCCGAGAAAATCTGGAAGAAAGGTTTAAAATGGACAATCTTCTTTATCATCTCTTTGATCGTCTCCCATGTCATGTATATGTACATCGTAGGATATCAAAGAGTTTTTGACATCATGGTCGAAGGTCCAATGGTATACCCAACGAATTTCATCGTCATGATTCTATTTGCCTTTGCGTTCTTCTTTGTCTTTGCATGGCTTAGAGAGCAGGTGTGTACTCTTGTTTGTCCTTATGGTCGTTTGCAAGGTGTGCTAATTGACAAGCAAACCATCAACGTCTATTATGACTTCAAAAGAGGAGAGAATCGTTCGAAATGGAGAAAGGGCGAGGATAGAAAAGCGGAAGGCAAAGGAGACTGCATCGACTGTAATCAATGTGTCGTAGTTTGTCCGACTGGGATTGATATTCGTAACGGTCAGCAATTAGAATGTGTAAACTGTACCGCTTGTATTGATGCGTGTGATGAAGTCATGGAAAAAGTAGGTTTACCGAAAGGGCTTATCCGTTATGCCACCGAAGATGAAATTGAACAAGAAAGACCTTTTGTTTTCACAGGCAAAATGAAAGCTTACACACTTGTCCTCGTACTTCTCTTTGGATTCTTAGGATTCCTTTTACAAAATCGCGGATCCATGGAGGCTAAATTCATAAAACCAGCGGGTTCTACTTTCTTCTTGAGAGATGGTAAAATCACAAATATTTACAACTATACTTTCCTAAATAAATCGGATAAGGATCAGGTTGTAACCATTAAAGTGATCGAACCTGAGGAAGGGACCATCACATTTAGTAATTCGGACAAGATTCGTTTAAAGAAAAATCAAATTTCGAAAGGAACGGTGAATGTTAGCTTCCCTGAGAAGAACATTAATCTTTCGAAACAAAATGTAACCATCGGGGTTTACAATGAGGAAGGAGAGTTACTCGATTCGTTCGAAACTTACTTTGAAGGACCCTTTAAATTACAATTTTAAAAGCTTATTATGCTAAAAAATTTCACTTGGGGACATGGAGTTGTAGTCGCACTAGGCGCCTTCATGCTTTTCATCTTATCGCTTGTTTTCATTTTTGGTCGTGGATGGCAAAATGCAGAAATGGTCGCTCGCGATTACTACGAAGAAGAACTTCGCTATCAAGATGTCATAGATGCTAAAAACAATGCGGATTTATTAAAAGAGAAACCTAACTATACACAAAATAGTCAAGGTATTACCCTTGAATTTCCAGAAAGTATAACTGTAGACCAAAACAAAGTTAAATTTCATTTGTTTCGAACCGAAGATGCTAAATTAGATGTGGAAAAAGAACTTCCATTACAAATGGGGAGAAAAATTCATATTCCAGAACGGATTCTCTTCCAAGGTTCTTATACTTTAAAAATCAATTGGGAATCAAACAAAGTTCCCTATCAAATAGATTATGACGTTCTATGGAAATAGCACTAATTTTCACCGCCTTAGGTCTTGGCTTTGCTTCAGGATTTCATTGCATCGGAATGTGTGGTCCCATTGCTCTCTCCATGGGGCTCACGAAAAACGAAGCGATTCGTTTTCAATTGCAGAATTTCACCTATAATTTTGGGCGGATTGTAACTTATAGCATTTTAGGAGGCTTCTTAGGTCTGATTGGCCAAGGTTTTCAATTTGCAGGAATCCAAAAGTATCTAACCATTGCAGTGGGTATAATGCTTATTTGCATGGCTTTATTCTCGTTTGGGGGAAAAGACTTCGTGAGCAAACTTCCCTTCCTAAATAAGCCCCTATTGAAGGTGAAGATGACGCTAGGAACTCTCTTGCAACGTTCAGATTATAAATCAAGATTTACCACAGGACTTTTAAATGGTCTGCTTCCTTGCGGAATGGTCTATATGGCTCTTACAGCTTCATTAGCTGCAGGCGGAGTCTGGCAGGGAGCTACCTTTATGTTTCTCTTTGGACTGGGAACCTTTCCCTTCATGTTCGCTGTGGTTTTTGCCGGAAGTATTATGACCCAAGCCTTCCGACTAAAAGTATTAAAATTGGTCCCTATTCTCATGCTAGGGATGGGATCTCTATTTATCATTAGAGCTTTAGAGTTAGGCATTCCCTACCTATCGCCTCCTTCGAGCGCCCTGCAAGTAGAACATAATGGCTCTATGCAGCACCAACATGGAGATCACTCCACTTGCCACTAGACAATAAACAGCCTAAAATAATAAAAGCCAGAGTTCTTAAACTCTGGCTTTTTCTATTTTTGTCGAACGACTTTACGCTGTTCGTAAATCTTTACTTGATGTAATCAAAACGAGTATACTCCGCAATTTTCTTTGGAATGCGAATTCCCTCTGCCGTCTGGTTGTTTTCAAGTAGTGCAGCCATAATTCTTGGCAGAGCCATTGCAGAACCATTTAATGTATGCACGAGTTGTGCTTTTGCATCACCTGATTTGTAACGGCATTTGAGCCGATTGGCTTGGAAGGTTTCAAAATTTGAAACTGAACTCACCTCTAACCATTTCTCTTGAGCTGCACTCCACACCTCAAAATCATACGTCATTGCAGAGGTGAAGCCCATATCTCCTCCACAAAGTCGAAGGATTCGATAAGGAAGCTCTAAGTCTTCTAAAATCGATTTAACATGCGCAACCATTCCTTCTAGAGCCTCGTAAGACTTCTCAGGATGCTCAATTCTTACAATTTCTACTTTTTCAAACTGGTGAAGGCGATTGAGTCCACGCACGTGAGAACCATAACTTCCTGCTTCTCTACGATAACATTGTGAGAATGCCGTATTTAGAATGGGCAATTGTTTCTCCTCAAGAATCACATCACGATATAAATTGGTCACCGAAACTTCTGCTGTCGGAATTAGGTACAAATCATCCTCTCCGATATAATACATTTGTCCTTCTTTGTCGGGAAGCTGACCCGTTCCATATCCAGAGGCTTCATTTACTACATGCGGTGGATTTACCTCTAAATATCCTGCCCCTACATTCTTATCTAAAAAATATTGAACTAGAGCACGCTGAAGCCTTGCTCCTTGCCCAAAATAGACTGGAAATCCCGCTCCGGCGACTTTTACTCCTAATTCAAAATCAATTAGATTATATTTCTTTGCTAGTTCCCAATGAGGAAGTGCATCGGCAGACATAGGCTGCTCCTGCGCACTTTGAAAGATCACCTCATTATCCTCAGGCGTAACTCCTGCCTTTACTTTCTCATAGGGAATGTTTGGAATAAGATACAGTCCCTCTAGAAGCTCTTTCTCAACAGACTCTAACTCTTTCTTTAGTTCATGACTCTTTTCTTTAATCGCTGTCGTCTTTTGTTTTGCTTCTTGGATACCTTCTTTATTCCCTTCTTTTACAAACTGTGCGATCTCATTTGAAATTCGTCTGCTTTGAGCAAGATTCTCATCGAGCTCGAACTGGACAGCTCTACGTTTATCGTCTAAGTTCACCACTGTATCCACAAGATCCAACTGCTTAAATCCTCTTTTATTAAGCCCCTCTAAAACGAGCGCTTTGTTCTCTTTGATAAAACTAATCTGTAGCATCCTTCTATTTTGATAATATTATTAAATCGATTCTAGTTTGTGACTGTGATTTCTCTTTTAATCACAAGTTCATTTTGTTTATTTAACTCTTTCTTGAAAACTAAATTTTGGTTAAGCCAAACCTCTTCTAAAGAGAACAGTCGAGGCGAGAGTTTATAGTCTATACGAAGCGTATCTTGGTCTATTTCCGACTCTGCCTCATCTTGGAAACGAATTCCCATGGTAGAATAATAATTCTGAACCTCAGAATCTTCGGACTTTAAAGTGCGTACCGCCCCTGACACATACTCATAATAATAGCCTTTCACGCTATCTAGTTTCTTCATCGCACTCACAGGAACATTAGCCGTAGTCGCATCCAAGTCCACTAAATTCACACTATACAACGAAACTTCAGCTTTTGAATCCAGCAAATCGTTTCCCGCCTCATCTTGTACATAAATTCGAAGAACTTGATCAATAACCTGTACACTTTCTTCTTCTTGACGGCAAGAAGCCGCTAAAAGGAAGAAAACAAGAAGGAAAAGAAGTTTTTTGAGGTTCATTAAGCAAAAATAGCATTATTTTAAGTGCTATGAAAATATGAAGTCGAATAACTTGATTCTCAGTATATCACATTTCCGTTGTGACAAGGTCCAAAAAAAGTCCTTACAATAAATAAGGACTTTTCCAAAGTTCTAGGTATTTAACCCCCAACTTATTATTTCTTAAATATCCCTTATTCTACGTAGATTCCTGCCCAACTTCTTGGTAGGGGTAGAAGAAAATCCGACAAAAAGCTAACGTAACTCGATTTTGAAAAGTCAAACACTTCAATATCCTGAGGTATACTTCCGTCCTTTAAACCAGATCTAAACTCACCTAATTTCAAAGTTTTAACCTCTCCATTCTCTACATAAGACGCTTTCATTCGATCAAAAAAACCTAGTGAAAACTCGTGGTCTAATTCACGAATTGCTTCCCCTAAAGTATCAATCGAACAGCCAGAGGCCATCTCTTTTTCCTCGTCTATTGCAATGACAAGAAACTGATTCTTTTCGATTTTAAAAGAAGCCGATAGGGGTTTTCCATGGGCAGCCCAAGATCCTAAAAAATCATATAACTTTTCCGTAATCTTTTTGCTTTCTTTAGGTAAGAAAGGTCTGGATGCGGGATATATTAAAACTCGATAATCGTTTGTTTCAACGATTTCAGATTCTTCTATTCTCATTTTTATCTTTTTTTTACAAATCTTCTGCTTCCGCTAAAAGCTCCGCAATATCTTTGACTTCGACGCTACTGTTGAGATGTTTCACCCCATCGGTCATCATAGTCATACAGTAAGGACATCCTGTCGCAATTACATCTGGCTTTTCTTCCAATGCTTCTTCCGTTCTCTCGACATTGATATCCTTCTTTCCTGCTTCAGGTTCTTTAAACATTTGTGCTCCTCCCGCGCCACAGCAAAGTCCGTTCTGCTTGCAACGTTTCATTTCCACTAGTTCTGCATCAAGTTTTGAGAGCAGATCACGTGGAGCTTCGTATTCACCATTGGCTCTCCCTAAGTAGCAAGGATCGTGAAAGGTGATCTTCTTTCCTTCAAAGCGTCCTCCTTCAATTTTAAGCCTTCCTTCTTTCATTAAATTCTTTAAAAACTGAGTGTGGTGCATTACCTCGTAATGCCCTCCCAAACTAGGATACTCATTCTTAATTGTATTGAAGCAGTGTGGACAGGCAGTTACGATTTTCTTGACTTCATAGGCGTTTAAAACCTCGATGTTGGTCATCGCCATCATTTGGAATACAAATTCATTTCCTGCTCTTTTCGCAGGATCACCTGTACAACTTTCTTCTTGTCCTAATACAGCAAATTCTACATTGATCTTATTTAAAATTTTGCAAAATGCACGTGTAATTTTCTTTGCTCGGTCATCAAAACTTCCAGCACATCCTACCCAGAACAGTACCTCTGGCGCTTTGCCCTCGGCCGCATATTCGGCCATGGTTTTTATCTTAAAATCCATACTTAGTTTTTGTTTACGTTACATAAAGCTTACGCTTTATAAAATTCGGCGCCTCTGTTTATTGCGCCCAGTTTAAGCGGTCTGCCTGGTTGTACTGCCATGGAGCACCGTTGTTTTCGATATTGGCAAGCATCAAATTCCATTCCTGTGGAGCGGATGATTCCTCCATAATCATATATCGTCTTAAATCAATTATTATGGACAAAGGATCGATTAGAACAGGACATGCCTGTACACATGCATTGCACGTAGTACATGCGCGCAGTTCTTCGCGAGTGATATAATCGTCTAATAGCTTTTTACCATCAGGTATAAATTTGCCATTTTTCTCCACATTTCTGCCTACCTCTTCAAGCCTATCTCTTGTATCCATCATGATTTTTCTAGGAGAAAGCTTTTTGCCAGTTATATTGGCAGGACATACATCGGTACAACGTCCACACTCTGTGCATGTATATGCATTTAGCAGTTGTACTTGATTAAGTTCTAATACATCACTGGCACCAAACTTTTCATCTGTCTCTTCTGCGCTAGGATCTGCAGCGGCATAGGGATCTGCGTTCGGATCCATCATTAATTTAATCTCACGTGTCACGGCAGGCAAATTCGTAAGTTCTCCCACCGGTTCGAGTTTGGAGAACCAAGTATTCGGAAAGGCAAAAATAATATGCAAATGCTTCGAGTAGTACAGATAGTTCATGAAGAATAGAACCCCAATAAAATGGAACCACCAAGCTCCCCTTTCTGCCAAATGAAGAGAATCAATCGAAAAACCTAAGGAACTAAACAAAGGACTTAGTGTTACTTCACTAATAGGGAAATAACCTAAAACTGCCTCGCCACTTAACTCACGAATTTGAAGATCTGCTCCGTTCATCGTAAAGAACGCAAGCATAAGCGCAAACTCAATGACTAGAATCCAGTTCGCATCGTTCTTAGGCCACCCAAACAATTCTTTCATAGTTAAACGGCGAACACCATAGAAATTTCTACGAATAAAAAAGACAACCACTGCAATCAAAACAAGCAACGCTAGAACCTCTAGAATGGCAGTAAATACTCCGTAGAGAGATAGTCCTAGCACAGAGGCCAAAAATCGGTGTGTACCGAAAAGGCCATCTACAATAATTTCAATCAGCTCTAGGTTAATGATCACAAAGCCTACATAAACGAAAATGTGCAAGATTCCAGCAACAGGACGCGCACCCATCTTACTTTGTCCGAGGGCAACCCTGGCCATTAAAGCCCATCTCTCTTTAGGGCGGTCCGCTCGATCCACCTTTTTACCGAGTCTAATATTTCTAACTAGCTTTTGAAGACTGCGAACAAAGAGTCCAATCCCTAAAACAAGTAAGATTCCAAAGAGAATATTATCGAGATACGGCAACATAGGCATGAGATTTAGTTACTGTTTTTACCAAAAACGGAAAAGTTCACATATCGTTTCGGATTCGCTTTCATGTCTTCGACTAAAGCGTTGAGATTTTCCGCTGTTTTATTCAAATTTTGATAAAGTTCCTCATCTTTTGTCAATTTACCAAGAGAACCTTCACCATTTTGTATTCCGGTAATAACATTATTTAATTGCGAAGTCGTTTTGTTAAGCGCATCAATGGTATTATTAAGCTTTTCTGTGTCGATTTGCTCGGCAATATTCCCATAGTGATCCATCGCATTACGGGCACTTATAGTCGCTAGATTCGCATTATCCAGAATTTTTTGAATTCGGGGATCGTTATTGGCAAGAAGCTGGTTCGCTTGTGAAGACGTTCTTTCAAACGCTGCAACAGTGCGATTCAAGTTTATCAAAAGAGCTTTTATTTCGGCTTGATTTTCAGCGCCAGTCATTAAATTGGCATTAATCATTAGAGAGTCTACTCTTTTTAAAACGGTCTGCAACTGATCTTTCACTGGGCCTACTTGAGAGGAAATGCTATTCATCATCGAATCTTTATAACCTCCTGTTAAGGTGTCCCCTGATTTCGCCTCTTCGCCTCCGTACTCAAGATTCACTCGAACTTGTTTTCCAGACATAAGGCCAGGCTCAAAGATTTCCAGCGTGGAATTCTTCGAAAATTTAAATTGATCGTCTACAGTTACTTTCAAGACAAAATGAAGCTTCCCATCCTTTCCAGTCACAGGAACGATTTCATCCACCTGTCCTACTTTAAGTCCATTGATAGAAACATGCGAAGAAGGCTCAAGTCCTTCTACGTTATCGTATTTTGCATAGAAAACGTTATCTGATACGAAAAGACTTTTGCCCTTCATAAATTGAAATAAGACAACAAATCCTATGATCGCTAAAGCGGCAATTAGGCCTGCTTTTAATTCTTTAGAAAATTTCACAAGTTCAAATTTTGAGTGACAAATATAGGGTATTTTTAATTAAAATAACTCGCTTAATGGAGCTTGAAAAAGCAAAAAAGCGGCATTATCTGCCGCTTAAATTGTATTTACTAGGGGTAAGTTATTTACCTGTTTTATCCCAAACCTCGATGCGATAATCTTCAATATCTGCATTGTCCACTAAACTCTTCATGAAGAGTTGACTAAACATCTGTGCATTTTGACTCGCAATGGCTTCTGAAATTTGCTTTTCGTCGCCAGGTTGTTTGTTAATCGTTTCCGATTTTTTCACCACTAAATAAACCCCACTAATTCCTTCCACAGGTTGTGACATTTGTCCCTTTTTAACTCCGAAGGCAGCACCTGCAACTTTAGGTTCCATTGCCATTCCTACAACAGGGTTTAAAAGGTTAACGCTAGCAGAAGCTTTAGAGGTTCCAAAAAGTTTTGCGGCTTGGTCAAGACTTTTCACATTTCCAGACTTGATTTTTTCAACAATCTGCTTGGCCGCCAATTGGTTTTTCACAATCGGCTCAATTTGTTCTCTTACTGATTCAGGATCTGCCATACCTTTGTCTTGCTTACCATTGTAGTATGCTACAATGCGGTCACCGGTTCCTTCTACGACAAAAAACTCGGTTTCTCCTTTTTCTCTTTTCTTGTTAAATGCCCAAGAGATCACCTCTTCATCTTTGTCTGTTCCTAACCCTTGGATATGTCCATCAAAACGTTTCAGCATCTTAGGATTAACAAATTCAAAATTAGATTTCTTCGCGAGGTTTGCAAAATCGTTGAAGGATTTGCCTTGTGCCTGTTGAATAAAGCGTCTTGCATCTCTATCCACTGCATTTTCTGTTTCTTCAGAAGGCTTAATGGTTTTCACAAGGTTAGCCACCTTGTAGCCCATTGCACCTGTTTTCTTATCTTGAATGTTAATAATATGATATCCAAACTGGGTTTCAACAACTCCAGTTGCTCCTTTTGAATGACTACCCAAATACGCTTGGAATTCAGGAACGAAAGGAGTATTAGGTGTTGTCCATCCTAAACTTCCTCCTTGCGCAGCGGAACCTGGATCGTCAGATAAATTCACAAACTCTTCAAATTTAGCAGGGTTTGCGCTTACAATCGCTCCAATGGAATCTGCTAGTTTTTTTGCTTCTTCTTTGGTTCTTTTGATTCCTTGGGCCGCTGGACTCGCACTGTGTGCAATTAAAATGTGACGTGACAAGGTGGAATCTGAAGTTTTCTTATCTAGTAATTTAGATACAACATAAAGATTTTGTTCTTTGTAAGGTCCAAAGATTTGACCTATGCTAGCGCTTGCTACTTTGTCTGCAATACTTGGAGGCAATTGCTCTTTTGAGAAATAAGTAGGATTGAATGGCAAGTCTGAATTTAGCATTACGAACATAGAGTCCTGTGTGGTATTCATGAAGTTTTCAGTTCCACCTGAAGCATCCGTACCTTTGTTTAGTAATTTTTCAATTTCATTTTTCACTTTCGTATCATCCGCTAGTGTAGGTTTCGCTGGGAAATACACAACACCAATATTACGACTTGCTTCTGTCTTGTAGGTATTAGGTCTCTCTTTGATGTAGTTGGCTAAATCTTGCGTGCTAACTTTAATTGGGTTCTTTTGAAGATAAGTTGCGTAATCAATCTGAATGTAATCAATATCCGCTACTTTATCTCTTTGAGAAATCATCTCACCCACTTCCTTTTTGCTCACGGTGATTCCAGACGAGATATTCGCAAACACCTGTCTTGCCATCATCCGGTATTCTATACCGCGTCTAATTTTCAGCCACTGGTTATGTTCTTGAATTTGTCCTGCAGCTTCGAGTCCTTCATAGTACTGCTTTACTTCTTGCAATTTAAAGTTCCCTTTCTCATCGAAGTAATCTGGAACTTGAGCGAACATAGGATCGTATTTCAGTTGGCTCCAAAAGTAATCGTCATTCAGTTCAAGTCCTAGCTTTTCAAATTGCTGCTTAATTATTTTGGATTGAACCATCATTTGCCAAGCTTGCTCTTCGAGTCCAGTGCTAGGCTGTCCTTGCTGTTGCGCCTGCTGCTGAAGTAGTAAAAGTTGGTCATTGTATTCATCTCTGGTAATTTTATCACCATTGACTTGCCCTAAAATATTAGGATTTTTTCCGAACACTTGATCGAAGGTATCGGGATTCACTAAGAATGCGAAAAGCGCAAGTGCAATCACCCCAATCATTAACCAAGATCTTTTTCTAATTTCTCCTAAAACTGCCATTCTATTTAAACTTTTTAATCAGTGTGCGAAAATACACATTTTTAACCTATTAGAAAAAAAATATTTCGACTTTGTTTTTGCACAAAATACCGATGAATCTGAAAAATTGGAAAATATGTCTACAATCCCTCTACTCACACAAATGGCATAAGAATTGAGCAGTCCTCTTTTAAAACCTATGCAGGAGCGGATTTCTGACAAACAATAGATTCTCCGCGGCGGCACAACGCAAACACAATGACAATTTGTCATTTACAATAATATTATGATCGAATTTGAAGACATGAATTTAGAAGGACTTTTGGAGGATGATTTTACCGTTTTCGCACAAGACTTAAGTGGGATTGATTTGGAAGTTAAAACTCAGTTAGACAGCCAGAAACTATACCCTATTCTTCCCGTAAGAAATCTCGTAATGTTTCCTCAAGTGATCATTCCGATTACGGCAGGGCGTGAACAAAGCAAGAAACTTTTAGAAGACGCGCAGAAAAAAGGAACCATTATTGGGATTATTAGTCAAAAAAACAGCGATCTAGAGAATCCCAACCCTTCTGATTTGTACCAGATTGGAACCCTCGCTAAAATCGTCAAAGTTATCACGCTACCAGAAGGAAATATTACGGCAATCACGAAAGGAATGCGTCGATTTAAGGTGAAAAATTACGTCGAGCAGCATCCTTTTTTCACAGCCACCATCGAGCAGCTGACGGAGTCCTCCACAAGAGATAAACAAACGTATGAAGCGCTCATCGAGAACATCAAAGATCTTGCACTTAAAATCATTCAGCTGGATCCAAACATTCCGAATGCGGCCAACTTTGCCATTAACAATCTCACGCAAAATGAAGATCTACTAAACTTCATTTGCACGAATGGAAACTTTAGTGTTGAAAGCAAACAAAGTCTTCTTGAGGAAAAAAGTTTGATGAAAAGAGCAAAGCGCTGCTATTCCTATATGCACGAAGAATTCAAAAAATTAGAGCTTCGCAATCAAATCCATCAAAAAACCTCCAAGGACCTCGACAAGCAACAAAGAGAATACTACCTAAACCAACAAATTCGCACCATTCAAGAAGAACTCGGTGGGGGAGCCGAAAGCGATGCCGAGGAATTACGTGAAAAAGCAAGCAAAATCTCTTGGGATCCCAAAGTACAGGAGCATTTCGAAAAAGAACTTAATCGCTTGTCACGACAACATCCAAATTCGCCAGACTACAATGTACAGCGAAATTATTTAGACTTTTTCACGGATCTACCTTGGAACCGATTTTCGAAAGATTCGGTTGAAATTAAAAAAGCACAGCGAATTTTAGATCGAGAGCATTTTGGACTTGAAGACATCAAAAAAAGAATCCTTGAACACATGGCAGTGCTCAAGTTAAAAGACAATATGAAATCGCCTATACTTTGCCTTACGGGTCCTCCAGGAGTAGGGAAAACCTCTTTAGGCAAATCCATCGCCACTGCACTGGGAAGGAATTACGTACGCGTCTCACTTGGAGGCTTACATGACGAGAGTGAAATTCGGGGGCACCGCAAAACCTATATTGGAGCGATGGCAGGTCGAATTTTGCAGTCAATTAAAAAATCGGGCACCTCAAATCCAGTGGTGGTCCTCGATGAAATCGACAAAATTGGACAAGGCGTCCACGGAGATCCAAGCTCGGCCTTGTTAGAGGTTTTAGACCCCGAGCAAAACCATAGTTTCTACGACAATTATCTAGAATATGGATACGACCTTTCAAAAGTGATGTTTATTGCAACTTCCAACACCCTTTCCACCATTCAATCTCCTTTGTTAGACCGGATGGAAATTATTGAAATTGCGGGATATACAACCGAAGAAAAGATTGAAATTGCCAAAAGACACCTTATCCAAAAGCAACAAGAAAACTCAGGACTGGATTCCAAGGCCTTTAAATTAGGAAACAAGGAACTAAAACATATCATTGAGAGTCATACCTCAGAATCGGGAGTAAGAACCCTAGAGAAACGAATTGCATCTATTGCTCGCTGGGTGGCTCTACAAACAGCGATGGGTAATGAATATGAAACCAAATTAAGTCTAACGCAGATTGATCAAATTTTGGGAGTACCTAGGGAGAAAACAGCCTCTGAAATTTCTGGAGTTCCTGGAGTGGTTACAGGATTAGCATGGACCAGCGTTGGAGGAGACATTCTATTCATTGAAAGTATTTTAAGTGCCGGTAAAGGCAATCTGACCATGACAGGAAATCTAGGGAATGTCATGAAAGAATCAGCAACCATTGCATTGGAATACATTAAGGCCAAGTATTTGGAATTAGGCCTAAAGCAGGAAGATGTCAGTTCTTTTAACATCCACGTGCACGTACCTGAAGGCGCCACTCCTAAAGATGGACCTTCTGCTGGAATTGCGATGCTAACCTCCATGGTCTCAAGTTTTAAGAACAACAAAGTGAAACCTCACTTGGCCATGACGGGCGAGATTACTCTACGAGGAAAAGTGCTTCCTGTGGGTGGGATCAAAGAGAAACTTCTTGCCGCGAACCGCGCTGGAATTCGCGAAGTGATCCTTTGCAAGGCCAACCGAAAAGACGTAGATGAGATTAAAAAAGATTACTTGAAAAATCTCAAAATTCATTACGTTACTAAAATGAGTGAGGTAATTGATATAGCTATAGGTTAAAAAAGAAAAGACTTATAATTCTGCCAGTGCAAGAAGGCTACTACGAAACTTTGTTTTGTGATTAGGACTTCGCGCACTGGCAATTTAATTTTCCATGAAAAAGCGAAAGGCTTTTCCTTCGAATGATGACATAGAAAGGTTATGATTTTACAATATCACTTAGGTAAAATATAGGCAAAAGGTGATAATTTACGTAATTTTACGACCTCAAATTTAATTCAACAAACAAAGTACTTTATGCTTTCAAAAATAAATCCATCTCAAACCCACACATGGAAGGAACTACAAGCTCATTTTTCAGCTCAAAATTTTGATTTACGCACCTTGTTTGCCCAAGACAGCAAGCGTTTTGAAACTTTTTCTATTGCAAGTGACCATTATCTATTTGATTACTCGAAGAATTTAATAGATCAAAAAACCAAAGATTTACTTCTTCAATTAGCGAAAGAATGCGAATTAGAGAAGTCCATTCAAGCTATGTTTTCAGGCGAAAAAATCAATGAGACTGAAAACCGCGCTGTTCTTCATACAGCTCTTCGGGATTTTTCCGCCGAGCCCCTATTTGTGGATGGACAAGATATAAAGCCGCAAATTAAAAGAGTTTTAGATCAAATGAAATCGTTTTCTGAAAATATAATTTCAGGGAATCATAAAGGGTATACCCATAAACCCATCACTGATGTTGTAAATATTGGTATTGGTGGATCTGATTTAGGTCCTGTCATGGTGGTCTCGGCTCTTAAGCATTATAAGACGAGATTAAATGTCCATTTTGTTTCTAACGTCGATGGCAATCACATTGCCGAAGTACTTAAACCTCTAAATCCAGAAACAACACTCTTCATCGTGGCTTCCAAGACCTTTACCACACAGGAAACCATGACTAATGCACAATCTGCAAAACAGTGGCTACTAGAAAAGGGCGCAACGCCAAACGACGTGGCGAAGCATTTTGTCGCCCTTTCAACCAATACGAAAGCGGTCGAGGAGTTTGGAATTTCGAAGGATTCAATTTTTGAATTCTGGGATTGGGTTGGAGGCCGATATTCGCTTTGGAGCGCCATTGGACTAAGCATTGTGCTTGCTGTGGGGTATGAGAATTTCGAATCTCTACTAAAAGGAGCTCACAAAACGGACACTCATTTCAAAACAGCACCTTTAGAGCAGAATATTCCTGTATTAATGGGGCTACTTGGAATATGGTATCGAAATTTTTACGATGCGTCGTCGTATGCGATTCTTCCCTATTCTCAATATCTAGATCGCTTTGCAGCTTACTTACAACAAGGCGACATGGAAAGCAATGGCAAAAGCGTGGATCGAAATGGAAATTTTGTTGATTATGAAACGGGACCCATTATTTGGGGAGAACCAGGCACCAATGGGCAGCACGCCTTTTATCAATTAATACATCAAGGCACAGAACTCATACCTTCTGATTTTATTGGGTATGTAGAATCTTTAAATTCGGTCTCTGATCACCAGCCCAAATTGATGGCAAATTACTTTGCACAGACTAAAGCTTTGGCATTTGGAAAAACAAAAGAGGAAGCGGAGGCTGAACTTCGCGAAAGCGGTCAGGACGAAAAACAAATTGAAAAGCTTGTTAATTTCAAAGTATTTAAAGGAAACATTCCGACCAACTCACTTTTGTTTAAGGAACTTACCCCTTTCTCATTAGGCGAGCTAATTGCACTATATGAACATAAAATATTTGTACAAGGGATAATCTGGAATGTATTTAGCTTTGATCAGTTTGGTGTTGAGCTTGGTAAGGTACTAGCCAAAGGAATACTTCCTGAACTGCAAAACAAGGAGAAAACCACTAGGCTTGACAGCTCCACTAACGGATTACTTAATTACTACAAAGCAAACAATCAATAAAATATCATTTTTGCAAAAATCAGAATTATGGCTCAAATACTAGACGGAATCAAGGTTTCGAAAGACATCAAAAGCGAAATTAAAGTAGAGGTAGATAAAATTTTGGCTCAGCAGCTCCGTGCTCCTCATTTAGCAGCCATCCTTGTGGGCGAAAATGGCGCAAGCAAAGCCTATGTAAATAGCAAGGTGAAAGATTGCAAAGAGGTAGGTTTCGAGTCCACTTTAATTCGCCTATCGGACACCGTAAATGAGTCCGAACTCCTTGCAGAAATTGAAAAACTAAATCAAGATCCTGCGATTGACGGATTTATCGTTCAACTTCCTTTGCCAAAAGGAATTGATCAAGAACGCATCATTAATGCAATTGATCCCTTAAAAGATGTCGACGGCTTTCATCCAGAAAACTTTGGAAGAATGGCCTTAGAAATGGAAGCTTTTTTACCGGCTACACCTTACGGAATCATGACTCTACTAGAGCGTTACAACATAAGTACAAGAGGGAAAAACTGCGTAGTCATTGGAAGGAGCCGTATTGTGGGTCGTCCGATGAGCATTCTATTAAGCAGCAAAGGAGACCCTGGTGATGCAACGGTGACTCTCGTACATAGCCATACCCAAAACATAGAAGAATATACACGAAAAGCAGACATTATCGTGGTGGCTCTAGGCGCTCCGAAATACCTAAAAGAAGATATGGTGAAAGAAGGCGTTGTGATTATTGACGTTGGGATTACTCGCGTTGAAGATACGGGAGAGCGTGGGTACCATTTGGAGGGAGACGTGGATTATGAAGGTTGCAAAGAAAAAGCGAGCTGGATCACACCAGTTCCGGGAGGTGTTGGCCCAATGACCAGAGCAATGCTCATGAAAAACACACTGTTAGCCTACAAACGCAGAGGCTAAAAACTAGAAAAACACAGTGGAATTAAGTTTCCATGTTGAATACAAAATGATAGATAATCAAGAACAATTATTAAAAGAAGGAAAAATGCTGCCGGTCATGGAGCATTTTTACACCATCCAAGGTGAAGGGGCCCATACAGGCAAGGCGGCTTACTTTATCCGATTAGGAGGATGTGATGTGGGGTGTCACTGGTGCGATGTAAAGGAAAGTTGGGATCCGAAAATCCATCCTTTACTCGACGTAGAACAAGTCGCAGATACCGCGGCAAACCAGTGCAAAACAATCGTTCTAACAGGGGGAGAGCCTCTAATGTGGAATCTCGATTTTTTAACTGAGAAGTTAAAAGAGCGCGGATGTACAATTCATATAGAAACCTCTGGAGCCTACCCTATGAGTGGAACGCTAGATTGGATTACGCTTTCACCGAAAAAAACAGGCCTGCCATTAGAAGAAATTTATCAAAAGGCACATGAATTAAAAATGATTATTTTTAATCAAAATGATTTTAAGTTTGCACAAGAGCAGGCTGAAAAAGTCTCTCAAAACTGCCGACTGTATTTGCAAAGCGAGTGGGGAAAACGCGAGGTAATGTATCCAAAAATAACAGACTTTATCTTGGAAAATCCACAGTGGCAAGCCTCCGTACAGACTCATAAATATTTAAATATTCCCTAGAGCAGTTAGCAATAAGGTTCTACGCCGTAGTAGAACGTAATTAAAATATAAATATTACTTTCGCAGTATGACAAAAAAGTTTTTAACCGCATTTGGCGAGTATTTCATGCTTATGGGAAAAAGCATCCGCCGTCCCCAAAAGGCTGCCGTTTTTTGGAGGCTTTTGATGCGAGAAATATATGACCTGGGTGTGAATTCATTTGGTCTTGTCGTTTTCACCTCCATATTTGTCGGTGCGGTTGTTGCAATCCAAATGTTTAACAACTTCGATGCCTCGTCATTTCCCATACCCACTAGCTTTGTAGGGTATGCAACAAAAGCGGTTTTGGTACTAGAATTCTCTCCCACCATTATTGCTCTTGTACTTGCAGGAAAGGTGGGATCCTACATTGCTTCAAGCATCGGAACCATGAGAGTCTCGGAACAAATTGACGCCCTTGATATTATGGGAGTTAATTCGGCCAACTTTCTTATACTTCCAAAAATAATTGCATGCGTCCTCTTTAACCCTCTTCTTATTGCACTAAGTATTACAGTCGGTATTTTTGGAGGATATCTTGCGGGAGAATTTACGGGCAACTGGACTTCAGGCGAATATGTTTCTGGTATCCAAATGTATATGCCCACTTTGTTTTATTACTACGCCTTCACTAAAACCATCGTGTTCGCATTTATTATCGCTACAGTTCCAGCCTATTTCGGATACAATGTGAAAGGAGGCTCCTTAGAAGTGGGGCGCGCCAGCACGCAGGCGGTAGTTTGGACAATGGTCTTTATTATCATCTCCGAGCTTATATTAACCCAAATGATCTTAAGCTAATGATAGAGGTTAAAAATTTAAAAAAGAGCTTTGACGGTACAGCTGTACTTAAGGGCATTACAACTACTTTTGAAACGGGTAAGGTCAATTTAATTATAGGGCAAAGTGGATCTGGAAAAACCGTCTTTTTAAAGTCTCTGCTTAATGTACATGAACCCACGAGTGGGACAATCTTATTCGACGGACGCGACATTATGAAAATGGGGCGTGACGAAAAACAATCTCTTCGCGCTGAAATTGGAACCCTTTTTCAGGGAAGCGCTCTTTTTGACTCCTTAACTGTGGAACAAAACATAACGTTTCCACTCGATATGTTCACAAACCTAACTTTTCGGGAGAAAAAAAGAAGAGCCTTTCAGGTGATGGGTCTCGTTCGTCTTGACAACGCACAGAGAAAATATCCTGCCGAGATTTCGGGAGGGATGCAAAAAAGAGTGGCTATTGCAAGAGCCATTGTGAACAATCCAAAGTACTTATTTTGTGACGAGCCCAATTCGGGCTTAGACCCTTATACTTCGAATGTTATCGATGATTTGATTCTTGAAATCACGAAGGAATACAACACGACGACTATCATAAATACGCACGATATGAATTCGGTGATGACGATTGGCGAGAAAATTGTATACCTACGAGAAGGAATTTTGGAATGGGAGGGAGATAAAAACAATGTAATCACAGCAGGGAATAAAAACCTAATTGACTTTGTTTACTCTTCCGAACTCTTTAAGGAATTAAGAAAATACTTTTTGAGTACCGACAAAACCTCAATCGAAAATCAAATAACGAAACCTGAATAACAATGAAGAAATTAGTCAGCGCCGCTTTAATCGGTCTATCCGTAACGCTTTCTGCGCAAGTCTCTCTTGCCGCGAAAGCCAATTTATTATTTCCAACCGGGAAACCAACTTGGAAAAACATTTCAAACTCTGCCACCGATGCCTACAATTCGAACGGCAAGAACAATACAGGATTCAATGTGGGACTCTCTGCAAAAATTGATTTGCCTACATCCCTGTTTATTATGCCAGAACTTTATTACACAACGTTCAAAAATGAATTAACGGATCCTGTAACCAATACAACGATTGAAGCAAAAAGCAATCGTGTGGACTTGCCTGTTCTTGTTGGGTTAAACGTACTAGGGGATCAACTCGGAGTCTTTGTGGGACCAGTTGCAAGCTATAACCTCAGCACAGACAATCAATACAATGATTTCAAAGAAAATGCAGAATCTAACTTTACAGTAGGATATCAATTTGGAGCCCAAGTGAAAGTAAGTAAACTCTTGATCAACGCACGCTACGAAGGTGCATTCAACAAAGACCAACGTGAGTTTATTAACAACAATGTGGCGGGTGAGAATTACACCGTGCGTTATGACAACCGTCCAAGCTTATTTATGGTCGGACTAGGTTACGCATTCTAAAAGAAGAAAAAGAACCTATACTTAAATCCCCTGAATTAGTAATAATTCGGGGGATTTATATTTTCATTTGGAGTTTCTTTTTGAGCTGCCATCTTTTGCTGTAGTTCTTTTTCTTTAGCAAGCTCTTGTGCCTTGCGTTCAAGTTCTAATTTTTCTTTTTGCAGTTGTTTAAATTCTCGGCGTTTCTGTTCCTGCTTAAGTGCTGTTCCTTTGCTTACATAACCAACCATTCCTCCGAATATAAGCCCAAGCCCAATCCCAGCCATAATTCCCATAATATGAGAAAGTTTGATTTGTTCCACTGAAAAATCAGTAGTTAAATAAAATAAAAAGGTGGCGATTACTAAAAGTATAACACCAACGAGAGATAGACTTTTCATAGTATATAAATTAAAACCTCTCCAAATTTAGTAAAATTTTGAAGAGGTTTCGTTTTCTAATTAGATAGACTTAAATTTTACCTCCCGCATTTTTATAATATTGCAACGCTTTTGGTAAATGTTTCGCGATCTCCGATTTTCTATTCTCTGGGCTCGGGTGAGTAGAGAGGAATTCGGGAGGTCTATTTCCGCTAGTGGTCATCGACTCCATACGGTTCCAGAAAGGAGTGGCGCTTCTTGGATCATATCCTGCCATTGACATTAGATAAAGTCCCATTTCATCGGCTTCTAGTTCTTGTTTTCTACCGTACTTAAGTAGAGCTACCTGTGCTCCCACAGGGTAAATAGAACCGAATACTTGTGCTAGTTGACCATTAGAAATAGTACTTCCTAGAATCTGTCCACCATACTGAGCAATCATGGCCTGCGAAATTCTCTCGTTTCCATGACCAGCCAAGGCGTGGGAAATCTCATGGCCTAACACCACCGCCAGACCCGTTTCATTTTGTGTAATTGGCAAGATTCCACTATAAACAGCCACTTTCCCCCCAGGCATACACCATGCGTTTGCTGAGGTATCTTGAATCAAATTGTACTCCCAATTAAATGCCGACAAATCTTGGGAACGCCCGATAGAGTTGTAATAGTTTTTCGCTGCATTTTGCAGTCGAAGACCAACATTCTTTACTTGATTGGCCGCTGTGGTCCCTTTAATTACTTTGGACTTTGCGAGAACCTCCTGGTACTGCTGAACCGCCATACTTGCGATTTGCGCGTCACTCACCAATTGTACAGATTGACGTCCCGTGATCGGGTTTGTCGTACAGGCTACCATCAAAAAAGAAGCAGCACTAACCGTAATTGCTTGTATAAATTTCATAGTTTTAAGTGTTATTAAATATCGTGGTTACAATATTTGTTCCAATTGTGAAAAATAATGTACCTTTCATAGCCTTTGAGCACGAATTTTGTAATAAACCTATAAAATAGTGAAAAATGAAAAAATACATACTCTTATTGTTTGTCTTCGCTTTGGCAATCTTCCAGTCTTGTAGCACGCAAGATTATCTTGATAAAGCAACCGTTGATAATTTAGTAAAAGCGAAAGAATTTACCTTTATGGCGAAAAGAGCAGTCCCTTCGTCTAATGATGTCGCTAGAGTGATGGTTGGATCCATACAGGGGAGCACTAGACTATTAGATCTTGATTACGGGTATACATTAGAAGTAACCAAAAGCAAAATCACCTCAACACTTCCCTATTTCGGACGAATGTACACACCTACAAGCGATCCTGATAAACAAAGCTATCGGTTTAGCTCAGAGAAATTCACCTATCAAGAATCAGTGGAGAAAAAGAATGTGAAAGTGATTACAATTCGCCCAAACGACGTTACTCATGTCCAACGAATCGTGATGCTAGTTTATCCTAACGGCCGTGCCTATCTAACCATTGAAGCCACCGATCGCCAGCTTATTTCGTATGATGGCTACTTAATGAAGAACGATACTAAGAAGTAGATTTAAAGAGTAAATCGACAAAGCTTTTTGCTTCTGAACTTGGAGTGTTCTTAAGTTCGGATGCATTTTGTTTGTGTAGTTCGTAATTTTCAGCCAAATAAGCATCCGCCTCTGTTCGTTCTAAAAGGTAGTGCTTCACCCAGTAGAAAAATCTTTTCTCGGCCTGCTCTCTCCTACTTTGGAAAAAGCGATTGGATTCTTTTTTATGCTCAATAAACCTTTCAATAGAATTATAGACTTTGTCAAGCCCCTGTCTCTCAAGCGCGGAACCTAAAAGAACAGGAACTTTCCAATTAGGCTCTTTCTCAGGCATAAAATACAAAGCGCGCAAAAGTTCTTGTTTGGTTTGCTTGGCAATCGCTAAATTTTCATTTTCTACTTTGTTGATAAAAATAAGGTCGACCATTTCCATAATGCCTCGCTTGATGCCTTGCAGTTCATCTCCACCGCCCGTAATTTTCAAAAACAAAAAGACATCTGTCAGTTCGGAGACCATCACCTCACTTTGCCCTACGCCCACCGTCTCTATTAGTATATAATCATATCCTGCTGCTTCACACAATAACATGGTTTCAAAGGTCGTATTTGCAACACCACCCAAAAACCCAGAGCTCGGGGAGGGACGAATGAAAGCATCCGCAGAACGGCTTAATTCTTCCATTCTTGTCTTGTCTCCCAAGATGGAACCTTTATTAAGCGTCGAGCTGGGATCGATGGCAAGCACCGCCACTTTCTTTCCTTCTTTAATAGCAACGAGTCCAAAACTTTCAATGAAAGTGGATTTACCCACACCGGGAACGCCAGTCACACCCACTCGAACCGAATTCCCCGTATAAGGCATAACTTCCTTAAGTAGGACTTCGGCCAAGGCTCTATGCTCTGGCTTTTTACTCTCGATTAAGGTAATAGCTTTGGCTAAAATTCGTTTGTTCCCCTCTCGAATTCCCGCCAAATACTCCTTTATTGATATCTCGTTCATCTTTCTAAATTACTACTTTTCATTTTTATACCTAATCCTGGAGACTTTGCTAATTTTAATTCACCACAGCTCACCATGCTTCCAATTGCATCGTCATTGCAAATTAATTCAGCACCGTCTAAATCCGCATAATCGCAAAGAGGAGCTAAGGCAATCCCCGCTGAAATTCCGACGGAGGACTCGGTCATACATCCAATCATTACCTTAAGTCCATATTCTCTTGCTCGCTTTATCACTTGAAGTGCTGGAGTGAGTCCCCCACATTTCATTAATTTAAGGTTTAGTGAAGGATAATGGGGCCATAACTCAACCAATTGATCGATTCTTTGAAAATCTTCATCGCCCATCCAGTTTACGATCGAATTACGTGACAAGACTTTGTACTCACCCACTTTTAAAGGCTGTTCCACATAAACGAGTTTCGCAGCACTAGAACTAGATTCTAATTGTTCACAATGCTCGGGGCTTAAACTCGTGTTGGCGTCGATGGCGATCTTTTTGCCCGTCTGCAAAAGCGCATCTACATGCGTAGGATTCCATCCCACAAACTTTATTTTAAAGAAATTCCACGCGGAGCTTTTAATCTTTTGCACCTGCTCTTGCACAGTTCCTCCGCTAAGGGTTAGAGAGGAAATAGGGAGTGATTCTCCTAGCATATTTAACTCTCCAAAAGACTTTCCGATGCGCTTTCCATACAAATCCCAATACGCACAATCCAGGGCGCTACGAAGAAAGGAATTTTGAACCCACTTCTCTAAAAGCAAATAAAATTCCTGTGGAGTCACGAGGGAAACCTCTTTAAGCAATTTCTTTATTTGAGTCAATTCTTTTTCAAAATCAGAAAGGACAATACCATAGTAGGTGATTTCAACACATTCTCCATAGCCTACAATCTGCTGCTCAGAAAGTTCCACTAAAAGTGCATTTCGATAGTCAAATTGCCCATACGAAATACGAAAGGGTTCTTTCAAAATTAATTTTCTAACTTTCCAGCTTAATTCCATCAGAGGGATTGTTTCTCATGCAAATTATTTAAATTTAACCAAAAATAACAACTAACAAAATTCTTTTATGAAAAAAATAATCTTCAGTACCCTGACAATGGGACTTGTACTAGCGTCATGTACACAAAGCGGAATGGCGGGTAGCAAACTAAAAAAAGAAAAGCAAATTGCAGAAGGGAAAACGATCTTTGAAAACTCGTGCCACAAATGCCACGCTCTGCCAGAACCAAAATCATTTACAGATGAACAGTGGGTAGGACTCGTGAATGCCATGGCTCCAAAAGCAAAGCTTAGCGAGGAGCAAGGGAAACTCGTTTATGAATACGTTTCTAACGAAAACTAAAAAAGAAAAAAAGCGGACTTTCCCTGAAGGAAAAGTCCGCTTTTACTTTCACTGCTTATTGTTGTTTCAAATACCCTTCCAAAATCTGACAAGCAGACTGAGGAAGACTTGTACCTGGTCCAAAAATATAATCGGCGCCGTTTTCAAATAAATAGTCATAATCTTGCTTCGGGATTACGCCACCAACCACAATTTTTATATCAGTGGCTCCAAGTTTTTTAAGTTCTTCTACCACTTGAGGAACTAAGGTCTTATGTCCTGCCGCAAGGGAAGAAATACCTAAAACATGGACGTCGTTCTCCACCGCCTGAAGAGCTACTTCCTTTGGAGTTTGAAACAAAGGCGCGACATCAACGTCGAAACCCATATCGGCAAATGCAGTGGCCACCACTTTTGCACCGCGGTCGTGACCGTCTTGTCCCATTTTTGCTACCATAATACGTGGACGACGCCCGAACGTACTGTCAAAGGTTTCGCACAAAGCCAAAGCTTTTGCAAAATTTTCATTCTTCGTTGCACTCATCGCATAAACGCCTTGAATTGTTCTAATGTTTGCCTTGTAACGACCGAAGCTTTTTTCCATCGCATCACTCATTTCTCCGAGCGTGACTCGTCTTCTTGCCGCTTCAATACAAAGCTCTAATAAATTTCCATTTCCACTACTAGCCGTCTGTTCAATTCGAGATAGGATTTCATTAACCTTCTGCGTATCTCGATTCTTTCTAAGACTCTCAAGTCGCTCAATTTGCTCATTACGAACCTGTGAATTGTCAATGTCCAGAATTTCAAAACGAGGTTGTTCAAGTTCCGATTTAAACGAATTAACCCCAATAATAAACTCTTCTCCTGAATCAATTTTAGCTTGTTTGCGAGCCGCAGCCTCTTCAATTCTCATCTTTGGAATTCCCTTTTCGATCGCTTTAGTCATGCCTCCTTGTGACTCAACCTCTTCAATATACTTCCTTCCTTCTGCAATCATCTGCTTTGTCAAAGTCTCGATTAAGCTACTACCTGCACAAGGATCAACTACATCACAAATTCCGCTCTCTTGCTGCAGAATAATTTGCGTATTTCTTGCAATTTTCGCGGAATAATCGGTTGGCAGTGCAATGGCCTCATCTAGCGCATTGGTATGCAGCGATTGTGTACCTCCTAACGCAGCAGACAGAGCTTCAATGGCTGTTCTTGTGACATTATTGTAAGGTTCCTGTTCGGTAAGGCTCCATCCTGAGGTTTGCGAATGAGTACGAAGTGCAAGACTTTTTGGATTTTTGGGGTTAAAGGGTTTAAGAAGCTCCGCCCATAAATAGCGTGCAGCTCTCATTTTGGCGATTTCCATGAAGTGATTCATTCCCACAGCCCAAAAAAAGGAGAGTCTTGGCGCAAAGGAGTCTATAGACATACCCGCCTTTATTCCTGTGCGCACATACTCTAATCCATCGGCAAGGGTATACGCCATTTCTAAAACAGGCGTTGCGCCCGCTTCCTGCATATGGTAGCCTGAAATTGAAATTGAATTAAACTTTGGAATGTTTTGAGCTGTATATTCAAAAATATCAGCAATGATCTTCATGGACGGCTTAGGAGGATAGATATAGGTGTTTCTCACCATAAACTCCTTCAATATATCGTTCTGAATAGTTCCTGAGAGCTTCTCTTGACTCACGCCTTGCTCCTCAGCCGCAACAATGTAAAAAGCCAAGATAGGCAGAACTGCTCCGTTCATAGTCATCGAGACCGAGATTTGATCAAGGGGAATCTGATCAAAAAGCACTTTCATATCTTCGACCGAATCAATGGCAACCCCCGCTTTACCCACATCACCCACTACTCGGGGATGGTCAGAATCATATCCGCGGTGCGTCGCTAAATCAAATGCAACAGAAAGTCCTTTTTGCCCCGCTGCAAGGTTTTTTAAATAAAATGCATTGGATTCCTTTGCCGTCGAAAAACCCGCATATTGACGTATTGTCCAAGGCTTTTGCACATACATTGTGGAATAGGGTCCCCGAAGATAGGGAGCTACTCCTGCACTTACACTTGAGGTAAGCGAGGAATCCGTGTCTGCCTCTGTATAATGAGATTTTAATTCCATTCCATCTTTTTCAAAAAGAACGGGAGTCTTTGGGAATGTAGGTATCTTAAAATCAGGGTTTTGATTTTTTATTTTCTGACGCATAGCGGTAATTGAATTGAAAAAGTAAAGTTACAAATTTTTGCGAAGTTTTCGTGCGGCTGGTTGTAATCTATCATAGAGTGTATTCTCCCAATTAGAACGAAAGAAGCATGCCTTTGCCAAGACATGCTTCTTTTCACTTGATTATAATTCTTTACTTATCGGAAACCGACTCTTTTACGTCCTTTGCTCCTTTTTCTACTGCACTGGCTGCATCAGCGGTTACTTTCTTCGCTTCTTTTTTAAGATCTTTAGATCCTTCTTTAATTGCGTCTCCTACCTCGTTCAGCTTTGTTTTGGCCTTTTGGGCTGCCTGCTCAGACTTCATTTTTAAGTTCTCGGCACTTGAATCCACTTTCTGCTTATCAATCCCGATGTGCTCTATAGTGGTGGTATCCCCGTCTTGCTGAATGACGGTTGTTTTTTCTTTTACGCAGGCTCCCAATGTGAAAAGACTCCCCATTAGTCCTACTAGAACCATTTTTTTCATAGTTTAAATCTTTTCAAATCTAGCAACAAATACCAAACCAAACTTTTAGTACTCGTCCTCAGCACCTTTCATCTTCTCCGCATTTTCCGCCATGATAACTGCATCAATCATTTCTTGAATGTCTCCATTCATGTAAGCATCAAGATTGTAAATGGATTTGTTGATTCTATGGTCAGTTACCCTTCCTTGAGGATAATTGTAGGTCTTAATCTTCGCCGATCTATCTCCAGTGGACACCATCGATTTACGCTGAGCTGCAACGTCACCTTGTACCTTTTGAAGTTCAATATCGTAAAGTTTTGCTCTTAGCATTTCCATCGCAAGTTCACGGTTCGCCAATTGCGACCGAGCCTGCTGACAAACCACCACAATACCAGAAGGTTTGTGAGTCAACTGAACCTTTGTTTCTACCTTGTTTACATTCTGTCCTCCAGCTCCTCCGGAACGCGAAGTCTGCATTTCAATATCAGCAGGGTTAATTTCTACATCCACTTCCTCTGCTTCGGGTAATACGGCCACGGTAATGGCAGAGGTATGCACTCTCCCTTGAGACTCTGTCTCAGGAACACGCTGAACACGATGTACACCCGATTCAAATTTCATAATACCGTAAATTCCATCGCCCTCTACTTTCATGATGAGTTCTTTGTATCCTTTTGCCGCTTCGTTGGAATCGGTAATTTCGTGTCTCCACCCTTTGGTTTTGAAGTACATGGCGTACATTCTATAAATGTCTTCAACAAAAATAGCGGCTTCATCTCCTCCTGTTCCTGCCCGAAGTTCCACAATGACGTTCTTATCGTCGGCTGGGTCTTTAGGGATGAGCAGAACCTTTAATGCCTCTTCAAAGTCTGGCAATTTTTCTTGCGCTTCTGCTTTCTCCATTTTGGCCAGATCCACAAATTCTTTGTCACTGCCCTCCGCAATGATCTCATCCGATTCCTTGATGGTATCAAGTGCAGATTTATATTCATCATAAACCTTCACGATCTTTCCTAAGTCACTATACTCTTTGTTGAGTTGAGAATAGCGCTTTTGATCCATGATCACGTCGGGTTGGATGATAAGGTCTGCGACCTCATTGTAGCGTTGCTTGATTGCCTCAAGCTTTGGAATTAGGGATTTTGACATGGATAACTTTTTGTGCCTGCAAAGATAAAGAAAACTTGCAAAATCATGGAAAGAGCTTTAAGAAACTCTCTCTAAAAACATCAATCCACTCTTTTGAGTGGATTGATAAGACTTTTTTCTACGGTTTTTATTCCGTATCGTTTGGTTCAATAATTCTATTCTCATAGAGATTGATAAACATTTTGGAAATACGCATTAACACCGCCTGAATATCTCTACTCTGTAAAAATACATTTGTTTGTAGAACTCCTTCTTTTGTAGAAGGTTTGGTTTTGTTAATATAAGCGATTTGATAATCTAATCTTTCGTTGATATAAGCTCTTACCTTATCTCTTTCTGCACGGATATCTTGAATATTTTCATCGGCCGTTTGCTCTAGAGATACTAGGACAATATTGAAGAACTCACCCATTCTTGAGTCAAGTTTCTTAAGGTCTTTCAAAAACTCTAAATCACTAACCACATGCAAGTTTTTCACAAAATAGAGAGCCTCCTTGCTTAGGGATTTTGTCGATTGCGCAAGATCTTGAATAAAATCACTGCTTAGAACAATGGCCTGCGCCGTTTGCTTATCATTAATGCTTAAGGACTTAATGTATTTAATACTTTTGACTCGGACTTGATGTCCATGTTTCTCCAAATCTCCTAGCGCTTTGTTTGCACTTTCTAATTTGGCAAGATTTCCATCGATCAGCCCATCTAAGATAAGGTTATAATTGATTGCAATTTCAGAAACGGTAGAACTTACAATGGATTGGTATTTCTGAACTGTATTTAGATCACTGTCTGCTAACACCTTGAGTCGATCCTCGTTTTTCTGCTTCTCTTTTACTTTCTTCTTGAATCGGATATTGGATACCACAATAAAGACAAACACAATTCCCATCAGTGCATAGGTTCCCCCTCGTCCGCCTTTATACATAATCAAGGCAAATACGGCAGACACACTAAAAGCAATCAAAGCGGTGATAAACCAACCTCCAATAACGGACAGCACACCTGCTACTCTATAAACGGCACTGTCCCGACCCCAGGCATTATCAGCAAGGGAACTACCCATAGCCACCATGAAGGTAACATAGGTAGTTGATAAAGGAAGTTTCTCAGAAGTAGCCCATGCAATGATACTTGATGCAACAACTAAATTCACAGCCGCCCGAACTAAATCGAATGAGGGCGCATCTTGAGATTCCGTCGCTTCAATTAATTTCTTTTCTTGTATGGTGGTTCGATAGCGTCTCATAATGGGCTGAGGAATAATCACACTAAAGATTTTCCCAAAGGTAAGCGACGAGTTAACGATGCTACGTGAAATTAAATTCGCTTTAAATCTCTCGTCTCCCTCGTCTTGTCGTCCCAGGTTCACTTCCGTTTCGGTTACGTTCTTTGCCTTTGCACTGAGCCATATAGTAAGGCCCATGATGATCCCTGCGATTAATAGCATATAATTAGGAACAATCACATCATTGCCCGCTAAGTAATCCATGAAATACTGATCCGAAGGTATTCCGGAAGCAGCCCAGTCTTGGAAGGCTAATAGTCCTGTGATAGGAACCCCAATAAAGTTTACCAAGTCGTTTCCAGCAAAAGCCATTGCTAATGCGAAGGTTCCCATAAGTACTACAATCTTTAGAGGATTCACTTTGTAAAGCTTCTGCAAGAGATAAAGTACAACTATGGCCACAACAAGGATACCGGCTAAAATTATTGTGGTATTCTCACGTATCCACTGGGAAGTTTCAGCGCTAAATAAAGTCGTTCCCTTTAACCCTTTAATTAAAAGAAAATAGACAATGGAAGTGATCCCAAGAGAAGAAAACAAGACGCCATAGCTAGCTAATTTTTTTTCAAAATTAAAAGTAAACAGAAGCCGAAGCACATATTGAATCAGTGCTCCTGCCGTAAAGGCGATTAAAATGGATAAAAATATACCAGAGATGATGTTGTTGGTACTTTCAAAATTAATGTATTTCCATATCTCACTTATGGTCTCATTCTTCGACATCGATAGTAAAAACCCAGCCATTAGCGAGGCTCCTAAAAGTTCAAAGATAATGGAGACGGTTGTAGAAGTGGGTAATCCCAAGCTGTTAAATACATCCAAGAGAATAATATCCGTAAGCATCACGGCTAAAAATACAATTAGAAGTACTTCAAAGGTAAAGTACTGCGGATAGAAAATTCCCTTTCGTGCAATTTCCATAATTCCACTTGAAAACACGGAACCTATAACGACACCTACAATGGCGATTATAATAATGGTCCGAAAAGAGGCGACTTTAGAACCGATGGCAGAATTTAAAAAATTTACCGCGTCGTTACTCACACCCACTACTAAATCAATGACGGCAAGAAGCAATAGAACTCCTACCAAAAAAATGAAATAATCCATGAAAATAGTTTGCCGCGAATTTACGACTATGTACAGGGGTACTCATCATATGTTAACAAAATTTAATATTAGGATTTTGGCCAAAAAAAACCGATCCAACGGATCGGTTTGTATATATAGTTTTGCTTTGAGAATGCAATTCACTCAGTAGTAGAGCAAATCACACCATCATCCACTAGTGATGACCTTCGTGCAAAAAGGGACCTCTCCCTTTTGGATTGCTATAGATAACTTCTGCTCCTTGTTCTGGCAAAGTTTTACGTCTTACTTCCTCTGGATCAAAAGGTTTTGTTTTACCAAAATACTCTAAAAGCCCTTCAGTTAACCATAATGGAATAACAAATCCGAAGAACATCAGGATGCACCAGAATCCCACTAACATCATGATTACAAAAAACACAAACCAAACAAATTGGTAAAATGGCCACAATTCTAATACTGTTAACATTTCTTTAGATTTTGAGCAAAAATACTATTTTTAATTCTATTACTAAAATTCTATCCTCAATTTTTAGCTGTTTATTCTAATTCTAAACTTCTAAGGATTTAAAGATTGAAAGAAATCGTTTCCTTTATCGTCTGTGATGATGAACGCAGGGAAATCTTTTACCTCGATTTTCCTTACCGCTTCCATACCCAATTCCGGAAAATCAAGAACTTCCACTGATTTGATGTTTTCTTTGGCTAAGATGGCTGCAGGACCCCCAATAGATCCTAGATAAAATCCTCCATATTTTCCACAAGCATTCGTCACGCTTTCACTACGGTTTCCTTTTGCAAGCATTACCATGCTCCCACCGTGGGATTGGAACTCGTCTACATAAACATCCATTCTTCCTGCTGTCGTAGGTCCAAAACTACCTGACGCAAGCCCTTCTGGAGTCTTTGCTGGACCAGCGTAGTATACCGGATGGTTCTTAAAATACGCAGGCATCGATTCTCCTCTATCAAGCATTTCTTTTATTTTCGCATGCGCGATATCCCGAGCCACAATAAGTGTCCCACTTAATTTAAGACGCGTCTTCACCGGATATTTTGAGAGCTCAGCTCGAATAGCTTCCATGGGTTGATTTAAATCAATCTCCACTGCTTTTTCTAAATGTGGAGGCGTTTGCGGAAGGAAACGCTTAGGATCTTCTTCTAATTGCTCTAAGAAGATTCCGTCTTTTGTTATTTTAGCTTTAATATTTCGGTCTGCAGAGCAGGAAACCCCCATTCCTACTGGACATGAGGCTGCATGTCGAGGAAGGCGAATGACTCGTACATCGTGCGTTAAATATTTGCCTCCAAATTGAGCTCCAATGGCCGATTTTTGACAAATGAGTTGGATTTTCTTTTCCCATTCTATATCCCGAAAGGCTTGACCGCCCTCATTTCCTTCTGTAGGCAGATGATCATAATATCCAGCGCTGGCTTTTTTAACGGCAGCCAAATTTGCCTCTGCGGAAGTCCCTCCAATCACAAATGCTAAATGATAAGGTGGACAAGCCGCTGTGCCTAAATCCATAATCGCTTTAGAGACAAACTCTTCTAACGATTTTTCGTTTAGAAGTGATTTTGTTTTTTGATATAAAAAAGTTTTGTTCGCCGATCCTCCTCCTTTTGCTAGAAACAAAAATTCATACTTCGCACCTTGAGTTGCGTAAATATCGATCTGGGCAGGTAGATTCGATCCTGAATTTTTTTCTTCAAACATGCTAATAGGCACAATTTGGGAATAACGAAGATTTCGACTTTGGTAGGTATTGTATATTCCTTTCGAAATCCACTCGGCATCGACAGCGCCTGTGTATACGTCCTCTCCTTTTTTAGCAACGCAAATTGCAGTTCCGGTATCTTGGCAAGAAGGAAGGGCACCTTCAACAGCCACAGCTGCATTTTGAAGCAAGTTGTATGCAACAAAGCGATCGTTATCGGTCGCTTCTGGATCTTCAATAATATTTCTTAGTTTCTGCAAGTGCGCACCCCTAAGCATAAACGATACATCCGCAAGCGCATTCTCGGCTAAAAGTTCGAGTCCTTTAGGGTCGAGGACTAAAATCTCACGATCTCCCACTTTTTGCGTGGAAACATAATTAGAAGTAAGTTTTTTGTAAGGAGTATCGTCTTTTAAAATCGGATACGGTTCTTGGTATTGAAAATCCATCGGCTAAAATTTTGAGCCGTAAAAATAAGCAAATTAATAGAGTCTAAAAAATTAGAATCCGCCAGTTTCGGCCTTTAAACGCAATCTCTATTCTCAACAAAAGACCTTTGATTGTAGCTTAATCTAACCAAAATCCGTAACTTTAAAAGCATTAAATCAAACCCTAACAAATACAAAATACAATGAATTACCGTACGGAACATGATACGATGGGCACTGTTCAAGTGCCAGCAGACCGCTATTGGGGAGCTCAAACCGAGCGATCAAGAACTAATTTCAAAATTGGACCTAGCGCTTCAATGCCTAAAGAAATCATCGAGGCCTTTGCTATTTTAAAAAAGGCTGCCGCGTATACCAATGCAGAACTCGGGGTCTTATCCACTGAAAAAAGAGACCTCATCAGCAAAGTTTGCGAAGAGATTCTAGATCAAAAATTATGGGACGAATTTCCACTTGTCATTTGGCAGACTGGATCGGGTACACAGAGTAACATGAATGTAAACGAAGTGATTTCCAACCGCGCGCACGTTCTAAATGGCGGAAAACTGGGAGAAACTTCATTAATACATCCAAATGACGATGTAAACAAATCACAAAGTTCGAACGACACCTTTCCTACAGCGATGCATATTGCAGCCTACAAAATTGTAGTAGAATCCACCCTGCCAGCCGTGGAAACCCTTAAAAAAACATTGGAATCCAAAGCCAAAGAATTTAATGACATTGTCAAAATTGGCCGGACTCACTTAATGGACGCAACGCCACTTACACTAGGACAAGAGTTTTCAGGTTACGCTGCACAATTGGAGTATGCCATGAAGGCAATCAAGCATACACTTGATCATCTAAAAGAAATCGCTTTAGGTGGAACAGCCGTCGGAACCGGACTAAACACGCCAAAAGGATATAGCCAAAAAGTAGCCCAGTATATTGCAGAGTTTACAGGGCATCCTTTTGAGAGTGCACCCAACAAATTTGAAGCTCTTGCCGCTCACGATGCGATTGTAGAAAGCCACGGAGCTTTGAAGCAACTAGCCGTCTCTCTTTTCAAGATCGCACAAGACATTCGAATGCTTGCCTCTGGGCCACGCTCTGGAATTGGAGAGCTTTTTATTCCGGAGAATGAACCCGGATCGTCAATTATGCCTGGAAAAGTAAACCCCACCCAAAACGAAGCACTAACTATGGTTTGCGCCCAGGTATTAGGAAATGATACGACGATTTCTTTTTCAGGTACACAAGGGAATTACGAACTTAACGTATTCAAACCTGTGATGGCTTTTAACTTCTTGCAATCCGCAAGGCTTTTAGCCGACGCGTGCCTATCGTTTAACGAACATTGCGCTACAGGCATTAAAGCAAATAAGGAAAGAATTGATCAACTTTTACATAATTCTCTCATGTTAGTCACGGCTCTAAATACACATATTGGATATGAAAATGCAGCAAAAATCGCAAAAACTGCACATAAGAATGGAACCACGCTAAAACAGGAAGCCATCAATTTAGGTTTAGTGAGCTCAGAAAATTTTGACAAATGGGTCCGCCCAGAGGATATGGTGTAACGAAGAAGCAAAATTGGGAATTCATTGAAAGGGAGCCTTGTCCCAATTCATGCGTAGAGGATTCCCTATTTCTCTTCTACCCTCAGTAAAAGCCAAAAAAAAGAAAAAAAGCCGTTTCATTTTGCTTTGAAACGGCTTTTTACATTTTGTTAAAGGCTTTCGCTCTGTGATTCAACTCCCTCGGCAGTAAAGAAACTTTCTAGTTCTTTTAAAGTCTCAGGACTTGTCTTAATATCCCTCACTAGTTCACCTTTGTTTAGTAGGACAATGCGATTGCTTACTTCGGTCGTGTGCGCCAAATCGTGGCTAGAAATAAGGAAGGTCACATTTGATTTCGTAGACCAATTCCGAATTAAATTTTTCAGTTTAATTTGAGTAGAGGGATCCAAATTTGCAAACGGTTCATCAAGTACAATAACTTCTGGATTCCCAATCAATGCGCCAATGACTCCCACCTTCTTTTGGTTCCCTTTTGAGAGGTCTCTGACATACTTCTTCGCATTTAGAATTTCACCATTAAAAAAGTCTGTAAACTGAATGAGAAATTCATCCACTTTTGCTTTGGATATACCTCTCAACTCCCCTAGAAAATAAAAATACTCCTCGGGCGTCAAATAACCAATTAGAAATGTATCGTCAATAAAAGCAGAAACTTTGGTTTTCCAACTCTCCGTCTCGTTTACCTTTGCACCGTCCACCGAAATAAATCCCGTCGTAGGTTCAATCAAATCTAGCAAAAGGCTGAAAAGCGTTGTTTTTCCAGCCCCATTATTCCCCACCAGACCAAAGCTTTCGCCTTTCAGAATTTCGAGATTCTCAATGTTAAGGACTTTTCTATCTCCGTAAACTTTTGAAATATTGTGTATCGTAATCATTGTATTGTTTCTTTTTTATTAGCCTATTTACTTTTAGAATTAACCCGCTTTTTTGAAGGCTACAAGTGTAGTATATTTTTCCTTTTTATAAACACTTACAATCAGATCAAAGATCTTGTCTCGAAGAAGAAGCCCTAAAAATCCGAGCCCACCTAAAGCAGCCACCGCGAGATATTGGTTGAAAAAATGATTCATTAGCGCGTAAACAGCCATTGGTAAAATCATCTGTGGTATAATCAATAGAAGAGTTTTCAAATTGAAATTATTTCCACCACCAAAAGACTTACTACTTGAATTAAGATCGAGTGGTTTCTTATTGTACGCTCCGGCAAGCAGCGTGACATGACAGTTGACTCCTAAATTATAGAGTCCCGCCCCAAAGATAATAAGCCACAAATCAAAACCGAGAAACAAATAAAAGAACGAGAGAAGTAAAGAAACAAATGTTCCGGTTACTAAAAGTGCCCACTTCCCTTTTAAATACTGTTTGTAAGGAACGTTCAGTGTCATCATCAAAGGATAGTATGAACTATCCCAAGAGGGCACTCGCTGTCCAAACATAAACATAAAGCCACCAGTCACAAAAATAGCGGCAAACAGTTTCATGAAATCCGTTTCGTACGCTGAATTAAAAAACAAAAGGCCGTAAAACAAAAAGACGAATCCCATTAGCGCTGCAGAGCGCGCAGCCTTGCTTCTCTTTAAAAGCTTTACATCGTTATTTATAAAGGTTCCTGTGACGCCAAAACGATTTAAGAACTTAATGTTTTCGGTTTTTCCTTCCGCCACTTTAAGCTCTAATGCCTGATCCAAATAGAAAGTCTTCTTGATCGTTTGATAAGCCCAATAGGCCGCACCAAGTGCTAAAAGAATGGGTATTAAACAAAGCCAAGGGTGTATATAAAGACTATAGAACACATCTTGAGAAATCGCAAGCACAGAAAAAATATGAAAGTACTCAAGCGCACCCAAAATAGCCACAATTGCAATTGTAGCCACCAGGATACTCGTTTTCCCATTGAGTAAAATGTTCAAAAAATTACTAAAATAGAACATGAAAAGGATTCCTATGGTAAACCCTAAGGTTCCTAAAATGGAATACTCTCCTTCAAAAATAAGAAGCCCTGCAAAAGGAAGTAAAAACAGTAAGTATCCCCAATTGAAAAAATGTGTAAATGTCTTAAAGATCGTATAACGGACTAGAAAGGTCTTGCTTAAATTCAGAGTAAGAAAAGGCTTCATGTTCTGCGTGGGCATCTGCTGCATAAAGTAACGTACCGCTAGATCGAGCACCCAGTAAAAGAAAAAGAACTGGCAAAAAAGAACCAGTGGATCGGCCTGCATTTCTTTCGTCGCATAAAAATAAAGTATGAAGGGTGTACTCAAATAAACGAGACCAAAGTAAAGCATCCCAAAGGCCATTAGGATCTTCATGGCTAAATTGGTTGCGAATTGCGGGTTTCTTAAAAAATTAAGGATTTCTAATCGAAGGAGTCGTATATACATAAAGTGCCATCGTTTCTTTCATAAGTAGTAGATAAGCCTTTAATGTTACATACTACTTCATAAGTTCTTTCGCCTGCGCAAGAGCCGCATCCGTAATTTTCGAGCCCGATAGGAGTTGCGCCACTTCCGATAATTTTTGGGTATCGTCTAATTTTAAGATTGTAGAGGTCGTTTTGCCTTCCACCTCGCTTTTAATTACTTTATAGTGATCCTGACCCTTGGCCGCAACTTGGGCTAAGTGCGTAATGAGAATAAGTTGTAAATCGCTTGACATTTCTTTCATTAAAATCCCCATATCTTCTGCCACCTTGCCCGAAACACCTGTGTCAATTTCATCAAGGATTAAGGTCGGAAGCTCTCTTGATTGCGCCATAATTTTCTTTATGGCAAGCATGACTCTTGATCGTTCTCCTCCTGAGATAGCAAGATGAATGGGCTTTAAATCAAAACCTGAGTTTGCCTGAAAAAGCAGTTGAATTTGATCCTTTCCAAAAGGACCAAAGGATGCTGCCGGCGAAATATCAAATTCCATTCTCGCTTTTTCAAGTCCAAGCTTACTTAAAGTCTGCGCGACTTGTTTTGAAAATACATCTATATATTTTAGGCGCTGAACACTGAGCTTCTCTGCAAGCGTAGAAAGCTCTTTTTGCAACTTGGCAAGGTCAAGTTCTGCAGCTTCAATAAAAGATTCAAGTTCATGAAATCCCGTTTGCTCACCAGACAATTTATCTCGCACTTCTCGTAATCCTTCAAGGGAATCTACCCCGTGTTTCACAAAAAGTGCATTAATCTTATCCACTTGAATCTGCAAAGCAGAAAGTAGCTCCGGACTTGACTCTAGATCCTCTGCTTTGTTTTGAAGTTCAAAAAGGATATCCTTTAGTTCGACGAAATTACTTTCTAGACGATCCCTAAGTGCAGTAAACTCATGAGATAGGTCCGCTACTTTGGAGAGTTTCGCTCTCGCGTCTAACATCGAATCGAGCACACCTAATTCCTCTGCATCAAAACGTGAAAAGAAGCCCTGTAAGTTCTCCACGATTATTCCCACATTCTCTTGTGTTTGCAATTTGGTTTGCACCTCATTCCAATCGAGTTCATCGAGTGGTAAATCTTCCAATTCTGCAAGCAAATAAGTACGGTAATCTGCACTCTGAGTAAGTTCTTTCCATTGATTTTTTAGCCTCACAAGCTCTTTCTCAAGGGTTTTTGAAGCCTCGTATTTGTTTTGGTAGCTTTCTAGAGTCTTATGATTACCCGCTAGACCATCAATAAGATTGAATTGGAATTCTTGCGTGAACAAAGACGCTGACTCAAACTGAGAATGAATATCGATGAGTTGGCTTGAAAGCATCTTTAAAACATCGAGCGTAACGGGTCGATCGTTTACGAAAGCTCGTGATTTGCTCGCACTCAGAAGTTCTCTTCGTACAATGGTATGCGTATCAAAATCCAAGTCATTGGCTTCAAAAAAAGATTCTAGCTGATGGGAAATTTCGAACTCTGCTTCCACAATGCTTTTCTTATCCGTATTCATTGAAGATTTAAGATCGGCTCGCTCCCCTAAAATAAGTCGAAGCGCACCGAGCAAAATGGACTTTCCGGCCCCCGTCTCCCCAGTGATCACTTGCAACCCATTCCCCAGGGTAAGTTCCAGTGAATCAATCAGCGCAAAATTTTGAATTGAAATTCTCTTTAGCATCGGACAAAAATAAGAATATTGTGAGACTTTACCGCCGGCTACTCACAAATTAATCGCCTAAATGGGAAATTCTCAACGAACTTTAAAAAGTCCTAGACTCGTAAAAACAATCGTTTGAAAAACTAAGAGGAAAGGTGACTTTGGATAAAGTCTAAAATATCTTTCGCGACATTCTCTTTGGACTTGAGAGAGAACTCTTGCTCACGTTCTTCAGTGAAAATGCGTATTTTATTGGTATCACCTTTAAAGCCTGCCCCTTCATCACGTAATGAATTTAGAACGATCATATCCAGGTTCTTGCGCTGGAGTTTCCCTTTCGCATTTTCCACTTCATTCTGGGTTTCAAGAGCAAACCCAACCAGAAACTGTGATTTCTTTTTTTCTCCCATTTCAAAAAGGATATCGGGATTTTTAACCAGTTCAATCACCATGGAATCCGCTGACTTTTTGATTTTTTCTAAGGCAGCTTCTTTAGGAGCATAGTCTGCAACAGCAGCACTTGCAATTGCAATATCGACCGAATCATACACTTGAAAAACAGCCTCACGCATTTGTTTTGCAGACGTAACCCGAACGACCTTTACATGGGGATGCTCTAACTCTAGAGCGCTGGGTCCTGAGATTAGGAAAACCTCTGCGCCTCGCTGTGCAGCTTCTTTTGCGAGTGAAAAGCCCATTTTTCCACTTGAATGATTCCCAATAAAACGCACGGGATCAATAGCCTCATATGTTGGTCCTGCCGTAATAAGCACTTTTTTTCCTACAAGATCTTGCTTCGTGCTGGATGCCGAGAAATACATTTCAATTTGCGCTAGAATTTCTTGAGGTTCCTCTAGACGTCCTTGTCCCACGAGTCCACTAGCGAGTTCGCCATATTGAGCCGGGATAATGATATGTCCAAAGTCTTGTGCTAAATCTAAATTGAGTAGAGTCGAGGGATGCGCATACATATCCAAATCCATTGCGGGAGCAATAAATACGGGGCATTTTGCAGACATATAGACGGCTAAAGCTAAGTTATCACAGGCTCCGTGGACCATTTTTGAAAGGGTGTTTGCCGTGCAGGGTGCAACCAAAAGTAGGTCTGCCCAAAGAGCAAGCTCAACGTGGTTATTCCAAACCCCTTGTGCATTGTAGAATTCACTTTGCACCTCATTCTTAGAAAGCGTGGACAAAGTAAGTTCAGAAACAAAGCTTTTTGCGGCAGGAGTCAAAACCACTTTGACTTCACATCCTTTTTTCACAAGGCTACGAACAAGCTCATTCATTTTGTAGGCGGCAATTCCGCCTGAAATGATCAATAGTATCTTTTTTTCTGCTAAAGGCATATAGGTCCAGTTAGAAAAACGAAGTTAGTGATTTTGCAGCAATAGGACTTCTCAAAAACCTATCAACTTAAAACAAATAAAGTCACACCCTGATATAGGATGCGACTCTAAATAGCTTATTTTACCTTACGAGTAAGAGATTAGTCTGTTTTTCTCGAGTAAATCTCGTCATCCAACCATTCTGCAATGGCAATGGAAGTTGGCTTTGGCAATTTTTCGTAATGTTTTGAGATTTCAATTTGTTCTCTGTTTTCAAATACTTCTTCTAGAGTCGTATTGTGAACGGCGAACTCATCGAGTTTACTGTGCAATTCAGAACGAATTTCAGCATTGATTTGCTCTGCTCTTTTTCCCATAATGACGATCGCTTCGTAAATGGAGTTGGTTCCTTTCTCGATCTTGTCTCTATCGTAGGTTACAGTTGTTAATTCTGCTTTGGTATCTTTTACACTCATTTTCAGTGAATTAATTTAATATCGGGCTGCAAAGATAGTTAATTTCTTTGGATTTTAAAAGTCGCTTCTGGCTCTGCTGTCGGATTTTCAAGAGTTTGCTTTTCTTTTGCATCTTTTCCGCGTAAGCCTTTTGCTTGGTCTTTCAAGTCTTCCTTCTTTTCTTTTTCAGCTTCTCGACGATCTAGCTCAAGTTCTATCTCGCGTTGTTTTTCTTGTAATCTTGCCTGTTCTTTCTCAACCAAAACTTTCATCTTTTGAAATCGAACACTTTCCGCTTGAAGTTTTTCACGCAGTTCTAATGCTACTTTCTGTTGCGACGAATCAGGCAGTTCTTTTTCAACAAATCTTGTGTAAGCTAAAGCATTTTCTAAACGCTCTTCTTTTTTGTCGTATACAGAATTCATTGCAAGTTCGTACTTCGAACGAAGAATGTATTCGTAGATTGTACTTCTAAGTTTGGTACTAGGGAAATCAGCAAGCACATTTTCAAACGAAACGTCTGCCGCTTTGTATTCCGCTATTTTGAAATAATGTCTTGCATTTTCGTAAGCCTTAAATTCTAATTTATAGGTCAGCTCATCAATGAGGTCATTGATATTCTTACTTCTTTCTGAATCCGGATAACGATTTAGAAAATTCTGTAACTCATTAATCGCAGATTCTGTATTGGCTTGGTCTAGATTATAATCTAAAGATCCGTTGTAATAACAAAGGGCAGACATGTAGGCTGCTTCTTCTGCTTTTTCATCCTCAGGAAAGGTAACGGAGTAGTTTTTAAAATGATGTGCCGCGATTCGATACTGTTTGTCGTAGTAATTCGCATATGCTGTATTAAAAATCACGGTTTTGGCATCGTCTGTACCGGCCACTAAATTGGGCAATCTTTCGTATAGTGCAATAGCTTGCGTCCACTTTTTATTGGCGAAATAATCGTTCGCTGTTTTTAAAATCAGTGCTTTGTCCGCACTTTTTAGTGCAACATCGTACTGCTTGTTGCACGCAGTCATTAAAAACACCAAAAGTAGGAGGGTGAATGTTTTTTTCATAAATTAATTAAAATCGTATTTGACGATACCTTTTACAATCTGCAAAAATAGGATTTTTTTGCCAAAAGATTTCATTTTAAGAGACTTTAACTATCGTTGAGCTTCACCCTGGTAACCCAAAACAGAAAATATCATTTGATAGTTACTCATTTTCACTTTCTCTTCTGCACTCGAAAGAAAATCTTCACTTTCTCCACTAAGATACGATTGATAGAATGTGCGATTTCGGATCGCAAAAACTGCGGAGCCAATAATATGCGTAAGGATGTCTTCAGGTTTAGGCGCAAAATGGAATACTCCTGATGCGATTCCTTTTTGAATTACAAAATCAATTTTTTGTGTTGCCGTTTTATAGAATTCAATCAATTCATCTTTGACGAGCTCAGTATGCCGAATTTCTTGCTTCACAAAAGCATGAAAATAATTGTATTTAAACATTTGGCTTATAATAAACCTAATGATTTCTTTCATCTGCATTTCAGGCTTACCGTCTTTTATGGTCTGCGCAAATTCCGCAAAATTTTCACGAGTTCGAAGCACACGGTACTGATACAAATAAGCGAGCATTTTTTCCTTGGATCCAAAATAATAGGAAATCATCGCGACATTAATTTTCGCTTTGGAAGAGATGTCCCGTACGGAAGTGCCATCAAACCCTTTTTTCGCAATGAGTTCTTCCGCCACTTCTAAAATGTTGATTTGTTTTGCCGTGAACTTTTTCTTCATAAAAACACTTTAAGTAAAATTACCATTTTTTTAAGTTCCACCCAAATAGTAGGGCATGAAAACGCGCATAAACCTCCCATTTAAAACCCAATATGAAAACTAGAAGTCACTTGTTCTTTGTAAATTAAAGCCTCTAAATCTATAATTTATAAATTTGCACGAATTGTTACCCCTTAAAAGAGAGTCAAGGAGAGTCTAGCTTTTCTTAAATTAATACATAGTTCTATTCATGGAATTTTTCGATTTCCACCACCATAAAGAAAAAGAAGTTGGCATTCTCAATCTCACTGCTTTTCAAAAGCCGCTTGAAAGGCCCTATTCTGTTGGTCTGCACCCTAAAACCTTACAAGCCGATTATACGAAGGAACTCCTTTGGGTCGAAACAATGGCCTCTGATCCCTATTGCTGGGCTATTGGCGAATCGGGTTTGGATGGGTTATGCGAAACACCTGATGATCTCCAACAAAGTGCGTTTAAAGCTCAAATTCAGTTAAGTAACTCGCTTGAGAAACCAATGATTATTCACTGTGTACGTCGATTCTCGCAACTTTTGCATTTTTACAAAAAGGCCACTACACCCTGGATTATTCACGGCTTCAACAAAAAAGAATCGCTCGCTAAGGAGCTATTAGACAAAGGGCTTTATCTTTCATTTGGAAATGCACTGCTCCACAATGTATCTTTGCAAACTCTCTTTTCAAAAATACCTCGTGACCGCTACTTTTTGGAATCAGACACTAGTGTTTCTGAGATTGGTGAGATATACAACAAAGCGGCCTATCTACGGAACATAGATCTAGAAGAGTTGAAAAAAGAGATTGAGGAAAATTTAAAATCAATTAGAGCACATGGATAAATCATGGGAAGAACGTACAGCCCTACTCATTAAAGAAGTAGGAATCCAAAAACTGCATAATGCAAGACTGTTGGTTGTAGGACTGGGCGGCGTCGGTTCCTTTGCGGCGGAATTTCTAGCCCGCGCAGGGGTAGGACATTTAACCCTAGTGGATGGAGATACAATAGATCTAACCAATATTAACCGACAACTTCCTGCTCTTCACTCTACTATTGGCCAAAGCAAAGCGAAACTAGTGGCGGATCGATTGAAAGACATCAATCCTGAGATTCATTTAGAAGTAATTCCCCGTTTTCTCAATCCAGAAGATATAGCTCAAGTTTTAGATTCTACTTCTTTTGATTATGTACTAGATTGTATTGATAGCGTGTCTCCGAAGATTGAACTGATAAAACAATCTCGCAGAAGGAAAATCAAAATTATATCCTGTATGGGTGCGGGAGGCAAAATCGACGCAGGTCAAATCCATGTAAAGGACATCAGCAAAACGTACAATTGTTTCCTCGCAAAACAGATCCGCAAGCGAATTAAGAAGGAAGCAAACATTGACAAGGGATTTAAATGTGTTTTCTCCTCTGAACTTCAAGACGAGGAAAGTCTGAAATTGACGGACGGAACCCAATTTAAGCGATCTTTTTACGGAACCATAAGCTTCATTCCTGCGGCATTCGGACTTCGTGCCGCTGCAGAGGTCATAAATTACTTAGTCAAGAAATCTTAAGATCACTCTATGAAAAGTTTTGCGTACGGTTCGAATTTAAAATTAAAGCAAAAGAAAGATTTGGCGCTTGTCTTTGAAAAAGGCAAGTGGAAATCCTCTGGCAACCTTCGCGTAGCTTTCGTGAATGACGCCATGAGCCTTGAACCTAAAATCGGGGTATCCGTATCGAAACGCTATTTTAAAAAAGCGGTTCATCGAAACCGCATCAAAAGACTCCTTCGAGAAGCGTATCGTCATCACAAAGAAGAATTCCATGGGCGGTTTGGAGCCAATTGCTATGCCATGATTTTCTGGACCTCCAGCCACTTACCATCTCATTTCAAAGAAGTCGAGTACGAGCTCGAAAAACTCTGCGCTGGCAAATAAAGTCAATTATTGATTCAGATTATTTTTGTAATTTCACTTCTATAACCCGCTAAATTTCAAGTGATGTTAGAGAATATTCCGTACGCGCCTTATATAATTGGCACTTTCATAGGTATTGGACTTGCCGCAGCCACTGGATTCCGAGTCTTTTTGCCTCTTTTTTTGGTGAGTTTAGGATCCTATTTAGGATGGATACCTGTAAATGAGTCCTTTGAATGGCTTTCTGGAATTCCTACTCTCATTGCAACAGGTATAGCGATGGCCGTTGAGATCTTTGCGTACTACATTCCGTTTGTGGATCATTTACTCGACACCCTTTCAATTCCCCTCGCCACACTTGCAGGCTCCGTGCTTTTTGCGAGTCAATTTGCAGATTTAGGAACTTTTCCTCTTTGGGCACTTGCTTTAATTGCGGGCGGAGGTACCGCCGCTACTATAAGTTCTGGTTTCGCAGGAACTAGAGCCGCATCCACGGCCACAACAGCGGGCCTGGGCAACTCTGCGGTAGCCACCACAGAAACAGCAGGCGCGGGTGTAATGACTTTTTTATCACTTGCTGCACCTCTAATTGCAGCTCTACTTGCCATCGCCTTAGTAGTTGTCGTTCTTATATTGGGCAAGAGATTATATTCCAAACTAAAAAGGAAAACAACCGTGAAGCCACTTACTACGGTTGACGTCGAATCCGTAGAAACCAAGCATTTGGAATAAGACCCAAACGAATTTTGAATGGAAACTATTTTTGGAAAAACATTTTGATTGCCACCACGAACATGAGTACTGCAAAGAGCTTACGAAGAGTATCTTGCGACAAAGAAATTGCCATCTTACTTCCGAAAAAACTCCCTAAAACGAATCCCGCACATAACAGCAATGCGGTCTTAATATCGACGTTCCCAGCTTTGTAATAATTCATAACCCCGAAAAAACCGACGGGAATCATTAAAAGAGCGAGGGTGGTTCCCTGAGCTTTGTGCTGCGTAAACCCAAAAAGCATGACGAGGACAGGTACCATGACAATTCCTCCACCAATTCCCACTAGTCCGCTCAAATAGCCTGCAATGAGACCTAGGATAATTAATCCAATTAAAACACTCACATCCATTTTCATCTTATTTCCCTGTTCTTGCTTTTATCTCTTCAATCTTTTCCTCATATTCGCTGCGCTTTTCTGGGTGCTTCTCTTGCAACACTTCATATCCTTGAATTGCTTTGCTGTAGAGTCGCTGTTCCACGTAGAGTCCTACGAGGGTTTCTGTCATTAAATGAGAAATATCGTCCGGCTTTTCTTTAATGACAAAACTAGATTCCTCTTTTAATTTTGAAATCTTCGGCTCATTTTCAATAAACATATCGATTGCTCTGTTTCGCACTTGGTCGATTGAGAGTAAAGTTGATTTTTCCGTAGGTTCCTGTGTGCGGTCAATTTTAAGCCAGCTTTGCCATGTATTTATAAACTCCGGAATGTTGCTATTTTGAAGTGGCTCTGGAGCGATATCCTGCTTCGGAGTAGAAACCTCCAACATGACCTGTCCTTCGATTTCCACTTTCTCAGGGGATTCTTCCTTAGCTTCAGGACTGTCATCAGTAGACTTCTGAATTTGCTCACTCGGTTTCTCCTTTGATTTTATCGGACTCGGCCCCGTAGGGAAAACCATGGGTTTCCATCCTTCACGAGGTGTACTTACAGGAGAGATGGTAGATTTTGATGTCGGTTCTTCCTCGGTTAAAGAATCTTGTTTTTTTTCTTCTTCTATTTCCTTTGCATTTGAAAATTCAAATTGAGAAACCTGCGAAAAATTGATTTCATTTGATTCAATTGGTGAATCATCTTCGGACTTAGGAGCTTGAGTCGCTTTTTTCTTTGCTTTGATTTTCGCTTCCACTTCTGCAATTAATCTTTGCATTTCGTCTTGATGACGATCAGTGGACTGTTTAGGTAAAAATGCACTTGTATTTTCTTTAGCTCCAATGGAAACCTCTGGCAGGAAAGAGTCGATGCCCTGAAAAGACAGATCTGCAGTGCTATTCTCGCTTTCAATAGGCTCTGGCGTATTTTCTTTTTCCAATTCTTTTACGCTTTCTACCGATGAAATCTGGGCTTCTTTATCAATCTTCTCTATTTCGGGTTCCTTTGAATTGGAAACAGGAATTTGCTCAGGTGCCAAAGATGTTAATTTTCCCGCTTCCTCTGTTTGTTCCCAATCAATTTTAGGCGTCTGCTGAGAAAGGAAATCCTCTTCTCCTTCAAAGAGAATTCGGTTTCTCTCGCCATTTACATAGACTACAGCTAAGGTTTGCTTCTCTTTCGGTAAAACCGTTTCAAAACTGGAAGTAGACTTCTCTTTACTTGGCTCATCGGACACGAGCTTCTGCTCCTCTTGTTTTGCCTCCGATGCACTAGCCTGTTTATTTATGAAATGATAAAGTATCTTTTTGTCTGTAGTATAGGCAGCTGTTGTATGCAAAACGGAAGGATACTTCTGCGCATTGTGCATATGCGTACCCAAAAGATAAAGCGCTCTTAAACTTTGTACATAAGGATATTTTGCGATCTCCTTTGATACTAATTTTAAATCCTGCTCTTTAATCTCTCGTGGACTTTTTAAAAGTTCGATTACCCGTGCGTTTATCATTACCAGTCTGCTATAATATCGTTGAATAT
>JAEWIE010000040.1 GCA_023387375.1 Bacteroidota bacterium | reverse complement strand
CTAAAGTTTGATTGGAAAATTCAAGACGAAAAGAAAACAATTGGTGAGTATCCAGCGCAAAAAGCGACTACTTCCTTTGGTGGTAGAAACTGGACCGCTTGGTTCTCCACTGAAATTCCTTTTCAAGATGGACCTTATAAATTCTTCGGTCTTCCTGGTCTTATTGTAAAGTTAAGCGATGAGCAGAACAATTACTCTTGGGAGCTTAAAGGAAACAAAAACGTTCCTGATTTTCAAGAAAAATCATACTCCGAAACGCTTACGGAAAGCATGGGCGCAAGAGGAAATGATTTGGTTGTAAGTCGAAGCAAGTTCGAACAGCTCTACGCAGCTTACAAAAAAGATCCGTTCGGAAGCATCCGTTCTCAACTTTCTCAAATCCCTGCAGATGCAAAAATGCCAGACGGTACTTCTATCGCAAAAATGATGAAAGACCAAGAAGAAATGCTTAAAAAGCATCTAAATGAGAATAACAACCAGATTGAAATTTCTCAAAAAAAAGCAAACAAATAGATTCATATCCTTTAATTAAATAGTGATTCGGAACTAATACAACTCGTATTAGTTCCGATTTCGTTTTAATTCATATTGCCTTTATTCTTATTTAGATTAAATGTAAATAACGTATATTTGCATCTAGTTAAAACCCTATTCCATTGAAAAGAGACGACTCCAATAAACTATGTTGTTTTCCCCAAAGTAAAGTGGGAATCATAGTTGATTACGACAACGCCACCTTGAAAATGCCAACCAAAATAATTGAGATGGGCCTGCTTCCAAGCACCCAATTCAAAATATTGTATCAAGCTCCTTTTAAAGGACCTCTTTACATTGAATTTGGAGAAGAAAGAAGTAGAATTGCCCTTCGAGAGGAAGAAGCAAGATTTATTATTGTAGACACCGTATCCTAATGCAAACCAAAAAGCCTATCAAACAAATACTTTTAGTAGGTAACCCTAATGTGGGAAAATCTACAGTATTTAATACACTTTGCAATAAAAAACAAAAAACAGGTAATTATGCAGGGGTTACCGTAGCGAGTCACTCAGGTCGTTACTCCTACAAAAACGAGGAAGTTGAAATCATAGATTTACCAGGTGCCTATAGCATCTATCCAGAAGCAGAGGACGAAGCTATTTTCTCCAAATACCTGATTGAAGAACAACATCAGTATTCGGGCATTGTGTACATGATGGATGCGATGAACCTGAAAAGAGGACTTCTTTTGTTTCAACAAATTCAGGATCTTGGAATGCCTCTTTTGCTTGTGGTCAACCAATTGGATGAAGCGCATCGAAGAGGAATCACCATCGATTTTGAAAAACTGGCGCAAATCACTAAGGTCAAGGTATTACAAACCAACGCAAAAGAAAGGATTGGAATTGAAGATATAAAAGAAAGCATTTATAAGAATGAGTTTTCTAGTACCAATTCGATTCAGTTCAATATACCTCTAGAACAAAAAGCAATTGTACATAAAATTGCATCTCAAACGGAAGAAAAGAACCCGTATAAAGTATGGACACTACTTTCTTCCGATACCTATCTTGGAAAACTCGATTCCGTTCATGAGAAACTAAATGAAACCGAGGCAAAATGTATTGTACCAAAACGACTGCAAACCCAAGAGACGATTCGTCGTTACCAGACTATTGATGGGGTTATAAAGGACGTGGTAACAAAAAAGCCACAGTTTAAAGAGCTTTTAACCGAAAAACTAGATAAAATTCTAGTTCATAAATTCTGGGGATATGTGTTCTTTATTGCAATTCTACTTTTCTTATTCCAAATGGTATTCTACATGGCAGAATACCCGATGAACTGGATAGACAGCCTCTTTGTTATGCTAGCGGAATGGACCTCGTCCGCCTTGCCTGAAGGGCCTCTAAATAGTTTACTCAGTAATGGGATTTTACCAGGGATTGGCGGAATTGTCATCTTTGCCCCACAGATTGGTATCCTACTTTACTTCCTGTATTTACTAGAAGATTCTGGATATATGGCCCGAGTGGTCTTTTTGATGGACCGCTTTTTACGTCCTTTTGGACTCAACGGAAAAAGTATCGTTCCTCTCGTTTCTGGGATTGCTTGTGCGATTCCCGCCATTAAATCCACGAGAAATATCGAGAACGTCAAGGAGAGACTTATTACAATTCTGGTCACTCCTTTCATGACCTGCGCAGCTCGTCTTCCGGTCTATAGTATCATCATTGCCATTGTAATCCCAGAAGGAAATGCATTTGGATTCAGTAACCGTGCAATTGCACTACTTGCAATGTATCTTTTAGGATTTGTGGCCTCGCTTGGGTCTGCCTTTGTCCTAAAGAAAATCATCAGACAGAACGTAAAGAGTTATTTGATTATGGATCTCCCTCCTTACAAGATGCCTCAATTCAAATACGACCTAAAACTTACAGGCGTTAAAGTATGGGAGTTTATTAACGGAGCAGGGAAAGTAATTTTTGCAGTGAGTATTATTCTATGGGCACTTAGTTATATGGGACCAAGTCAAACCCAAGGAAAATTTGTTGAGACCGACGTTCATTTAGACCATTCCTACCTTGCCAAAATGGGTAAAGTCATTGAACCTGTGGTTGAACCTTTAGGATATGATTGGAAAATGGGGGTTTCCATCATCTCAAGTTTCGCAGCACGTGAAGTTTTTGTAGGAACAATGGCAACCCTTTATAGTCTTGACGACGATGTTCCCGAGGAACGAATTATAGACAAAATGCGAAATGATGTAAAAGCAAATGGTGAAAAAGTCTTTACCTTAGCTTCAGGAATTTCGGTTCTTATCTATTATGCATTTGCAATGCAATGCGTTTCCACCATTGCCGTTGTATACCAAGAAACAAAAAGTTGGAAATGGACTTTGCTCCAAGTGGTTGCCATGACAGGGCTAGCCTATATTGCGGCGATGGCTGCTTACCAATTTTTGAGCTAACCTTTAAAAAAGAATAAAAATGGATACTTCATTACTGATTCAATATGGAATAATTAGCGTTTTAGTGATAGGCGCATGTTACCGACTATACAAAGTTTTTGCAGGCAAATTTTCATCCAAAAAAGGCAAAAACAAACCCGGCTGCGAAAGCAGCTGCTGTTCCTAGTCTATCGTGCAAAAGCATTTATAAACATCTAGTGATCGAAACAAATAAGTTCACTAATTTTGCAGAGACAAACCCATGAATAAAACGCAAAAAATATGTCCTTAATAAAAAGTATTTCAGGAATTCGAGGCACCATTGGAGGGCCTGTAAATGAAAACCTTACCCCATTAGATGTCGTAAAATTCACTTCTGCCTATGGAACTTGGCTTCAAAACACAACCCAAAAACGAAACTTGAAAATCGTAGTGGGTAGAGATGCAAGAATTTCAGGGTCTATGGTAAGCTCCCTTGTGTGCGCGACTTTGCAAGGCCTTGGAATCAATGTTATCGATTTAGGACTTTCTACAACTCCCACCGTGGAGATGATGGTTCCTGAGTTAAAAGCGGACGGAGGTATAATACTTACCGCTTCTCACAATCCAAAACAGTGGAATGCGTTAAAATTACTCAACGAAAAAGGAGAATTCATCAGTGGAGAAAACGGAGCTGAACTTCTTCAAATCGCACAGGACGAAGCTTTTGATTATGCCGAGGTTGATGAACTTGGAAAGTATGAAACTTTTGACAGGGCAATCCAACTTCATATTGATAAAATCCTTGATTTACCGACGGTGAATCAGACCCTTATAAAAGAGAAAAAGTTCAAAGTTGTACTCGATGCAGTGAACTCTACGGGAGGAATCTCTATGGTTCCGCTTTTGGAACAATTAGGATGTACAGTTGTACCTCTATACTGCGAACCAACGGGGCATTTTCCACACAATCCAGAACCTCTAAAAGAACACCTTACAGATATCTGTGAACTCGTAAAGAAAGAAAAAGCAGATTTAGGTCTCGTGGTCGATCCTGATGTCGATCGACTTGCCATTATTGACGAGAATGGAGAAATGTTTGGCGAAGAATATACGCTAGTGGCTGTTGCGGATTACTTACTTAAGCACAAGCCAGGAGTCGCAATCTCAAACCTTTCGTCAAGTCGCGCACTTCGCGATATCGCGCACAGACATAATTCCAGTTATTTTGCAAGCGCAGTGGGAGAAGTGAATGTAGTCACGCTCATGAAAGAAAAAAACGCCGTGATTGGAGGAGAAGGAAACGGAGGAATTATTTATCCTGAACTACATTACGGACGTGACTCTCTCGTGGGGGCAGCTCTGTTTTTGACTCATCTTGCAGAATTAGAAATTTCCGTTTCTGAGCTTCGCGCTTCGTATCCTGCCTACTTTATGGGAAAAAAGAAAATGGAACTTACTCCAGAAATCAATGTAGATCAACTACTTGAGCGCGTAGAAAGCTCCTTTAAAGGAGAGGAAATAAGCACGATCGATGGAGTAAAAATCGATTTTGATGATTCTTGGGCACACCTACGAAAATCAAACACCGAGCCCATCATACGAATCTATACCGAGGCATCAAGCCAGAAAAAAGCAGACGAACTTGCGGACCAAATGATCCAGAAGATTAAGACCTTAATTTAGGCCTGATATTTGCTATTTTAGCCTTGTTTAATATAAATGTTCTATCGAAGTTATGAAGCCACATTTGCAACATCGATTGAACTTGAGAAAAGAGATTGGAAGAATTTTTTGAAAACGAACTGGCCAAACGGTTCGAAGAAATGGTAGAAAACAAGGATCAAGTTTACTTCGATACGGAAGAACTTGACGAAATCATTGTGCACTACCTTGAGCTAGGAGATATTTCCTTTGCTGAAAAAGCGGTGAATTTTGGGCTCAAACTTCACCCCAATTCCATTGAGATTAAAACCAAACAATTGGAAGTCTTATTGGAACTAGAAAACTATGTAAAAGCTCGTCCTATTATTGACGAATTACGTGCCTCTTGTAGTGAAAACACAGACTACTTAGTTTGTTGCGCGAAGTACTTTTCTAACTTAGGAAATCCTCGCAAATCAATTGAATATTGTACACTTGCCCTCGCTTTAGGAGAGGAAGAGAATTTTCTTCACAATTTCATCGCAGATGAATTTGTGAATTTAGGAGATCCTTCCAAAGCACTTATGCATTACCGAAAAGCACTCAAAGCAGATCCAACAGACGATTATTCTTTAGAGAATACGATGCAGTGTTACGTGGAGCTAAAGAAATATGAAGAGGCCGCTCAATTCATTAATGAATATTTGGATGATTTTGCATTCTCTGAAATTGCATGGTTTGAATATGGCCAATTTTACTTCAATCGAAAAAACTACCACGAGGCGATTAAAGGCTTCGATTATCTGCTTGCAATTAACAGCTCCTCCGTTGGCGTATACGCTAACAAAGCGGCTTGTTACGAAGCACTAGGAGATTACTTAAAAGCGATTGAAGTATATGAGGAAATGCTCGAACTTGAGTATACAAAAGCCTATACGTATTATAAAATTGGACTCTGCTACAAAGCACAGAAATTCAATGTTAATGCCCTAACTTATTTTCAAAAGTCGCTTATTGAAGACCCGCAGTTCTATATGTCAATGATAGAACTTAGTGAGCTATATGAAGAAATGGGCTCAAAAAAAGAAGCGCTTCATTTTGCTAGCGAAGCCGCTTCCTTAAACAGCACAAATCTTAGCCTGCAAAAGAAGCTAGCCTTTTTGTATATCGATTCGGGTCGTTTTGAAGAGAGTTTAGATTGTTTAGAACTTTTGGTTGAGAAAGAACCTAATAAATTTTACAATTGGTACGCTTACACGGAAGTACTCATGCTACTTTCCGAATACGACAAAGCGATTCGAGTACTTACCAAGGCCATTAGCCTACACCAGCATGCGGAGTTATATTATCAGATTTCCAATTGTTTCTTCAATCTAGAGGAGAAGGACAGAGCAATGGAAGCTCTAGAGATTGCAATTGTACTCGATCCTTCTTTGGTGCCTGATATGCAAAAAAGATATCCCTACATTAAGGAAGTGGTGAAGAAGGTAAAAACCAAGAAAAAATAGGATGTAATCGATCAAGATAAATAGCGGCCCTTTTTAAGAGGGCCGTTTTTCGTCCGTCTTGTTCTTTGCACTATCCAGCTCGCTCCTTTGTTCAGAGCGTAAGAACAGTAGCCCTGCAATAATCACAAGTGCCCCTATTAGTTGGAATGCACTGAGGCTCTCCCCGTCAATAAATCCCCACCCAATGGCGACAATAGGCATAAGAAGCGTTACCGTAGAGGTAAATAGAGCACTAGAAACACTAAGGAGTCGGTAGTTTAACATCATCGCAAGCCCGGTGCCAAATACCGCCAATAGGCCGACATACATAAGTCCCGTCCAATTTTCTTTTGTGGAGTGAAAATCTTGAAAAAATCCAGAAAACCCAAGCGATATAAGAGAAGGAAAAAACAAAACAATCCCAAAAACATAGGCAGAAAGTAGTTTGGGCTCCACGTTCCCTAAATGAGCTTTCACCGTAAGGCCATTGATTGCATAGAGTACCGTGGCTAACAGAAGAAGAAGTATGGGAACGATCTTAAGTGCTCCAGATTCTGCGCCTCCTAGAGTGAGAACAATTACTCCTGTAAAGCTAATCAGAGTCCCTAGCATTTGCGTTCGTGAGGTCTTTGTACTCCAAAACAATGCGCCAAGAATGATGACAAAGATGGGCACCATAGAGTTGATAATCCCTGCAATGCTGCTACTAATCTCTGTCTCGGCCATCGGAAAGAGATACATGGGCAAAAAATTACCGCACGCAGCGGCCACGATCAAATATTTTAGGTGCTTCCTCGGGAACTTCTTAATGTTCATTAGAGCGTATGGTAGTAGCAGAAGAGAGGCAATGATAATGCGCAGACTACCCACCTCATAAGGTGTATAGTAAAGCAGTGATTTTTTGATTAAGATAAAGGACGACCCCCAAATTAAGGTAAGTAGAACAAGAAGTATCCACTTCTCATTATGTCGGTTAGAATGCATTCTTTAAAAGCTCAATATTAAGGGTAATTCAAATCGGTAAGCGACTGGTTTGTTGTCTAAAAGTGCAGGTGAAAACTTTCCTGGAAGTAAATAAAATGCGATTTGAGCCTGCCGGTTAAGACTTAAGATATCTCCTTTTGCCTCCACTCGACTTATTTTCCCGTCCGGATTCACAATAAAACTAATTTGCGCCTCATAGGGTGAGGCTAGCGGCTTTACCAGGTCAAAGTAAAATAGATCTGAGACTTCCTTGCGAAGTCCCTCAATTCCATTAGAATAGGTGGGAGGCAAAAGTCCTTTGGGACTGTTTTGAACGGAATACAGCTCTTTTTTGGCAGAAGTGGAGGACACTAACTCTGATAAATCTTCCTCATTTTTCACTTGGATTAAGGCGCCCACATAAGCGGTATTCACATGCTCTTGAAAATCGACAATGAGTGAATTCCATTGGTTCTCCAGAATTCCTCGCAGTTCCGAAGAAGCCCGTTTGTACTCCATTTGGTATTTGTATTGAAGCATTTGCTGCTCATAGTCCGCTTGAGACTTTATGGCTTTAAAGGCTTCATTCTGCTGCGCGAATCCACTTGCAAAAAACAAGACAAAGACTACAATCCCTATATTTTTCATAACGAATCTCCATTCTCCTATGCAAAACAAAAAGACGCAAAACGAATTCTAGCTTTTAACAAAGGATCCTACCTAATAATTCCACCTGGTTACCTTAACAGTTGATCAAATGTATTGCCCTGTCGTATGTCACCTGAGTTATAGCCTTTTAAAAACCATTCTTTTCTTTGCGCTGAACTACCGTGCGTAAAACTTTCCTGGTTCACATAGCCCTGGGAGCGATTCATGATATTGTCATCCCCTACAGCTTCTGCTGCGCTTAGTGCCGCATCAATATCGCCAGGCTCTAGAAAGTGTTCTCTCTGATCGCTATATTTAGACCACAAACCCGCGTAAAAATCAGCTTGAAGTTCGGTTGCAACCGAAACTCTGTTCATCTGCGCCTCCGAATAATTTCCACTTCTTCTTAATTCCTCTGTTTTACCAAGGGTTCCTAACAAATTCTGTACATGATGCCCCATCTCGTGTGCGAGCACGTATGCGACAGAAAATTCAGTCACTTTTGCACCAAATCGACTTTCTAATTCATTGAAGAAACTAAGATCCATGTACACGGACTGATCAACTGGACAATAGAACGGTCCCGTAGCGGCCTGCGCAGTCCCACAACCCGACTGGGTCATATCATTAAAAAGGACCACCTTTGCGGGCTGGTACTGCATTCCATTCTCTTGAAAAATCGTACTCCATGTTTTTTCATTTTCTACCGTGAGCATCTCAATGAACTCTCCGACCTGTTTTTCTTGTGGCGTAAGCTCGCGCTGTTCCGTTTGCATGGACGGGCCTGCTGATCCTGTTGCAAGAATTGCGGATGGGTCACCTCCAAGAAAGAAAACAACCGCGGCAATAATTAAACTTACGAGACCACCGCCCAAAAGGCCGCCGCCCATTCCTCTTCCTCTACGGTCCTCGACGTTACCACTTCTATCTTGCGTCCATTTCATATGCTATTTCTTTAATAATTAAAACGAGAGTGTAATTGAAAACTAAATTTACAAAATTATAAGATATACTCTTTAAATTTCTATGCTATGAACTTTCTAACAAAACGTATACCGATGAGATCTAAACCTTATGTTTTCGAGTTGCTTTATTTTAGTTTTCTTTTGAAGTCAATCATTTTTAAGGCTGTTACACCAGATTCAATTCCTTTGTTTCCGTGAATTCCTCCACTACGAGCAATGGATTGCTCTTTAGTATCATCCGTTAGGACACAAAATATGGTCGGAATATCGGTTAATACATTGCAATCTTTAAGCCCTTGAGAAACCGAAGAACAAACATAATCGAAATGCGAGGTTTCTCCTCGGATGACGCACCCAATGGCAATAATCGCATCGTATTTGCCACTCTTTGCCAGTTGCATACTTGCGTAGGTTAATTCGAAGGCTCCTGGCACATAAAAGACTGTCAATTTCTCACGGGAAACTCCTTCTTTAGTAAGAACCTCGATTGCTCCGTCACGCAGGGGAAAAGTAATAAAATCATTCCACTCAGAAACTACAATGCCGATGGAAAAATCATCGGCATCTGATATTGAGAGTGGCTTGTAATTCGAAAGATCTACTGTCGCCATAAGTTGTATTTTTATTTATTTTTTACCATCTCAATGTAACTGTCCGAAAGCCCATTGTCGTATTCCTTATATTTTTGATCGATGGTTTCAAATGCCGTCTTTGCTTCTTGCGTCTTGTTAAGTGCAAGTGCTAAGATTCCTTTTTTTCTTGTAAAGTAATAAGTTGTATACGGATCGTCCGATGCATTAGCTGCCTTTGTTAAGAGCGAAAGTGATTCGTCTGCTTTATTAAGGTTTGATGCTGCGTCTGCCATTGCTCCGTATTTAAGAGCCATAAGTACTTTATTGTCTGAGGAGAACTGATCTAAAAGATTGTACGCCTCTTGGAATTTACCTTCTTTGAATTTTAGAAGTCCCGCATGGTATCCCGCTAAACTACCTGCATCTGTATTTCCATAATTCTCATAGGTTCCCAAAAAACCAGGATTTGCAGCAGATTTCCCTCCTAAAGCTTCGGTTGTTTTCCCCTCTGCAAGGTTACCCATTGCAGAAAGATAGCTTTTAGTTGCTTCTTCATTCTTTGGCACAATGACAAACTGTTGATAAGCAAAGTATCCTAATACTCCCAAAACAAGAACTCCAAAAACAAGGGAGATTAGTTTTGAATTCTTTTCTAAAAAGCGTTCGGTGTGCAATGCTTCACGATCTAGGTCTTTAAAAAACTCAACCGTTTCTTTTCCTTCCGTATTCTTCTTATTTGTACGTTTTGTATTTGCCATAATATAATTAGTGAGCTGCAAATTTAATTGTTTCCTAGTGATTTACAAAATTCTAATGAGAAATAATAATATCTGTAAAAATACCTTATATTCCTGTGCCTAAAGTACTCTTATGCAATTTAATCATATTCCAATATCGAATGTTGTTCGGCCTGAAAAGAATCTAATTTTTCCTCCGCACCAAGCCCCTTTAACTTGATTAAAAAACTGAACTGAGACACTTTTGCGCCTTGTTTCTCCACGAGTCTACCTGCAGCCTGAGTTGTTCCTCCTGTCGCGAGCAAATCGTCATGAATTAAAACTCGCATCCCAGGTTTAAGCTGTCCTTCTCTCATCTCTATTTCAGAGGATCCATATTCTAAATCGTATTTTTCAGAAACGAATGGAGGTGGAAGTTTGCCTTTTTTTCGAATGAGGATGAAGGGTACCTCTAGTTTTACGGCGATTGCAATTCCAAACAAATACCCTCTGCTCTCGATACCGCATACGGCATCAATCTTTCCTTTACTAAAGTGAGCCAATTCTTCAATGACGGCTTCGTATAATTTAGGATTCAAAAAAATCGGTGTGATGTCTTTAAATTGAATCCCCTCTTTTGGAAAATTAGGTATATTTTCTATTGTCTGCTCTAAAGCCTCTTTTAATTCTAATCCTTTCATATTCTTATGGGATAATCGTGTAACTACTAATCTTCCACTGCCCATCCTCTTGGCGAAGCCCAAAGCTCACTTGTAATGCTGTGGTATTGCCCGCTTTGTCAGTCACATCATATGTAGCATTTACAGACGCATTATTGCCGGTGTTAGACACGCTTGAAATATTCTTCACATGTAGCGACTTGAATCCACCAAAACCAGTGTTAGGATTGGAGAAAGACTCATAAGAACCCCAACTTGGATTCGACGAGACTTCATACGCTCCCCTTAAGTTTTGACTCGCAACTTGGTTCAAAAATCGAGTAACCACCGTCTTGGGATCTCCAGCTGCTCCTGACCCCGCATTGTTTCCAGTTATATTATCGTTTTCAAGCGAGGAACTACCCCCTAGGGAATCCAATTCTAAATTTGTTGCGGGAGGCATTCTTAATGCATTTGGATTGACAAGGACGCCTACTTTTGACATCTTAAAACTATTATTTGTCGTTTTCACTGTGATTTCAATATCAATCTTATTCCCAACGACTTTCTCACTTGGCAAGGTGTTATAATGAATAGTAAACCCTTTGAATTCATTGTCAAGCATAAGATTTTTCGAGGTGCTCAATCGACTACCACCACTTGAAACGACTAGAATTGTTTCCAAAGCCGCGCCTGAAAACTCAATTGGTCGTCCACTAGTGTCCACAAGGCGCGGAATCACTTGCAGAGCTCTAGGTCCTAAAATGCTGTCCTTTTGAATTTCAATAGTCGTGATTTCAACACCTTTCGCTTTAATATCATTTGGATCAAACTCCGTCGGTTCGACTGAACCAAAAATATTCATCTCTCCAAGAGACGGCGGACCCGTACTGCTCCAGGCGATGCCATTCGCTTGAGCTACTTGATCAGCCATGGCGAGGATCGCAGGAACCTTTAAACCGTCAATCTTCTTTCCTAAGGCATTCAACTTTTGAATGTCATTTTCGCCTTCTACACCAAAGGTCTTCAAAATATACAGAGCTTCGTTAAACTTTACTTGCTCCAAGGTCGATAGTCTGGAAGTCATATCGTTTATACTGCTTCGAAAACTCTGTGTTGTCGTGGCATCCACAGACTCCTTCTTGCAACCCGTGAGCACTAGCAAACTGAAAATCAAAAGATAATATATTTTCTTCATAGCGCGTATTTTATACAAAAATAAAAAAATCCCGGCAATAAGCCGGGATTAATATACTAAGTATGATTTCCGATTAAAACGGGTACTCGTAAATTTTGGATTCGTGTAGGAAAGGGTTTCCTTCTGGAATCAATTTCATTTTTGCTAATTTACTCATAACAGCAAAGATGAACAGTCCAACAAAGAAAACAACAGCTCCTAATACGCTAAGCAGTACAGCACCATTTCTCCAATAAGGACCTACAGTTCCAGGCATCACCATATTGAAATAATCTAAGATGTGTCCTACAACGACGAGCGCAGCCATAGCGGTAACTACTTTATACTTTCTTTTGATTCCAGAACCTACTAATACCAATAAAGGCACAAGGAAATTTAGAATTAACATTGGAATGAATGTTTCTTCATAGTGCTCGAAACGACCAAAGAAATAATTTACTTCTTCCGGTACGTTTGCATACCAATAAAGCATAAACTGACAGAACCATGTATAAGTCCAAAGCATACTGGAAGCGAATAGATATTTTCCTAGATCATGCAAATGGTTATCGTTGAATTCAGGTAAAAATCCTTTTTTCTTCAAATAAACGCTTACTAAAATAACGAGGGCGATTGCAGTGGCTAATCCACTTACCATTGCATACCATACGTACATAGTGGAATACCAGTGAGGGTCAATAGACATTAACCAATCCCAAGCCCATCCTACGGAAGCAAAACCAAAGAAAACAATATAACCCACGTTCCAACGGTAAAGCATTTGATAATCAGTTCTTGACTTCGTTTGGTCTACCTTTTTAGACATGGATCTTAATTTCCATGCGAAGAAAGTCCCTCCCACTACATATAGAAGCGTTCTAAACGCATACCAAGGAATATTTAAAAATTTCTTCTTTTCATACAAAATGGAATCAAAATGTGCAGAATTAGGATCAGTCAATGAAGGATCCATCCAGTGGAACAAATGACCAATATGCGAAACATTAAGAATCATGATAAGAATGAGAAAAGCTCCAACCCATGGAATAAAAGAAGCGATCGCTTCCATTACACGCGTAATTACAATCGACCAACCTGCATGAGAAACGTGCTGAATCGAATAGAAAAACAATACACAACAAGAGGCTGCAAAAAACAATGCAGCAACTAAATGAAGTGATGCCAAAGGCTGATTTGCCACTTGCATCATTGCATGCTCTAAATGAGCTTCGTGATCTTGTGGCCCTACAAGTTCGCTGGAATGCGTTGGCGCATCATGGCCTGTTGCAAGCACATTCTCCATCATATGTTCGACCACTCCACTGTCATAGCCTTTGTTCATAAAATACCCCGCAGCAAACAAGACAAGTCCCGCGACGATAAGAATGATAGAAGTTAATCTTAATTTTGGTGAAAAACTATACATTTTCTTTCTTTTTATTAATTGGTTGCGGTGGAATCTACTGCTGCTGGCTCAGCCGCTGTTGTAGACATTCCTCCTTTAAATGCATTCATTACATACATTGATACTCTCCATCTGTCGCCCGGCATCAGTTGTCCTGCAAAGGAACCCATTGCGTTTCTACCGTGCGTAAGTACATAATGCACAGATCCTACTGTGATTTCACGATCTTTATAATTAGGAACGCCTGAATAAGCGCCGCTCTCTACAATTGATCCTTGTCCATCTCCATTTACACCATGACATGCGGCGCACGTTCTATCATAGAGGACTTTCCCTCTTTCAATATCTTTTTGTGCATTCGCTGGGTCAAGAGGAGAAACGGTGATTAATTTGGAAGCATCGTATCTTGCATTGTACTCATCTACACTCTTCGGAAGAAGTTCTTCTTCAAAAATACCGTCTTTATTTTGAGCGACCGTTCCCTCTACTACGGTTAAACCTGTGGCACCATTAGCAAAGGCAGGGATTTCATTCTCATGATCAGAGTATGGATCTTCCGCTTTTTGTAGTGGATCGTAAGCCACTGGGAAATACATATCCGGGAAATATACCATAGGTGGATTGCCTTTTCCACAAGAGCTCAATAGTAAACTTGTAAAAGCAATCGCTGCCGTAGCTTTGAATATTGTTTTTTTCATACTAAGCATCTTTAACTGTAATTTCTTCAGCTCCAGTTTCAATTAGAAGCTGTTTAATTCTTTCAACATCGCCACCTACAAATTCCATTAAGAATTTATCGTCTGTGGTTCTTGGATCTGGATTCTGCGGTTTTGCACCTGGGTACATTTTATTTCTAATTAAGAAAGTTATGGACATCATGTGCGCAGAACAGAAAACCATCAATTCAAACATTGGAACCACAAAGGCTGGCATATTATACCACCAAGACATAGCAGGCTTTCCTCCAATGTTCATTGGCCAGTCGTGGTTCATCGTATACCAGGTAACAAGGGCACCCACAAGGACTCCATATACGGCGTAAATAAACGCTGCATCCGAAATTCTAGTCTTTTTAAGCCCTAGTGCCGTATCCAATCCATGGACAGGGAATGGCGTATAGACCTCATTAATTTCAATACCTTTCTCTTTACATGCTTTGACGCCGTCCATTAAATCGTCATCATCCGCATAAAGACCGTAAATTATTTTAGTGGTGCTCATCTCCTTCTTTTGCTTTATAAGTTTCACCTGAAATTTTCAAAATCGTTTTCAATTCCGCTTGTGCAATCACTGGGAAAGTTCTTGCATACAATAAGAATAATACTCCAAAGAATCCGATCGTTCCTAAATACACACCTACATCAATGATTGTTGGCTTAAACATAGTCCATGCACTTGGTAAATAGTCTCTCGATAAGTTGATTACAATAATATCGAAACGTTCAAACCACATTCCTATGTTAATGATGAGTGCGACAAAGAAAGTCCACATAATGTTTGTTCTTAGCTTCTTGAACCAGAACGAAGCTGGTACCACTAAGTTACAAATAATAAGTGCCCAGAATGCCCACCAATAAGGACCTGTTGCAGCTCCAGGACTTAAGTACACGAAATCTTCAAATCTACTTCCAGAATACCAAGCGATGAAGTACTCAACAGCATAGGCTACCGTAACCATTCCTCCTGTTACGATAATTACAATGTTCATAATCTCGATATGGTACATGGTAATGTATTCTTCAAGCTGACAAACCTTTCTTGCTACTAAAAGCAAGGTTTGCACCATTGCAAATCCTGAGAAGATCGCACCCGCCACGAAGTAAGGTGGGTAGATCGTAGAGTGCCATCCCTTAATCACGGAAGTGGCGAAGTCAAAGGATACAGTGGTATGCACAGAGAAAACCAGTGGAGTAGCAAGTCCGGCAAGAACCAAAGAAAGCTCTTCAAATCGTTGCCAATGTTTTGCTTTCCCACCCCACCCAAAGGAAAGGAAGGTATAAATCTTTTTTGTCCAAGGTGTTTTCGCGCGGTCACGGATCATCGCAAAGTCAGGGATAAGACCCATAAACCAGAATACCGAAGAAACCGAGAAATACGTCGAAATCGCAAATACGTCCCAAAGAAGTGGAGAGTTAAAGTTCGTCCACAAAGACCCATACTGGTTTGGAATAGGAAATACCCAATATCCAACCCAAACTCTACCCATGTGAATTACGGGGAAAATCGCCGCTTGCACAACGGCAAAAATGGTCATCGCCTCTGCCGAACGGTTGACTGACATTCTCCAACGTTGTCTAAATAATAAAAGTACTGCAGAGATCAACGTTCCGGCGTGACCAATACCAACCCACCATACAAAGTTGGTAATATCCCAACCCCAGTTAATGGTTCTGTTTAGTCCCCATGCTCCAATACCGGTACCGATAGTGTAAGCGATGCAACCGAATCCGTATACGAAAAGTACCAATGCTGAATAGAATGCAATCCACCATAGCTTTCCAGCTCTTTCCTCAATAGGTCTTGCGATATCTTCTGAGATATCGTGATAAGTTTTGTGACCAATAATTAAAGGTTCCCTGATCGGGGCTTCGTAATGTGACATTTTTTACCTTATTATTATTTAAACTTTGTTTTCTTTTCTGTTTCTAACCTTCGTATGGTAGAATACATTCGGTTTCGTTCCGATTTCTTCTAGAAGGGTGTAACGTCTATTGTCTGTGAATAGCTCTCTAACTTTAGACTTTTTATCGTTCATGTCTCCAAATTGCATAGCTCCTGTTCCACAAGCTTTAGAACAAGCAGTTTGGAATTCGCCGTCTTCAATACGTCTTCCTTCTTTTTTCGCTTCTAAAATAGTGGTTTGAGTCATTTGGATACACATTGAACATTTTTCCATAACCCCTCTTGTTCTCACAACCACATCTGGGTTCAGAACCATTCTACCAAGGTCATTGTTCATGTTGTAGTCAAACTTATCATTCTGAGCATAGTTGAACCAGTTGAAACGTCTTACTTTGTAAGGACAGTTGTTTGCACAATATCTAGTTCCTACGCAACGGTTGTAAGCCATTTGGTTTTGACCTTGCTTTCCGTGAGAAGTAGCCGCAACAGGACAAACAGTTTCACAAGGTGCGTGGTTACAATGCTGACACATTACAGGTTGGAAAATCACATCCGGATTATCAGCCGGATCAATCAGAATATCATAGACTTGCGGTACATTAAGTCCTCTGTCCACTTGTTCTTTTGGACTAATTTTTTCTCTTGCAGAATAGTAGCGGTCAATACGAAGCCAGTACATGTCTCTTGACATTCTGATTTCTTCTTTTCCTACCACTGGAACGTTGTTCTCTGCTTGACATGCAATGATACAAGCTCCACAACCCGTACAAGAGTTCAAATCTATCGATAAGTTAAAGTGAGGACCGTCCGTATCATCAAATTCATCCCATAAAGTAATTTTACCTGCGGGAGTAGATTCTGTTAAAGTATGGTACTCTAAAGGTTTATTCCATCCGTTAATTTTATCATCAAAGGCAACATTTAGATAGGTTTCTAATGGCACTTCACGCGCAATGTCATAACGACCCATCAGCGTATTTTGAAGCTGCATTCCAGCAAACTCGTGCATACCTTTTACCTTCTCAAGTTTCACATTAGAAATCACTCTGCTTTTCCCATCAAAAAGTGGATATGCATTGATTCCCGTTTCTGCTACTTTTCCTGATCCTGTTTTTCCATATCCTAAAGCTAGCCCCATCGAACCTTCCGCTTGTCCAGGTTGAACAAAGACAGGCACATTTTCTAAAGTGACATCACCCACTTTCACGTTTACACGTGAACCGTCAAGCTGCATTCTTCCGTTTAGGTCGTTATCGAACTCTAAACGTTCTGCATCTTTAGGAGAAACCGTTAAGTAGTTATCCCAAGAGATTCTTGTAACTGGATCTGGTAATTCTTGTAGCCAAGGGTTGTTTGCCTGCGTACCGTCTCCGACGGCAACTGAGGTATAAAGCGCGATTTCGATATCCGACGCTTTAAATGCTTGAAGTTCTGAAATGGCACCTTGTGCATTTCCACCTGCATAAGCTAAGGTCGGTCCGAATTCTACTTCATTAAATCCACCGTATAAAGCTTTGTTAAATGTCTTTCCTCCTAAAAGAGTTAAAGCATTCGCTTTTAAGTAATTGTAGTAGCTATTGTTTTCGCTTCCTTTTCCATTAATCCAAACAAGTAGAGATTCTTCAATCTGTCTTGGCTTGTAAATTTTAGAAATGGTTGGTTGCATAAGTGAGTAGGCACCTGTTTGTGGAGTTAAATCTCCCCATGATTCTAACCAGTGTGTCGGTGGAATTACTACTTTCGCTGCCTTATAAATTTCATTCTTTTTGTCAACAACCGCAATAATGTTTGGTACTCTTGCGATTGCATTCTTGAAGGACTCAGCCTTGTTAGAAGAATAAAGTGGGTTCACGTTGTTTACGATAAGTGTTCCTACTTCGCCGTTTGCTAACCAAGTTAAGAATTCTTCGTAACGGGCTGTATCGTATTCTTTTAATAAGTTCGCTTTTCCTGTAAAGGCAACCGATCCTAATTTTTGGTTAATGAGGTGTGCGAGAACATAAGCTCCTTTGCTACCGTCGGCAAAAACTACCGCTTTACTTCCTTTAGCCTGAAGTTCCTTTGCAATTTTAGCGGCATCACCAGAGGCAGAACCCCCGTTAAGAGCATTGTATACCTCTACTAACAATTTATAAACCGCACTTGGTTTTAGACGAATTCTTTCATCCGCGTTAGCTCCCGTAAGGGACATGTTAGACTCTACTTGAATGTGTCTTAGCATGTTTGCACCTGGCTTTTTCGCAGCTGCATAAGAGGATTCTAAACTTCCTCCGTTATAATCTTCCAAGAAATCCGCTTGGAAAGACACGACAAGTTCGGTTGTACTTAAATCGTATACCGGCAAGTGTCTTTGTCCAAAGACCTCCTGTGCTGCATCTAAAGCAGAAGCGTGTGGAAAAGAATCGTAAGTCACTAATTCCGCAGTTGGATACTTCACTTTAAACTCATCGACCAACTTTTTAAAGGTTGGAGAAGGGTAAGAGTGTGAAAGTAAAACGATTCTTTTACCAATATTAGTAGATTGGGTTAAAGCGTTAAGCACGTAGTCGTCTACCACATCATACGTTTCATCCTTACCATCTAACTTCGGCTGCTTTACTTTGTCGTTATCGTAAAGAGAAAGAACACCTGCCTGAACTCTAGCGCTCGTTTTACCAAGCTCCTTTGCAATTGCATTAGGTTCAATTTTAATTGGTCGTCCTTCTCTCGTTTTTACTAAAACACTCGCAAAATCCGTCCCATCAAAATAGGAGGTTGCATAGTAATTGGGCACCCCTGGAATAATATCGTGAGGTTTAACCACATAAGGAATCGTTTTTAAGACTGGAGCCTCACAAGCTGCAAGGGTCACTGCCGCAGTAGAGAATCCTAATAATTTAAGAAAATCTCTTCTGGACGTTCCTGAACTATCATCCGACTTACCCAAAATTTCATCTACAGGAATTTCATCCTGAAACTCTTTCTGAGCCAACTTTTGGTTTAAAGTGGGGTCTTTTAGTTCATGAATACTTCTGAATTGTATTTTATTTGAAGCCATTTATACTTCTGATTTAACGTTATTAATAATGACATTTTCCACACTCAAGACCACCAATAGCATCTACGGTAATCTTACCTTCTTCTTTCGGATACTGTTTTTTCAACTTATCGTGAAGATTGGCGAAATATTCTTTGTTATAGCCGTTGTCCATATCAACTTCTGTTGTTCTATGGCATTCAATACACCATCCCATAGTGAAATCATTTGCCATGGCAACAACGTTCATGGTATCCACCTGTCCGTGACAAGCTTTACACACGACATCAATTTGATCGTCTGGATTCTTTTTGTTGTGGGAACTGATAATCGTTTTCTCACCTGCGACTACGTGCTGCGCGTGATTAAAGTATACGAAATCAGGCATGTTGTGAATACGTACCCACTCTACTGGCTTCTTCTCATTTTTGTAGGATTGACTTCCTGGATCCCATCCTGTTGCGGCGTAAATCTTTTGAATCTCAGCGTCATAGAATTCTTTGTCTTTTCCAGGCTCCATATACGTCCCTGTGTATTCAGAAATATTACGGTGACAGTTCATACAAACATTCATGGAAGGAATCTCTGACACTTTTCCGTATTTTGCAGAAGAGTGACATAGTTGACAGTCAATTTTGTTAACTCCCGCGTGAATTTTATGCGAGAAGTGGATAGGTTGTTCTGGCTGATAGCCTTTGTAAACCCCAATTCCCATTAATGCATTCCACACACCGTAGAAAGCCAATAGAGCAAGTAGACCCATTGCGATTTTACCTACATAACTATACTTCGCGTACAGACTACCAAAGGTATAGGCATTCGCTTTATTAAGATCAGCAAGCTCGTCGGTTTGGCTGAGTTTCACAAGCTGTCTTAGCTTTAATAACAACCAAACAAGAAGCCCTACAATAGCGATTAGGGAGATTAATAGAATTTTAGAATTTTCACTTTGTTTCTTAGCCTCGTTTAGAAGCGCTAGTGAATTATCGTCTGTAGCTCCGGCTCCAGCTGCAGCATCGGCAGCAGGTTCTGGTGCAGGGGGATTAGACGTATAGGCAAGAATATCATCTATATCCTGATCCGAAAGATTCGGAAAGGGAAGCATGACAATCTTATTATGCGCCTCAAAAGTCTTATTGGCATATGCGTCTCCTGAATTACGAAGTGCTTCGTTGTCTTTGATCCATTTGTGTAACCAATCTACACCTAGACCTTCGTCCTTCTCTAGCCGCTCTACAACCCCACCTAAGGCAGGGCCAATTAAATTTTTGTCTAACGCGTGACACGCGGTACAATTGGCTTTAAAAAGTGTTTCGCCATTTTTAGGATCACCGTCCTGAGCCTGGACCGAAGTGGCAGTGGCAAACAATAGACCTATTGCTACCAGCCCCCTCTTGTAATGCTTTCTCCAACTAATCATTTAATTAATCTTGGGTTAGTAAAAATTGATGAGTATCCATTCAATTCTGCAAAAGTAAGCTTTTTAACACTACATTAACAACCGAAAAAATTAGAGATTCTGAGAAGCCCATTAATTTGTAACCATTCTAAATAATAGCTTTTGGTATAATTTTTATTTATAGTAAATTTGTCCCAAATTACCTTTGATGAAAAAAAATGTACTCTATACCTTATTCTTTTTTGTGCTTCACCTTGGACTTTTTAAAAGCCAGGTCATAACAAAAACGGACACCTTGCAAGGCACTTCTCTTACCATCTCGATGGACAAACGAGTTAGTGAAACGATGTCAAAAATGGAAGACAACTGTACTCGTCCTACTCAAATGCCGAACTCAGATAGCGACGTAGATGTCAGAGACTCAAGAGGTTCAGGAAGCTCTTCAAGACCTTTATCAAGAGCTGAAATCTGTCGTCAAAATCCACGAATTCTAGGGTACAAAATTCAAATTGCAGTGGCGAAAAGCAACCAAGAAGCCAATGAAATTAAATCCTTTTTTCGCAACCGTTTTCCAAACATTAAAGTAGAAACCGATGCCTCTTTAAGACCGAATTACCGGATTTTAGTAGGAAGTTACGTTTCGAAACAGAGTGCAAGTTCAGATTTGAGTCGCATTAGAAGCCAATTTAAATCTGCACGGGCTGTACAATATCGAGTTTTTTGTGTCGAAGCAAAATAATCTCTAATTTTCTTTGCTACTGATAATATAGATTTAAGAAGTCAAAAAATTCTTGCATTCTATAGGCATTGTTCAGCGCCAGATACAAAGTCATAAGAGCCAGTGTGATACCTAAAGCAGTCAGAACTTTGCTTTGCTTTCGATAGGAATAAAATAACCAACCTATAACCAGAGGATATACCATCACGAAATGCCCTCCATAAATATAGGAAGTATGGAGTCCAAACTTTAGTATGCAGTGAATAAAGAAATCGAAAAGAAAAAGTAAAAACAAAATTTGCACTAGTTTGTTTTTTCTATTCTTTATCCACGACCAAATTAATAGGCTAAAAAACAATCCTACAAATAGATACGGGACCCAGCTCGAATATACGTCCATAAATAGAGCCTTGTATTCAAAGCCTTTTTTATTGTGATAATCGCGGGTTACAAATCCTGAAAAAAGAACATTTCCTCCTACAAACCAAGACGAAATCATATCCCATAATGGGGTAACTTTTGGCTTTGAAAATTTTTCATATTGCTCGGTCGTTTTTGACAAAATAAGACCATAATCAAAATTCATGCGATATAAAAACAATAGTACGAAAACTCCTACTGCTACACCTCCTCGAATGACTGCATTTCCAACGGATTTAACGGATTTGAATAGTCCTTTTTCGAAAAGCAATCCTAAATAAACTTTCGCCGCATTTGTCACCGTGAGCCCCCCGATTGAAACGGTAAAGACCGTAAGTGAAACCACCGAAAACTTACCACCATTATTAATTTTGCGCGCTGTATAGGAAGTAAAGAGCATCAGGAAAAACAGACTATAAGTATACGTCTCTGGGGTAAAACTTAAAAGAATATTCGTTGCGAACAAAGAAAAGAACAAAACAAGTAAACAGGATAGGAATTTTGGCAGCTGAATGATCTCACGTAAATATTTGAAAACTTGCACTATAGTTAGACTAACTGTCAAAACACTACAGAGAGATAGCACAAGTCGAAACGTGGAATTCATCTTACCCCCAGAAATTAGAAGCGCAAGTTCTCGAATCCAATTGAAATAATAATTGGCAAGCGGATGTCTCTCAAATCCACCACCTGTCATCACAATTGCGCGATTGTCAAAACTAAAGTAGGCATCCCAAGGTATACGATTATCAAAAACAATTCGATAATCAAGAGCTATGGACGTGGCAAGAACCCCATAGCTCAGCGCGAACACAAAAAACACTGCCCATTCCATTGGGTTGGAAGGGAAGACCATTTTTAAACCTGAAGAAAGTTTATCTATTAATTTCAAAGGAGATACTCTAAGCGCTCAAAAATACAAATAATCCCACATTTTGCGCACCTTAGGAACTACATGATAACGTTGAGCTCCCAAAGGTGTCTTCATATCCTGGCGGTCTTTTGACACTCCACTCAGGATAAAGCTGCTCATAAGGCGATTTTAGAGCTGTTTTTAATTGATCGAATAAGGTCCTATCTCCCTTCTCAAGCTGCTCAATGCATTCGTAAAGCAGATAATTTCTTAATGTGAATTTAGGGTTGGCTTTTTGCATAAGTAACAAAGCCTCGTGATCCGAAATAAGATTTCGAGACTTACGTTTCTGGTACTTTTCAATAAAAGCGCTGAACTTGTCTTCTTGTGTATGAGTAAGGGGCCTGTAAAATACTTCCTTGAAAAAAGAAGTGGAATCAGTTGATCCTTCAAAAGATTCTAATTTTATAAAAAACAACGTATAATCGGCCTTTGTGCCTTGCATCAAACCCTGCCACTCAGTAAAGAAATCTGTATCCTCTTTCTCTACTTTTTCAAAACCAAATTTTCTAGCTAGCATATGATCATATTCTTGCCAAAAGTAGGACGAGAATCCATCAAGCTCTTTTTGAAGTTCACTGATCTCATTTACAAGCGGCGCCACTGAATTCGCAAGCTGCCATAGATTCCATTGTGCAATTTGCCCCTGCTGACCAAAAGCATATCTTCTTCCAGGCAAATCTGTCGTATTCGGGGTAAAGTTTAAATCGTACTCATCTAGCATCGAAAAAGGTCCATAATCGATCGTGATTCCGGCTAGAGACATGTTGTCTGTGTTCATCACTCCATGAGTGAACCCCACACGATACCACTGCACCATCAAATTGGCGGTTTTATGCATAACTTGTTTAAACCAAGCCAAATAAGGATCTGAGCTTTGTCGCAATTCTACCGCATTTGATTCTCTTTCAATTGCAAAATCAACTAAATCCTTAAGCAAATCTTCTCGTCCTTGAGAGGCGAGAAATTCCAAATGTCCAAAACGCAGAAAATGGCTTGCGGTACGCATCATAAACGCACCTTTTTCAGGTCTTATATGCCCAGAATAAAGTTTGTCTCTCATCACAGCTTCTCCTGACAGACTTAGACTAAGAGATCGAGAAGTAGGGACTCCTAAATAATGCATCGCCTCACTCATGAGATATTCACGTACTGTCGAGCGTAAAACGGCCCTGCCGTCTGCCCTACGTGAATAGGGTGTTGCGCCTACTCCCTTCCATTGAAGTTCTGTAAGCTTATTTTTATCATTTTCAATCTCTCCAAGGAAAATTGCGCGACCATCACCAAGCTGCCCCGCCCAATTCCCAAATTGATGCCCACTGTAGGCAGTCGCATACGTTTCTAAATTTGAAGGTATGTAATTGCAATTTAAAAAATCAATATCTTTTGAGTCCTCTATTCCACCAAGCCCAATCTCTCGGGAGAGTTCCTCGTTAAAATCGAGCAATTCTGCCTCTGGAAATGAATCGGGTCGTACCAATGCATAGAGTACGTTTGGAGTTTGACGTTGTGCTAAATCATAGCTTTCATCGCCTGGAAACCGTTTGCGAAACAACTGAGTAATCCTATCTAATCGCATAATACAAGTACTAAAAAACAAAAGGCCTTTAAAAGGCCTTCTGTACTATTGATTGAAATCTACGTTGGAGTCTTTATTTAATTTCTCGTTGAGATTTTCTTCTTTTTTCACAGGTGCCCTTTCCTGTGTCGTTTGTTCTGGAGTTGGATTTCGGATCTGTTCTATGGTCTGAAGTCCACCCTCATCACCGTATCCTCCTAATCCTGACAAATCACCGCAGTCTCCCGTCCAATTCGAAGGCTTAATAAATTTATCCTCTGGGGAAACCCCTAGAGATTTTTCTGCCCAAATTTTCTTCATATAGATCGCCCAAATTGGCAAGGCCATTTTAGCCCCCTGTCCTTCTCCTGTACTTCGGAAATGGGTAGCTCTATCTTCCCATCCGACCCACACTCCAGTGGCTAAATTAGGCGTCATTCCAATGAACCAACCATCGGAGTTGTTCTGGGTCGTACCCGTTTTAGCGGCAATCTCAATATCTTTTGAAACTCCACGTCGGCCAAGTTCTCCTGAAGCGGTTCCGTATTCCGCTACGCCTTTCATCAAATCAATCATAGTATAAGCGTAGAGTTCATTCATTATCTCTTTGGTTTCATTTTTCACCTCCGTAATTACTCTTGAATTTGCATCTTCGATTCTCCAAATCATTTCGGGACGAATGTAATTTCCAAAGTTGGCGAATGTACTGTAAGCACCAAGCATTTCATAAATAGTAATATCGGTCGACCCCAAAGCAACCGCAAGCTGCCCTCTAGGCATATCTTGCGTCACACCAAGATCACGCGCAAGCTGAATTACTTTGTCTGTTCCAGTCATATCCATTAAACGAACGGCAACTGGATTTCGAGAAAAGGCCAAAGCATTCCTAAGCGTTAATTCACCACCCGTTCCCTGTACTCGGTAGCCTCGTTCATCAAACGTTGCATTCGATATTTTGGTACAAGGTGTCATTCCCAAATTCATAATCGCCGCAGCATAAACAAACGGTTTGAAGGTAGATCCCACCTGACGTTTCCCTTGTTTAATGTGATCGTATTGGAAATGCTGCCAGTTAATCCCACCGACCCACGCTTTGATCTCTCCGGTACCTGGGCTCATAGACATTAGACCTGCCTGTGCAATTTGTTTGTGGTAGCGAATGGAGTCATAAGGTGACATCTCCACTTCTTCCTCTCCGTTCCACGTGAAACGTGTCGTTTTAATTGGCTTATGAAATTCGAGCATAATAGAGTCCTCTGGGACTCCTGCGGCCGCTAATTGCTTATAGCGTCCTGTTCTCTTCATCGCCTGTAGCATAATTCGATCACTTTCCTTTTCAGAAATCAAATAGAACGGTCTGTTTTTACGACCTCGTTGCTCCGCATCAAAACTCTTTTGAAGTTGAGTCAAGTGTTCCTTAATCGCTTCTTCCGCAAAACGCTGCATTTTTGAATCAAGAGTCACATATATTTTCAACCCATCTTTGTATAGGTTCAAAGGCTTACCTGTTTTCTTCTCATACTCTTTCAAATACTTTTCAATCTCTTTGCGAAGGAAAAACTTATAATAAGCACTGTACCCTTCATCAATGGAACGGATTGGTTGATAATCCGTTACGATTGGAGTATCGATTGCGGTTTGGTAAGTTGATTGGTCTAAATAACCAGTTTGAAGCATCTGCTCCAAAACCACATCTCTTCTTCGTTTTGCACGTTCGGGATTACGTAAAGGGTTGTTCGCTATCGGAGCCTCAAGCATCGCTACAAACATTGCTGCTTCTGGAAGTGTCAAATCCTTTGTTTTCTTATTGAAATAGACTCGCGAGGCCATTTCTATACCATTTGCATTGTAGGTGAAATCAAACTTGTTGAAATAAAGAGTCACAATCTCTTCTTTCGTATATCGTTTTTCCAAACTTACCGCTACAACCCATTCTTTTAGTTTTTGCACAACCCGATATAGAGGGTTGGAAGAAGGCTTCTTCGTAAATAAAAGTTTGGCTAACTGCTGCGTAATGGTCGATCCACCTCCTCGTTCACCTCTAAAGTAAACAGCTCTGGCAAAAGACTTTACATCAATTCCTGAATGCTCCTTGAAACGTTCGTCCTCTTTCGCTTGAAGCGCATAGACCAAGTAGGGAGGAAGGTCCTGATAAGTAACAGGTTCCGTTTTCTCTTTTTCGAACTTCCCTAGCAAAACGCCATCTGCAGAAATAATTTCAGAAGCCACATAAATATCTGGATTTTCAAGCTCTGTTACCTCAGGCATATCGCCTAGAAATCCTTGCGATACGGCAAAGAAAACCGCAGCAATACCCACGATGACCACCACAAGTGCAGTCCAGATGAATTTAATCCATCGTTGAATTGAGGGCATTTGAGGCTTTTTCTTAGGCAACGGGAAGGTACTTTTCTTACCTTTTTGATTTTTATTTTCCATCTTTCAATTGCGCAGTTTGAATTTTAATCCCAAAATCTTCAATTCCTAATAGAGTTTTTCGTACCATTTCTGGACTAACCTCTAGAGTATAAAGTCCATTTTCGGGAAATTTAAATTGACTTTTATACGTAAACAATACCTCTTTTGTATCTCCAAATCCTTTTCCTTTCCATTCTCCATTTGATTCTGCAAGCTGCAGCTTCACACGCTCTGATAAAATTACCTTTGTAGAATCTACGCGCGTTATTACCTTTAGATCTAAGTCTAGGTAAGGATATTCATTATTGTTTCTTACAACAAATATAATGTTTTTCGGATTTTGTGCCTCTTTTATTTCAAATTGAAACTTCTGAATTTCTGATTTAGGCCAAATCCCATTCAATGAATGAATTTGAATGTCCTGATTTGGATTCACACAACTTCCTAGTGTACTCAAAAGCATTAAGAGAAGTATCGCGTTATTTTTTGTCATTCGATTTTGGTTCCGATACCTTTTCATTGGTATTCCCATGGCTATTTGACTTGGATCTTGGCGCCGATTTGCGGGAACTTGAATTGGACTGGTTTCTATTATTCTTATTCGGTCTTTTCTCGCTAGAACCTACCACCTGTTTTCGGCTTTGTCCTTTAGACTCATCAGCTGATCTTCGATCTTTCGGATGCTCTTTTTTCTTTTTATTGGATCCTTTGCGATTATTTTGACGACCTCTCGAATCAAAACGGTCAATTTTACTTTCTTGAATTAGATCGACCGATTTTTCAGAAACCAATTCCGAGGACATGAGCTCCTCTAAAAGCTGCGCTTTTTGACCTTTTTTGTTACGTTGAATTTGCTCCTTTACTTTGGCAGTGTCAATATCATACCAAGCCATTGGGTTCTCGGCATAGGCAAACCACATTTTTCGTTTAAACACATCAATTTTAATGCAGAACGCACGACCTTTCTCAGTATCTAAACTTGTGTTGGAGGATGGAAAGTCAGACAAGGCATCCATATAGCTTTCAAGCTCATAATTTAGACAACATTTCAATTTTCCACACTGACCCGCCAATTTTTGTGGATTAATACTAAGCTGCTGATAACGAGCTGCATTTGTATTAACTGATCTAAAATCGGTTAACCAAGAAGAACAGCAAAGCTCTCTACCACAAGACCCAATACCCCCTATTTTCGCTGCTTCTTGGCGGAAACCAATTTGTTTCATGTCAATTTTGGTTCGAAATGTGGAGGCATATTCTTTAATCAACAAACGGAAATCCACTCGATTGTCAGCAGTATAATAAAAGGTAGCTTTTGCACCATCGCCTTGAAATTCAACGTCTGTTATTTTCATGGCAAGCCCTAAACGAGAAGCAATAATTTTTGCTTGCGTCTTGATTGCATCTTCTTTTTCCCTAGCTTCTTGCCAGGTTTCTATATCTTTTTGATTGGAAATTCTGTAAATTTTCAGGGCGTGCTCAGGTGAAAAATTCTTCTTTTTCATTTGAATATTCACAAGCTCTCCTGTGAGGCTTACTACACCTACATCGTGTCCGGGACTGGATTCCACTGTAACAATACTCCCTATATGAAGTGGGAAATTTTGAGTGTTACGAAAAAAACTTTTTCGATCGTTTTTAAAACGTACCTCTACAAGCTCATTGACGGTCTTTTGCCTTGGACGACTCACATCAGAGAGCCAGTCAAATACACTTAATTTATAACTATTGCCACAAGTATTCACACTTTCGCAGCCATTTGCAGATTTCGTACCGCAAGAATGACCGGAATCGCCGGATGTTTTACATCCACAACTCATATTTAATTAATTTTAATAATTGCAAATTTAGGATAATTTTTAACATGAGACTCGCTCATGTTTCTCAAAGCCTCAGGGAAAACGGAATTCTAACTCAGCATTCTAAATCCGAACTATCCACGCAATATTAACTTCTCCAATTGTGTGCCGATAAATAAACTTTACCAATCTCGATTCTGTTTAACCTTAAACAAGTCAATAGATAATATGATTTTAAGTAAATAATGAGCTCTTAAACAAGATACTACATCAAAAAACGGATAGAATAAAAATTAAACCCATGCTTTAAATAGTAATTTGTTTAAATTTGTTAACGAAAATTAACATTTATATACAAATTAGTTCTAAATTTGAAAGCAATAATTACCAATCTATGAAAAAAATAATCATTACAATGTCCCTTTTGGCAGGAATGACTGCCTATGCAGGAGGGTTCAGAGTATCCCTACAAGGGGTGAAACAATTGGCAATGGCACATACCAGCGCACATGTGGAGGATGCTAGTGTTGCATTCTTTAACCCGGCTGGTATCGCGTTCATTCCCTCGAAGCTTAGTGTGGCGGCGGGTGGATTCGGAGCGATTTCTTCCGTTACATATCAAAATCCCAATACCCACGAATCTTTCGAAACAGACAATCCTATAGGAACCCCTATCTATGCCGCCGTGGCCTATAAACCAATTGAAAACTTGTCCATTGGATTTAGTTTCACCACACCATTCGGAAGTACCATTGATTGGGGAGAACAGTGGGCGGGAAGAGAGATCGTTCAAAAAATGTCTCTTAAAGCCATGTTCTTTCAGCCAATGGTAGCTGTGAAGTTAGCGCCTTGGGCTTCTGTGGGTGTAAGTTATATTCATGCAACAGGAGAGGTAGACTGGGATAAAGCTGTAACTCAACTCGGCGGTACCCTTAACATTAATGATGATAAAGCAAAAGGAGATGGATACTCTCTTGGTTTCTATCTTCGCCCGACAGACAAATTAGATTTAAGTATCGCTTATCGTGGGCCTGTGGATATGAAGGCAGAAAAGGGAACGGCTACATTTGATATTTCTCCAGCGCTATATCCAAATCTAGGATTAAATGCAAATGGTGAAGACCACTTCCAAGCCACTCTTCCTCTTGTGGATGAGTACACAATTGGAGCCACTTACCAAGCCACCGAAAAATGGAAAATCTCTGCTGATTTCAATTATACAGGATGGGAAAAATACTCAAGCTTAACTCTTGACTTTGCCAATGCGCCTGTTGGAAATCAACCAAATGATCCCACAGTGCTAACGACACCTAAGAATTTCCACAACACTAAAACCTTCCGTGTGGGAACGGAATACCAATTCAACCCAATGGTTGCAGCGCGCGCCGGATGGTATTGGGATGAGTCTCCTTACACGGACGAAAATTTCATTCCAGAAACGCCATCGTTTGATGCAAACGTGATTACTGCCGGATTAGGACTTAAGTTTGGTGGGCTTGGAGTAGACTTAGCGGGAGCCATGTCCTTTCCAAAATCGAGAGTGTTTGACAATCCTAACACCCACTTTGCAGGACAAGCAAAAGCCAAAACTTATTATTTCGGTTTAGGTCTTAACTACAACATTAAATAATTAGAAAACGATGAAGAAACATATATTACCCGCAATTGCCGCCTCTTTTTTAATGCTTACTTATAGTTGCGAAACGGACTTTGATCAAGACGTGGAATCCATTACTGTGTCGAGCGGAGATGCAGACTTTAGCAAATATGTAGCATTGGGAAATTCTCTTACCGCTGGTTATAGAGACAATGCCTTATATGTAGATGGACAAAACGAATCCTACCCTAGCATGCTTGCTGAACAAATGAAATTAGCCGGAGGAGGCGAATTCAAGCAGCCTATGATGACCGATAATTTAGGGGGAATCCCAGCTATCGGTGTAGCAAACAAACTTGTTCTAGCTGTCGATGCGAATGGTTCTCTAGGCCCTGTGGTCGCAAGCGGTACAGCGACCAATACAATTGCAAGCATTTATAGTGGCGGACCTTACCAAAATATGGGAGTTCCAGGTGCAAAATCATTTCACCTACTTGCACCCGGTTACGGAAGTGCAGCAGGTCTTCAAACAGGTACGGCTAACCCTTACTTTGTTAGATTTGCCTCCTCAGCAACAACGACTGTAGTCGGAGATGCTATGGCACAAAATCCTACGTTCTTCTCTTTATGGATTGGAAATAACGATGTATTAGGTTATGCAACTTCAGGGGGCGATGGAAGCAATCCAATTACAGATGTCGCTTTGTTCACACAAGCCTATAATGGACTTGTTGCCACTTTAACTTCGCAAGGTGCAAAAGGAGTGGTTGCGAATATACCCAACGTAACTGCAATTCCATTCTTCACGACGGTGCCTTACAATCCAGTACCGCTTGATGCAGCGAGTGCGACCGCATTAAACCAACAAGTGTTTGGACCTTTAAGTCAGATTTTATCGGCTTATGGGCAAGGATCTAGAATCAAAATGGTTTCTCAGTCGAACAATCCGCTTCTCATAAAGGATGAATCCTTAACCGATTTATCTGCGCAAATTGCGGGAGCTTTAGTCGCGAATGGAATTCCAGCTCAACAAGCCGGATTGATGGGGGCTCTTTATGGTCAAGCAAGACATGCGACAAGTGCTGATTTAATCCCATTAACAACAAGTTCTGTTATTGGAACAACCCCCTCTTCGCCAATGGCTGTAGCACCGTTTGACAAATTTGGTGTGACTTTCCCACTTGAAGACAAGCATGTATTAACTGCGGTAGAGAAAGACGAAGTACTTGCAGCAACCAGCGCTTTCAACAAAGTAATTAGCGCGGCTGCTAGCGCAAAAGGACTTGCCTTTGTCGATGCAAACTCAAAAATGCTAGAGCTAGCACGATCTTCAGGAATCAATTTCGATGGAGTTAAATACACTACTACTTTTGTAACAGGTGGTACCTTCTCTCTTGATGGGGTTCACTTAACAGGACGTGGATATGGAATTATTGCAAATGAATTTATAAAATCAATCAATAAGCAATACAACTCTTCCCTACCATTAGTGAATGTGAATAAATATTCAGGTGTCACATTCCCTTAAACTAGGGTCGATTATTTAAATGTTAAAACAAGAAAGCCAGAGTGATTACTCTGGCTTTCTTTCTGTACTTAAGGCTTTCTCATTAAGGTTTCCCGATAGTAAACCTAAGTCCTGTTCGTAGATTTACATTTAATGGTTTATCCTTATATATAGATTGTAGGTTTGAATTGTCATCTATGTGGTATTCAACGCCTGGTTCTACATACAAACTAATGTTTTTGTGCAAACGATATTCAAGCCCCACTCCGGCATTCAAAGAAACTTGAACTGGTTTTTCACTAAGCTTTTCATTCGTGAAGGTTTCTGGCTCGTTTTTCACAACATATTTAGTCCGTGAATTGGCAGCGACCACTTTTTTAACTTCTCCCCCTCCATAGGCATATGTACGAACTTTAGCGTTCTCTGAAATTTCATAATTGACAAAAAGGGGCACTCCTATATAATGAAGATCTTGCCTGCTCTCCCAATAACTGGAGCTAGTGCCTGCTTTTAGATCGGAGCGTAATCGAGTATAACTTACACCTGAACTCAGACTCCATTTTGAATTCAGTGGATACTGCAACGCTAGCCCGTAAGTCACAGGTGTATGGTGATTCACTTCTGTACTGGCTTCCTGCGCTGAATTCTCCATAAGTACGCTCGCATAAGGAGCATCAAGTTGTTGCATCGCCATTCGAGTGGCACTTCCTCCGCTAAGAGTTAGATATCCTGGATTTTGAGCCGTAGAATTGGAGGCCAATTGTCCTGCAATCGGTCCAAAACTAATTCCTCTTCTCTCTTTTGACTTCGATTGTTTATTGGAATTGAGCTCTTTGGTAGACACTGCAATTCTATAAGGATAGGGGTCGGTCACTCTTTGAATACCACTTAAAATCCCATAAGTATAGACACCTGGCCTCGAACTATAGGTTAGCGACTCATTATCTGTGTACATCGCTTCCGTTTTGCGATTTTCAATTCCTATCCTTTCAACCGGATTTAAAAGCCGCAGAAAGGATTTCTCGCTCGTTTCAATCTTCACTACTTTCGGCTCAGATTCTTTTTTTAATTCTTCACTCTCTGCTCTATTTGGAACTTTAGACTCTTCTCTATTTTCGTCTAAAGTCAGTGTGTTGTTTGTTGGGACTCCTTGATTGCTTTTAAGTGTGGAATAAAGTAGTGCTCCGCAAACTAAAAGTCCTCCTAGACTAGCAGCAATAGCAAAATTTTGAACTTTTCGTCTTCTCCTCAATCGGGTAGAGCTGTCCACAAGAGGGGCTGACGCAACTTCAGCAGGAAGCTCAAGAAATAGATTTTGTTCTATTTTTTGCCATCCCTCAGCGTCCGGAGCCATTTCATGGCCTTCCATCTTCTCTCTAAGCTTTTGTGACCAATTGCGTTTCATAAAATCTTTTTATCTAAACGTTGTCGTAATTTTATCTTTTCCGCTAAAATGCCTTTTGCGCGGTGAAGTTGGGATGCAGATGTGCTCTCACCAATGTTTAATTGCTCTGCAATTTGCTTGTGACTCAAATTCTCAAATACATACAGATTAAAAACAGTACGGTATCCATCAGGCAATTGCAATATCAACTCCAATATCTCCTCTTGGGCTAGGTTCTCCACGTCAGGATCCTCGGTTTCGGGCTCAGCAAGCTCCTGCTCAAATTGTAATCTTTGCCACCCGGATTGGGATTTAAGCTCTCTAAGGGCTTCATTAATCGCAATTCTTGAAGCCCATGCTTTAAGCGATCCTTCGCCACGAAATTGGAAGGAAGGAATCGAATGAAACATTTTTATAAAACTATTTTGGAGTACGTCATTTGCAAGGTCGCGGTCTCTCACATACCGAATGCATAGCGACATAAGACCTGGAGAAATAGAATGATACCATTCTTTCCATGCTCCTTGCTCCTTTCGAAGAAGGGAGTCAACAATTTCTTTTTCCGAACCTATATTGCTACTCATTTCAATATTTCCCTGCAAAAAAACAAGGATTGTTCAAATGTACAACCCTTGTATCAATATTTAGATCGAATCCTATTTTTTCAGACCTCCAAATAAATAGTTAATCTCTTCGTTAGAAGCTAACTCTACGCCATCTACTTCGATTTTGTTTGCATTAAAGGCAAGGTAAAGTTCTTCACCCATTTCAGTGGCATAAAAAGAACCTGCAGCTTCTTGCTTAAAGTGAACTACTACAGATTTAGTTTGACCTTTGACAGGCAAATCAAACTGAAGTGATTGAGCTCCTAACTTTAGCATTACTTCTTTCTTGCTAGAAGCTAGTTCTGCGGTATATCCCAATGTGTAAGGTACGGCTTCAAGATCTTCTAGGGCTTTTTTCGCTTCGATTGGATCCGACACAATCGCTTTCACAATCTCATCCATTGGAAATTCTTTGATTGCAATTGCATCTTCACTTGCTGTAAAATCAGCAAGGTAGGTTTTGCTAAATTGCCCTTGTTTTGCCACAGCCTTCCCAGTATACGTACCAGGTACATCAGTCACCTCCACAGGAAGTAGTTCATTGAAATTATCATCGTCCATACGACACGAGACAAAGGTTAATCCGATTAATGCAAACAGTGCGAAAGTACGCATCCAAGTCATTTTGTTTCTCATTTCTTAAAGTTTATAATTTTAATTTGTTTTCATGAGCACTCAATAGAATAAAGTCAAAAAAAACAAAATCTTGCATCGGATATGCAAATAAAATCACAACACATTGATATTCAATAGTAAAAATTATAAAATTATTGATTCATGTAAACGCTCAATAGACAAAAGAGTTTCCTCTACAAATTGGAAAATCCAAAGTTTGCATTGAGTATAGATCGCTTTATTTCCTTTTGAAAAAGAATGGCTTTCATATTTAATGCCTTCAAATTCATGTTACATTAAATTTTGTTTAAATTTGCACTCTAATAAAAAGTTAAAAATGGCGGAGCAATTAAGTTATTTATTTTCGACAAGAACAAGCAAAGAATTAGCAGAAAAGATAGCCGAATTTTACGGTCAATCTTTAGGAAAAATCAATTTTCAAGAATTTAGTGATGGGGAATTCGAACCGGTTCTTGACCAGTCCGTTCGAGGTGGACGTGTGTTTTTAATTGGATCCACTTTTCCACCAGCAGACAATTTATTAGAACTTCTTCTAATGATTGATGCGGCAAAAAGAGCTTCCGCAAAAAGCATTACAGTGGTTATTCCTTATTATGGACTGGCCAGACAAGACCGCAAAGACAAACCAAGAGCACCGATCGGAGCTAAATTAGTTGCAAATCTACTTACGGCGGCAGGTGCCACTCGTATCATGACAATGGATTTGCACGCAGATCAAATCCAAGGATTCTTTGAAATACCTGTGGACCATCTTTACGCTTCAACCATTTTTGTAGATTACATTACTTCATTGAATTTGGAAAGCCTTACCATCGCTTCTCCAGATATGGGAGGTGCAAAAAGAGCGAAAAACTATGCGGGCCATTTAGGCGCAGAAGTGGTTATCGCTTATAAAGAAAGAAAAAAGGCAAATGTCGTAGAAGAGATGTTCCTTATTGGAGATGTGAAAGACCGTAATGTGATTCTGATCGACGATATGATTGATACAGCAGGAACGCTTTGTAAAGCAGCCGAAATTTTAATCAAAAACGGCGCAAAATCTGTTCGTGCAATGGCTACCCACGCAGTTCTTTCTGGTAAAGCTTATGAAAACATTGAAAATTCACCACTATTAGAGGTAATTGTCACGGATACAATTCCAGTGAAAACAGAACTTTCCTCTAAAATCAAAGTGCTCTCAAGTGCGAAGCTTTTTGCAGACGTTATGAAAATGGTGCACGAACATCAATCCATCAGCGATAAGTTCATAATTTAATTCATACGACACTCAAATCTAACCGCCCTTCTATTTCTTAGAGGCCGGTTTTTAGTTTATCAAAAAAATAGTTATCTTTGCCACCTCAAAAAATAATTTTTTTACAATGAAATCAATTACAATTCAAGGCACAAAAAGAGAAAGCGTGGGCAAAAAGTCTACAAAAGCTTTACGTGATGCTGAACTAGTTCCTTGTGTTGTTTATGGTGGAGGTGAACCTTTAAACTTTTCTTCTGAAGAAAAAGCATTCAAAGGCCTTATCTACACGCCAGACGCACACACAGCTGAACTTGTCATCGACGGTCAAACCATCCCTGCAGTTCTTCAGGACATCCAGTTTCACCCAATTACCGACAAAATTTTACACGTAGACTTCTACAGATTAGCTGACGACAAAGCAGTGATCATGGAAGTTCCTGTAAGATTAACAGGTCGCGCGAAAGGAGTTGTTGCTGGGGGTGCGTTAAGACAATCTTTCAGAAAACTAAAAATCAAAGCTCTTCCTGCAAACCTACCAGACGAAATCGTTGTGGATGTAACTCCACTTAAGATTGGTAACAAACTTTATGTAGGAGATATCAAAGCTTCTAACTTTACTTTCATGCATCCAGACAACGCGGTTGTTGTGGCTGTTAAAATGTCTAGAACTGCTCTTAAAGGGGGTGCTGGAGATGATGAAGATGAAGAGGAAACCACTGAAGGTGCAAGTGAAGCACCTGCAAGTGAATCTGCAGAATAATAAAAATCTCTTTAGAGACACAAGAAAGCCGTTTCATTTTTTGAAACGGCTTTTCTATTTCTTTCCCGTCTAGGAAGTCTATTTTTCAATCCTGTTGCTTGACTCCTTGATCTCGGTGAGCAATCGATTTTGCATTTCTTTTTGTCGGCTAGGATCTATTCCTCGCCTCCCTGGCCCCCGACCAGATCCAGAAGCCGCGCTCATAAATGCGATCGGGTCCTTGCGGTATTTCGCCATTTGCTTTTCAAAATCAGAACGCTTTAAGGTGATAAGGCGTCCTCTGCCAAATCCACTCATATCTTCACTATTCTTTGCACTGGCACCTAAGGATTTGCTTTCTTTTAAATCAAAGCTAAACTCGCCTGTTTCGTCCTCGACTTTTACAATAAGTCCAGGAAGTCCTGAAAACTTATAAGGTCCATCTGCCAAAGGGATCTCGGTAGTAAACCAAGCGGTCCATTTTCTTCCCCCAAAATCAACAACTGCTTTTTGGGCCGTATATTCCTCGACTTTCATTGTTTCAGGCTTGATTTCCCAATCCATCTTGCGGTCTTCTTCGTACGCATACTGATCCCGGCCAATGCGTTCTTGGAAGGTGATGGTTTGATCCTTTAAGTTTTTAGTTACCACGTAGTTTATTTTTGATCTCAGATCCCTGAACTGAGAAGCATCCATTGTCCTTGTTATCCGTCCACGTTGAATCAAAGAATCCCGTTTCACAGCATTTTCCGATTGAAATACACTCCGACCTTCTCCCACATCCAAAAGAACATTTTCAACCACAACTTGGTCTGGCTTTTCTAAATTAGGTATCATTCTTGCCTCGTAGACAAATCGCATCGATTGGGCACTCACTAAACAACTCACTGTGACAAGCAAAGAAAGCAATAGTTTTCTCATTTTAAATTATTTCAAGTAGGATATAAAATTTTATGAAAAGTTAAAAAAATTCTTCCTAGATGTGCTATTTTGTTCTTATCTCCCATCCATAACGGATCTTTAAGAGTCTAAAAACCTTAAAAAAGGATAAAAAAGTCCTCTTAAAGTCTTTGTCAATAGGAATGATAGGTAAAATAGAGCGTTAAATTTGATAATCCATGTAATAGTTCGTATTTTTGTAATCTAAAATCATTCTAAATAAAAACAATGATCAAAGTAAGCGATCAAGCAAAACAGAAAGCCATCCAACTAATGAGTGAAGATGGGTTCGATGCACTAGTAGACTACATTCGTGTGGGCGTAAAAAGTGGAGGATGCTCAGGTCTTGAATACGTCCTGAAATTCGACCATTCAAAAGAAGAATTAGATCAGGTTTTTGAAGACAACGGTATCAAAATAATCATTGATAAGAAATCGATCCTCTACCTAGCAGGAACTGTACTTGAATATTCAGGTGGACTCAATGGAAAAGGATTCGTTTTCAACAATCCGAATGCTTCTAGGACATGTGGTTGTGGTGAGAGTTTTAGCTTATAAAAATAAGGGGCTACTATAGTAGCCTCCAATTCTATAAAGCAAATTGTTTTAAGGAATAACTATTGTAAATCTTATGACTAAATATACAGAAGACGATCTAAGAGAAGATCTAAAGACCAAAGAGTACGAAGCGGGTTTTTATACAGACATCGAGTATGAAGATTTCCCAACTGGACTAAATGAAGACATTATTCGATTAATTTCGGAAAAGAAAGAAGAACCAAGCTGGATGACAGAATGGCGTTTAGATGCCTATCGTGTTTGGCTAAAAATGACAGAGCCTCATTGGGCCAATATAAAACACGACTCTCCAGACTTCCAAGCGATTAAGTATTATGCGGCTCCCAAGAAAAAGCCAGAGTTAGCAAGTCTTGATGAAGTCGATCCTGAACTACTAAAAACTTTTGAAAAACTCGGAATTAACATTGAAGAGCAAAAAAGACTTTCCGGTGTAGCAGTGGACGTCGTTATTGACTCCGTATCTGTGAAAACCACTTTTCAAAAAACACTAAAAGAAAAAGGTATTATTTTCTGCTCTATCTCGGAAGCGATTAAAGAGCATCCAGAACTGGTCAGAAAATATATAGGAAAAGTCGTTCCCAGAGGAGATAACTTCTACGCAGCCCTAAACTCCGCTGTATTTTCAGATGGAAGTTTCTGCTACATTCCAAAAGGAGTGAAATGTCCGATGGAACTTTCGACTTATTTTAGAATTAACCAAGCAGGAACAGGCCAATTTGAAAGAACGTTGGTCATCGCAGACGAGGGAAGCTATGTATCTTACTTGGAAGGATGTACAGCCCCTTCTAGAGATGAAAACCAATTGCACGCTGCCGTTGTGGAACTAATTGCAATGGACGGCGCAGAAATCAAATATTCCACAGTCCAAAACTGGTATCCAGGAGATGAAGAAGGAAAAGGAGGAGTTTACAACTTTGTAACCAAACGTGGACTTTGCGAAAAGAACGCAAAAATTTCCTGGACACAAGTTGAAACCGGTTCTGCGGTCACATGGAAATACCCAAGCTGCATTCTTAAAGGAGACAACTCTATTGGAGAATTTTATTCGATCGCGGTGACCAACCATCACCAATATGCGGATACAGGTACTAAAATGATTCACATTGGTAAAAACACAAAATCCACGATTATTTCCAAAGGGATTTCGGCAGGAAAATCGAACAACTCCTACCGTGGACTTGTCAAAGTGATGCCAAGTGCAAAAGGAGCTAGAAACTTCTCACAATGTGATTCGCTCTTAATGGGTAATGAATGTGGCGCGCACACCTTCCCGTATATTGAGATCAAAAATCCAACTGCACAACTTGAGCACGAGGCCACCACTTCCAAAATCGGGGAAGATCAGATTTTCTATTGTAACCAAAGAGGAATTGACACAGAAAAGGCTATTGCGCTTATTGTCAATGGATTCGGTAAAGAAGTACTCAACAAGCTTCCAATGGAATTTGCAATCGAAGCTCAAAAATTACTTGAAATATCACTAGAAGGATCTGTCGGATAACATCCTTAAATCAAACCTTAAATTTAAAGTCAGCCATCACTAATGGCAATACAAATACGCAATTAGATTATGCTTAAAATTAACAACCTACATGCCGAGATTAAAGAAGAAGGCATTGAAATACTAAAAGGAATCAATCTAGAGATCAAACCAGGTGAAGTCCATGCGATTATGGGACCGAACGGCGCAGGAAAATCAACACTTTCTTCCGTTATTGCAGGTAAAGAAGACTACGAAGTGACGCAAGGAGACATCCAATTTGAAAACAGTAGTATTCTAGAGGATGCACCGGAGGACCGCGCGCACAAAGGAATTTTCATGTCCTTTCAATACCCTGTTGAAATCCCCGGTGTGACCGTAACCAACTTTATCAAAGCCGCGTTGAACGAAACTCGTAAAGCGCATGGATTAGAGGATCTTCCTGCAAAAGAACTCCTTTCCCTTGTGAGAGAAAACTCTGAAAAACTAAATATTCGTAAAGATTTCTTAGGTCGTTCTTTAAACGACGGATTCTCAGGAGGAGAGAAGAAAAGAAATGAAATTTTCCAAATGTTAATGCTGAATCCCAAGCTTGCTATTTTGGACGAAACGGATTCTGGACTCGATATCGATGCCCTACGAATCGTTGCAGACGGGGTGAATTCATTTAAAAATGAAGGAAATGCGGTTCTATTAATCACGCACTATCAAAGACTTTTAGATTATATCCAACCTGACTTCGTTCATGTTCTTGCCGATGGAAAAATCATCAAAACAGGTGACAAATCTCTTGCCTTAGAACTGGAAGAAAAAGGCTATGATTGGCTATTAAACTAAATTGTAATCTGGGAGAAGAAACTCTCGATTTATTTTTTGCCCTTAGGGGCAGTAAAACCTAATTATAAGAATGCCACTATTAGAATCTATTCAAAATAACCACTCTGAATTTCTACAAACTTTAGAGCATCGATTTTTAGATGAACCTAGAAAAAATGCACTTGCAAAATTCCTTGATTTAGGCTTTCCAACAAAGAAAGACGAGGAATACAAATACACGAACCTAAAGGAAATTACAGAAAAGCAATACTCGATGTTCCCTGTGGAAGAACATCATATAACCGAAGAGCAATTAAATGAACTTCATCTTGGAGAAGAAAACTTCGACTGGATTGTATTCATTAACGGAAAATTGCACAAAGAATTATCCAAAGTTTCCATTGAGAACGTAGAATTCATGTCCTTTAAGCACGCCTTAAATGATGCGAAGTACAAAGACGTTTTTGAGCAATACTTTGGAAAAATTGCAAATCCAGACTTGGCCTTTACAAACCTTAATATGGCCTATTTCCGAAATGGATTCTTCATGAAAGTCCAGAAAAATGTTGTGATTGAAAAACCAATTCACGTGTTTTATCTATCAGACAATCAACCAACCAATACTTTCTATAATACAAGAAACCTTCTCATTGTAGATCAAGGCGCAAAAATCGAAGTCATTGAAAGTCATCATAACTTTGATACGCATAGCGTGCTTACCAATTCAGTGACGGAAATTTTCACTTACCCCAATGCAAAAGCGGATTGGCACAAGTTACAAAACGACTCTGCTACGTCGTACTTAATCGACCACACATTTGCTAAACAAGAAAGGGATAGTCTAACCACCGTAAATACGTTCTCTTTCGGAGGGAAAATCATTAGAAACAACTTGGATTTCATTCAAAACGGTTCTAATATTAATTCCTTCATGAACGGGATCACCCTTATTGGAGACGAGCAACTTGTCGATCACCATACAGCTGTTCACCATAACCAGCCTAACTGCGAAAGTTATCAAAACTACAAAGGAATCTACAACGATCGTTCCCACGGGGTATTCAATGGAAAAGTTTTCGTCGACAAAATCGCGCAGAAGACCAATGCCTACCAGCAAAACAATAATGTTTTACTTTCGGAAGGAGCTACTATTGATACAAAACCCCAATTAGAGATTTTTGCAGACGATGTAAAATGCTCTCATGGTTGTACTGTGGGTCAGCTAGACAAAGATGCTCTGTTCTATCTAAGACAGCGTGGGATTTCTGTGAAAGAAGCACGAGCTCTTTTACTATATGCCTTCGCTAATGATGCGATGGAGAACATCGACATTGAACCTCTAAAAACCAAAATCTCAAAACTTTTAGCTGAAAAGTTAGAAGTTCAAATTGAGTTTTAATTTTTTTCATAAATGATTTTTTTAGATCTGCCGCCCTTTGGACGGCAGATTTTTTGTTAATTTACATCATGGATCTTAAAGCAATCAAAGAGAATCTCAATTCCTTTTCAAAGGAGCAGAAAATAAAAGAGGCTGTGCAATGCCTTGTGGATGTTTATGGTCTAGCCCATCACAACATTCATGGATTTGAACTCCGTGATGAGACCTCTCCTAATAGCCTTCTTCTCACTGCAGAGGGCCCTATAGGCGGTAAACAAACGGTATACCTACCTAAAAACATTTTGAATTTCGATCTTTCCCTTATCCTCAATATGATTGCGCACGAAATGCTTCATGTTCGTCAAAAGGATCCAGAAAATCCCATAGAAGATAAAAATGAGCGTGAATGGCAGGCTTACTACGAAATGTTATTTCATCCCAACTTTCCTATGATTCCGGACGCTCCCGACTTTAACCGAATCCAATTTGCGCAAAAAGCCTTAGAGTACTATAATCGAATGGGCTCAGGAAGTCCACTACAACAATTCTATAAAGAGCAGAAAGAAAAGCTCGAAGAACTTTTAGAAAACTTACTTAGGAAAAGGAATCTTTCTAAGAACGTTAGCTTAGAGGATGATTTGTGCAAAAAGTCAGAACGCTAAGACACCCAAGATTATTCCGAAAAGCAGTCGATCGTTTCCCTGGTAAGACGAGGTAGAAGTAGTAATTTCCATAGTATTAAATTAACTTTGGTATGAAAAGTCTGCAACGATGGCAGACTAAAATGCACGTAAACTCTGAGGCTCGAAGTAGGATAGAAATGCCATCGGAAAGGAATTCATTCTGGTAGTTTACTAGAACTTTCGCCTAAAAGGCTTACTTAAGTTACGGTTTTCTTTTGTTCGGTACTGTTAATATTAGTAAATTAACTTCTTATTAAGACTTAATACTCAAACCATTAATAATGATCAAGCAAATTCCAATTGAAAAAATTCTATTCCTAGATATTGAAACGGTCTCACAAAAACCAAAGTGGGAGGAACTTTCCGATACTGAAAAATTCCTATGGAACAAGAAGGCAAAATCCCAACTACAAGAAGGTCAAGATGCCTCAGAAGTCTACTTTGAGCGAGCTGGTATTTTCGCCGAATTTGGAAAAATAGTTTGTATCTCTGTCGGGAAAGTTGAGAAGTCAGGACGTTTGAAAATAAAAAGCTATGCAGACCGCGATGAACTTATCTTACTTCAAGAATTTGGAGAGCTATTCAACCATTCGAGTATGCGTGGGATAATCCTGTGCGCACACAATGGAAAAGAATTTGATTTTCCCTGGATATCTAGGCGCTACCTCATTAATGGGATGCAGCCTCCACAAGCATTCCAAAATTTTGGAAAAAAGCCTTGGGAAATTCCTCATCTAGATACGCTTGAACTTTGGAAGTTTGGAGAATACCGTAGCTTTGTTTCCTTGGAACTTCTTTCTCATGTATTAGGTCTTCCCTCTCCCAAAGACGATATTGACGGCTCCATGGTTTCGTCTATCTTTCATATAGACAAAGATTTAATTAGAATAATTAAATATTGTGAAAAAGATGTCTTAACTTTGGCAAACGTATTTTGCCGACTTCGGCAAGAACCTATTTTAGAACGCTATTAAGAGAATTAAATGAGTTTAACAGACGACCAAATCGCTAGTATAGGCGAAAAGATTATTTTAACATTAAAGACGGTTTACGACCCTGAGATTCCGGTTGATATATATGAATTAGGACTTATTTATGATGTCCAAATTTCAGAAGAGGGCGATGTAAAAGTTATTATGACTTTAACCACCCCCAACTGTCCTGTGGCCGAATCTCTTCCACAAGAGGTCAAAGAAAAAGTCGAAGGAGTTCCTGGTGTAAAAAGTGTTGATCTAGATTTGACATTTGAACCGGCATGGAACAAAGACATGATGAGCGAGGAAGCAAAATTTGAACTGGGCATCCTATTCTAATTAACCGATCGTTTGCTGACTAAAGCAAAACGTCTAAGATATTAGCTTTTCCGCTGGCATTTAACCAATCACAAAAAAAAGAGGATAAACATCCTCTTTTTTTATTTTCTATTACTAAGTGGCAAGTGGCTCATTACTACGACTCCACTCACTCCATGAACCCACATATAATGTTGGGACTTCAAGTCCTGCATAGCACATTGCTAAAATCGTATGGCAAGCTGTGACACCAGAACCACAATGAACAATCGGCGCACTACTCTTTTCTTTCTCCAGCAATGATTTGTATTTATTTCTTAAAATCTCCTTATCAAGAAAAAGTCCGTTCTCATCTAGATTCTCTGAAAAAGGAACATTTAAGGCACCTGGAATATGCCCTGCAAGTAAGTCAATAGGTTCAAAATCACCTTTGTACCTGCCCTCTTCTCTCACATCAATTACCATTCGCTCTTTCAGATCAATTGTTTTCTTCACCTCAGCAAGAGATACCGTCGGGAGACTCCAGGATGACGCCTTGATTCGATCCACCGCCTTCTTTACTTCAGATCCTGACCCTAAAGGGATTCCCTGAGAAACACCTGCTGAGAATCCGCCGTTAAGTACGTACACTTGCTGAAGACCAATCGCTTTTAGCATCCACCATGCCCTTGCGGCCGCATTTGCACCAAAACTAGTATCATAAATAACGACAAAAGAATCAGGCGTTATTCCGAGCTGACTTATGGTCTCTAAAAACACAGAAATAGCAGGAAGAGGATGCCGACCTCCGTTTGCCGGATCCTTCGCTATCGAACTTAAATCTTTGCTCAGATCTACGAAAAGCGCACCTTTGAGATGACTTTTTAAATAATCTTCCCTAGCGCCCTCTCCTGTTCTTGCGTCTAATAGCACAAGAGCAGGATCGGAAAGCTTATCTTCCAACTCCTGAGCCGAGATTATCGTCGAGTTCTTCATAGTATCATCGTATTAAAAATGGAACACGTCTTTCGCGCGGTTAAAAGCACTTTCAAAATTTAGTAAATTAAGTCCGTGCGCAATATTATTCTTATGTAAATAATTAATCAATTGCTCCGTCGGAAGATTACCGACCAAATCGTCTTTGGCCATTGGGCATCCACCTATTCCTTTAATCGCACTATCAAAACGAGTGCAACCCTTATGGTAGGCCGCATTAATTTTTTCGTAAGAGTCCTCGTATCGATTGTGAAAATGGGCACCAAAATTAATCTCTGGATTAAGGCGTGGGATTTTATCGAATAACAAATTAATGGTCTCCACCGTAGCCACTCCTGTGGTATCCGAAAGTTGGATGTTTGTAATGCCCATCTCGACAAAGCGTTTAGCCCAATAATCCACATCCTCCCATCTCCATTTTTCACCATAAGGATTTCCGAAGGCCATGGAAAAGTATAAATTAAGTTCTTTGCCTTCTGACTTTGTCATCTTGAAAATCTCGCCAATTTGCCGAAAGGCTTCTTCTTGATTCTTGTTTGTGTTACGGAACTGGAAGGTTTCTGAAATAGAAAAAGGAAAGCCTATAATATCTACATTGGAGTGGCTCAGAGCCTTTTCTGATCCACGAATATTTGCGACAATCACTGAGAGCTTTGTCTTTGAGTTGGATTTGTCAATTTGATCAACCACTTCTCCACTATCTGCCATTTGAGGAATTGCCTTTGGAGAGACAAAACTTGCGCAATCTAAAACATCAAATCCTACACTCATAAGTTCATTTATGTAGTCAATTTTAGTGTCAGTAGGAATAAATTCATCCCAGCCTTGCATGGCATCTCGAGGACATTCAGTAAGAAACATTTGCTTGTTTTTGCGTTTACGTAAAGATAAACATTTTGACCAAAGTCCAAAATCAAGGTGTATGAAATCCCTTCGCACTCATCAGGGACTTCACCTCTTTGCTAGAGTTTAGGGCTAATTTATTACCTTTGTTTAATTACATTTACATATTATATTAAAGCATGCAACCGATAAATTTTACACCTGAATGGAAGTCAAAACTTCAAGATCGTTTTCTCAATTACGTCAAAATATACTCTACAAGTGATCCTGAAAGTGAATCTTGTCCTTCCACTCCTCAGCAGTGGAACATTGCAAAATACATATTTCAAGAACTTCAAGACCTAGGGCTAAGTGATGTAGAACTGGATGGACAAGGATACATCTATGCTACTCTACCTTCCAACAAAGAAAATGACAGTGACCCCACCATCGGTTTCATTGCGCACTACGATACTTCTCCCGACTTTAATGGAGAAAATGTCAATCCTCAAGTTTGGGAAAATTACGACGGAAAAGATCTTATTTTAAATAAAGAGACAGGATTCACATTGTCTCCAGAGCGTTTTGAGAGTTTAAAAAAGTATGTAGGTCAGACCCTAATTACTACAGACGGAACCTCCTTATTAGGAGCTGACGATAAAGCGGGTGTAGCCGAAATCGTAACTGCAGCCGAATTCCTACTCGCTCATCCCGAAATCAAGCATGGAAAGATTGCTATTGGATTCACACCAGACGAAGAAATTGGTAGAGGAGCCCATAAATTCGATGTCGAAAAATTCGGTGCTGAGTGGGCGTACACCATGGACGGTAGCGAAGCAGGAGAACTTGAATATGAAAACTTCAATGCAGCGGGTGCCGTCGTAAACATCCATGGACTTAGCGTACATCCTGGATATGCGTATGGTAAAATGGTGAATGCCGCTTTATTAGCTAGTGAGTTTGCAGCCTTACTTCCGGCAGATCAAACACCAGCAACAACAAGGGGCTATGAGGGATTTTTCCATCTGATGGAAATCACAGCAGACATCTCAGAAGCAAAACTACAATACATTATCCGTGATCACGATAGTGAAAAATTCGAACAGAGAAAAACTCTACTTCAATCCCTTGTGAAAGACTTTAATGCTAAGCATGGCGAGGGAACTGCGCAGGTGGAAATCAAAGAGCAGTATCGAAACATGAAGCAGCAGTTCGAAGGCAAAATGCATATTGTAGATATAGCAGCAGAAGCTATGAAAGTGTCGGGAGTAGAACCCAAAATCAAAGCGATCCGTGGAGGCACCGACGGAGCACAACTGTCCTACATGGGACTTCCTTGTCCAAATATCTTTGCAGGAGGAATGAATTTCCACGGACCTTACGAATATGTGGCAATAGAAACCATGCAAAAAGCAATGAAGGTTATTATAAACATCGCTCAAGCCGAAAAATAAATTTAAGTATTTAACCCCCTTAATTTAAAGCAAATTAAGGGGGTTAAGATTTAATTTTAGGTTCACACGCAATTCATATCCGCCGCCTATCTTTGGCAGAAACGCATTATGGCTGACCGAAGAGAAATTGAAATTGCGATCGTCTCCGATCTTCATCTTGGAACCTACGGGTGTCACGCAAAGGAATTTTTAGCTTATTTAAAGAGTATCCAACCCAAATTGCTTATTCTGAATGGCGATATAATAGACGGTTGGGCCTTCTCCAAGCGCTATTTTCCGACCTCGCATATGGCGGTTATTTCTGAACTATTTAAGATGATGCAACGGGGGACCAAAGTGATTTACATTACTGGAAATCACGACGAATTCCTAAGAAAATATGCTGATATTTCCTTTGGAAATCTACAACTTACCAATAAGTATCTTCTTGAAATTCATGGCAAAACACATTGGATCTTCCATGGCGATATCTTTGACCACACTACAAAAGGAGGTGCAAAGATCATTGCAAAAATAGGAGGTATCGGATATGATTGGCTCATCTTACTTAACCGAGCGATTAATTGGGCTCTAAAATTGATGGGCAAACAAAAGGTTTCACTTTCGAAACGAATTAAGAACTCCGTGAAAAAAGCGATCAAATTTGTGGGTGATTTTGAACAAAAAGCCATTGAACTCGCGATTGCCAATAAGTACGATTACGTAATCTGCGGCCACATTCACATGCCCTCAGACAAGGTTGTAGAAACAAAAATGGGAAAAACCCACTATCTTAACTCTGGAGATTGGATTGAAAATTTATCTTGGTTAGAATATAACTTAGGTGAATGGAGCCTTCATTACTTCGACCCCTCTCAATACAAAATCCCTAAACTCAAACCATACAAATCTACGGTAGAGCTTAAGGATTTTATCTCTCAAAATAATTCGTTGGTAATGGAAACTCTTTACTCCTCCGCGTTTAAAAAAGCATCCCAGCCTTGAGCGGTTAAGTCGGCTAGTTCGTTACTTCCGCGAAGCACCAGTTTATTTCCTTGTGCCTTTTCTACCACATGTCCAATGACTGAAAAATCAGGATGATTTTGAATTTTATCATAATCCGAAGCTGCAATCGTAAAAAGCAGTTCGTAGTCTTCTCCTCCATTAAGAGCACACAACGCAGGGTTTAGATTGAACTCATCGGCCGTGGTTATGGTGTTCGGGTCTAAAGGAATTTTTTCTTCATAAAGTCTGATTCCTACTTCGGATTGCTGCGAAAGATGTAAAATTTCAGAGGCTAGCCCATCGGAAACATCAATCATTGAGGTTGGTTTAATACCAAGAGTTACTAATTTTTCCTTAATATCTGTTCTTGCCTCAGGCTTTAGTTGACGCTCTAAAATATACTCATAACCTTGCATTTCGGGCTGCATATTCGGATTAACAAGGAAAACCGAATGCTCTCTTTCTAAAATTTGAAGACCCAGGTAAGCTCCTCCAAGGTCACCACTTACAACCAGTAAGTCTCCTTCACTCGCGCCACTTCGTTTTACAATTTCATCCTGTGGACTTAGCCCAATGGCCGTGATATTAAGAATTAGCCCAGAAGTAGAACTGGTTGTATCTCCCCCGACTAAGTCGACTTTATAATGCTTACAAGCAAGACGAATCCCGTCGTATATTTCCTCCAACGCTTCCACAGGAAAACGATTAGAAACCGCTACGGCGACCACGATTTGTGTAGGAGTTGCGTTCATGGCAGCTATATCGCTCAGATTCACCACGACCGATTTATATCCCAAATGCTTTAAAGGCACATAGCCCAAATTGAAGTGAACTCCTTCGATGAGCGTATCGGTACTGATAAGCACTTGCTGGTTCAAAGGGTCGATCACGGCTGCATCATCTCCAACACCTAGTTTTGAGCTCTCATTCTCTAAACTTATCGTATCCGTGAGATGCTTAATTAAACCAAACTCTCCCAAAGTAGAAATCGGTGTGCGCTGTGGGTTTTTGTCTTCTAACATAAGCTATTGCATCAATTTGAAAATATAAATCTTATTTTAACTGAGATGGATCAAGATCTTCAGGACGAAACGGTAGATCCCTAAGGTCTGCTTTCGTAAGGATTTTCGTAGATTCTGATTTAAATTCATTCATTACTTCTATAATATCGGAAGGAGGCGTGGTGCTTTTCCTAAGCATCGTATCGATCCATACGCCTAACGCGATCGCAGTCGCACAGTGAGTCCCATCTGGTAAATAAAACTTATGTAAAAATCGATAGATTCCTCCATCCTCTGAAACGCCATCAATTTCCAAACTCACTTTTACTTTTTGCCCCATGTAAATTTCCTTAAAAAAGGAATATTGTTCATTGAGAATCACCGGCCCAATTCCCCATCGATTCAATTCCTTTAATCCCATCTTACGTTCACTCATAAAAGCCATTCGGGTTTGAGCGCAATATTGCATATAAGAAGAATTAGCCAAGTGGCGGTTCGCGTCGATATCACTCCAACGCACGTTAAAATCACAAAAGTATGTTGACATATTAGTATACAATTTAATTCTTCAAAATTACGCATAAATGAGCGGTTAGAAAAATTGTAATTTTGCAGCTGAAAATTAATCGTATTCATGCAAAAAAAGCACGTGATCGTAATTGGAGGTGGCGCAGCTGGATTCTTTTCCGCGGCCAATATTGATTCTTCAAAATACCATCTAACCATTTTAGAACAAAATCAAGAAGTATTACAAAAAGTAAAAATTTCCGGTGGAGGTCGCTGCAATGTATCGCATGCTGAATTCGATCCGAGAGAATTAGTCGAGTTTTATCCTAGAGGAAAAAAAGAACTCAAAAGTGTTTTCTCAAAATTTCAACCTGCTGATACCATGGAGTGGTTTTCTCAAAGAGGAGTGGAAATCAAAATTGAAAACGACGCTCGAATGTTCCCTATCTCTAATTCCTCCTGGTCGATTATAGAATGTCTTAAAAGCGAGGTTCTAAAGAAAGGATTTGAAATCCGTACCAAAACCACAGTACTAGATCTCACTTATGAAGATGGATTTTTTCGAGTGCAAAGTTCAGTAGGAGAATTCACGGCGGATTATATAATATTCGCAACGGGTAGTTCACCAAAATCTCTAAAACTCTTAGAATCTTTGGATCATAAATTGGTTCCACAAGTTCCCTCATTGTTTACCTTTAATATTAAAGACCCAAGACTTGAAGGGCTAGCCGGAACGTCCTTTCCCCAAGCTGAAGTTAACCTCCCTCAACTAAAATCTGGAGAAACAGGCCCCTTACTCATTACGCACTGGGGACTTTCAGGTCCGTGTATCCTTAAAGCCTCGGCATGGAATGCAAGAGAACTAGCAGAATTAAAGTACAATTTCAAAATTGTGGTTAACTTTATTAACCTCTCTTTCGAGCAAGCAAAGTCCCAATTTATGGAATACAAAGAGCTACATCCCAAAAAAAGTCTTGCCCAAAGCAAACTTTTTGAAGTAACCAATCGATTCTGGAATCAGATGATTCGTTATTGTCACATAAAAGAGGATATTCAGCTAGCCAATTTGTCGACAGCGCAAATCCATAGCCTTTTAACTAATTTATGCGAAAGTGAGTTTCTGGTGAAAGGAAAGTCGACGTTTAAAGAAGAATTCGTTTCCGCAGGAGGTGTCGATTTAAAAGAAATAGACTTTAAAACGATGACATCCAAAAAGCAAGACCGTCTTTACATCGCAGGGGAAGTCTTAAATATTGATGCAATCACGGGAGGTTTCAATTTTCAGGCGTGTTGGAGTGAAGGATGGCTTATTAGTGAAGCCTTAAACAAACTTTAAGGCGCTACTTACCAATCATTTTTTTGATCGAATTCAATTTCATTAAAGCCTCGAGCGGGGTTAACTCGTCTATATTTATTTTGGTTAGTTCTTCTCTAATGTTTTCAAGAACAGGATCGTCCAACTGGAAAAAAGAAAGTTGTAAATCTTCTTTGTGATCTTTTTTTCCTTTCTTTTCAGGAGTTGCTCTTCTACTTTCTAGTGTTTTCAAAATTTCATTAGCCCGGTGAATCACAGGAGCCGGCATTCCTGCTAATTTTGCCACATGAATACCAAAACTATGCTCACTACCTCCGCGAAGAAGTTTACGTAAAAACACAATACTTCCCTTGTTTTCCTGAATTGAAACATGATAGTTTTGTATCCGCGGAAAAGAACTACTCATTTCGTTTAATTCGTGATAGTGAGTAGCAAAAAGAGTTTTTGCCCTTGCTTTATCCTGATGAAGAAATTCGGCAATAGCCCATGCAATGGAAACCCCGTCATACGTAGAAGTTCCCCTTCCGATTTCATCCAGTAGAATTAGACTCCTTTCCGTTCTATTATTCAAGATACTAGCCGCTTCATTCATTTCTACCATGAAGGTCGATTCTCCAGCTGAAATATTATCCGAAGCCCCCACGCGCGTAAATATGCGATCTAGTATTCCAATTTCTGCATGTCTCGCGGGAACAAAACTTCCAATTTGAGCAAGCAAACATACTAAGGCCGTTTGGCGAAGGATCGCGGACTTACCAGCCATGTTAGGTCCCGTGACCATCATGATCTGCTGGGTTTCTCTGTCTAAATAAAGATCGTTTGGAATGTATTTTTCACCCAGTGGAAGCACCTTTTCAATGATGGGATGACGCGCCTCTTTTAAATCGATGGAGAATGAATCATTTAAGGTTGGACGAGTGTAATTCTCGGCGCTCGCAAGTTCGGAGAGTCCGATTCCCACATCAATTCGTGCAATAATTTGAGAATTGGCTTGAATCCCTACAATATATTGCATGACATGCTGGCACACTTCGTTATAAAGTTCAAATTCCAATTGAGAGATCTTATCTTGAGCGCCCAAAATTTGGGTTTCATACTCTTTTAATTCTTCGGTAATAAAGCGCTCTGCATTCACCAAGGTCTGCTTACGGACCCACTCGCTAGGAACCTTGTCTTTGTGTATGTTTCTCACCTCGATGTAATAACCAAAGACATTATTGTAATCAATTTTTAAGGAACTGATCCCTGTTCTTTCAATTTCACGCGCGCACATTTCCTCAAGGAATTCTTTTCCTTTGCTCTGCAAGCTCCGTAACTGATCTAGTTCACTCGAAACACCAGATTTAATTACTTGACCTTTAGATAGGCTTACAGGCAGCTGCTCTTGAAGGTGGGTATCTAGATAATCGACTAATTCTCTGTGGTTATGCAGTGGACTTAATAAAGCTTTAGGTTCTTTAAATTCACTGAGTTTCTGATCAATGAGCTCAATGCACTTTAAACTTTGATTTAGATTTCCTAATTCTTTCGGTAGAATTTTGCCTGAAGCTAACTTTCCTAAAAGTCGGTCCAAATCAGATATTGTCTTGAGTTCTTCAAGAATTTCAAACTTAAGATCTTGTTTCTCATTAAAAAACTCAATTAACGAGAGCCTGCTATTGATCATCTCTAGATCTAATAGCGGCAAAATAATTTGACGTCTTAACAATCTACCTCCCATCGGGGTTACGGTATGATCAATAATGTCTAATAGGCTTTTTCCCTCTCGCTGACTTGGATTTACAACTTCTAAATTTCGAAGCGTAAAATTATCCAGCACGAGATAGTGATTTTGGGGGATGCTTTGTAGAGTCGTGATGTGTGATAGCAGCGAATGATGTGTGTCTTCTACAAGATAGGCGAAAATAGCACCTGCTGCCACAATCCCCATCTCTAAGTGATCCACACCAAAACCTTTTAAAGATTGGGTCTTAAAATGAGTAGCTAACTTTTCTCTCGCATAAGGAAGTTGATAGGCCCAGTCTTCAAGTTTAAAAGTATTCTTGCCCGTCAGACTGTTAGGCAGCTCTTTAAGTCTTTGATATAGGATTTCGCTAGGATCGAATGTATCCACTACATGCGTAAGATCCTCAAGTTTCCCCTCACCAATATAAAACTCACCTGTTGAAATATCCACAAGAGCATATCCAAATCGGTCTTTTACCCTATGCATTGACATTAGGTAATTGTTTCGCTTGGAATTAAGAACTTGATCGTTGAATGTAACTCCTGGAGTCACAAGTTCGGTTACTCCTCTTTTTACAATCCCTTTTACGGCTTTGGGATCTTCCAATTGGTCACAAATGGCAACTCGAAGCCCACTTCTTACTAGTTTTGGAAGATAGGTATCAATGGAGTGATGGGGAAAACCCGCGAGCTCCGTTCGCGAATCCCCATTGTTTCGCTTGGTAAGAACAATCCCTAAAATTTTAGAGGCCTTAACTGCGTCTTCTCCAAAGGTCTCATAAAAATCCCCGACTCTAAATAGAAGCAGCGCATCGGGATAGCGAGCTTTGATCCCATTGTATTGACTCATTAAGGGAGTGATCTTCTTTTCCTTTGCCATCTTTTTTATATACATCGGTCGCTAGGACCCGTTGTTTTTATTAATTTTGTCAAAAATACAAAAATGTCATCCACAAAAAAACTCAAACTAGAGGAGCTAAATCGAATCGATGTTGAGGCTTTCAAGAAAAAAGAAAAAACACCTTTGGTTGTCGTACTCGACAATGTACGCAGCATGCACAATGTGGGGTCAATTTTTCGAACTGCAGATGCATTTATTGTAAAAAAAATCATTCTGTGTGGAATTACGCCCACCCCTCCCCATAGAGAAATACAAAAAGCAGCTCTTGGCGCAACGGAAAGTGTAGATTGGGAATATTCTGCGTCCATTTCAGAGACCTTAGAGAATCTTAAAAAGAAAGGCTATACTTGTGTTGGAATTGAACAAACAACCCACAGTGAATCTATTGAAACTTTTGATATAAAGAAAAGCACCCCTTACGCCGTTGTACTAGGAAATGAAGTGGATGGATTAAGCGACGAATCACTTTCGCTTTACGATCATTTTTTAGAAATTCCGCAGTTTGGAACAAAACATTCGCTTAATGTATCCATTTGCGGCGGAATTGTCATTTGGGAATTTTTCAAAAATCTGCAATAGCTCATTGATCGGCTCCCAAAATTTGCGATGAGCCCTTAATTTAGACTATAGCTCCCTAAAAAATGAGACAAAAAAAACCGCAAGATCCTTACGGACAGGGCGGTTTAATAAATCTAATAAAAAGTAAAAATGAAAGACTGCAAAGATAACTCTTTTTTACAATGCAAACCAAGAAAAATTTTTGAGTCTCAAAATCCGAGTGGAAAACAAGGACTCTTTTCATATTTTTCCTAAATTAGCCTCATGTTTATAAAAGAATATATTTCCAAGGACTATCCCGCCTTTGCCCTGAACGATTCGATTGAATCTGCCTGCGAGATCGCCAGGGAATTTGGTCATTCTCATATATTCATTAAAGATCGTGGAATTTATGTCGGTGCACTGAGTCAAAGTTTTCTAGAGGAAAGTCCCGAAGACAAGATTGGCACTTTGGATATCCACTTCGAAAAATTCGCCGTCTATGACGACAGCAGCATCTTAGATACCGTAAAACTCTTTTATATCTTTAATTCTAACGTTGTTCCCGTTATTGGAAAAAACGAGAAATACATAGGTTACATTTCAAGTGAGGATTTGTTTAATGAGTTTTCAAAATACCCACTCTTTTCAGAGAGTGGTGCTATACTCACTGTTCAGACCAATACAATCCATTACTCTTTTTCTGAGATCACCACGATCGTGGAAAGTAACAATTCAAAACTTTATGGTCTTTACGTTAGTGCGATTCTTGAGGACGGTGTGCAAATCACGATGAAAATCAAAAGCGATACACTTAGCTCCATTGATGAGACCTTTGAGCGCTATGGATACACGGTGATACATAAGCAATACGACGACCAAAAAGACAAATTATTAAAAGATCGATTTGGCTTTTTCCAAAAATATTTAGAGGTTTAATCGATGAAAGCAGCAATCTATACACAAAAAAACGATCTCGATACGTTCCTCTATCTGAGCAAGTTCATTTCTGAGTTAGACAAACGAGGAGTGGCTTCGGTTTTGTATCAGGGAATGGCTGAGGACATGCAGTTTTCAAAAGATTTCGAAACTTTCCATAACAAAGAAGATCTTAAAGAGCAAAAGGTCGATTTGTTCTTTACCTTCGGAGGAGACGGCACACTTGTGAGCTCTCTTTTATTTGTCCAGAATTTGGAAATTCCTGTCGTCGGAGTGAATACCGGCCGACTTGGATTTTTAGCGAGCTTTACAAAAGAGGAAGTGTTTAAAGAACTGGATGCAATTCTAAAGGGCAGTTATAAAATTTCAAGACGTTCTGTAATCGAGGTAGTTTGCCCCAATTCGGATGAGTTTTTTCCTTTTGCTTTAAATGATATTGTAGTTTCCAGAAAAGAAACGACCTCGATGATTACGATCGATTCATTTATAGATGATGAGTTCTTAAACGTTTTTTGGGGAGACGGTGTGATTATTTCGACACCCACAGGCTCTACCGCTTACTCCTTAAGTTGTGGAGGTCCAATCATCGCACCCGAAAATGACAACTTCGTCATTACACCTATCGCGCCACATAACCTCAATGTAAGACCCCTTATTGTCAAAGACGATGCCCAGTTCAGGCTTAAAGTCGAAAGCCGAGTATCGCAGTATTCCTTATCACTAGATTCGAGATTAATCCACATTGATACAGACACTGAGCTAATCATAAGAAAAGCAGATTTCAAAGTTTCCCTGGTGCAACCCACCAACCTAAGTTTCTACGAAACGATTCGTCAAAAGCTGCTATGGGGCAAAGACAAAAGAAATTGATAGGCGATCCAACAAAAATTAGTAACTTTACAAGATTAATTACCACATTTTTCAACCTTAAAACTACAACAAATGAGTAGACAGTTTCCTGCAGGAGTAGCAACCGGACAAATGGTTACCGACATTTTTCAATACGCAAAAGAAAATAGATTTGCTTTGCCCGCCGTGAACGTAATTGGGTCGAGCAACGTGAATGCGACCATGGAGACAGCGGCAAAGTTAAACTCTCCTGTTATCATTCAATTCTCCAACGGAGGGGCAGCCTTCAATGCGGGAAAAGGACTAAGCAATGAGGCGCAAAAAGCAGCCATCCTAGGAGGTATTGCGGGAGCAAAACACATCCATACTTTAGCAGAAGCTTACGGTGCTACTGTGATCTTACATACAGACCACTGTGCAAAAAAATTACTACCTTGGATTGATGGGCTTCTTGACGCAAGTGAAGAGTTCTATAAATTATACGGAAAATCACTTTACTCTTCTCACATGCTAGACTTGTCTGAAGAGCCGATCGAGGAAAACATTGACATATCTACTAAATATTTCGAAAGAATGGCAAAAATGGATATGACTTTAGAAATCGAACTTGGAGTGACAGGGGGTGAAGAAGACGGAGTCGATAATTCCGGAGTAGATTCTTCAAAACTCTATACTCAGCCTGACGAAGTGGCATACGCGTACGAAAGGCTAAAAGCCATTTCTAATAACTTCACTATTGCAGCCGCCTTTGGAAATGTGCACGGGGTTTACAAACCAGGAAATGTAAAATTAACACCAAAAATTCTTGACAACTCTCAAAAATTTGTTGAAGAAAAATTCTCTACCTCTAAAAAGCCTGTGAACTTCGTATTCCACGGCGGATCAGGATCTTCTTTAGAAGAAATTAGAGAAGCGATTGATTATGGGGTTATTAAAATGAATATTGACACTGACCTACAATTTGCCTATACCGAAGGTATTCGCGATTATATGGTAGACCAAATCGAATTCCTTAGAACGCAAATCGGAAACCCAGAAGGAGCGGACAAACCGAACAAGAAATTCTATGATCCAAGAGGATGGATTAGAAAGGGAGAGGAAACCTTCTCAAAACGTCTCGTTCGTGCTTTTGAAGATCTAAACAACGTAAACACTTTAAAATAAACAAAAGCATTAATTCGAATAACTCGTAGGGTCATTTTAGAATTATTGACTACTTTTGTGCATTAAATATTATCGAACATGGCATTTGACTGGTTCAAAAGAAAAACAAAAAACATTACAACGTCAACTGAAAACAAGAAGGACGTTCCTAAAGGCCTGTGGCACAAAACACCTTCAGGCAAAATCGTAGAACACGATGAATTAAAGAGAAACAACTATGTTTCACCCGAGGATGGATTTCACGTACGCATAGGAAGTGAAGAGTTTTTTGAAATGTTTTTTGACCACAACAAATTCAAGGAATTGAATTCCGATGTGGAAAGCGTAGATATGCTTGATTTTAAGGATACAAAATCCTATAGTGATCGTCTGAAAGAAGTAAAAGCAAAAACAAAACTTACAGATTCCATTCGAAATGCCGTAGGTAAGGTGAATGGCTCCGAAATGGTTATTTCTTGTATGGACTTTGCTTTTATTGGAGGTTCCCTAGGATCTGCCATGGGAGAAAAGATTCGCAGAGCAATAGATTACAGTATAAAGCATAAATTGCCTTACATGATTATCTGCCAATCGGGAGGCGCAAGAATGCAAGAAGCCGCATTTTCATTAATGCAGCTTGCGAAAGTTCAAGCCAAGCTCTCTCAACTCTCAGAACACGGACTTCCCTACATTGCCTACCTCTGTGACCCTACGTTTGGAGGTATTACAGCTTCCTTCGCGATGACTGCAGACATCATTATGGCAGAACCAGGAGCACTTATTGGATTTGCGGGACCACGCGTTATTCGCGAAACCATTGGAAAAGATCTTCCAGAAGGATTCCAAACCTCTGAGTTTTTACTGGAAAAGGGATTTGTTGATTTCATCGTAAAACGAACCGATGCAAAAAACAAGCTCTCGCAGACCCTTTCCTTGCTAACACACGCTTAATTCAACAATTAATTAATACTAAAATCTCACCTTCGCGGGTGAGATTTATTTTATGAGAAGTGCGATAAAAATTTTATTCAATGCGATAAAAAGTCTCTCACTAAAGAAGTTAATCCGCATGTTCAGCCTTGCGCTTCGCTATCCTCATTATTCTATTCTAGGTCTCTATGCGACGCTCCGTACCTATGCAATCACAAAAAGACTTTTCCCGAAAACCAATTCAACAAGCGGCATAGGAAATGCATTTAGACATGCCCTATGGACCTGCTTAATATGCATGTACTGCTCTAAGATTTCCTCTAGTAAAAAGGCGCTTAGCTACGCGAAGATATTCACGGACATGCACGAGGAGCTTTTCCCCAACAAACCACTTGAAACCAAAATGGATCTCCATAACAATACAGTAGGACTTCGCTTGTTTGAACAAATGCTGCCTGGAATCCACAGACAATTTTTTGAAACTGGATTTTTCGTCGAAAAATTGCTTGAAAAAACAAAAACAGCGCAAATTCTCACTTCATTATCACAAGAAACTTCAGATGAACTGGTGTACCTTGTTGAATAATTTTTACCTTTACTTCAAGTTAACTTTAAGGATATGCCATGTACAACCTAGAAACAGGACGACTTCGCGAGTTTTCGCATGAAGCAGCTAGCATCATAAAGAAAAAATGGCTGCTCATCTGTATACACCTAGACACTCCGTTTCTGGACTATGTGGCCCAAAGTACAAACAAAGCGTTTCAAACTAAACTTTCCTAATTAAATCGGTCTATAATTTTATGAGATTTTCAATCTTTTTGTGCATTTTGAGTACTTGGTGTGTGGCACAAACCCAACTGACGCCTTTCGAAAAAGGGAATGGTAATCAGTCACCTACCTACGAAGAAATGCGTGATTTCTATCAAAAACTCGATAAAAATCACTCTACCATTCTTCAAAAAGAATACGGACTAACGGACAGTGGCTACCCTTTAGAAGTTCTTTTCTTTAGTAAAGATAGAAACTTCAACCCAACAAAATCGACGAAAAAGGCAATCTTGTTAGTCAATAATGGAATCCATCCCGGTGAACCCGACGGTATTGATGCGTCCATGATGCTGCTACGTGATCTGGCAGAAGGCCGAATTGAGGCACCTAAAAATGTATTGTTAGCATTTGTGGCTTCCTATAACATTGGAGGGATGCTAAATCGTGGATCTTATTCAAGAGCGAACCAAAATGGTCCTGAAGAGTATGGATTTAGAGGGAATGCTAGAAACTTTGACTTAAATCGAGATTTCATTAAAGCAGACACTAGAAATGCACGTAGTTTCCAGGAAATATTCCATGAATTAAATCCTGATGTATTTATTGACAATCACGTTTCAAACGGTGCGGATTACCAATACACGCTTACCTATATTGCGACCAATAAAGAGCGACTTGGAAGACTTTTAGGTTCTTACTATCATCAGGAGATGAATCGCTCAATCTCTAATGATCTCCGTTCAAAAGGAATTGATCCCATTCCCTATGTAAATGTATGGAATGGAACACCCGAGCAAGGGTACGAACAATTTATGGATACACCACGCTACGCGACGGGCTATACCACTCTTTTCAACACCATTGGAACGGTGCCCGAAACCCATATGCTAAAGCCTTACGCGGATCGCGTAAAAGTCACGTATGAAAATATGCTTTCTTACATTAATTACACAGACAAACATTACAAAACTATCAAAGAAAAAAGACTTGAGAATCTAAAACAATATAAGCCTGGATCCACTTATACGCTTGGATGGGAAATCGATCGTTCGAAAGTAGAATCCATTGAATTCAAAGGATATGAAGCTAGCAAAATTAAAAGTGAAGTTTCAGGTTTGCCTCGACTGTTTTATGACCGAACAAATCCTTTTACAAAAAATATCAAATTCTATAATACCTATAAATCAACGAAAGATATTCAAATTCCTAGGTATTATATCGTTCCAAAATCACAGTGGCCTGTAATTGAACATTTGGAGCGAAATCGTATTGAGATGACTCCTTTGGACAAAGACAGTACATTCGTGGTTGAACTATACGAAATAAGCGATTATCAAACCGCGAAAAACCCATACGAGGGTCATTACAACCACTACAACACGCAAACCAAAGCGAGTACAAAACAAATTCGTTTTAAGAAAGGAGATTTTTTGATTTCTACAAATCAGCCGGGTGTAAAATACCTACTTGAAACCTTGGAGCCTTCGGCCGTGGATAGCTTTTTTAACTGGAACTTCTTTGATAGTATCTTAATGCGTAAGGAGCATTTTTCCGATTATGTATTTGAAGATACAGCTGCGCAACTACTTAAAGAAAACAAAGCTCTTCAAACAGTATTTGAATTGGAAAAAAAGATTAACCCCGAGATGAGAAAAAGTGCCGCGATGCAGCTCAATTGGATTTATGAACATTCGCCTTACTTTGAGGCTGCGTATCGCCAATATCCGATTGCTAGAATATTGTAAAATTAAAAATAAGATCCCCCCCGAATCGTTTCATCTAATTCTTAGGGAATACAATTTTAAAAACAACCAAATCGAAACTAAATGGTTTTAAGTAAAATCTGGTCCGCCTTTATTATCGTGGCTATCCTTGTGGCTAGCATTAAGTATCTTTTTTCGCCTAATTACAAAGCAATCTACAATGACATGGTGGTGGGTAAAGGAGGAGATACCGTACAAATCTCTAGTTTGCCTTTACAAGAACTAAGTCCTGAGATTCAAGCTCAACTCACCTCAAATCAAACTTTTGAACAAGAGCATATCGGATACAAAGTAAGTGGTCAATCGAACGAAGTACAAGTTTACCGTGTTCAGGCCACAGACGGTGTTATTGGCACCTCGGAAACCGCCGTCACCATTTGTATCGGACTTATCGGAATTATGACCCTTTTTATGGGATTTATGAGTATAGCGGAAAAAGCCGGAGGAATCAACTTGCTATCTCGTTTAATACAACCTTTCTTTTCAAAGCTATTCCCCGAAATCCCCAAGAATCATCCCTCTTTTGGTCATATGATGCTAAATTTCAGTGCGAATCTCCTGGGACTTGACAATGCAGCTACCCCTTTTGGACTTAAAGCGATGGAAAGTTTACAGACTCTAAATCCTTCGACAGACAAAGCGAGCAACGCCCAAATCATGTTTTTATGTTTGCACGCAAGTGGACTTACCTTAATTCCAGTGTCCATCATTGCAATTCGTGCTTCAATGGACGCCGCGAACCCGACCGATATATTTTTGCCTTGTCTAATTGCAACCTTTGCAGCCACTTTGGCAGCGATGACCATTGTTTCCATCAAACAAAAAATTAACATGTTCCAGCCCATTATCCTTATGTATGTGGGAGGAATTTCAGCATTAATTGCACTCTTGGTTGTGTATTTGGTCCAATTAAACAAAGATGAATTGGGAGTCTTTAGCGCAGTCTTAAGTAACGGTCTAATTCTCTTTATTTTCTTTGCGATCGTTCTTGGTGGACTCTACAAAAAAATTGACATCTTCGCTGCTTTTATCGAAGGAGCAAAGGAGGGATTTTGGACCTGTGTGAAAATCATCCCCTACCTCGTAGGAATGTTGATCGCCATTTCTCTACTGCGAACTTCAGGTGTTTTCGAAATCATTATTGATGGAATGAAATGGGCGGCGAACTACGCAGCCCTAGACACGCGCTTTATTGACGGACTTCCTACCGCACTAATAAAACCTCTTTCTGGATCCGGAGCACGTGGAATGATGGTAGACACCATGGCTACATTTGGTCCCGATAGTTTTGCATCCAGACTTGCAGGAGTTTTACAGGGCAGTTCAGATACTACATTTTATGTGATTGCCGTCTACTTTGGAGCAGTAGGTATTCGAAATGTTCGCTATACCGTGGGAGCCATGCTCCTTGCAGACCTAGTCGGGATTGTAACTGCTATTTCACTAGCCTATTTATTCTTTGGATAAAACGTATGATACACGATAAAGATTACATACTGCGAATGGTTCAGCAGTTAAGCGAAGCGCTCTCTAGACTACTGCTAGGAAACAACGAAGGAATTCCGCAAGAGGAAGAATTGGCCATTGAAACTCAAATCCGAAATGTGTTTAAATGCTCAAAAAAAGAGCTTAGTGAAAAACCCTTCAAAGAGATACTTTCGGAGATTCAGAGTAAACCTGAATCGCACCAAATCGGCTATTATGAAGTACTGGGTCACTTCTTCTTTCTTCAGAATAGAATAGAACCAAGTGGAGATTTGGCCCAGAAGGCAAAAAACTTTTACCAAATATGGCTTGAGGAAAGCAAAATATTTTCGCTAGTCGTTATGCAAAGACTTGGCGAATTAAATCAAAACAAAACCGGCGAGATTTAATCTTGCCGGTCTATTTTTCTTAGGTATTTTACTTCCTAGCAGTACTCGTCATAAGCCGCTTGAAGATTTGCAGCGATAGCTCCTGCAGGGTTCCCTTCAATATGGTGTCTTTCTAACATGTGCACAAGCTCACCGTCTTTAAATAGTGCAACACTTGGAGAACTCGGTGGGAATGGCGCAAAATGTCTTCTTGCTTCTGCCACTGCCTCATTATCAAATCCTGCAAACACAGTCACTAAATGATCTGGTTTCTTTTCACCTGAAAGAGATTCTACTACACCCGGTCTTGCCGCTCCTGCTGCACATCCACATACGGAGTTCACCATGACAAGGGTTGTCCCTTCTTTCTTTAGAGCCTCCGTTACTTTTTCTGCTGTTGTAAGGTCTTCAAAACCTTTATCAGTAAGCTCCGCCTTCATTGGCATTACTAATTCTTCTGGATACATATCGATTTTATTTATAGTTAAAAATTCTATTCAAAGTTAAAGAATATTATTTAGTTTTTGTTACTCTAAAAGTTATCAAAACTATTCCAATCTTGTAAACTGGACAAATTGTCCAAATAAAAAAAGCCTCGAACCTGGGGTTCGAGACTTCAAATCAAATCGATATGCAAAGGTTGAATATCCTAATAAAGAGTACACCTACTTGTGTACTTTGGCTACGAAAGTAGCTTTTTGGCCATCTGGGAAATACTTTTTCCGTCCGATTGACCGGCTAGGTCTGTAGAGGCTTTGCCCATTACTTTTCCTAGGTCTTTTATTGATTCTGCCCCCACTTCGGCTATAATAGCACGGATGGCAACTTCTAAATCCTCTTCAGAAAGCTGCTCAGGAAGAAAGGCTTCAATCACTTTCATTTGCGCTTGTTCTACTTCGGCCAAATCGGTACGGTTTTGTGCCGTGAACTGCTCAAACGAATCTTTACGTTGCTTAATCATCCGCTGAAGGATCGCGATTTCCTGCTCACTACTCACCTCAGCTCCTTTGGCTTCCGTTTTTAAAAGCATGATTTGTGATTTCACTGCGCGCAAAGAATCGAGCGCAACTTTGTCTTTATCTTTCATTGCGGCTTTAATCGCCTCGTTAATGACAAGTTCTAAACTCATTGTTTTTGGTTTTGGTTAAAATTTGATAGAAGGTAAAATATCCCTCGTTTTAATCCACGTCCTTATTTAAAAAACGGTTTTCTCTTAGCTGAGTCTTTCCTTCGCTTTCGGAGAGAAACGTATTAATTGTTTGGTCCGAAGCATTTTGCGCCCCTATAGAAATATTCTTTCTTCTAAAGGCCGGAATGGTTTCAAAATCATCGTTCTCTGTAAAGTTTTGGTAACGAGAATTGAATTCTTTCAGCTTGTTTCTTCGTTCATTCACCTTTTCCATATTGGTAGGTTTCGCAATAAACGTAAACTCTTCGCTTGAACTAGTTTCTACTGGTTTTTCTTCGAGCTCTTTTGCAGGCTGCGCCTTGCTTTGCTCTGCTACTATTTCTTGTTTTTCTTCCGGAAGTTCTTTGGATTCTACTTGAAACTCAATTTCCTCTTGCTCGTCGAACTCAGGTTCAAATTCGAAGGTTTCCTTTTCGGCTTTAATAGGTCCTTTTTTATCCACAGGTTCTTCTACTTCAAAGCTAAAAGACTGCGGTTCAAGATCATTCTCCTCACCATTATAACTAAATAAATCGAACTCTCTTTGCTCAACATCGTTCGACTCGTCTCCATATTGATGCCCCTGCGGTTCGAAAGAATCTTCGCCGTAGGTGTCAACTTGAATCTCAGAGTCCATTTTAGAAATTGGAGCGGCACTTTGAGGTCTCTTACCAGGGGTTACGGCCCGAAATTGAATACCTGCATCCTCCTCATCATCTAGCCGAAAAAGGTTCTTTTTCGCAGGCTCTGAAATAGAGTCTCTCTCAGCTTTGGTTTTGAAGGGTGACTCCTTCGAAATCAGCTCATTCTTAGGATCATCCAGTGCAATTTTTATGGTTTCTGTCGGTCCATCGTACTTTCGATTGTCTTTCGCAAATCCAGTTGCAATGACAAGAACACTTACAGAGTCTCCCAATTCTTCATCGGTTCCTACCCCAAAGATAATATCGGCTGTGTGACCCGCTTCTTTTTGAATGTGATCCATAATCACACCGATTTCATCCATCGTGACTTCTTGTTCACCACTGCGAATGAGTAGCAATACATTTTTAGCACCCGTAATCTTATTGTCATTTAGTAAAGGTGAGTCTAACGCAATTTTGACCGCTTCTTCTGCCTTGTTATCACCTTGAGCTCTACCGGTTGACATTAGTGCTGTGCCTGAATTTTGAAGCACTGACTTCGCATCTCTAAAGTCGATGTTGACATCAAAGTAACCCGTGATTACTTCCGCCATTCCTTTAGCCGCATTGGTTAATACCTCATCGGCCTTTGCGAACCCTTGCTTAAATCCTAAATCTCCAAATTGTTGTCTTAGTTTATCGTTGTTAATCACAATAAGGGAATCCACGTTATTTCTCAATTTGTCAAGTCCGATCTCCGCTTGTTCTAAACGACGCTTTCCTTCAAAACTGAACGGAACCGTAACAATTCCAATGGTTAAGATCCCCATTTCTTTTGCTACTTTGGCGATGACAGGTGCAGCACCTGTACCCGTACCGCCTCCCATTCCTGCCGTAATAAATACCATCTTGGTATTTTGACCTAAGGAAGCTTTAATTTCGTCAATACTTTCAATTGCCGCTTTTTCTCCAACTTCTGGATCTGCACCCGCGCCAAGTCCTTCGGTTGTTGAAATACCTAATTGAACTTTGTTCGCTACGGGGTTGTTATCTAGGGTTTGAGAATCCGTGTTGCAAATCACAAAATCTACCCCATGAATACCGGTTTCGTACATGTGCTTTAAGGCATTGTTTCCGCCGCCTCCAACGCCAATTACTTTTATGATCGAAGAATTCCCTTTCGGTAAATCAAATGAAAATCCTTGTGTGCTTAAATTTTCCATATCTGTTGTCTTTTTTTATTCTACTTCTTCAAAAAATTTCTTTACGCTTTCCATAATCTTTTGTCCAAGCGTAAGTCCTCGGCGCTTTTTCTGCACCGAATCATTAGACTGCTCTGCTTCAGCTGAGTCTAAAGAATCTACTTCTGTGTTAGGCGATTGACTCTCCCTATGAGACTCGTTTGCGCTTAACTCCTCTTGTGGTTCTGAATCCTTTTCAGTATAATTCTTTTTGTCTCTAATTTTCAAACTCTCCATAAGGAGTCCAATAGCCGTCGCATACTCAGGTCCTTTCAAAAATTGATTTTTATCATTTGAGACGTACTCGTTCGCACAACCAAGACGGGAGTCAAATCCTGTCGTATAATTGGTAAGCTGTCTAATATGCTTGAGGTTGGATCCACCACCTGTAAGAACAATTCCTGCAATTAGTTTTTTCTTCTGCTCAAATGCACCATACGCTTTGAGTTCCGTGTTCACCATTTCTAGAATTTCCTCTACACGAGCATTAATAACTTGTGCTAATGTCTTTAAAGAAATTTCTTTGTCTGCTCGACCGTGGAGTCCTGGAATGGTGACAAAGGTTGTATCCTTTTCCATATCAGGTACCGCAGAACCGAATTTCACTTTCAGCTGCTCTGCATGCTTCTCAATAATAGAGCATCCTTCTTTAATATCGTCAGTAATGATTCCGCCTCCGTAAGGGATCACACAAGTATGGCGGATAATATTGTCTTTGAAAATCGCAATGTCGGTAGTACCTCCTCCTATGTCTACTATGGCCACACCTGCTTCTTTTTCCTCCTTGGTAAGTACGGCTTCTGAGGATGCGAGCGGCTCAAGGGTCAGGGCTTCCATTTCAAGTCCTGCTTCTCGTACGCATCGGGCGATATTGCGAATGCTTCCCATTTGCCCTACAACCACGTGAAAATTAGCTTCAAGCCGTTTCCCATGCATTCCAATCGGCTCCTGAATTTCGCCCTCCGAATCTACCTTGTATTCTTGAGGTAGAACATGGATAATTTCTTCACCTGGAAGCATTACAAGCTTTTTCACTTGCTCCTTTAGCACTTCGATATCTTCCTCGGTGATGTATTTGTCGGGATGCTCTCGCATGATATAGTCCGAGTGCTGTAAAGAGCGAATGTGCTTGCCTGCAATACCAACCGTGACTTTATGAATAGCCACACCGGAACTTCGTTGCGCTTCTTCAATCGCGGTTTTAATTGAGCTAATCGTCTGAGAAATATTGTTCACAATTCCCTTATGCACTCCAAGACTTTTGGCCTTGCCTACCCCTAGGACCTCGATTTTCCCATGGGTATTTCGACGACCGACAATGGCCACGATTTTGGTGGTCCCAATGTCTAATCCTACTGAATACTCTTGATTTTTCATTTCTATGCTGATTTGATTTTAATTCTGTCTTTGTGCATTTCGTAATCCTGCTTCTGCTAAAGCTTTTTTTCGAGCAATCTCTGGGGCTTTCTCGAACTCTTTCATTCTTGCTTTTAGAATGCTATCATTTGGCTTATAATGCGGATTTAAACTAGTTACTATCTGATTGTCGTACCTCACCGAAATTTTGTTGTATTTCGCTTGGTCTTGGTACACTAAAAATTTTTCAACAAAAGACTTGAAGCCTTTTAGTTTGAGTTCCAAATTATCTAAATCTCCTATTTCAACTTCAAAGTTCCCTTCACTTGTTAATAGATAATAACTACCTTTTAGCTTTTGAATTCCGATGAAATAATTCTTCGCAAAGGAATCATGTTTTATTAGTTCAATTAGCCTAACAACGTCTTTATACTCTGATCGTTTTACATCGCCTGCAACCAAAAGTACAGGGTGCGAATAAATCTTTGAAATCGGAAACTCTTCGCCTTTTGTATCCACATAAAAATCTTGATTCTGCTTTTGCATTCGAAATGCAGGTACTCGCTGCACGATGTCTATATTGAGGTTTCCATTTAAATTTAGATACACATTGGCGCTATCCACAGAGGGGAAAAAGTTAATCTGCTTCTCTAGCTCAGGTATATCAATTTCACCCACTACTCGCTTTGGGTTTTCTTTTTTTATGAAGTCCTTTACATTCTTCTCGTCTATAAAGTAGACTTTTGCTTTATTTGGCGTTTCAATTAGGTTCACAGATATCTTATTCATGGGTGCTTCTGCGAATCGTTTCAAAGAAAAACTAAGCAGAAATCCAAAAAGGACGACTGTACAAAATATCTTTAAAATTCTCCACTTATTCTTCATATCTACTACTTCATTAGGTATTCGCTGGATTCTCTAATGCCATCCATTTGGTAATGGGATCAAACAATCGGTCAATATTACCAGCTCCCACGGTGACCAGAATATCAAATTCCTTGGTTTTTATAATTTCTAATGCTTCTTCTAACGAACAATTTTGTTTATCCAAATGCGGAATTTTATCTAATAAAGTTTTTGAGCTAACCCCTGGAAAATCTTCCGCTTTTTCCCTGGCCGGATAAATATCTAGTACGATTAAAGAATCACTGTTTTCTAAGCTCTTTGCAAATTCAAATTCAAAATCTCGGGTTCTGCTATACAAATGGGGCTGAAACACAACAAGTAGTTTCTTATCCGGATAAAAAGTCCGAATCGAACTTAGTACCGCATTGAGCTCCGTCGGGTGATGCGCATAATCATCTATATAATGTTTTCCAGAGGCAAAATGAGTTAATGTATATCGTCTTTTAATTCCTTTAAAACTTAGAAGTCCTCTTTGTAACACTTCCATATCGACACCCATACTGGACAAAAGAGCGATTGCTGCCGTGGCATTTTCTACATTATGTGTGCCTGGAATACTCCAAGAAAAGCTCCAGGACTGCTCCTTATGATGAAAATCGAAGTGCATTAATCCCTCCTTGATCCTCAAATCATCGGAATAAAAATCTGCCTTTTCGTTTACTGCATATCGAAGACAGTCGCGATCAATTTCTACTCCTTTTCGTACAAACAACTGCTTATCGTTAGCAAGCAGTTTTGCAAATTCACAAAATCCCTGCTCCATGGCTTTTCGGTCTCCATAGATATCCAAATGATCTGCATCGTTGGAAGTGATAATAGCCCAATCTGGCGAGAGACTTAGAAAACTACGGTCAAATTCGTCAGCTTCCACCACACTAATTTGATCTCCATTGTAATAAAAATTAGACTTAAAGTTCTCTGAGATCCCCCCAAGGAAACATGAGAAAGGCAAATCTGCCTCTTTACACAAATGAGCCACTAGCGTGGAGGTGGTCGTTTTCCCATGGGTTCCTGCAATGGCGAGCGATTCCGTAGCCTTTGTTATTAAACCGAGCGCTTTTGCTCGCTTGATCACTACAAATCCACTTTTTTCAAAGTAGTCTAAGATTTGTAAAGATTTAATTGCGGGCGTATAAATAACCAGAGTTGACTCTTTGTCAAGTGCCTGTATGGCAGCAGAAATTTCATCTTCGAATGTAATTTCCATACCTTCTTCTTCTAGTTTTCCTGTAAGCACTGTGGAGGTCTTATCGTAGCCTAAAACTCGAACATTTGAAGCTTTGAAATACCGAGCCAAGGCACTCATTCCAATGCCTCCAATGCCTACAAAATAGACGACGTTATATTTCTCAGTTAATTTCATTTTATGCTCTATTTATCTTAGTCAAAATTGAATCTACAATATCTTTTGCTGCCGTTCTCTTTGCAAAAAACTCCAAATTTTCACTCATTTCTTTTCTTACCTCCTCATTTTCACAAAGACTGCGCAAGGTGGGCCAAAACTTTTCTTTCATCTCACTGTCCTTTACCATGAGGGCTGCTTTTTTCTCTACTAGTCTTTGTGCATTCGCAGTTTGATGATCTTCCGCCGCAAAAGGGAATGGAATTAAAATCATCGGTTTCCCCACCACAGCGAGCTCCGAAATTGCAATCGCCCCTGCTCTGGAGACAATTATATCCGCTGCTGAGTAGGCTACTTCCATTCCTTTGATAAACTCCAAAACTTGTAAGTTTCGAGAGGTATAGTGTTTGGTTTGGCTCTCAATCGTTCTAAATTCCGATTTACCTGTTTGCCAAATCAATTGATAATCTTTATCCAGTAGCTTCGGAAGGTTTTCAAGCCAAGCCTGGTTCATCGTATGGGAACCTAGCGAGCCTCCCACAGATAAGAGGGTAAGCTTGTTTGGATCTAAACCAAATTTCTGTTTAGCGAGGCTACGTTCTTCCAGTCCACTTAAAATACGCTCACGAATTGGATTGCCGTAAAACTCCGTTTTTTCCTGAGGAAAACCCTTCACATTTGGGTAGGCTGTAAAAATAAGAGAAGCACTTTTGCTAAGGATCTTATTTGTGACTCCTGCGTGCGCATTTTGTTCTTGAATGAAAGTGGGAACCCCAAGCCTTGTCGCGGCATAGAGCGCTGGTCCACTAGCAAACCCACCAGTTCCTACAGCGAAATCTGGTTTAAACTCTTTTACAATTGATTTTGCTTTTTCAATACTTGAAAAAAGCTTGAATGGAAGTTTAAGATTGGAGAGTAAATTGCCTCGATTAAAGCCCACAATGTCAAGCCCTTCAATCCGATATCCAAGTTGAGGCACTTTCTCCATTTCCATTTTCCCATTGGCACCAAAGAACAAAAATTCAGCCTGAGGAAAACGTTTTTTGATTTCCTCTGCAATTGCGATTGCAGGAAAGATATGCCCTCCTGTTCCACCACCGCTTAATATGACTTTCAATTTTTTTTCCATTCTATGCAATGTCATTGATTTCTTCCACACTTTGTTTCTTTCCAATCCCCTCTTCGTCATACACCTGAATTCGGGCACTTACATTTAAGACCAGCCCTAATTGCAAATAAGTCACTAACATTGAGGTTCCTCCATAACTTATGAGGGGCAAAGGTTGCCCAGTCACAGGAATCAAATTTATGGCTACAGCGATATTAACACTCAGTTGCACAAAGATCATTAGCCCCATCGATAGCACCAATAAAGAACCAAAAAACGCAGGCATTTTACTGGCGATCATCACAATTCGAATAATCATAATGAGATAAAGGATTATGAGCGCTGTAGCACCCATAAATCCATATTCTTCCACAATAATGGCAAATATGAAATCGGAAGCACTTTGCGGAAGCATCTGCTTTAGTGCACTTTTACCAGGACCCATTCCAGTCAGACCTCCATGGACGATTGCCGCTTTGGCTTGCATGACCTGGTAATTCTTGGTTTTCATCTCTTCGGTGTCCATTTCGACATCCGCCTTTGAGGAGGTGAAAGTTTCAATTCTACTCATCCAGGTATGCACCCTATTGCCTCCCATTAAATTGGTGTTTAGGGCCACCAAAATAAACAGTATCCCTAGAATCACGGAGGAGGAGATAAATCCAGCAATGTATTTCCAATGCAGTTGTCCGATCACAAGTACACCAATAGATACCATTAGAATCATTAGGGCTGTGGAACCATTGTCTCTTGCTACAAGTAAAAAAACAAGTAAAATGGGTCCAAATATATAGAATACGTTCTCATACCAACGACGATCACGATGAATCTTTTTCGTCAAGTAGCGACATAAGTATATGATTAACATTAAATAAGCTATGGACGAAGGCTGAAACGAAAGCGATGTTCCTGGAATCTTAAGCCACCTGGCAGCACTGGCTCCATCAATGGTATTTCCACTTAAAATGGTGAAAATCAAAAGTATCACCATAATGCCGAGTAAAAATGCACTTAACTTTCCAATATGTTCATATTTGAAAAGTCCTACAGCTCTCATTAGCGCAAGCCCTCCGAGCACAAAGAGTACATGACGCGTCAAATGACTCGTCGTCGTCCCTGAGTTTACAATGTATTCCAAGTTTGAACTTGCGGAATACACGGGGAAAATCGAAAAGGCTGAAATCAAAATAATCACAATCCAAAGAACTTTATCACCCTTTAGATATTCAAATTTGTTTTCAATTTCTGGCTCGTGCATTTTTTTACTCGTTATCTGTTTTCAATGCTTCTTCTTTAAATTGATTGCCTCGATCCTGATAGTTATTGAACAAATCGTAGCTCGCACAGCAAGGCGAGAGTAGTACAGTATCTCCAGGCTCTGCAAGTGACTTGCAGATGGCCATTGCTTGTTTCATACTGGAGGTATCGTAGATGAACTCCATTTTATCTTTAAAAAAATCAATGATTTTCTGGTTGTCTAATCCCATGCAAACAACCGCCTTTACTTTTTGCTTTACCAGTTTCTCAATCTCTGTATAATCATTTCCTTTGTCTGTACCCCCTACAATCCAAATCGTAGGATCCTTCATGCTTTCCAAGGCATAATAAGTCGCATTCACATTGGTCGCTTTGGAGTCGTTAATATAACGCACACCGTTTTGAATAGTGACCTCTTCAAGTCTATGTTCTACCGCTTGAAAGGTCATTAAGGAATTGCGTATACTTTCATTGCTGATATTAAGTACTTTCCCCGCAAGGGAAGCCGCAAGACTATTGGCGACATTGTGATTTCCCATCAGGGATAAATCCTCCACTTTAATTGAAAATTCATCTTGGAATTTTACCACTAACTTATCTCCCTGCGCATAGGCACCCTCTGACAAGACTTCTTTCATCGAAAAAGGAAGCATTTTGGCTCTTACAGACAATTTCTCCAAAAGGTTTAGACTCATTTCATCGTCCCTATTGTAAATGAAAAAGTTGTCGTTTTGTTGGTTTTCTGTAATTCTGAATTTGGCCAGGGCGTACTCTTCATAATTGTAATTGTACTGATCCAGGTGGTCTTTTGAAAGGTTGAGTAATAGAGAAATATAAGGCCTAAAATTTTGAATATCATCTAACTGGAATGAACTGACCTCTAGCACATAATAATCATAATTTTCATCCGCCACTTGGCGCGCAAAACTTGTGCCTATATTTCCTCCAAGTCCTACATTAAAATCATCATTCTTAAGAATATGATAAACTAACGAAGTGGTGGTCGTCTTGCCATTGCTACCTGTGATGGCTATTATTTTTGCCTGGGTGTACTCCGATGCAAATTCGATCTCTGAAGATAGGCGAATTCCTTTTTGGTTTACTTTGAAAACAATCTCTGCTTTCTTAGGTATACCTGGGCTTTTTACAATCCAATCCGCATTTAAGATCTTTTCCTCCGTATGTTGCCCTTCCTCGAACTCAATCTCATTTTCAATCAAAAGCTTCTTATAGTTTTCCCGTATTTCACCCTGGTCTGAAAGAAATACTTCCAGCCCTTTTTTCTTGGCTAAATACGCAGCTCCGAAACCGCTTTCTCCTCCTCCTAAAACTACAACTCTCATCTTACTATCTAATTTTAAGTGTGATTAAACATATAATGGCTAAAATAACCCCAATGATAATCATTCGATTCACAATCTTACTTTCATGGTATCCACTTTTCTGGTAGTGGTGATGCAAAGGACTCATTTTAAAGAATCGATTGTTTTGGGCGTATTCCAGCCCATATTTTCTTTTTCGGTATTTAAAGACCGACACTTGCAAGACCACGGACAGATTCTCAATTACGAAAATTCCACATAGGACAGGAATTAGAAGCTCCTTTCTCAAGATCACTGCAAGTACGGCGATCACACCTCCAATCATCAAACTACCGGTATCTCCCATAAATACTTGCGCGGGATAGGTGTTATACCAGAAAAAACCAATCACAGCTCCAACCATAGCTATGGCAAAAATCGTGGCTTCTCCCATATTAGGTAAGAACATGATATTCAAATAGTCTGCAAAAATGATATTCCCCGACAAATACGCTAAAAAAGCAAGCGTTAATAAGATCACGGCGCTTGTACCAGCGGCAAGCCCGTCAATTCCGTCGGTTATATTGGCTCCGTTCGATACGGCAGTAACAATAAATATCACAATGGGAATAAAGACAAGCCATGCCCATTTTTCGGCGTCTGCATCGTCCATCCAAAATAGAATTCCGGTGTAATCAAACTCATTATTCTTTACGAAAGGAACCGTGGATACGGTGGATTTCTCTGTAGGCATAAAATTCTGCTCTACATCGTTACGGTTGATGATTTGCGCATCGGCATATTTGCGTTTGACGGTCACATCTGGGTGAAAGAACATAGTCACTCCTACAATTAGACCCAATCCCACTTGCCCAATGACTTTGAATTTTCCACTGAGTCCGTCCTTGTTCTTTTTAATCTTTTTCAAATAATCATCTACAAAACCGATGGCTCCCATCCAGACCACTGAAATTAACAGTAGTAGAATGTAAACGTTGAAAATCTGCGTGAATAGTAGTACAGGAATCACCGTGGCTACAATAATAATTAATCCCCCCATCGTTGGAGTTCCTTCTTTTTGCTTCTGTCCTTCTAAGCCTAGGTCTCGAACTAATTCTCCCATCTGCCGACGACGAAGAAAATTGATGATCTTTTTCCCAAAAACCAAAGCAATAAATAGCGAGGTGAGCACAGAAATCGAAGCCCGAAATGAAATGTATTTCAGTAGATTTAGTCCCGGAATATGAATTCCGCTGGCGGTAAGATATTCGTACAAATAGTATAACATGCGCCTTATTTATTTATCCATAATTTTAATTAACTCTGAAATCACTTCTTTGTCGTCAAAATGATGTTTCACTCCTAAAACATCTTGATACGTTTCATGTCCTTTACCTGCCACAAGAACGATGTCTCCTGGTTCGGCAAATTTTATCGCCATCTTTATGGCTTGTTTACGATCTTGAATGACCGTGTACTTACTATAATTTTGCGGCTCAATCCCTGCTTCAATATCTTTTAGAATGAGTTCTGGATCCTCTGTTCGTGGATTGTCTGAGGTAAGAATGGCAAGAGTCGAATTCTGGGTTGCAATCTTGCCCATTTCAGGTCGCTTCGTTTTGTCTCTATCTCCACCACATCCAAACACGGTAATGAGTCTTTCATTTTTCGTACGAATTTCATTGATGCTTACAAGAACATTTTCTAAGGCATCGGGAGTATGAGCGTAATCCACTACAAAGTAAATTCCGTGCGGAGATCTTAGGGTTTCAAAACGTCCATTGACTCTTTTAAGGGAGGAAATTGCCTGAAGAATTGTGTCTTTGTCTAGACCCAATTCCGCTGCGATACTATAAACGAGCAATAGGTTTGACGCATTAAATTTACCCGTAAGTGTGGTCCACACTTCTTTTCCTTCTACCGATAAGAGCATTCCATTAAAGTCCGCTTCTAAAATCTTTGCTTGGTAATCCGCTATATTTTTAAGTCCAAAAGAAGCTCTTTTTGCTTTTGTATTCTGAACCATGATCGTCCCGTTCTTATCGTCCGCATTGTATAGGGCAACAGAATTTGATGAGAGCCTATCAAAAAGCTTTTGCTTGGCCCTTATGTAGTTTGCAAACGTTTTATGATAATCCAAATGATCATGGGTGATGTTGGTAAAGGCGGCTATTTTATAATCTAGCCCAAAAGTCCTCTTTTGATCAATTCCATGGGAACTGACCTCCATAAAGCCAAACTCACAACCTTCCTCCACCGCTTGGGCAAGCATTCGATTAACGGTTATCACATCTGGAGTAGTATGGGTGGCCTTGATCACCTGATTTCCAATCCTGTTCTCCACGGTAGAAAGTAGTATGCATTGGTACTGCATTTGAGAAAACACATCATGTAGTAAAGTAGCAACCGAGGTTTTTCCATTCGTGCCCGTGACGCCCACAAGCGTTAACTTTGAAGAGGGATTCCCATAAAAATTCGAGGCCAAAAGGGCAAGTGCTTCGGCGCTATCTTTTACGAGTATGTAACATACAGACTCATCGACTTTCTCTGGAATCGCTTCGCACACAACTGCTTTTGCACCTTCATAAATAGCCTGATCAATGAAGGAATGACCGTCCATTGCATGTCCTTTTACAGCCACATAAACCGAGTTTGGACCGACACTTCGGCTATCAAATCCAAGACTTTCTACCTCAAAGGAAGTGGATCCTTTAAGGTCTAAAACGGAAATACCATTTAATAAATTTTGTAAAGTCATGGTCATTCTACTCTAATTTTGAAGCGTCAAATAAATTCTTTGGTCTTTGTTAATGGCTCTTCCTTCCAAAGGAAATTGCTCCTTAATTCGGCCTACACCTTTATAATCCACTCGATACCCTTGGTTTTCTAGTGCAGGTATCACATTTTTTCCAATTAATCCTACAACGCTTGGCATTACACCTCCGCGAACAGTCACCTTGGGCTCGACACGCGTTAATTTGCTTAAGTCTACTTTCTTATCTACAAGGAGTTCCTTCTCAATGTTTTGTGGCGTTTTAAGAAAGGTTTTTCCTGCAATTTCTTTAAATACAGGAGCGGCAACGGTACTACCGTAATAACTTTTCGACTTATCAGGTTGATTCACAACAACGAAGCAAGTATACTTGGGATTGTCTGCTGGGTAAAACCCTCCAAAAGAGGCTTGGTATTTACTTGGTCCAGGTTTCCAATATTCGAATCTTGCCGTTCCCGTTTTCCCCGCCATACTTAGATTAGGAGTAAAGATGCTTCGCGCGGTTCCTTTTACAACAGCTTTCGTTAAGGCAGAGGTCATCATTTTTATGGCTTTTTGTGAGGCCATCTTATTTACCATAACCTCAGGTTGCGCTTCAAAGTAAACATGTCCGTCTTTCATCACTTTGTCAATAAAAAGCGGTTTTACCATTTTGCCTCCGTTGGCAATACCATTATAAAAAGTGGCAAGTTGGAGCGTATTTAAACGAACGGCATAACCAAACGAAATCGAAGCTAAGGCACCTTTGCTCCAACGATCACTTTGTGGCGTTTGTATAAACGGTTTGGTAATACCTGGCAGCTCAATGTCCATTTTTTCAAAAAGTTTCCAACGTCGTAAATGGTCAAGGAATACTTCAGGATTGTCTCCATAAAACTTAGTTATAAGTTTAGCTGAACCGACGTTACTTGATTTGGCAAGCACTTCACTTATATCATATACTCCCCCGCCATGATCGTCAGTGATGCGTTGTCCTGCATAGGACCATGAGCCATTGCCTACATCGACCGTCGTTTCTTCGTTAATAAACCCATCGTCCATTGCGGCTAAGAGAGAAACCGTTTTAAAAGTGGAACCAGGCTCCGTTGCATCTTTCAGCGCATAATTATATGCATCTACATAAACTCCAGGTTCCGTACGGCGTAAATTCACCATAGCTCGAACTTTCCCTGTTTTTACTTCCATGACAATCACACTTCCGTGATCTGCATCAAATTCAATTAACTGCTTTTCAAGTGCGGAATTTGCAATGTCCTGAATGCGAAGATCTAGCGTGGTATACACGTCTTGTCCATCAATGGGCTCCTGCACTTTCCAATAATCGATAGGTTTCCACTGAGAAGAATTAATTCGTTGCTCTAAACGCTTACCATCCTTTCCACTTAGGAACTTCGAAAAAGCTCCCTCTAGTCCAGACTGATACTTTCCATTATCCATTCCAATCGTCCCCGCACCAATTTCGGATGTAGCAAGTTCACGACGGTAATTTCGATCCACAATAAAGCCCCCACGGTTTTTCCCTTTGTTAAAAAGTGGGAATTTGCGAATCCGATCATACTCATCGAAATCTAATCCTTTCACAAGACTGAAATATTGGTTTTCTTTCTTACGCTGGGTATCGAATTTTTGACGAAAATACGTTCTGGGCTTTCCAAACATTAAGCTTAGGGAATCCGTTAAAGGTCCAATATTATTGGTGTAGGCCGTATCTCTGATCACTTTAAAATCAAGATAAATGTCGTAACGCATAACAGTCGTGGCAAGAATGGATCCGTCGGCCGCATAGAGATTACCACGAGCTGCTTTTAAGACTGCTTCTCGATAGTTTTTACTAATATAATCTTCTTTAATCTCCTCCACATTGGTATTTTGCAGAACAATAATCCTCGCGAGAAAAACGACAAACGTACCAATAGCAACTAGGGCGAAGAAATATCCCCACCGTAAGGTTCGTTTTCGTTTAATGTCGTACTCACTATTTCGCTGCATGGATCGAGTCGAGTTTTATTAGTAATTTATGTGGATGACTCTCTAAGGTCATTAAAGAGTCCGTTATCATTTCCTTTCCTAATTCTGATTCCATCTTTACTTTAATAAGTCTGCTCTGTGCATAAGCATTTCGTGATTTGTATTCCTCACTCGCTTCCTTTAATGCATTTACTTTCTCAATTTTCTGATTTACAAGATGGTTGCTATAAATCATACTGATCATAAGAAAGAAGAGCAACAAAAAATATTTATAATGCGCTTTAATCTCGTCTCTATTGAGAAAATTACCTTTAATAATATCAATAAAGGTTAATTTTTTCTTGGACTGATATGCGCGCTTTTTTGCCATTTTATACTTTCATGTCAGAAAAAAACTGACCTTTTTGTTTATAATTTAATCCCTGTGCGCATCTTAGCACTTCGCGCTCTTGAGTTGGATTCAATTTCATCCTGCGAAGGCACAGAAGCCTTATTTTTCAATAGTTCAAACGCTTTTTCATAATTCCCATAAACGTCACGTTCGGGTTCGCCTTCAAATTTCCCATTCTTTAAAAATCGTTTAACAAGTCTATCTTCCAAAGAATGATAGGAAATGATAACAAGGCGGCCTTCTGGCTTTAAAATGCGGTGTGATTGGAGAAGCATTTCTCTTAATGCATCTAGTTCTTGGTTCACTTCAATTCGAATGGCTTGAAAGACTTGTGCAAAGAACTTGTTCTGTTTAAAAGCAGGAATAAAGGCAAAAACAGCCTTAAGATCTGCAGTAGTTTCAATGGATTTTCCTTTTCTTTGGTGTACGATAACGCGCGCTAACTTTCTTGCATCTCTTAGTTCTCCATAATTGTAGAACAAATCCGCTAGAGCTTCTTCTTCGTATTCATTAATTACTTTTTTAGCATCTAGACTTTGCATCACATTCATTCTCATGTCTAACGGAGCCTCACTACGAGTAGAAAAGCCTCGCTGTGCCTCATCAAATTGATGAGAGGATACGCCTAAATCAGCAAGAATACCCGTGACCTGAGAAACGCCATACATAAGCATTGAGTTTTCAAGAAATCGAAAATTTTGGTTTACGAGAGTAAATCGATCATCCGAAATGCGATTCGCAAGCGCATCCAAATCCTGATCGAAACTATAAAGTTTTCCTTTCGAGGAAAGTCGGGAAAGGATCTCACGTGAATGCCCTCCTCCTCCAAAAGTGCAGTCTACATAAACACCATCGGGGTCGGTGACTAATTCATCGACACTTTGCTTTAAAAGCACTGGGTTATGATATTCCTTGTCCATATTTTGATGGCCTTATGCCTTATTTTACTCTAATTCAATATCTTCTACTCCGTAATCTCCCATTACCTCTTGTGCAAGATTTGCAAAATCTTCTTGATTCGTAGAAATCACCTCCTCATAAGCCTCTTTATCCCAAACCTCGAAAAGCTCTCCTGCACTTGTTACAACCACCTCTTTTCTAAGTCCTGCAAAAACAGTTAGGTCTTTTGAAATTTGAATCCGTCCCGCACTATCTAGTTGTACTGTTTTTACACCTGCAGTAAACATTCGGATGAAATCGGCATTCTTTTTAACAAAACGATTCAATTTGTTAATTTTGCCCATCAATTTATCCCAATAGGTTAAAGGATAAACTTCTAGACAATTATGGAACACAGCGCGTTTAATGACAAATGTCTCTCCTTCAAATCCCTCCATCTGCTTTGCCAGCGATGAAGGCACTTTCAGACGACCCTTGTCATCAATTTTGCATTCGTATGTGCCAATAAAATTCTTCATTTGGGACAAATTTATATAATTATTTCCAAAAGCTCCCACTTTTTCCCACTTTTTGACTTAATGTTTATAACTTTTAACCCAAGAACTAAACCTTTGATTTAAAAGGCCTTATAGCAAAAGTGGAAATTGCAGAAATTTTTTATCGAAAAGGGTAATTTACTTTACAGCATTTTTATTACTTTTAATCGATTTGATTTTATGGTCAAATGTTTTCGTAAATTTGTACTTTTGCTCTAGCTATCAAGCGTTATATGTTATTTAAAACCAAAAAAGAAAAAAAATTCTCCTATATTATGGAAGGCGAGGGTCATCCTATCGTCCTGTTACAAGGTCTGATGGGTGGGTTGAGTAATTTCACAAGCCTCATCTCTTTCTTTTCCTCACGAGGATTTAGAGTGTACTTTCCCGAACTGCCGATTTACGATCTTCCCGTCCTTAACACCAATTTGACTAGCATCGCGAAATACGTTGCCAAATTTATTGAAGAACAAGTAGGCGAACCTGCGACCGTCGTAGGAAACTCCATGGGTGGTCATGTGGGCTTAATACTTACACTCTCAAGACCTGAACTCGTAAAGCATCTTGTTCTAACAGGAAGTTCTGGACTCTATGAAAGAAGCTTCGGCGATAGCTTTCCTCGTAAAAGCGACCGCGAATACATGAAGGCAAAGGCTCAGGAGGTTTTTTACGACCCTGACATTGCGACAGATGAATTGGTGGACGAAGTCTTCTCTATTGTAAACGACCGAGGTAAGGGAATTAAAACTGTGATGCTTGCGCGCAGTGCAATCAAACACAATATGGAAAACGAACTCCATAAAATAAAAGCCCCTACTTGTATCATCTGGGGCAAACAAGATTCTGTAACCCCCCCAGAAGTGGCCGTGGAAATGGATCGACTAATTCCGAATTCGAATCTATTTTGGATTGACAAGTGTGGCCATGCAGCCATGATGGAAAAACCAGACGAATTCAACGCCCTCTTATATGAATGGCTAAAAAATAAATAATTAGAAAAGGAAGTTTTTGCTTCCTTTTTTAATAGAAGCCCTCGAGGTTTTTTATAAACTTTTGAATAAAGAGAATCATGATAATCAAAAACGCAGAGTTTTTAAAGAGTTCCTCTAAATGGCAGGAATGTCCAGAACCGAATCGTGCAGAATACGCCTTTATCGGAAGATCCAACGTAGGAAAATCCTCGCTTATTAATGCGATGATGAATCACAAGGATCTGGCAAAAACCTCACAAACTCCGGGTAAAACACAGCTCATCAATCATTTCTTAATCAATGAACAGTGGTATCTTACGGACTTACCAGGATATGGCTATGCAAAAGTCTCCAAAGTAAAACGAAAAGACTTTGAAAAATTGATTACAAACTATGTACTAAACCGCGTGAATTTGGTGAACCTCTTTGTTCTTGTGGATGTACGTCATGCTCCCCAAAAAATAGACCTAGAATTCATGCAATGGCTGGGCGAGAGTCAAATTCCTTTTTCCGTCGTGTTTACGAAAGCTGACAAGCTTTCGCCAGGCAATGTGAACAAAAATGTGGAAGTCTATAGAACAAAAATGCTTGAACTATGGGAAGACCTTCCCCATATGTTTATTACCTCTGCTGAAAAAAAAATAGGAGGAGACGAAGTTCTCTCCTATATTGATCAAACCAATCAGATGCTCGTGAAAAACAAAGTTCGATTTGATGGGTAACTTTATTTGGCATTGCAAATCATTCGAAGAATTACAGAGCGCAGAACTGTACAGAATTTTGGCGGCCAGATCCGAGGTTTTTGTTCTAGAACAACAATGCCTCTACCAAGATATGGACTTTGATGATCAAAAAGCTCTGCATATATGGGCCGAATCAAATAATGCAATCGCCGCCTATTGCAGAGTGTTTGCCCCTGGTTTAAAATACCCAGAGGCCTCTATAGGTCGTGTATTAACGACGAAAGACTTCCGAGGAATCGGACTTGGAAAACAGTTAATAACCAATAGCTTAGAGGCAATTAATAAAAATTTTAAAACAGACAATATCTGTATTTCTGCACAAGACTATCTCTTGCAGTTTTACGCTGAGTTTGGATTTGAACCCACAGGCAAATCCTATCTAGAGGATGGAATACCGCATAGTGAAATGAAAAAGGGGAAAGCTTAACACTTTCCCCTTTATTCAATTCCTTCAATTACCTTAAACGGTCTCTTTTAGCATTTCTTTTTGCCCAAAATAGGCATTAAATTTTGCAATTTTTGGTCCGACAACTGTGCTGCAATAAGGGGTACCCGGGTTTTCCCAGTAGTATCCTTGGTGGTAAGTCTCAGCTGTGTAGAATTCCTTAAGAGGCTCTACCTTCGTAACATACTCGCCTTGCCATTTTCCCCCAGCCTTCGATACTTCCATTGCTTTTTCAATTCGCTCTTTTTGCTCAGGCGAATCGTAAAAAACAATAGAACGGTATTGGGTTCCTATATCATTTCCCTGACGATTAAGCTGTGTGGGATCGTGCAAAAAGAAAAACACTTCCATAAGCTGTTCAAAAGAAATTATTTTAGGATCGTAAATTAATTTTACGACCTCCGCGTGCCCTGTTTCTCCCGTACAAACAGCTTCATAAGTTGGATTTGGAACATGACCTCCGCTGTATCCAGAAATCACCTTTTCGATTCCTTTTAGTAGGTCAAAACAGCTTTCTACACACCAAAAACATCCACCGCCAAATACGATTGTTTCAAATTTTTCCGATTCCATTGTATTAAAAAAATAAATTCTTGCCCTAACTCGTGTACTGAGACCTTCTCACCTCACTATGATTGGGACTTTTCTAATTGTAAAATTCTTTCGGGGATTAACTAAAAGGGATTATAAACTATTTTCCCAAACCAGTGCACTTGCACCTAGGATGGCTGCGTCCGCCTCATTTAGCTCACTAAAAACTAATTTTACCTTGCTTCTAAATATTGGCAATAAATTGCGTTCCATATGAAGTTTTGTAGGTTTAAGAATGAAGTCTCCTGCTTGAATCACACCTCCGAAAAGAAGAATAGCTTGAGGAGAAGAAAACATAACAAAGTTCGCCAAGGCTTCTCCTAATTTCTGGCCTGTGTAACGGAAAACTTCTATCGCAGTGGGGTCTCCCTTTATCGCGCATTCATGTACTGTTTTTGAATTGATATCTTCTTCGGCGTATTGATTTAGAAGTGATTCCGGAAACTCTGCTCGCATTTTCTTTGCCGTAATGGCAATGCCTGTTGCCGAAGCATAAGACTCTAATGCACCTTCCGAACCTGTACTCCAGTGCTTTCTGCCATTGGGCTTCACAATGGTATGTCCAAGTTCCCCTGCAAATCCATCGTGTCCATAGACGAGTCTTCCTCCACAGACAATTCCACTTCCTACTCCCGTACCTAGCGTGACCATTATGAAATCTTTCATTCCGCGCGCAGCGCCGTATAGCATCTCTCCTAAAGCGGCAGCATTTGCATCGTTTGTCATTTTGCAGGGTACACCAAATTTTTGGGTCATCATTTCTGCAAAAGGAATCACGCCTTTCCATTTCAAGTTAGGCGCATGTTCAATCGTCCCACGATAATAATTTGCATTCGGTGCACCAACACCGATTCCTTCAAACGATTTGTTATCAGAACAATGCTCCTCGATTAGAGGCTTTATGGCTTGATAAAGTGCGTCGACAAGTTCTTGTGGGGTCTCATAGTCCTCGGTCTTGATTCGGCCCTTCCCTAGTATTTCACCACGGTGATTTACAAGTCCGTATTTGGTATTGGTACCTCCGATATCAACGCCTAAAGCGACTTGATTTGATAAGTTTATTAATGCCATTCTATTTTACAATTGAGACTTTAAAATTACTAAAAAATAAAATCAAAACCTTGCAATCCTCCATAAAAATAAGCCAAACACCGTGAAAACCAGACTAGCGGAGCTTGGCATCTCTCAGCATCAGGCCAAAAAAGAAAACCCAGACTTTTGAAAGCCTGGGTCTTCTTTTATTCACTCCTTGAAAATTAGCTTGGGATTTCTCCTTTGTATAAAAAGGAAATAGTTTCCATGTTAATCTTTTCAACCATTTCACTGAAAAGGTAAAAAGATTCTTGCTTGTAAATCACAAGTGGATCCTTCTGCTCGTACACCGCACCTTGGGAAGATCTTCTAAGATCATCCATCTCGCGCAGATGCAATTTCCAGTTTTCGTCTATAATGGAAAGGGTTATGTTTTTCTCAAAATCCTCAATGAGACTTTGGCATTTGGTTTCGTAGGCCTTTTCAAGATCCGTCACAATTGTGATTGTTTTAGTACCATCGCTAAACGGAACTTGGATCATTTTGAACATGCTACCTTGATTTTTATATACATTTTCAATAATTGGGAAGGTTTTTTCCTTCATAAGTTCCAATCGATTCTGATAGTCCTGTTCTGCTGCCTTGAAAACAATTTGAATTAACTGTGCACTAGTTTTGCTCTTGAAATCGCTTTCGGAAACCGGAGCTTCCATCGTGAAGCTGCGAATGATTTCGTATTCGAACTCTTTGTAATCTCCTTGTAATTTTGTTTTGTTCACAATGGATTGAGAAACATCAAAGATCATGTTGGCAATGTCAAATTTAAGGTGGTCTCCAAATAGAGCATTCTTTCTCTTTTTATAGATTACATCCCTTTGCTTATTCATGACATCATCGTACTCCAGTAGTCTTTTACGAATACCAAAGTTGTTCTCTTCCACTTTCTTCTGCGCTCTCTCAATGGATTTCGTAATCATAGAATGCTGAATCACTTCACCTTCCTTATGCCCCATACGGTCCATCATCTTGGCGATTCTTTCCGATCCGAACAAACGCATTAAATTGTCTTCAAGGGAAACGTAGAACTGGGAACTACCTGGGTCACCCTGACGTCCTGCACGCCCTCTTAACTGCCTGTCAACACGTCTTGAATCGTGACGCTCTGTACCAATAATCGCTAAACCTCCTGCTTCTTTAACCTCTTGAACTAGCTTAATGTCGGTTCCCCTACCTGCCATGTTGGTTGCAATGGTCACCTGACCTGGACGTCCTGCTTCCGCCACGATTTCCGCTTCTTTTTTGTGAAGTTTTGCGTTCAATACTTGGTGATTAATTTTTCGAAGTTGCAGAGCTCTTGAAAGTAGCTGCGAAATATCAATTGACGTTGTACCCACCAAAACCGGTCGGCCTTCCGCCGTTAATTTTTCAATCTCTTCAATGACCGCATTGTATTTTTCACGGTTCGTTTTGAACACGAGATCCTGACGGTCGTCTCTTTGTATAGGACGGTTTGTTGGAATCACCACAACGTCCAATTTATAAATTTCCCAAAGCTCACCTGCTTCTGTTTCCGCTGTACCTGTCATCCCCGCAAGTTTGTTGTACATACGGAAGAAGTTCTGTAAGGTTACAGTCGCAAAGGTTTGCGTAGCAGCCTCAATTTTCACATTTTCTTTCGCTTCGATCGCTTGGTGAAGTCCGTCTGAATAACGACGTCCATCCATAATACGTCCGGTTTGCTCATCTACGATTTTTACTTCGCCATCAATCACGACATACTCATCGTCTTTTTCAAATAGCGTATAAGCTTTCAAGAGCTGACTTAAGGTATGAACACGTTCTGATTTTTCCGCAAAGTTTCTAAACAAATCTTCCTTCGCTGCGAATTCAGCATCCTTGTCTAAGTTTTTAGCCTCTAACTCCGCAATCTCAGTTCCGATATCTTCTAAAACGAAGAAATCTTTGTCCTCAACACCTGCAGATAGATATTCAACTCCTTTATCCGTTAAATCAATTTGATTGTTCTTCTCATCAATTACGAAATAAAGGTCTTGATCCACCTTAGGCATATCGCGATTGTTATCTTGCATGTACTGCGCTTCCGTTTTTTGAAGTAGCGTTTTGTTTCCTGTTTCAGAAAGGAACTTAATCAAAGGTCTTGATTTAGGAAGCCCTCTATAGGCCTGTAGAAGTTTGAATCCTCCTTCTTTGGTTTTTCCTGCAGCAATTAGTTTCTTAGCCTCGTTAAAGATATGCGTGATGGTTTGTTTTTGCACGGAGACAATGCGGTCTACGGCAGGTTTTAAAACATCATATTCCTGACGATCTCCCTGAGGAACTGGTCCTGAAATAATTAAAGGGGTTCTTGCATCGTCCACTAATACAGAATCGACCTCATCGACGATTGCAAAATTTAATTCTCTTTGCACGAGCTCTGAAGGAGAAGTCACCATGTTATCACGTAGGTAGTCAAATCCAAACTCGTTGTTAGTTCCGTAGGTAATGTCTGAGTTGTAAGCATTACGTCTTCCGTCGGAATTAGGTTGATGATTGTCAATACAGTCAATGGAGAGTCCGTGGAATTGATAGATAGGACCCATCCAAGCGGAGTCTCTTTTCGCTAAGTAATCGTTCACGGTTACCACATGGACTCCTCTACCTGAAAGAGCATTTAAATAAATAGGTAAGGTGCCTACTAATGTTTTTCCTTCCCCTGTGGCCATCTCGGCAATTTTTCCACTGTGAAGAACGACCCCACCAATAAACTGAACATCGTAATGAACCATATCCCAAACCACCGGTGTACCGTGTGCATTCCAATGATTCTTCCAAACAGCCTCTTCTCCTTGAATCTCAACGAAATCTTTGTTTTCCGCTAAATTTTTATCCCAATCCGATGCAGCCACACGAATTTCTCCATTTTCGGCCCAACGTCTTGCCGTTTCTTTCACCACGGCAAAAGCTTCTGGTAAAATGGAGTCTAATATTTTTTCTTCTACTTGATAAGAATCTTTTTTAAGGGCGTCAATCTGAGTAAACATCCCTTCTTTCTCATCAATATTTGTAGAGTTTTTAATTTGCTCTTCAAGTTTGTGAATCTCCTCTGTGATCGTTTGAGTGCCTGATTTTAATAGTTCTTTGAATTCTTGCGTTTTTGCGCGTAATTCCTGATCGCTTAATTCCTTAATACTCGGTTCTGCGGCTTTGATTTTGGCTACTACTTTTTTTACTTCTTTAAGGTCTTTTGCGTTCTTATCTCCTAAAAACCCTTTAAGCACTTGGTCTAAAAAACTCATATTTTCAATATTTAACGGTGGACCTTTCGGGTCACAAACTTTTCGAGCGCCAGAGCACTCTTTTGTTGATATAATTCTAAAAAAGCTTTAAGCATTATGCCTAAAGCTTTATTTCTTTAGTATTCGTCCTCGTTCCAAAGGAAATCCTCGTCGGTGGGATAGTCGCTCCACACCTCTTCAATGGATTCATAGATTTCCCCTTCATCTTCAATAGCCTGAAGGTTTTCCACTACTTCCATCGGCGCTCCTGTACGGATCGCGTAGTCAATAAGTTCCGCTTTGGTCATTGGCCAAGGGGCATCACTTAAATAAGAAGCTAATTCTAATGTCCAATACATATTTTTAGTATTTATAAAATTTTTGCAAAAGTATAAAAATAGATGATGGTATTGACTTTTTTATGACTGATTTTCAATCTTTTTACTCTTTGATATTCCTTTTGGAAAAAGAATAAGTCGAAAAAGTATATTCACACCCCTATTTACAGACTATTGCACTGGTTTTCTCAAAAACCATTCCACAAATTTTTTTATGCCATTTTGGAAGTTTGTGCCCGGGGAATAGTCAATTAGCGACTTAGCTTTGTCAATATTAGCATGCGTTCGTTCGACATCGCCTGGTTGCATTGGCAACTTCTTTTTTTGTGCCTTAAGCTCCATGGTGGACTCTAGCGTCCTTACCATCTCATTGAGAGAAACTACTTGGTTCTCTCCTAAATTTATAATCTCATATAAGTCGGAATGGCCTTCTAGATAGTGTAGAGCCTTTATTATTCCGTCAATGATATCCTCAATGTAGGTATAATCTCTCGAAGTCTCACCTTCTCCAAAAAAAGGAATTTCTTCTTTATTTTGAATGAGTTGCGCGAATTTATGGATAGCTAAATCGGGTCTTTGACGGGGTCCATAGACCGTAAAGAACCGCAAATGGATCATATCAATTCCATACAAATGATGGTATACATAGCCTAAGATTTCAGTATTACGTTTGCTTGCAGCATAGGGAGAAATCGGCAAATCCACTGCATCCGTCTCTGTAAAGGGCACTTTTTTATTGTTACCATAGACACTTGAAGAAGAGGCATTTAAAAATTTCGTAACGCTGAACTCCTTGCAAAGCTCCCACAAATTAGTGGTGCCAATAACGTTCACTTGCTGGTATTCAATTGGTTTTTCGATGCTTGGGCGAACGCCAGCTAGCGCTGCCAAATGAATTACAGCGTCAAAAGAATCCTTTTTAAAAAGCTCGCGAAGCGCTTCTAGGTCTCTTATATCCACCACAGCTAATCGGTATTTCTCCGAAAAAACCTGAGCCTGAAGCTTTTCCAAATCTTCCTTCTTCGATTCAAATTTAAATTCAGAATTAAGACCAAGAGACAATAAAGTATTTTGAATTTTTATTTTGTAGTCATAAAAATCGTTGAAAATGTCTACATTAATGACAGAATGTCCATTTTTAAGTAAACGCTCAATTAAATGCGACCCAATGAATCCGCTTCCACCAGTTACTAAATAAGTCATAAAGGTTATTTAGCCACAAAATTAAGAAATTTAGTCTGGCAATTCTTTAATCCTTACTTTTACTTAAAATTTAAGAAATGCACTTTGAAGGCCAACTACAAAAAATGATCTCCCAAAACGCGAGTCCAATTCAATATTATCTCAACCTATCAAACGATCTTGTATCGATGAATTCTTTGATTGGCAAATCTGTACAAATCACACATCTAGGCTATCAATGTGTCAACTGTCAGCGAGAGGAGAAAATTTTCAGAATGGGCTTTTGCAAAAAATGCTTCTTTGAAAGTCCCTATGCGAGTGAATCCATTATACGACCTGAACTTTCAAAGGCGCATCTTGGTGAGGAGGAGAGAGATCTCGAAGTAGAAAAATCAATCCAGCTTGTGTCCCATATTGTCTATTTAGCTTATACAGGAGAAGTCAAAGTGGGTGTGACCCGAGAATCGCAGATTCCTACTCGATGGATTGACCAGGGAGCCACCTTTGCTCTGCCCATTGCGAGAACCGAGAACAGGTACGAGGCGGGAATGATAGAGGTAGCTCTTAAATCAAAACTGTCGGATAAAACCAACTATCGAAAAATGCTTATGGATGAATATGAAGAGGATCTTGATCTGGCTCATTTCCGAAGCGAAGTTCAAGATGCATTTCCCTCTGAATTTGCAAAATTCTTTAGTGCAGAGGAAGAACTCTGGAAACTTGACTATCCCTACGAAGCACCTGAAAAAATAAGTACAATATCACTTGAGAAAAAGCCCTCCTTTCAGTCCATACTAAAAGGAATCAAGGGTCAATATCTAGCCTTCGAAGGCGGATCTGTAATGAATGTGCGAGCGCACGAAGGATTTGTTATTTCATTAGAAACGAAAAAAGAATAGGAATAATTTCAAATAAATAGAAATAGAATAGTGATTGTAAGGAAAAAAGCTATTATTTTTGTTCTAAACACAAGTGCTTTCTACCCATGATGAATAAAAAAACCATCCGAAGAATATTACTTACGGTAGGGCTACTCGCACTTGCCGTGGTGTTAATAAACCTAGGATTCAACTTATTTTTAAAGTATAAGTTACCCACTTACATCCAAAACAATTCGGATTATATTCTCTCTTATGAATCGCTCGATGTAGAACTTGGGAACGGATCTTTACATCTTGAGAATTTAGAAATCGCATCCAAAAATCCAGCAAACAAGGACGTAATAGGACTTAACGGAAGCGTTAAATCCGTTCACATTAGTCAGTTTGGTATTTGGAAAGCCATCACGAGAGGAACCGTTCAGGCCACATCGATACGATTAGACTCTCCCCAGTTACAAGTCACCTTCGCAAAACCAAAAGACAGCAAAACTAAAAAAGAGCGCAATCCAATGCCATTTCGCAACATTACCATTGAGAACGGCGCTATTAAAATTCTTAAACCAGAAGGAGAACGATTTCTAGAGGTGCATGATTTGAACTTGCAGGTTACAAATCTACAATTGTCAGAAAAAGGAATTGAAAATAAGCTTCCCGTAGTGTTTGACAATTACGACATACAAGGAAATAAGTTTTATTTTAAGCTTGAGGAGCTTTATGCAATACAAGCTAACCAGATCATGACGAAACAGGGAAAAATGAGCATTAAAGGATTTGAAATCCTGCCTTCCGTTGACTATGAAGGCTTTCTCAAATCCTATCCTAAAAAACCAAATTTTCTATCAATCAAGGCCAGAGAATTAAACTTCAGTGATTTAGCTTTGAAAAAAAATACGCTCTCCTTGTCTAAAGCAGAGTTCATTGACCCTGTTGTTACGATTAGATCCAATAAAACAGTAGTAAAGACTGAGAAAAAACCTTTCCAATTTATTCTCGATTTGCAAGATGTGGAGCTAAAAAATGCCAAGGTAAATATTCTTAAGCCAAATGGACTAACCGCATTTTCTACAGCAAAGCTCGATCTAGAAATTCATAAACTTCGAGTGGATGAAAAATCAGCGCAAGAGCGAATTCCGTTTACCTACGCCGATTTTTTAATCTCTGCTAATGATCTTAAGGTTCAAAATGACAATCAAAACTTGCACATTGGCAGTGCGAACGTGAATCAAAAGAAACTAGATTTACAAAATTTACGCTTTTCAAAACCCTCTACAAACCCTTCAAAAACCCAGCTTGAGGGAAATTTAGACCGCGTAAGCCTAATGCTTGATTCTTGGGAATTCATTAACCGTAAACTCGCGTTAAACGCAAACTCTCTTTTGCTACAAGGAGCGGACCTTAAAGTCTATCTGCCAAAAACGAAAAAACCTCAAAAACCAGCGCCAATCACAGGGATAGATTTTCCTTTAATCGTTAAGACAATCTCCCTTCAAAAAGCCAATTTGAATCTTTTGAAGGAAGGAAATTCCCAAGTAATCAAAGGATTGGCCGCAAATATTTCGGATTTTCAAATTACGAAGCAAAGTTCGACAAAGAAAGTTCCTTTCTCGGTGGGCAATTACACCATTTCACTAAAGCAGTATCATTCGATCCTAAACAAAACCTACCGCTTAAAGACGGGTGCATTAACTTGGACTAAAGATCGGCTTCAGATCGATAATTTTGAATACAAACCTTTGGTATCGAGAGCGCAGTTTATTTCGAGTATTCCAGTCGAGAAGGACCTTTATGACCTCAGCGCGAAAAAAATACAATTTATAGGTCGCATGGAACTGCTTCAAGAAAAAAAATTTGTTGAGGGAACTAGTTTGAAATTAAGTGGTGTCAATGCCACGATTTTCCGAAGTAAAATTCCGCCCGATGACCCTACTCTAAAACCAATGTACTCAGCCCTACTTCGTAAAATAAAAATCCCACTGCATATCCAAAATCTAGACATTGTAGATTCCAGATTGGTTTATGAAGAAGATACGAAAAAGAGCGACGGTCCAGGTAAGCTAGTGTTTGGAAATTTTAATCTGCATTTAGACAATTTAAATTCAGGGCATTCAAAGTCCACTCAAATTCCAATTACAATTCATACGCGATTTATGGACGTCTCCCCTATGGTCGTAAATTGGAAGCTAGACACCGGCTCTTTAAACGATCAGTTTTCAATTCAAGGAAACATTTCGGAGCTTCCTGCCACAAGTATAAATAGTTTTGTTGAACCCTATTTAAAAATCCAAACTACAGGATATATTAAAGAGCTCGATTTTGACTTTAAGGGAAATCGATCCACTTTAAACGGAGATGTGCAGATGAAGCACCAGAACCTAAAGGTTGCCATCCTTAAGAGTACAGGGGAAAAAGATAAAGTCTTATCTGCAGTAGCTAATCTCTTTGTAAAATCCAATTCGGGAGTCTATCCCCCGACGGTAATGGTCGATGATGTACAACGTGACCAAACCAAATCGTTTTTCAATTTTTTCTGGCAAGGCATTCAGGAAGGACTTAAAAAGACTCTCATCGGATCCAATGTGGAAAAACAAGAAGAAGCGGCAAAAAAAACAGTGGAAACCACTAAAAACACGGTAGAAGTAATCAAATCAGACGTTCAAAACGCGAAAAAAGATTTGAACGAAAAAATCAATGCGGTCAAAGAGAAACCACAGAAAAAGGGTCTTTTTGATATTTTCAAGAAAAAAAAGAAGGAATAATGTGCTGCATTAATCCTTCTTAATTTCGCTCTTTCTTTCTTATCCTTCAACTATAGAGCATCGATATTCAAGGATTCATCCTCCTCCGTGGAAATTTCCCGAATAAAATTATCAAACTCATCTCCCGGGTAATTACTTTCTGCTCCATAAGAATCAATTAATATTCCACGGCGCCCCCCTTTTTCTTGGGCTACATATAAAACAGCATTATCCTCGGGATTGCTATCTCCTTCAAATCGGTAGGATCTGACAATAGTTAAATCCTCGGGCTCAAACGTTTCAGATCCGTCGTCTAAGACCATTTCTCCTTTTTCGTTCATTCTAAACTCCGAGTTAATCCCGCGTTCACGCAGTTTGTTCATGACTTCACTCAAAGTTTTCATTGGTTTAAATTCTGACATATTAAGTATTTTTGGTTTGTGATTACTGAGTATACATCAAATTTAATGCAAAAAGGTAAAATCCAAGCAATAATTCCAAATATGACCTCCTATTTGTGCAAGATTAGATTAGAGGATAAAGCAAAAATAAAACAGGTGCTCTTTGGAGCACCTGCGAACTTATACTTGAAAAAAGCCAACTTAGTTTTCGAGCTTTGTAATGCCCATTTCACTAAGAGTGAAACTTAATTTGTCTGCATTTTCATTAATCATTTGATCTGTGGATCGACCTGCCCCATGTCCACCGTTGGTTTCAATACGTAGTAGAATGGGTTTGTCACAGCCTTGTTTAGCCTGAAGTTCAGCTCCAAACTTAAAGGAGTGCGCCGGTACCACACGATCGTCGTGATCGCCTGTTGTAATCATGGTGGAAGGATAACATGTATTCTCAGCCACATTGTGAAGAGGGGAATACGATTTAAGGTATTCAAACATTTCTTTGCTATCCTCGGCCGTTCCGTAATCGTATGCCCATCCTGCACCCGCTGTAAATTTATTGTAACGTAGCATATCGAGAACGCCTACAGCAGGAAGTGCTACCCTGGCTAAATCTGGACGCATGGTCATCGTGGCTCCCACTAAAAGTCCACCATTAGACCCGCCTGAAATTGCCATGTACTCTTTCGATGTATATCCTTGGCTTTGCAAATACTCTCCCGCGGCTATAAAATCATTAAACACATTCTTTTTCTGGAGTTTGGTTCCGGCATCATGCCACTTTTTGCCGTATTCTCCTCCTCCACGAATATTAGGAACTGCATAAACGCCTCCATTGTCCATCCAAACTGCGTTTACAACAGAAAAACCAGGAGTAAGACTGATATTAAAACCTCCATATCCATACAGAATGGTAGGGTTCTTTCCGTCCATCTTAAGACCTTTCTTGTAAGAAATAATCATCGGTACTTTGGTGCCGTCTTTAGAGGTGTAGAAAACTTGTTCCGAAACATAGTTGTCCGCATCAAATTTTACATTAGGCTTGTAATAAACCTCTGATTTTCCACTCTCTACATTAAATTTGTAAGTAGTTCCAGGCGTAATATAATTACTAAATGAATAGTATAAATCTTTGTCTTTTGCTTTTCCATAAAAACCACCCGCGGAGCCTTTTCCAGGAAGCGTGATTTCACGAACTAGTTTCCCAGAATAGTCATACTGCTTCACAACTGAAACAGCATCCTTGATATAACTTGCAAAAAGATATCCGCCTCCAGTGGAAATTCCAAGTACATCGTCGGTTTCCTTAATAAGATCCGTCCATTTCGTAGGAGAATTAATATTTGCCGTGACCACACGCTGATTCGGTGCACCTTTGTCGGTTAGCAAGTAAAGGGTATCTCCTTTCGAATCAACAAAATTGGTATTATAGTCGTATCCTGTTTGAATTGGAACAAAATCAGACTTGGAACCAATCTTTTTGATATACAACTCATTGCCATTGGTAGCATTGGCAGCGGAAAGTATTAAATAACGCTCGTCATCTGAGACTCCTACATTCATATAGCGTCTTTTGAAATCCGCTCCTCCAATAATTAGTTCGTCCTCTTTTTGATCTGTGCCGAGTTTATGAAAATAGACTTTGTGTGTATCTGTTTTTGCCGACAGTGCGCTTCCTTCAGGCTTGTCATAGCTAGAGTAGAAAAATCCTTCTTCGCCTAACCAAGAAGCGCCACTAAATTTCACGTCCTGAATGGTTTGGTCTATCACTTTATTTTTAACCACATCTAGGATAATGATTTTGTTCCAATCACTTCCCCCTTCAGAAATCGAATAGGCAGCAAGTTTTCCGCTCTTATTAAAAGATAGGCCAGCAAGTGAGGTGGTACCGTCCTTTGAAAAAGTATTAGGATCTAGAAAGACCTCCGTTTTCCCATTTTTATCGGTACGATAAATCACAGACTGCGCTTGAAGTCCATCGTTTTTTGAAAAGTAAGTATACTCTCCCTCTTTGTATGGAGCGCCTACCCTCTCATAGTTCCAAATTTCTTTTAATTGGTTTTTGATTTCTTCGCGGAAAGGAATTTTGGACAAATAAGTTTCGGTGTACGAAGCCTGTGATTTTACCCAAGCCTCGGTATCGGAAGCCATATCATCTTCTAACCATCGGTAGGGATCGGCAACGCTTTGCCCAAAATAAACGTCTACCACATCGGTTTTCTTAGTTTCTGGATACATACTAGTGTGTTCTCCTGATGACGTTTGTACTGTGCAGGAGGCAAGGATTGCAACTCCTGAAGTCATAAACAGTGATTTAAAGTTCATTATTATACAATTTTACCAAAAATACATTTTTTTTAACAAATTTTATACGTTTCCCTAGCAAGAAAGGAACATAATTTGTTAGTAAATTCAAGATAAATCACACGAAAATGAAAATCGAAACCAAAGTATTAATTGCAAGCACAATAGGATTAGCCGCTGTATTCGGATTCACCATCTTTAAAAAGTTATTCACACCGGAGATGCAATCAAATTGCTATTACGACGAATTTCATAAACAGTTTTCAAAAACAGAACCCAAAGAAGATCTCCAACACGGTGTGGAGTATCTATCTATGCGATAGTTTGACATGAAATAATAAAATTTCACACCCTTCCACCTTTTAAAGTCCAATAACAACTCCAATCATGGGTGAAAACCCGCTGGAAAACAAAGAAGTATTCTTTTTGTAAAGAACGTTATACATTCCTCCTATTTGAAGGTAGGAACCTCCTCCTATGGGCTGCGCGTATCCCAGGCCAAACCAAAGAGAAGGCTCAGAGTCTGATATCTTTTGAGAAGTTGTTTTGTCCTTCTGACTTACAAAATAATGTTCGTACTTAGAGGACAGATAAAAATTGGGAAGCACAAAATAATCTAAAAAGGGTCCAAGTCCCGCAATCGCGGTGGCAAAATACTTGGAGTTCTGCCACATAAAATTCGTACTCAAACCTCCCTGCAAATCGGAAGTTAACCAATACCCCACTTTAGGGGACAAAGATATCACTGTGCTTGAATTTCCACTTCCAAAGGAGCCTCCTAGACCTACGGAGCCTCCTACGGTCCATCGGGAAGGTGCTTGCGCATCCTGCGTTGAATCAGACTCCTGGGCAAAGGTGAGAGCAAAGAGATGCACTCCAAGCAAAAGTGCTATTTTTCGCAAACTTTTCATCTGTTGTTTTTTAAATTGTCTATTTCTGTGTTTCGCTTCATAAATAACAAAACCGACCTTTTGAATAATTAAGTCGTAAATTTGCAAAAAATTTTTTTAGTATTCCCATGAAAATAGTAGTTGGACTTTCTGGAGGTGTAGACTCATCCGTTGCCGCATATCTGCTTCAGCAGCAAGGACACGAGGTGGTGGGGCTATTCATGCGCAATTGGAATGATGCTTCCGTCACCCTAGAGGATGAGTGTCCTTGGATTGAGGACAGCAATGATGCGCTTCTCGTTGCACAAAAGCTTGGAATTCCATTCCAAGTAATTGACATGAGCGACCTATACAAAGAACGCATTGTGGACTACATGTTTGAAGAATACCAGAAAGGGCGTACACCGAATCCCGATATTCTGTGCAACCGTGAGGTGAAATTTGATGTCTTTTTAGAAACCGCTTTGTCTCTTGGAGCAGACAAAGTGGCGACTGGACATTATGCACGGTTAGATTCCACGAAGGATGCAGAAGGAAACGAAATATACCGACTTTTGGAAGGTGTAGACTCCAACAAGGACCAAAGCTATTTCTTATGTCAACTAAGCCAAAACCAACTTTCTAAGGCTGTTTTCCCTATTGGAGAACTAAACAAACCGCAAGTACGTGAAATTGCGAAAAAATTAGATCTAGTTACAGCTGAAAAAAAGGATTCTCAAGGATTATGTTTCATTGGAAAGGTGAGCCTACCTGAATTTTTAAAGCAGCAATTAGAGCCCAAAGAAGGAGAGATAGTTGAAATATTCAAAGACCATCCCGTTTTTCAAAGAGAGCTTCCCCCATTTGAAACCAAAACACAGGAACTCGAATATCTTTCTAAAAAAATCACTTACCAGAAATCGCAAGGAAAAGTCATTGGAAAACACCAAGGCGCTCAGTACTATACGATAGGACAAAGCAAAGGTTTAGGGATTGGTGGACACGTAGAAAGCTGTTTTATCCTCTCTCGAGACATGGAAAATAACATCCTATACGTGGGAGAAGGAAAAGACTTCCCTGGATTATTTCAAAAAGTGATTAAAGTAACGCCTGAAGAAATTCACTGGATTCGTCCGGACCTAACTTTAAAGGTAGGAGAATCCATGGAGGTAATGGCAAGAATCCGCTACCGTCAACCTTTAAGTAAAGCCACTTTATTCCAAGAAGAATCGGGACTTTACGTGGAATTTGAAACCCCACAAAGTGCTGTTGCGGAAGGTCAGTTCGTAGCTTGGTATCAAGGAGAGGAGCTTATTGGAAGTGGCGTGATCAATTAGAAGTTTATGCTTCTAACCACGCTTTAAAATCCTTTACACGTTCCCTACTTACGATCAATTCATCATTTGATTGAGCAGCCATCTCGACTTTGTACTGGGGAGATGTATGAATGTTTTGGATGGCTCCCAATCGAATGATCGTTTGCCTGTTAATCCGGAAAAAAGAACTTGATTCTAAATTCTCTTGCAGTTCCTCAAGTGTAAAATCCGTAGGATAGGCTCTTTCCAAAGTCTGGGCATAAACCGTCTTATTTTCACTATAAAAATAGCTGATTTCATCCACAGGAATCACTTTTAAATTGTATCCTATTTTTACTAAGATTCTGGAGAGCGACGCTTTTGGGGTACTAATTAATTCGCGGAAATTAAGATCTTCATAGTGCTGCTCTTGAGGCGCAAATTTCCGATACTTTTCAATGGCAGATTCTAATTCTGATTTTCCAATGGGTTTAAGCAAATAATCGATCGAATTAAGTTTAAATGCTCGCAGAGTATAACTATCAAAGGCGGTGGTATATATAATAAAACTCTGCGTGGGAATTTGATCAAAGATGTCAAACGAGACCCCATCGCCTAGAACAATATCGGAAAAAATCAGGTTGGGATGCTCATTGTTTTTGAAATAGTCAATCCCTTCTTCCACCGAGTGAAGCACTGCAACAAGCTCCAAATCAGCAAATAAGCTAATAAGTCTTTCGAGCTTTCGAGCTGCCGGCTTTTCGTCCTCAATAATCAGTGTCCTAGTCTTACGATGCATTTTTCTTTGCTTTTTCCTTACGTATCAATTCCTCAATTTTACGGTTCTCCCATTTGCTTCCAAGGATAAAATTAGGAATAAATACGGAAACGCCATGGGAAATAAGCCCTAGTCCCCAAAACCCTAGTCCCCAAAAGTCATCAAAATCTGCCTCCGAGTCCTGAACTAGATAAGGAAGTAGAGTTAAAAGTAGAAGTACGATTAAATAGACCTGCAAATGGATGTAGAAACCTTTTATTTTCCGTACACGGTTTCTTGCACTTTGGTATGTTGGATCGTAGCTCATAATTCACGTTTGTTTCTATTCGAATATTGCTCAAATCGTTTCAGTTCCTTTTCTAGCTGTCGATCTTCCCAATGACGGAAAAACGGAATGTAAAGAAAAAGTCCAAACAAAACCAAAAACACTCCCCATAGGGTCAGGAGCCACCCGTTTAAAAAAGGACCAAGTATAAAAAAGGGCTCGCCATTTCGATTAATGAGGTACACTAAAAAGATAACCACGTACCCAAAGAGCATAAAATAATAGGTTTTTAGATTTTTAACTCGTGCCTTCGCTTTGCGGTACTCAAGAGACTGCTTCAGCTGTTTATTTGTTACTTCCATTGGTTTTTATTTTCATTTTGTTTTTGCATATACTTTTTGATCTGTCTCTCTTCCCAATCGCGTCCGATTCCAAATATGTGGATCGCATGGGATATGACCCCTATTCCCCATCCTAGCATGGGCCAAAATGCCCACCAATAATCAGGTGAGGTTTTCCAATTAATAAAAAACAAAAACGGAATGAAAATGCAGTAGGAGATTAAATTTCCATAGAACCCTTTAAGTTCTTCCACTCGTTTTTTCGCTTGTTTGTAGGAAGTATCTTCCGTGTATTCATAAGTTTGCATTGCTGTATTTTTTTTAGTTAATAAGGGTATTTTTACTTTAAATTTTTTCTCCGACTTTTCAATGTATACATTGCGAGAGGTTAAAAGCGAATAGCGCTGAACAATATTACTCAGCCCAATTCCTTGACGCTCTTTCGTTTGTTCTCTAGGCTGATAATTATTCTCAATGCATAAGAAATCCTCCTCTGAGTAGATTCTTATTTGCAGTGGCCTATTGGCCGTTGCAAAATTGTGCTTGATGCTATTCTCTAACAAGAGTTGTAAGGAAAGTGGAACTACGAACGCTTCTAGTGTTTTCTTGTTTACGTCAAATTCGAATTGCACACTGTCTTCAAATCTCGTTTTAAGAAGTTCACAATACGTTTTTGCAAAATCAATTTCCTCCTGGGTGCTTACCAGTTCTTTATCCTTTTGTTCTAAAACATACCGATAAACTTTTGACATTGAATCGGTGAATTTTTGTGCGGATTCAGTATTCTCTTCAATAAGGGAACTTAAAACATTCAATGAATTAAATAGAAAATGGGGATCTAACTGGTTTTTTAAACTCTCAAATTGTGCATTGGCAGCGGAAGCAATGATTTTCTGCTCGACCACTTCACTTCGAGTATTTCGTTTGAGAGCCCTCACAAATCCATTAATATGCAGTATTGCCGTAACCAAAAGCGCGATATTGAGAATAAACCAGTGTCTAAAATTCATTTCTCCATTAAAAAAATGGGAAGGATCCTCGCCTTGAATTACGATAAAATTCAAGTAATTGCATACCAATACAAGAATTGTATTCACCACTAGTGTTAAGAGAATGCCAAGGGTTGCTCTTTTTCTGGTATTTTTTGTCCAGGAAAATTTCTGATTTAAAAACGTATTTAGAACACTATTGCTTACGCCAAGTACAACAGTATACATTAAACATACGGCAAGGGTGAGTCCAAGATTTGCAACCGTCCAGTTAGGGGTAAGAAATCCAAACAATAAACTCGATAGTATCAGAGTAATTAGCAGTATGTTACGGAGATGTTTAGACATTATAATTAGCGATTAAGTAAAGATACATTTTAATTAGAATTGGCATTTAGAGAATTATTTGATTGCATCCAAGGTTTTACGATGGCATGATAAAACAAATGTAGAGCTGCAAAATTGCCATACAAAGTTAAAAGGTAGACCGAGATAATAAATTTATCATCTGACGTCTCATGCACTGAGCAAAGCAGAATCAAAAGTAGAAGTATGGTGCTATGAGCCCAAACCTTTCTTGAGATTCCCACAGGCCCTGAAGTTGAAATCTTAAAAGTGGCATGTTCTTTCATTCGTATTGACTTTTTGTGCTTCTGAAATACTTTATGGTTTTGAATCTAGGTAATACTGAGCCTCAAGCCTACCCCAATTGGGTGCATTTTCTCCTTTCACTTGATAGGAATCATACTGTTCGATTGACTTTTGAAAGAGCTCGAGTCCTTTTGCTTTACTACCTCCATACTCTTCTGGCGTATAATATAGATCTTCGGCTCGCAAAATGGTAATTCGAGGGTTTGCTGGATCGATTTTTTCTGCTTTTTCTAAAGCTTGCGCTCCAAGCATACTCTCACTAAAATATCGCTTCATAGGATTAACCATTAACCGAAGTCCATGAATCATTTTTTGCAAAATGTAGAGTTCTGAATTCTCTGGTTGTGACTTAAATGCTTTCGTTACATAACCTTCAGCTTTGTCAGCATAGGCATCCAACTCATCCACCTTACCCTCCATCATTAGGCTTCTTCCCATTCGTATTTGTGCGAGGGCGGCATAATAGTTTAAAAGCCAGTTCGATTCATCCTCATTCGCGAAGGCAGAAAACTCACCTGCTAAGTTTTGAAGCTCTTCAAACGAAGGACGCTGCTCTAATTGTTCGATTTTTTCGCGCATACCCATTGGCTCTCCTTGTTGAGCAGAAACAAAATTTAGAGAAAATAACATTCCGGTAATCAGTAGTAGATTTTTCATAATCGTAATATTTATAGAACAAAGGTATCTACTGAAAGCTTTTTTCAAAAAGCAAAGTGACTGAACCGTAAAATTTGCTTTCTGAACCGTAAAAAAAAGGTACTAGTTCCTTCAAGAGAGGTTACAGTCCGGATCTTTGTACTAAGACTCTTCATTTTCTGCACCTTCCAATACTCCCTAAAAGGTTTTTAATAAAAATTGCATGCCTTTAAAATGGAATTACCACCTCATTAGGCAATAGGCTTCTTACATTTATTTCTAAATTCCATCCAAAATATCGACATTTTGCTACTCGTTCGTTTATTAATCAGTAAATTTAGGCTCAAATTAATGTAATTTTAAAATTGATATTATGAAAAATTCTTCATTCCTCTTAATCGGTGCAGTACTAGCCACAGCAGTTTCATGCGGGACGACAAAGACCTATGCAATTCAGTCTAAAAGTGATACGAATACACAAGGGACCGTCAGCTTTACTCAAAAAGCAGGCGAAGTAGAACTAGATATGAATGTTTATAATTTGAATCCAAACAGTACACATGCAGCTCATATTCATGAAACAGGTGATTGCTCGGCTGCCGATGGTAGCTCTGCAGGTGGACACTGGAATCCTCTTGGTAAAGACCATGGTAAATGGGGTGATTCCGATCATCACGCAGGCGATATCGGAAATTTACAAACCAATCAGGACGGAACTGCGCGATTGGTTATGAAAACTGACAAATGGTGTGTGGGATGTGATGATCCAAGTAAAAATGTCATTGGAAAAGCCATCATTATTCATGCAAAAGCAGATGACTTTAAAACGCAGCCTACTGGAAATGCAGGAGGTCGTGTGGGATGTGTAGAAATCAAGTAAGACAAAACATCATGAAAAAGGAAGAACATTGGACAATACTGATGTTCTCCCTTTTCTTTTTATAAGAACTCAATCTTACATTCCGTATCGACCTTAAGTTTCACGTTAGATCCAATAATTAGAGGCCTATTGTCATATATATGTCCATTCGGAAACCCAAAAAGCATTGGAATCTTATAGGATTTTAATCGACTTGCAATAAGCTCGTAGGAATACGGATCGTAATAAGATTCGTAATTTTCGTTTTGACCTTTCTTGCCCATGCTGGTCATTCCTCCGATTATCAGTCCTTTGATTTGACTAAATGCACCTGCTAATTCCAAGCTCGTAATCATACGATCTAACGCATAGTACTCCTCTCCTATTTCCTCTAAAAAGAGAATCTTATCCTTAAAATCAAAACTAAAAGGGCTACCAAGAAGAGCATAGACTAAGGCTAAATTACCCCCAACAATTTCACCTTCCACTTCTCCTTTTTTGTTCCGCTGATGCTCCTCAACTAAATAATTAGGTTTTATACCTCTAAAAATGTCGAAAATGAGCTGGTAAGATTTGGGATCTACTTGAAAACTTGAAGTTTTGATTGTCTGCCCATTAATCGAATTCCATCCTTTTTTTAATAGGTAGCTATGAATTACAGTATTGTCAGAATACCCTACATACCACTTTGGCGATTTTTGAAATGTGTCTAACTCAATGCCCCTCAGAAGATGTTGACAGCCGTATCCTCCCCGAGTTGCCCACACCGCATCAATAGACTCATCATTTAATGCCCAATTCAAGTCTTCTAATCGATTTTCAATACTTCCAGAGTATATATAACCTTCATCATGTGTACCAAGCGCATATCGCCCCAAAACAGGCTCAAAACCTTCTCCTTTGAGTAAATCTAATGTACTCTCTAAATCCGATTCCTTTACAGCGCCTGCCGGCGATATAATTGCAATTCGACTATTTTTCTTGAGCGGATGTTGAGTCAATTTTTTCTTCATAATTTTCATTTGATTCGTCTTTGCCTCTTTCCATTTCCTGCGCCCTAATTAAAGGGTTGGTTGCTGAAACTTGGCTTCTTTTTTTTGAGCCTCCTCCATTTGTGTGTCTAATCTATTAAACTTCTTGAAACTTTGTAAGAATACAACAAAGCTGAAGAGTATAAGGATGGATCCTACAATTCGCCTTATTCTATTTGCAATGTTCTGATTTAACTTATCGTGAAATTGCTTGGCTAGGAATATTTTCATCAAATCCACACATAAATAAGTTAAAATAACAAGGGACAGATAGAGGAAAAAATTATTTTGCTGAGGATATTGATTGCGTACCGAGACGACAGTCACCAACCAAAAAATAATCACTCCAATATTTAAGAGATTGAAAATAAATCCATTAACAAAAGTCTTAAAATAATTTTGTGAGATTAAATTTTCTTCTCCTTTGATGTGCATTTTTGTTTTGGTCAGCATCATGAAAAGACCATAAATAAATAAAAGCAGCGCCGTTATTCGATAAAAACTAGGATATTTGTCAATGAGATGCACTATATCTGAACTTGCAAAATAGGCAGCTACAATGCATAGTATATCTGCGGTAATCACACCCAGATCTAAGGCTAAAGCATGCCTTGGTCCTCGCAAAAAACTAGTTTCAATCAATAGAAAGAAAATAGGTCCTATGAATACTAAACTTAGCATTAAACCAAGTCCAACCGCTGATAGTATCAGTTCTATCATGAAGTAAGTCTTATATTATGAAAAGATTTGGATGTTAATCTACAATTTTAAAATCAAGTTGCTTTCGAACCAAATTAGCTTTCATTACTTTGATTTTCACATTATCTCCTAATTGGAATTGACGACCATTTCTAGATCCATAAACAGAATGCGTTTTTGCATCATATTGATAGCTATCGTCCGTTAAATCTCGAAGCTTAATAAGTCCCTCTGCACCATTTTCTGGTATCTGAACCCAAAAGCCAAATTCAGCAACACCAGAGATTACACCTTCGAACACTTGTCCGACATGTTTCTCCATGAATTTTACTTGCATATATTTGATACTGTCTCTCTCTGCATCGGCGGCTAGTCGCTCGCGCGCAGAACAGTGCTTCGCTTTTTCCTCAATCTCTTCCTTATTGGGCGATTTTCCGCCGTCCAAATAGTGTTGTAATAGTCGATGTGCTATTAAATCGGGATAGCGTCGAATTGGCGATGTAAAATGCGAATAGTACGAAAAACCAAGTCCATAATGTCCAATTGGATCCGTCGAGTAGACCGCCTTACTCATGGAGCGCATAGCCAAGGTTTCAATCATATTTTCTTCAGGTTTCCCTTTTACATTTTGCAAAAGAGAATTCATACTTTGCGTGGTCTGTTTTGAGTTCGAAATGTTCATTTTGTAACCAAATGTTGAAACAAAATCTCGCAAGGCCTCTAATTTACTGGGATCGGGATCGTCATGAACCCTGTATATAAAGGTATTATTTGTGATTTCACCTTTCGAATTGAGGGAAATATATTCCGATACTTTTCGATTGGCAAGTAGCATGAACTCTTCGATCAAATGGTTACTATCCTTGCTTATCTTGAAGTAAACTCCAATAGGTTCGTTATTTTCATCTAAATTAAATCGCACTTCACTTCGATCAAAAGTAATTGCACCGTTTTTAATGCGAGCGTCCCTTAAAATCTTTGCAAGCCTATTTAAGGTATTTATTTCTTCTTGTAAATCACCCTCACCCGTCTCAATACGTTCTTGTGCCTCCTCATAAGAAAATCTACGGTCGGAATGCGTTACAGTTCGACCAAACCATTGTTTTACTATTTTGGACTGATCATCTAATTCGAAAACGGCTGAAAACGTATATTTATCTTCATTAGGGCGAAGGGAACAGACATCATTACTAAGCACCTCAGGTAGCATGGGAACCACACGGTCTACTAAATAGACAGAGGTTGCTCGTTCATAGGCTTCTTGATCGATTATGCCACCTAATTTTACATAATGAGATACATCCGCAATATGCACCCCCACTTCCCAATTCCCATTTTCTAATTTTTGAATCGAAAGTGCATCATCAAAATCTTTTGCATCTTTGGGATCAATGGTAAAGGTTAAAACAGAACGCATATCTCGGCGTTTAGCAACCTCTTCATTACGAATTTCTCGATCTATGTGATCTGCTGCATCTTGGACTTCTTCAGGAAATTCATACGGCAAGCCGTATTCTGCTAAAATAGAATGAATTTCTGTTTCGTGTTCTCCAGGCGCACCTAAAATCTGTATTACTTCTCCTTGTGGATTCTTGTCTCCTTTGTTCCATCCTAGCATCCGAACGACAACCTTGTCACCAGAATGTGCACCACCAAAGTGTTCTTTTTTAATAAATATATCTGTATTTATCACCTTTCGGTCCGCAATAACAAAAGCAAAATCTTTATGTGTGATATGTTCGAAAGTTCCTACAAACTCGGTTTTGTTACGCTCAAGTACTTCCAGAACCGAACCTTCAAGTTTTTTGCCTTTGTAATTGTATGTGACAATCATGACTTTATCTCCCTGAAAGGCATCTTTTACATTTTTGTAATGAATGAAGATATCATCTTCAATTCCTTCTACTTTCACAAAGGCATTGCCGGCTTGATTGAAATCAATTATACCTGTTAAAGTTCCTTGGATTTTTAAATTGACAATGTATTTCCCTTTTTCAACTTCTTTAATTCGATCTTGAGAAAGGAGTTGATGAAGAGCTTGAATAACGAGCTCTCGTTGTCTAGGATTTTTATAGTCAATACCGTCTGAAATCTGCTTATAATTGTAGATTTTAGAGGTTTGCTTATTCATGAAATCGAGAACTTTTTTACCAATATCTCGTAATTTCTGATTGTTCTTTTGACTAATGTATTTTGATTTCTTTTTTGCCATTTAGGTTATAGGTTATATGCTTAACACGAAATTTTATCGACGCGCGTTTGATGTCGTCCACCCTCAAATTCCGTTGTTAAGAAGGTTTCTACGATTTCAAGTGCAAGTTCTTTTGCAATAAAACGCGCTGGAATGGCTATCATATTGCAATTATTATGCTGTTTTGCTAAACTACCAAGTTCGGGCATCCAGCATAATGCACATCGCACCCCTTTATGCTTGTTGGCTGTAAGTTGAACTCCTTGTCCACTTCCACAGATTAAAATACCCATTTCATTCTCGCCTTCTTCTACAGAACGGGCTGCGGGATGGACAAAATCTGGATAGTCTACACTCTGCAGACCGTCCGTACCATAATCTGTAATTTGATAATGATCTTTCAACATCGTTTTTAGATATTCTTTGTATTCAAATCCGGCATGGTCACAAGCAATGGCAATTTTCTTCATTTTTTCATTTTTATCTTCCAAATTTACAATTTTATATTCAGTCCAATAATTATCCCCAAGCCAAAAACATACAGATTGTTTTTGAGCAAAAGATAACTAATTGATTAAGCCAACGTTATAAATATGCTAGTCTTTATAAAGTCCTGATAGAAACCTATTTAACATTTTATTGGGAACTATGTTAATAAGTCATAAAAAACGTGTGAATAACAATACAAAACTTGCTCTTGTTTTATAAGTTTAAATTAATTACAGCAAAATTAAAAAAAGACAAAGCGAATTATTTTTCCAAACTTCAAGTTGAGTTATACCGCGTTTGTCCATACAAATATTATCCATAAAATAGAATTGATAAAATATCCTTGAAATTGTTAATAACCCTATATCTATCTAATAATCAAAAATATAAATTGTGAATTACGTGCTAATTACAACCCCATATAAAGCGGTTAACTTTTTCATTTAAACTTATCCCCATAACTAACAAGACATAACAACATACAACACATTTCATTTTATTTATAAAAAAAAAAGAGAATAGTACTGTTAGGTATTGTGTAGAATCGCTTGTGATTAATTTTAGTGATTTTGATTTTTTTAAAGACGATGAATTGAGTAGATTTGTTTTCCATTAAGCAAAGAATAAAAAGCAATATGAAAACAATTAGAGATTTTGATTTTAAAAATAAAAGGGCACTAGTCCGCGTAGATTTTAATGTTCCGCAAAGTGCGGATTTAAAGGTGACTGACTTAAGTCGAATTGAAGCGGCCAAGCCTACAATTGATAAAATTCTTACTGATGGGGGATCGGTTGTTCTGATGACTCATTTGGGACGACCAAAAGGAAAAGTAAGTGATGAGTTTTCACTTAAGAATATTGTTACGGATATTGAGGGAGTTTTAGGTCATAAAGTCGAATTTTGTCCCGATTGTCTTGGTGAAAAAGCAGAGCGAATGACTTCAGAATTAAAGCCAGGCGCGATTTTGCTTTTAGAAAACTTAAGATTTTATCAACAAGAAGAAGATGGAGATGAAGACTTTGCTGAGAAGCTGTCACAATATGGGGATGCATATGTAAATGATGCCTTTGGTACCGCACATCGTAACCATGCATCGACAGCGGTTATTGCTAAGTTTTTTCCTAAAACTAAATTTTTCGGTTTATTGATGGCCAAGGAGCTGGAAGCGATTGAACAAGTTCTTGGTAAAGGAGAAAGACCCGTTACAGCCGTAATTGGAGGATCGAAGGTTTCTTCGAAAATTACGATCATTGAAAATATGCTTGGGGCGATCGATAATCTTATTATTGGAGGAGGAATGGCTTTTACATTTATTAAGGCTCTCGGAGGTAGCATCGGAAACTCTTTAGTAGAAGAGGACAAGATGGATTTGGCTTTAGATATCTTGAAAAAGGCGAAAGCAAATAATGTAGAAGTCTGTCTACCGGTAGATGTGGTGATTGCTGATGAATTTAATAATGATGCGAATACGAAGGTGGTCGACATTTATGAGATTCCAGAGGGTTGGATGGGTCTTGATGCAGGTCCTAAATCACGTATTTTAAATCATGATACGATTGTTAATTCTAGAACTATCCTTTGGAACGGACCTCTCGGTGTATTTGAGATGCCTTCATTTGCGAAAGGAACCATTGCATTAGGAGATAGTATTGCGGAGGCCACAGAACTAGGTGCCTTTACGCTTGTAGGGGGAGGGGATAGTGTTGCGTTTGTGAAGCAAAATAACTACGAGGATAAAGTTTCTTATGTTTCAACTGGAGGAGGAGCTATGTTAGAAAGTTTAGAAGGTTTAGAAATGCCTGGGGTAGCTGCGATTATACATTAAGAATTTAAAGATAGAAAAGGAAAGGCCGGAGATTTTTTTAATTGTCTCCGGCCTTTTTTTCTTATTTTCAAAAAATCTGCCAAAAATTGGCTTTCATAAATAGGGTTAATTTTAACGATCTATTTTTTCTCGATAATATATATCAAACTAGAATAATCGTTCGTTTTTAATGCTTTAAAATTCGAAATTACTCCAATGAGTCCACCCGAAAGGATTGAAAATGGATTTTTTTTGTATTTTTCACTAAGTATTGAAATATATATAGAATCGAGTAGAAGAGGTTTGATTTGTTTCAGATTCCACCTGTTTGAATTGAATTTAGATTCAATTCCTGTTTTAGAGAAATGAAACAGATGTCTTGGAACATCATAGGCGGCCCAATAGGATTTATAATACTGCGCATCGAAGGATTTATAATTCGGAAGCGCTAATATAAGTAACCCCTTTGGTTTCAGTTTGTTATAAAATTTATTTAGTATATCTTCTTGATTTTCAATGTGTTCTAGAACGTGCCATAAACTAATAACATTTAAAGAAGAATCGGGTAGATCGTCGAGATCAGTTACAATATGAGTTTTCTTTAATTTCTTTTTTGCCGCCTCACTTGCTACCTCTGAGGGTTCGTAACCATAGGTGATAAAATCTTCTTCTATTGTTTTTAAAAACTCACCTGCACCACAACCATAATCAAGAACACTGGCGTTTTTGAAACTTAATGCAGCCACAATATTACGCTTGTAATTAAGATTAAAGGATTGCACGAATTTATAAATTCTTTCCTTAAGACTTCCACTATCTTGATGATGGGAAATATACTTTTCACTTTGGTAATATCGATTTAATTGAGAAGGGACTGGCCATGTTTTTTTAATTCCTGGAATGTCCGTATCTCTAATTTCAAATTCCTCTTGAGTAAGAAAATGATCTTTAATCTTCATTGGTTTTGGTTTTCGATTTCAAATGAATTGTTTCACGTGAAACATTTAATTATCTTCCTAGATAGATAAGTAGCACATTAATATCGGCAGGGGAGACACCACTGATTCTTGATGCTTGAGCAATCGTACGAGGTTGCACTGCCTGAAGCTTTATTTTGGCTTCTGCTGACAAAGAAGCTATTTTTGAATAATCAAAATCGTCATGAATTTTGATATTTTCCATCCGTGAAAGTTTAGCGACGTTTTCACGTTCTTTGTCAATATAACCTTTGTATTTGATGTTGATTTCTGCTTGCTCACGAACTTCATGCGAAAACTGATTTGAGAACTCTTTAATGAAAGAGATTTCATCCAGTTTTTCGAGAGTCATATTCGGTCTAGTTAGAATCTGTGCTGCTTTGTAAGCTTGATCTACGGGTGACGATTCGATCGATTCTAAAATAGGGTTGATTACACCTGGTTTTAGAGAAGATTCACGTAAAAAAGATTCTAATTTTTGAGATTTTTCTATTTTTTCTTGGACTCTGTCAAGACGTTCTTTTGAGGCTAAACCAAAGTCATAGGATTTCTGCGTGAGTCGTATGTCTGCATTGTCTTGACGAAGTAATAATCTATATTCAGCTCTGGAGGTAAACATTCGATAGGGTTCCTCGGTTCCTTTTGTAATAAGATCATCGATAAGAACACCGATATACGCCTCGTTTCGATTTAAGATGACTTCTGGTTTTCCATGCACTTTATTGTGTGCATTGATTCCGGCCATTAATCCTTGTCCTGCTGCCTCTTCATAACCTGTAGTCCCGTTGATTTGCCCTGCAAAATAGAGATTTTCAACTAATTTAGTTTCTAAGGTATGTTGAAGTTGAGTGGGAGGGAAGTAATCGTATTCAATTGCATAGCCAGGGCGGAAAACTTTTACATTTTCAAATCCTGGAATATGTTTCATTGCTTTAATTTGGATGTCTTCGGGAAGAGAAGAACTAAATCCATTGACATAAACTTCGACCGTTTTCCAACCTTCTGGTTCCACGAACAATTGATGTCTTGTACGTTCTGCAAACCGGTTTATTTTATCTTCTATACTAGGGCAGTATCTAGGACCAATACTTTGGATGGTACCATTAAACATCGGACTTCTGTCAAATCCCTCACGAAGAATTTCATGCACTTTTTCGTTGGTATACGTGATGTGGCAGCTTCTTTGGGTTGTGAGTGGATCACTAGGCAGATAGGAGAATTTCTGAGGATTTGCATCTCCTGGCTGTTCTTCCATTTTGCTATAGTCGAGGCTTCTTCCATCTACACGGGGAGGGGTTCCGGTTTTCATTCGACCGCTTGTAAATCCTAAAGATACGAGCTGTTCGGTGATTCCAAAAGCTTTAGGCTCACCCATACGGCCACCCCCTAGTTGTTTATCACCCACGTGGATCAGACCATTTAAGAACGTACCGTTTGTAAGAACAACAGTTCTCGATTTAATTTCTATACCGAGAGAAGTAATCACTCCGCAAACCTTATTATTTTGTATCAGTAGGCTTTTCACCATATCCTGAAAGAAATCTAAGTTGGGCGTATTTTCAAGTGCCAATCTCCATTCTTGAGCGAACAGCATTCGGTCATTTTGAGTTCTAGGAGACCACATGGCTGGACCCTTAGACAAGTTTAACATTTTAAACTGAATGGCTGACTTGTCTGCTACAATACCGGAGTAGCCGCCCATCGCATCAATTTCGCGTACGATCTGTCCTTTCGCAATCCCGCCCATGGCAGGATTACAACTCATTTGACCTATCGTTTGCATATTCATGGTAACAAGTAGGGTTTTAGATCCCATGTTAGCTGCAGCGGCTGCGGCTTCACATCCTGCATGACCTCCTCCAACTACTATTACATCGTATATTTCACTAATCATAATTTCCAATCTAGTGGATTAATTTTTCAATGTTTCACGTGAAACATTGAATTCTTATATCTGAAAAGTAGAAGTTGAATGCAGAGAGGAAGGTAAACAATTATCCTTCTTTTAAGTATCCCTATCGCTTTTCAAGATAGAAGTTTTCTTTTGCGCGCATTTGGGCTTCCTCTTCTGTGGTTTTGTCCTTGTATCCACATAAGTGGAGTAGGCCATGAGCAAGCACTCGATGAAATTCTTGGTCGTAAGTTGTTGATAATGACTTTGAATTTTCTAAAACGCGGGGCAAAGATACGAAAATATCTGCGTTTATTATGTTACCCTTTACATAGTCAAAAGTGATAATATCTGTATAGTAATCGTGTTGTAAATAGGTTTTGTTAATCGAAAGTAGGTATTCGTCGTCGCAGAAAATGTACGAGATTTCACCGACCTTTTTACCTTCTTCTTCAACTAATGACGTTAACCACTCTGTTGTTGAGGCTTGTATATCCGCAGAAGGAATCTGTTCAAAAAAATAATTTATCATATTAAAACCAGTGTCCTAGGATTACAGTGAATAACCCTTCATTATTAATTGTAAGAGATTTGCTATAATTGAGTTTAATCTGCCCGAAAGGAGATCTATAGCCAGCTGTGAGTCCGACTGAGGAATGCATGATATCAAAGAATTGGGTATTTTCTAACGAATCAAATACCGTTGCAACCGATACATTCGGGGTTAGAAATAGATTTTTATTTAGTTTGAATTGCAGATCATTGGAAATCATTAAAACGTTGTTTCCTCCTTCTTGTCCTAGCTCATATCCATTAAATGGTATTAGATTACCCATATTTTGACCAAAAATGCCGCCTAGCTTGTATTCATAAAAAGGACTCGGTTGTTCTCCGATTGACAGTCCCAGCATCATTTGAAGTCTATTTGTATAATAAGAGGTTACCGGGATATTGATATTCACATTTGCCTTTGCTTGGAAAATGGAATTATCTACTTGCTTGTCCAATACGTCTATTAATTTGCCTTCTACATATAAGTAGATACCTCGCGTCGCAAAGTCTCGATCGTCCTGGGTGTCGCTTTTAATGAAAATATAAGGATTAAGAAATTGATCCTTGGTCGATTCGGTCGAACTTGGTATTTGAGATTCAAAATGATCATGACTAAGCCCACCTCCGATGGCGTAACGGTCCTGCCAGACAGATTGGATAAATATATCATTTCGATACCACGTCTGTTTTTGATAGATAATGGAATTCTTGTCTTTTAAATCGTATGACATTCGTGAGGAATAGAGTCCAAATCCAGGGATATATCCATTGTCAATAAAATAATTAAAATAATACCGGGGGGCATCCCCTAGTACAATATCAGCAGAAATTGTTGAATTCCTAAATAGCAGTCGTTTTGCTGTAAAATTAAGTAGCAGACCCGTTTTAAAGATTTCATCATAATGGAGTCCGAACTTCAAAAATAATCGCGTTTCATCCTCATTTACTGTCAGTTTTAAAATTGTTTTGTCGTTCTCTTGGATGAGGTCGTAATTGATTAGTTTGTAGTGATTTGTAGCATACAATTTATCAATCATTTTGTTAATTGAGGTATAACTTTGTAGTGAGGGCAGTGTCAAATTCATTTTCCCTTGTACGTAATCACTACTAAAAATTTTATTGTTCTCCAGCTGTATTCCTTCAATTTTGTATACGTTATTAAAAATAGGGTTGGAGGGTGCCCTGAGACGATTTTCGTGTGATTTTGGAAGCGAATCCAACACAGAACTATACTTTAATGCCTCTTGGTATCCCTTGGAAAGAATATTTTGTTTATCGCCATAACTTGTAGCAGTAAGTCCCTCTAGATTAGGATGGATATTGATATCTGTATATTGATATTGATTCTTTGTCTCTTTTTGAATCGAGTAATCTGTTACTTGGTTAAGGATGGCTATTAAACTATTTAATTGATCTCTGGTCGCAAGGCCTTGACTTAGATCCACTCCAATCACGATATCAATCCCTTTGTCTTTTAAAGGTTTCGAAGGGTAGTTTACAGTCATTGCACCATCAATGTAAAGAGAATCGCCAATCTGTACAGGATCCATTAAAGAGGGGAAGGCGGAGCTTGCCATTATGGCACTAACAAGATCTCCTTTTTCAAAGAGTTCCATTTTACCGGTCTCTAAATTAGTAGCCACACACATAAAAGGGATCGGAAGTTTTGAAAAATCATCTACATTGGATACATTTTTAAACAATTCTTTTAACATGTAAATGTTCTTCTGACCCGATGAAATTGCGGTGGGAAGAACATTTACTTTCCCATCTTTAATGGGAATCGTAAGTAGGTATTTATCCACTGATTTGTTAAAAAATGAAGTTTCTTGTCTCGTCTTTTCATTCGCGATTAGAGTATAGAAATCCGTCTTCATCACGATTTGCTCAATATCAGATGCACGATAGCCCGAAGCGTATAACCCGCCTACAATAGCCCCCATACTAGTCCCTGAAATATAATCGATTTTAACCCCTAAAGAGTCGATTACTTTAAGTACACCTATATGGGCAAACCCCTTAGCTCCACCTCCAGAAAGTGAAAGCCCAATTTTTGCATTTGGAGGGATGACAAGGCCTTCTTTAACCTGGGCTTGAAGGCTTAGGCATAAATAGAAGACGAGTAGGAAACTTAGAAACTTCTTCATTACGTTTTAATATAAATTCGTTTAACGCGACGTGAGATGGAGGTAAGAACTTCATAAGGGATTGTTTCACAATATACAGCAAAATCTTCCAGCGAAGGACTGCCATTAAATAGCGTGACCGAATCTCCTTCTTGCACATCTAAAATTCCAATATCAAGCATGAGCATATCCATACAAATGTTTCCAACTATAGGAACCAAGGTTTCTTTTACGTTTACGAAGGCTTTTTTATTCCCAATACGGCGAGGAATACCATCCGCATATCCTACGGGTATGGTCGCGATTCGAGTATCTTGCGCGGCAATGAAGTTTCGGCTGTATCCCACAGATTCGCCTTTTTTAATCTTAGAGATTTGAGAAATAACCGTTTTGAAGCGTACGACATTTTGCAACGAGTCCTTAATGGGCTGGGAAGAGCTGATACCCACCATCCCAATTCCGATACGAACCATGTCAAATTGATACTCAGAATAATTGGCAATCCCCGATGAGTTCAAGATGTGACGTAGAGGTGTATATCCGAGTAGAGAGGTAAAAGAAGTGGTAATTCTTTCAAAAGTTTCAACTTGGCTTCTGACGTAGGCTTCTTCTTGCGGTATGTCGGAAGTGGATAAGTGAGAGAAAATGGATTTAACGTGAACGTTGAGATGCTTAATCTTTTCAGCAAGCGCTTGCATTTCTGATTCTTTAAACCCTAGTCTATGCATACCCGTTTCCACTTTAATATGAATCGGATATGATCCTAAATACCCTTTTTGTTCTAATTGTTCACAAAAGAGGGACAGGACTCGAAAACTATAAATTTCAGGCTCAAGATTATAGTCGATGATGGTCGCATAACTATGCTGCTCTGGATTCATCACCATAATAGGCGTCGTAATTCCATTTTTTCGAAGCTCCACTCCTTCATCTGCATAAGCTACACCTAAATAGTCAATATGATGATGCTGCAGGAATTCGGCAATCTCATAACCCCCTAAGCCGTATGCATAGGCTTTTACCATAGCCATCATTTTTGTTTGTGGCTTTAAAAGAGATTTATGAACGTTAATATTATGCAGAATTGCGTTAAGGTCTATTTCAAGTACGGTGTCATGTTTTTGCAGCTCCAGTTGGTTTTTCAAACGCTCAATTTCGAATCGGCGAGCTCCCTTTAACAGGATGAGTGAGTCTTCTATACGATTAAGAATAGGACTGGACATCAGCTCTTGAGTATGCCGAAAAGTATAGGTTTTCGATTCGAAAAGAGAAGCATATTGCGTTATTTCCTCACCGACAAGAAAAACGGTATCAAATTCCTGTTCATTGGTGAGTTTAGCCACTCGCTCATACAAGCCTTTTGTGTTCTTTCCTTCAAAAAAATCGGTGAGTACCAAGTTTTTTTCTTGCTTTTGGTACTCTTTTATAAACTGGAAGGAGGTAATTAAAGAATCGAGATCTAAATTAAAGGAATCATTTATAATTAAATTTCCTTTTTGCCCATTCACACTTTCGAGTCTCATTTCCACTCCTTTCAGAGCATTAATTTTTGCGATGGCCTCCGAGGCCGAGAAACCTAGAAACGTGAGGGTTGTTAAGATACATAGCGCGTTGTTTAAAGTCGCATGATCTCGCTGTTGAACCGGTAACTCTATTTGCTCATCTTTCAACTGAATTTGAACGTCTTTCTTCACATCTTGCCAATCGCCAATTATGTGAACATCGTTATGCGATTTAAATCCAAAACTTAAAAGTTCACGGTCCGCATACTCTGAATTCATTTTTCGGTAAACCTCAAGATTATCTCCCGAAAAGATGATTGTGTGAGAATGTTTAAAAAGTTTAAGTTTTTCGTCGATTAGTTGGCTTTCTCCATTAAAATGATACAAATGTGCGGACCCAATATGAGTTAAGATCCCAATTTCAGGAGAAAGTATGGCTTCTAAACTTTCCATTTCTCCAGGTTTTGAAATCCCGACCTCGAACAGACCTAAACGATCCTCAGATCCTAATTGTAAAATGGATAGGGGAAGTCCAATTTGAGAATTGAAACTCTTTGGACTTTTGACTGTTTTTTGGCGGTCCCAAAGGCTTTGGTATAGCCATTCTTTTACAACTGTTTTACCATTGCTTCCCGTAATACCAATCGTTTTTAGATTTTTGAACTGTCTTAAGTGATAAGAGGCAAGCTGTTGTAAAAACACTTGAGAATCTTTCACTATAATCCAGGTTAGATCCCTATACTCAGGTAAGTACTTTTCTGAAATAATAACATCAATACCTTTCTCTCTTGCCTCGCTAATGTATTTAATTCCACTGCTTTTAGGTGTTGTAATGGCAAGAAAGGCCGTGTTTTCGGTTGAGTAGATAATACGGCTATCAAATGCAATTTTTTGTACACGACGGTTTTTGTCACCAATCAGTTCCGAGTTGGTGATTTCTGCAATCTGTTGAGCAGTATAATTCATTGGTTTTTAATTATGAAACTATTCTTTACGATTGGCAAGTTCTTCCACAAATACGTTGCGACTAACCGCCTCGTAACTTTGGGTTTCTCCGAGCTCAACCAAGTCTTTACTTTCGGTAATACGTAGGGAGTAATTGGCTAGATTCCCTGTTCTTTTGCAAATCGCATGTACTTTGGTCACATATTCTGCAGTGGCCATTAAATCAGGCATCGGTCCAAAAGGACGACCTAGGAAGTCCATATCAAGTCCAGCAATAACGACTCGAATTCCATTGTTGGCTAGTGTATTTGCAACCTCCACAATACCATGGTCAAAAAATTGAGCCTCGTCAATTCCTACCACTTTGCAATTTGACCCTAGTAATAAGATTTCACTTGAACTCTCGACGGGCGTACTACGAATCTTATTGTCATTATGGGAGACGACAAGTGTTTCGTCATAGCGTACGTCTAATTTTGGCTTGAAGATTTCCACGGCTTGTCCTGCCATTTCTGCACGTCGAAGCCTGCGAATTAATTCCTCTGTTTTTCCTGAAAACATAGATCCGCAAATGACTTCCATCCATCCACTCTGCTTGGCGTGATTAATTGTATTTTCTAAAAACATTTGTTAAATTAGCCGTAGTTTTGAAGCATCAAAAATAACGAAAATTTAATAAGGTTAGCTATGACTACGATCGAAGATTTAAGATTACAATATTTTGAAGACTGCAAGGAGATTATCGCAGATTTACAAAAAATTGATTCAGAAACGGATCTAATCGATCAGAAAGTGAAACTTGATACATTGGTAGAAAAAATCGCTTTTTTAAAACATTGTAGTCAAAATATTTCCAATTTTACGCCTCCTATTCAAGTGACAGAAGAGGAACCGAACGAAAACGATCTGCAGGTACAGAATGAAATAGAAGAGCAAAGGGCCGCTTTTAATTTTGAAATTGCAGGTCCTAGTACGCAAGAAGTAGAGAGCCAATATATAGAGCCTGAGCATAACTCGGAGCCAGGAGAGAAGGAAAACATAGAAGCGGAGTTCTTAGAACAAACGCAAGAAGATTATGTAGAAAGCAAAACTAGAGATACCGATATTGAACTTGTACCAGAGTTAGAAGCCTCAAGTGTCTTGACAGAAGATGAAGTTTATATTGAAGAAAGTGCGTCTCTAGACACAAAAAAAATAATAGAGGAGGAAAGCGAAACCTTTGAGCCGATAGAAGCAAGTGCAGAGTCAATAGTATATGAAGAAACAAAGCCGCTTCAAGAGGTTGAAGTTGAAAAAGAAAATGAGCAGGAAGCTCTTCTCCCAACAGAAACGCAGTCGCAGTCGCAAGCACATAAAAATGCAAAGAAAATCAAACTTGCGCATATCAAAGGTTTAACAGGATCAGTCCACTCCTTATTTGATGACGAAGAGCTAGATGAGGCACCTTCCTCTAGTCACAGTAGAGTTGCGAGTAAGAATATTTTAGAGATAGAAACCCCTATCAAAACCAAAGAAAGATCGCACTTTAAATTGGATTTGAACGATCGAATAGCATTTACCAAGATTTTATTTGACGGAAGTCAATCGGAATTAAACCATACGGTAAATGAACTAAATGAGTTTCAAAATTTAGAGGAGGCCAAAGACTATTTAAGCCAAGTTTACCACAAGAGAGGTTGGAAAAAAGTGGATGAGTATGCCCAGAGACTTTGGATGCTTGTGGAAAATAAATTTCAGTAATAGCACCCCATCGAAAACAAATTTTACAACCTAATAGCGTATGATTAAAGATATTTCCCAGTTCAATACTGTTTTTTTTATCGGAGTAGCGGGAGTGGGCATGAGTGCGATTGCCCAGTACCTAAGCGGAGTGGGAAAACAGGTGGCAGGAAGCGATCGGTTTTTTAATTCACAAGATTACAATCGAACCAAAGAACAACTTGAAAAAGAAGGTGTACACTGTTTTGCTCAAGACGGTTCGGGAATTTCTGCATCGACAGATTTAGTGGTGGTTTCGAGTGCGATTGAAGATACAGTAGCAGATGTAAAAAAGGCAAAAGAGTTAGGGATTCCTATAATCAAAAGAAGCGAACTTTTAGCTTTAATCGCTAAAAGTAAGCGAACAGTAGCCGTCGCAGGCACATCAGGGAAAAGTACAACCGCGGCCATGCTTTTTCAAATCCTGAAGGATGGAAATTTGGATCCAAGCATAATTACAGGTGCGGGTTTGACTAGCATAATTAAAGAAGGTAAGATTGGGAATGCGTACGTCGGAAAAGGAGAGTGGTTAATTATTGAAGCAGATGAAAGTGATGGATCTGTGATTCAGTACACACCAGAAATTGGACTACTTCTCAATATTGACAAGGACCATCAAGAAATCGAGGAATTGATTTCACTTTTTCAGCAGTTTAAATCAAATACAACTGGTAGCTTCATCGTGAATTTAGGTCATGAACTAACGCGAAGGCTTTCTGCAAATAAAAATGAGGATTTTGGATTCAAAACACCAGAAGCTTTTTACAATGTGACGAATTATAATCAAAACGAATTTGAAATTGGTTTTGAAATTCGTTCGCAAAAATTTGAAATGAATGCACTGGGACAGCATAGTGCAGAGAATGCTGCAGCGGCAGTAGCAGTAGCTCATAAAATAGGAGTTGATTTGCAAACCTGCGCAGAAAGTTTAAAATCGTACGAAGGGATATTTCGTCGCCACCAAATAATTGGAGAAAAAAACGGAACATGGCTAATTGATGATTATGCTCATAATCCTGCAAAATGCGCAGCATCTATTCGTGCGGTGCAAGCCGTTAGGCCAAAGGTAATTGCGTGGTTTCAGCCTCATGGGTTTGGTCCGACACGCTTTTTAAAGAATGATTTTATCCAGGAGATTTCATCGGCACTACGGGAGAGCGATGAGATATGGATGAGCGAAATCTACTACGCCGGAGGCACTGCTACAAAGGATATTTCTGCTAATGATTTAGTAAAAGGAATAAAAAATACAGGGAAGCAAGCTTTTTTTGTAGAGGATCGAAAAGACCTTTTAGAAAAAATGCGTTCCCATATCAATTCGCAAAGCGTGATACTGTTAATGGGTGCACGAGACCCTAGTTTAGAATCCTTTGCAAATGAATTTTTTGAAAAGTTATGAGTGGAATTCTATATTTTGTGCCGACACCCATTGGAAATCTTGAAGACATGAGCTTTCGCGCGGTTCGTGTATTAAAAGAAGTCGACTATATCTTATGTGAAGACACACGAACTTCGGGGATCCTACTCAAACATTATGAGATTAGCAAGCCGACACGATCTTATCATCTTCATAATGAGCATCATGCTACTGATAAAATTGTGGAAGATTTACAAAATGGTTCAAATATCGCTATTATCACCGATGCGGGAACGCCCGGGATCTCTGATCCAGGATATTTACTTGCACGCGCATGTAGTGAGGCTAATATAGAGATGATCTGTCTGCCCGGGGCGACTGCTTTTGTACCTGCATTGGTGGTTTCTGGAATCCCTAACAATGAGTTTTTCTTCGCAGGCTTTCTGCCTGCTAAAAAAGGGAGGCAAACAAAGTTAAAGGAACTTGCAGCCTTAGGAAAAACCATCATACTTTACGAGAGCCCGCACAAGATCAACACAGCTCTTGAACAAATCTTAGAATTTTTTGGTCCTGAAACTCGAGTGAGTTTAAGTCGGGAAATATCCAAAAAATTCGAAGAAACGAAGCGCGGTAGTATTCTCGAATTAATTGCGTTTTCAAAAAGCAAAACTTTAAAAGGAGAAATTGTTCTCATTATAAACAACACAAAGAATTAACCAACGAAAAAGGAGAGACTCCTTTTTTTATTTATTTGATAAATATGAAATTACTAGAAGGCAAAGTAGCCCTTGTGACCGGCGGCACAAGAGGAATTGGAAAAGGAATTGTTGAAGGGTTTGTCGCACAAGGTGCACAAGTCGCTTTTACGTTTGCGGGTTCTGTGGATAAGGCAAAAGAGCTTGAAACGGCACTAGGATCTGAGACAAAAGTAAAAGCATATCAATCGGATGCTTCCGATTTTGAAGCTGCGCAGCAACTCATCGATCAAGTAATGGCCGAGTTTGGAAAAATTGACATTCTAGTCAATAATGCGGGGATTACAAAAGACAACCTTATGCTTCGTATGTCAAAAGAGGATTGGGATACTATTATCCGTGTGAATTTAGATTCCGTCTTTAATCTTACAAAAGCGGTCATTAAGCCCATGATGAAAGCAAAGTCTGGATCCATCATTAATATGACTTCTGTGGTAGGAGTTAAAGGAAATGCAGGACAAGCCAATTATGCGGCCTCTAAAGCTGGAGTTATTGGGTTTACAAAGTCTATTGCGCTTGAGCTTGGTTCGCGAAATATCCGTTGCAATGCAATTGCACCAGGATTTATTGAAACTGAAATGACCGGCGCGTTGGATGAAAAGACAGTGCAAGGATGGAGAGAAGCAATTCCGTTGAAGCGTGGAGGACAGCCTAAAGACGTAGCAAATGCCTGCGTATTTTTAGGAAGTGAATTATCAGGATACGTGACAGGCCAAGTTCTTAACGTCGACGGAGGAATGCTTACATAATCTATGGGCATTCAAATTGACGGAATAACGTATCACCGACCACTCCTCGTTTTTGCGATGGAAGCAGAAGCAGGCCAAGAATTCAATGACTTTGATACTCTTTTTACGGGGGTTGGAAAAGTGAATGCTGCATACCATTTAACAAAACGACTTTTAAGTGGACCCAAACCTGATTTAGTAGTGAATCTAGGCACGGCAGGAAGTAGCTTTTTTAATCGAGGTGCAATTGTGCAAAGCGAAGCTTTTGTGCAGAGAGATATGGATGTCAGCGGTCTTGGGCTCCCCAAATACAAGACCCCTTTTATCGAAGAACCTGAAGTTTTAGCTTATGGACTGGTTACTAGGGAGTTTGAAAGAGGTATTTGTGGTTCAGGAGATAATTTTGAAACCACGATGACGAAAGATATTTTTAACTTAATCGATATGGAGGCCTACGCATTTGCCTTTCTATGCAAGCGTGAAGAGCTACCTTTTCTATGCTTAAAGTATATTTCAGATGGAGCTGATGAATCTGCAGCAGAAGATTGGAGTACACAATTAAAAGTAGCGGCTAATGCCCTTCGAGGAGCGGTAAAGAAGTTAGAGGTATAGGAAGCTTCAGAAATTTAGGCGCTCAACTTTTATAGTTAGTAAACACTACCAAAAAAACAGGATAGCTATTTTAATAGCTATCCTTTCTTGTTGATTATTAGCCCTCTAAGATTTTTTCTCGTTATGTGTTAAGCACTTCACCGAGATCTTTAATGTATTCATGGGCAGTTAAATCGAATTTGACTGGAACTACAGTGATATATCCCTCGGACAGTGCGACTTCGTCTGCGTCTTTTTCCTTGTCCATATTGTTGAAATAGCCAGTTAACCAATAGTATTTTTTGCCGTGTGGGCTAACTCTCTCATCAAAACTTTCTTCCCATTTTGCATCTGCCTGTCGACAAACACGAATTCCTTTTAGTTCCTCTTTTACTAACTTAGGTATATTTACATTTAGCACGATTCCTTTTGGAAGGGGGTTTGCTAATGTTTTTCTAACGATTTGTTGAATATATTCCTTTGCTTGTTGGAAGTCAGCTTCCCAGCTGAAATCAAGAAGTGAAAATCCGATGGCTTGTAAACCCTCAACGCCTGCTTCGACCGCTGCAGACATGGTTCCAGAGTAGATTACATTAATGGAAGAGTTCGCACCGTGATTAATTCCAGAAACAACTAAATCGGGTTTTCGATATAGAATTTGGTTGAGTGCGAATTTAATGCAGTCTACAGGAGTTCCACTAAGTGAAAAGTCCTTTTGCGGACCTTCAAGATTTATTTCTTCAAAGGTAAGAGTAGAGTTTATTGTAATGGCGTGACCTTTGCCACTTTGTGGTGAATTGGGTGCGACCACCACAACCTCGCCAATTTCGTTCATAAATTCAACCAGGTTTCGAATACCTGGCGCTGTAATTCCGTCATCATTGGTCACCAAAATGAGCGGTTTTTGATCTGTCGTATTCATTTTCACAAAATTAATCAAAAATTAGGTGACATTTTGTAAATAAGGTATTAAATTTGATTCCTTGTTTTGGGCTATGTAACATTTGACAAGGCCATTCAACCAATTATATAAACGAACGTTCAATATGTTTAAAAATTTCAAGTTCAATACTTTACTTCTTTTCATCCCTTTGACTTCTTTGGTGTTTTGTTTTAACTCACCCAAAAATGACGACGAAAAGATGCAAACGATAATGGTAAGTGTAAAAAACACACTTAGCTATTTGCATTATACGCCTACGCCGATTAACGATGCGTATTCGCAAAACGTATACGATACCTATTTAGGTATGATCGATCCGGCAAAAAGATACTTTTTAAAATCGGATATAGAAGAGTTTGCGAAGCATCGCACTCTGCTTGATGACTATTTAAATCAAGGCGATCTAACCTTCTATAATTTGACCTACAATCGTTTGTTTGAACGTATCGACAAAATAGATCAAGCTACTCAAGAAATTTTCAAAAACCCCATTAACTTGAACGAAGATGAGGTACTAATTCTTGAACCAGAAAAGAAAAAATTCCCAGCGAGCGAAAAAGAGCTCTATAATGAGTGGAAGAAGTACATCAAGTACAACATTTTGCAAGAGATGGAATCTCTGAAAGCGAAAGAGGAGTCTCAGAAAAAGAAGAAAGATTCTGTCATCAAACATAAGTTGGTGGACACAATCAAAGTTGAAATTTTAACGCCAGAACAAAAGCAACTAAAAGCGACGGAAGAGGTAAAAGACCTTGTGACGGAATCCTTCAAGCGATTTAAGAAAAGAAAAAAAATGGATTGGTTTACTGTGTATATGAATGCTTATACAGAGGTATTTGATCCACATACGAACTATTACTCTCCCAAAGACAAGGACGATTTTGATTTAATGTTTAAAGGGAAAGTCATTGGAATTGGAGCTTTAATTCAAGAGAAGAAAGGCTATTTGTACCTTGGACAGTTAACCATTGGGGCACCGGCATGGAAATCGAAACAACTAAGCGACGGAGATAAGATCCTTAAAGTGAGATCCAAACCAAACGAAGAGCCTGTAAATGTGGTAGGAATGCTTGCTGATGAGGCAGTACGCTTAATCCGGGGTGAGAAAGGAACGAAAGTAACGCTTACTGTAGAGAAGAAGGACAAAACCATTAAGGAAGTGACTATGGTTCGGGAAGAAGTTGCAATCGAGGATACGTTTGCCCGTAGTATTGTGGTTGATGCACCCGATGGCAAGAAATATGGATTTATCAACCTACCTAGTTTTAATGCAGACTTCGAAGATTCGAAAGGACGAAACGCGTCTGATGACATTAAGAATGAAATCATAAAACTAAAAGCACAAGGTATTTCTGGGATTATTCTTGATTTAAGAAATAATGGTGGAGGATCGCTTACAGAAGTAGGGGATATCATGAGCCTATTTATGACAGAGGGAGCCTATGTTCAGGTGAAAAATGGAAATGGAAAAATTCAAACCCTTACCACGAAAGGAAACGAACCTATCTGGAACGGCCCCTTAGTGATTATGCAAAATGAGCTATCTGCGTCTGCTTCAGAAATTTTATCAGGCGTAATGCAGGATTACGGTAGAGCAGTACTTGTGGGTTCCCCACAAACTTATGGAAAAGGAACTGTACAAACCTTTGTTGATCTCAACCGTTTTTTAAGTACAAACGATGATTTTGGATCTTTAAAACTGACCATTCAGAAGTTCTATCGAGTGACCGGAGAGTCCACGCAAAAGAAAGGAATTGAATCTGACATCGTGATGAATGATTTTTTCACTCATGCGGAAATAGGAGAGCGTTATGAAGATTTTGTTCTTCCTTGGGATAAGATTCCAGCGGCTCAGGTTATTAAAAAAGAGAATCGATTTGACCTTGCTTCGTTGAAACAAAAAAGTGCTGCGCGTTTAGCGAAGGACAACATCTACCAACTCGTTCAGGAATCTGCGAAATGGAAGGAAAAATTGGACAAAGAAGACACAATTACCTTGAACATTGATAAATTTAACGCTCTTATGCAAGAAAGGAAAGCGCAGATCAAGCGTTTCGAAGTCCTTGAAAAAAGTGAGAATGGATTGAAATTCATTCGCTATGAGGACGAACTAAAACGTGAAAAAACAGATGAGGCTTTTCAAAAAAAATCAGAGAACTGGGTTAAAAATTTACAACGTGATATTTATTTAAAAGAAGCGGTTCATGTAATTTCTGAACTCCAGTCCTAAGCATAATTACAATTTTCTAATCGTCATTAACGAGTCCAGGAGATTAGTTAATGGCGATTTTTTAATGAATAAGGAAATGAAAACAATTTTTATAACGGGCGCAAGCTCTGGAATAGGCAAAGCAGTAGCCACTTATTTTGCTCAAAAAAAGTATCAATTGATTCTCTGTGGAAGGCGAGAAGAAAAGCTTCGTGAGCTAGAAAAACAGTTTTCTGAGTGTGAAGTGCATACTCTATTGTTTGACATTAGGGCTCGAGAGAGTGTTCAAGAGGCTATAAACTCGCTTCCAGAAGCTTTCCAAAAGATCGATGTTCTTATAAACAATGCAGGAAATGCTCATGGAACCGACAGCCTTTTAACCGCTAACCTAGACGACTGGGACGCCATGCTTGATGGCAACGTAAAGGGACTACTGTATGTTTCTAAAGCAGTTCTACCTCTATTGACAAAAGAGGGTCATATCGTGAATGTAAGTTCCGTCGCAGCGAGACAAACGTATGCGGGTGGAGTTGTTTACTGTGCGAGCAAACGAGCAGTGGATGTGATTTCCGAAGGGATGCGTCTTGAACTAACCCAATTAGGAGTCAAAGTAACCAATATTCAACCCGGGGCCGTGGAGACAGAGTTCTCAGAAGTTCGATTTAAGGGAGATAAAGAGAGAGCGAGCAAAGTGTATGAGGGATATCAGGCACTTAAGGCAGAAGATGTTGCAGATGCAATTGGCTATTGTGTTGAAGCACCTGCTCATGTCACGATTTCTGATCTTACGATTTATCCTTCCGCGCAGAGTGAGCCAAGGACTATTCACAAAAAAGAGTAATTTTGCACTATGACGATTTTACACATTGAGTCTTCTTCAAAAAATTGTTCCGTGGCCGTTTCTAAAAACCAGGAACTCCTTTGTTTATGCGAAGAGCGATCTGAGAATTATAAGCAAAGTGAAAATTTGCATCCCTTCGTTTCATGGGCCCTTGAAGGAGCCGGCCTATCACTAGAGGATATCGATGCGGTTTGTCTGGGTATGGGACCTGGGTCCTACACGGGTCTCCGCATCGGCGCTTCAAGTGCAAAAGGATTTTGCTTTGCACTGAACATCCCTCTAATTGCAGTAAATTCGATGGAAACTCTTGTAGAACCCTTTTTAAGCAGTGGATACGAGGTGATTGTCCCGCTAATCGATGCAAGACGAATGGAAGTTTATACAGCGGTGTATGACGGTAAGTCAGGCGAACTGCTTGATGCAAGTCAGAATCTTATTTTAAAGGAGGATTCCTTTTCAAAATACGAAGGAAAAAAGGTTCTTTTTGTAGGAGATGGCGCTCTTAAAGCGAAGTCCCTACTAACGATATCGAATGCCGATTATAAGGAAGAAGTGCTTCCTTCTGCGCAGTACCTCATTCGAAGCGCAGTGGAGAAATTTGAGAAGAAAGAGTTTGAAGACATTGCTTATTTTGAGCCGTTCTACTTGAAAGACTTCCAAGGAGTTAAAAAATCAGAACTAAAAAAATAGCCTTTCGTTAAAAAAGGCTATTTTATCACTTTCTAAAAAAGGAAATTCTTATTTTTTTGAAATTCTAAAGAGTTTTCCACTATCGGTTACGGCATAAAGATTACCGTCCTTTCCACTAAGGACATCTCTAAATCTCTCACCGTACTCCGTGAGAAGCCACTCCTCTCCAATCACTTTGTTGTTTTCAATCACCAAGCGGATGATTTTTTGTCCACTTAAGCTTCCAATAAAGAGGTTGTTTTTCCATTCCTCAATTGATCCTGTGTAAAAATCAATTCCACTTGGAGAAATCGAAGGATCCCAGTAATAGACAGGCTGCTCATAGCCGTCTTTTTGACCAATTCCTTCGCCAATGACCGCGCCACTATATTCTCTCCCGTAGGTGATAATGGGCCAGCCGTAATTAATACCCTGTTTAATCAAATTGACTTCGTCTCCTCCTAAGGGTCCAAATTCCGTTTCCCAAAGCTCTTTTGTTTCTGGATGAAATACAAGACCTTGTGGATTACGATGTCCAATCGAATAGATCTCGTGTTTCCAACCTAATTTGTTCGTAGAAACGGCTTGCCCGTCTTTGGTAAGCCTAAGAATTTTACCCAGGTAGGCGCTTCCATCTTGGGCAAGTGGACGTGTAGGCAAATCTGATCGTTCTCCCGTGGTTACGTAGAGAGATCCATCTTCATCAAAAGCAAGGCGACTACCGTAATGCAATTTACCATTGTACACCGGTGTAGCTCTAAAAATAACCTCTATGTTTTCAATTGTTTTTTCATCTGTGGACAAGACTCCTTTCGCCACCGAAGTATGGTTTCCGCCGCTCACGGGTTCAGAAAAGGACCAGTAGATTGTTTTGTTGTGGCTAAAATCTGGATCTAGCGCCACATCTAGTAGTCCTCCTTGGCCCTTAGAATCGACAGCGGGAAGTCCCTCAATTTTATGACTTGATTTTCCGTCAAGGGTTACTAGATTCATCCAGCCGTTCTTATCCGTGATTAAAAATCGAGAGTCGGGCAGTTGGATCACGGCCCAAGGTCTACCTAGGTTTTCATTAATAATCTCTACGGTATATGGTGTGGACGTATGAACTCCTTGGATACGAGTTTGTCCTTTAAATGCAGAGGCAATATCTGTATTGGGCTTCTGCGTTTCAGGATTTGCACCTTCAGTGATCGTTTTGTTTGATGAGCTCGTTGAGGCTGGGCTACCGTTTTGGCAGGAAAATAAAAGTGTACCTAAAAGAGGTATACAAAAAATTGCTAATTTTTTCATAGGATTCAGAGATTAAACTTCCTAAAATTAAGAAAAAATAGGTTAGCAAACTTCTTTTCTCTAGAGAGGCACCTGAATAAAAAGGTCATTTAGGCGGATGGATCTATGGAAAATGGGGCATTCCACCGCATTTTTGTACGGGAGTTAAATTGAGAGAATTACTCTTCGATTAATTGGAAAGTAACCTCTTTGAAAACCTCTGTAGAGTCTTTTTGGAATAAAATACCGTTTGGTTTTTCAACCGTTTTAGGCTTAAATCCAAACAAATTCCGGGATTCGGCTAGTATTCTTAGGTGATAAATAAGTCCTTTATTGTCGGTTGGCAGTACTTGGTGTTCCAGATTGTTGATGACTACTGCACTGGGCAGCGCTTTGTCGTTAGTTAATTCAAAATCAACAAGATACCCCTTCTCATTTCCGTCGTTAAAAGATTGATAGGTTGGGTTTTTTACATCAGGAAGATCTGAGGTTTTACAAGCCATACACACGAGTGAGAGAATTATAAGCAGAAAAGACTTCTTTGTTATAGTTATTTTCATATTTTTACGATCTAGCATTTGATATTTCACAAAACTAGTAAATTTAGATATGAAAACTATGAAATTTAGAAAATTTGCCTTAAGCTCCTTAACGGTGCTTACACTTTTAGCAAGCTGCTCAAGAGATGAGGATCCAGCTCCGAAACCCGATCCGAAACCCGATCCTCCCGTAACCACGATTACACCTGACAAAATAAATGATTTTGTGTGGAAGGCAATGAACTCATGGTATTACTGGCAAAAAGAGGCACCTAATTTGGGAGATACGAAATTTGCTACTCCAAACGATTATGCCACTTTCATTAACGGAAAGAGTCCCGACAAACTTTTTTACGAGTTGCTGTTTGAATATGGCAAAACTGACTTATTCTCTTGGATCGAAAACGACAATGAAATTGTTTCTAAAGCCCAGTATGTGGCAGAGGAGCAGTCTACATCTGGACTAGAGATCGCCGTATTAGGAAAGGGAGACGGCAGTGGAAGATATGTAGCCTTAGTGAATTATATAATTCCCAACTCCAGTGCGGACAAAGCAGGACTAAAACGAGGGGATGTCATCACAAAAGTAAATGGACAATACCTCGTTAGTTCTAATTATTCGCAGTTATTTGGTGCTTCATTTTCACTCACAAGAGCGGAAACCGCATCTTACAATGATGCTTCAGGCGTTATATCCACGACCGATAAAGACGAATCGATTGCCATTGCGAAAACCATGGTGGAAGAGAATCCGATTGCTTTCTACAAAGTATTTAAAGAGGCAGGAAGAACCATAGGATACCTTGTATTCAATGGATTTAAAATCGATTACAATGATGAGTTAAATGCGCAGTTTGCACAAATGAAAGCAGACGGTGTGAACGAACTTATTCTAGATTTGCGTTACAACGGTGGAGGTTCGCTTGACACAGCTCTGGGACTTGCACAGATGATCAATGGTTCGTTCACTGGCGGTGATTATGTCTTTCTAGATTTTAATGACAAGCACAATCAATACGATGAATTTGATAAACTTAGTGACAAAATTTCTATTTATAACATTGTGGATGGGCATCAAGAAAAAACAGGAGAGGTACAGCAAATTAATAGCTTAACACTACCGAAAATTTATGCTCTTGTTTCGTTCCAGACAGCTTCGGCAAGTGAGCTAACAGTCACAAGTTTAAAGAAATACATCGATGTAGAGGTTATTGGTTACCTTACGGTCGGGAAGTTTGTTGGATCTCATACCCTTTATGATTCGCCAACCTCCGATTTCTTAAATTATGAGAACCGTAACAAAGACCACAAATGGCAATTGCAACCGATTACTTTTGCTTATTACAATAAGGATAAGGACCCCCACCCAAAGGTTAGGTTAAACGATGGAAGCATTGTGCCTGGAATTATTCCGGACAAAAAAGAAAATTTCATTTCCCCATTTGAGTGGGTTGGAAAAGTCAAGGAGTTTGGAAATCCAAGCGATCCTGAATTAGGACGTGCTTTAGAAATTATTACTGGAAAAAGTTTAAGTGCGAATGCATCGATGAGAAGTCGTGCGGTACTAACGAATAGAGGAGGGGCTAAATTGTTGTCCAAGCCTATGAGCGCTGCCAAAGGATTGTATATCTCAGATGTAACCCAATTCCGTAAACCTTAATATTTAGGTTAAAGATTTTTTATAGAAAGAGGAGTATGCCTACAAAGGTTTACTCCTCTTTTCTTTTTCACCCCCTTAATTTGCAAAGTGACCGCATTCTTTTTTCGTACTTTTGTCTAGTAATGAGCCAGAAATGACCTCTTAAAAAATAGATAGCAAGCAATAATATGAATTTTCAATTACAGTCGGAATTTAAACCCACGGGCGATCAGCCCCAGGCCATTGATAAATTAACTCAGGGCCTGGAGCAGGGTGAAAAATATCAAACCTTACTAGGTGTTACCGGTTCGGGAAAAACATTTACTATAGCCAACCTTGTACAAAATGTCCAAAGACCGACCATCGTTCTTGCACATAACAAGACTTTGGCCGCGCAACTCTACATGGAGTTTAAGGAGTTTTTTCCTGAGAATGCGGTCGAATACTTTGTTTCGTATTATGATTATTACCAACCCGAGGCTTACATCGCAAGAACTGGAACGTATATTGAGAAAGATTTAAGTATTAACGAAGAAGTTGAGAAGCTTCGACTTGCAGCGACCGCCAGTTTACTTTCAGGGCGACGAGATGTTTTGATTGTTGCCTCGGTTTCTTGTATCTATGGGATTGGAAATCCGACTGAATTTCATAAGTCCTTAATCACTCTAGCCGTGGGTGAGAAACTGACGCGCACGTCACTCCTTCATTCCCTTGTAAATGCGCTTTATGCAAGAACACTTAGTGAGTTTCAAAGAGGGATGTTTCGTGTAAAAGGAGATGTCGTAGATGTGTTCCCTGCATACGCGGACAATGGAATTCGAATTCAATTCTACGGAGATGAAATTGAAAAAATCCAAGCTTTTGATCCAGTAACGGGAAGCGTCACATCCAATTTTGAAAAAATTCAGATTTATCCCGCCAATTTATTTGTGACCTCAAAAGAGACTCTAAATGGAGCGGTAAGACAAATACAAGATGACCTAGTGGATCAAGTTCGTTTTTTTGAGGAAATCGACAAACCTCTTGAAGCCAAAAGGCTAAAAGAAAGAACGGAACTGGATCTGGAAATGATAAAGGAGCTCGGGTATTGCTCGGGTATTGAAAACTATTCTCGCTATCTAGACGGTAGACTTCCGGGAACAAGGCCCTTCTGCCTTCTAGATTATTTTCCTGAGGATTATTTAATGGTCATTGATGAAAGTCATGCCACGATTCCTCAAGTGCATGCTATGTATGGAGGAGATAGGAGCCGTAAAGAATCGCTTGTCGAGTTTGGCTTTCGACTTCCCGCCGCAATGGACAATAGGCCTCTAAAGTTTGAGGAGTTTGAAAGCATGCAGAATCAAGTGGTCTATGTATCCGCTACGCCTGCTGACTACGAGCTAGAGAAAACAGGTGGTGAGTATATTGAACAAATTATACGCCCAACAGGTCTTTTAGATCCCCTTATTGAAGTGAGACCTACGGAGAATCAGATTGATGATTTGATGGAGGAAATTCATAAGCGAACAGAACTAGACGAAAGAGTCTTAGTAACAACGCTTACCAAAAAAATGGCGGAGGAATTAACGAAATACTTCACAAAATTTGGTATTCGATGTCGCTACATTCATTCGGATGTGGAAACTCTTGAGAGAATTCAAATTATGCAGGATCTGAGATCAGGCTTATTCGACGTTTTAATAGGCGTGAATTTATTAAGGGAAGGGCTTGATTTACCTGAAGTATCGCTTGTGGCTATATTGGATGCCGACAAAGAAGGCATGCTTCGTTCTCGCCGCTCAATGATCCAAACCGTAGGAAGGGCCGCAAGAAACATTAATGGAATGGCGATTCTCTATGCGGACAAGATAACAAAGAGTATGCAAGCAACGATTGATGAGACGAATTACCGACGTGAGAAACAAAGAAATTACAATGAAGCCAATGGCCTTGTGCCGACACAAATTAATAAGAAGATTTCCTCTGCACTCGTAGGTAGTGCACGGGATTTCCCAGAAGAAAAGTACACGCAACGCGAAGTCTTAAAGCAAGTCGAGAAAATAAAGATGGACTTGTCAGAGGACGAGCTGCGTGAACTACTTTTGCGTAAGCAAAAAGAAATGGAGACGGCAGCAAAGAATCTAGATTTTATTCTTGCCGCCTCGATTCGTGACGAAATTAAAGCTATAAAGGGGGAATAGCACTTAGAAGGATTCGCCCGATTTTATTTTTGCCTTAATGGGAATTAAAAGTTCCGAAAGACCGTTTAGCTTAATTTCATAAATGGTGGAGAGCTGCATTCCTAGTTTTCCAGGAGGCATTCCTTTTCGCTGAAACCATTCCAGGTAGGAGATGGGAAGATCACACACAAGGGTTCCTTTGTATTTACCAAAAGGCATTCTCGAGCGACAAATTTCAATTAAGATTGTAGAATCCATTGAGCTCTAAATGCTTAAATCGATTTTCTGCTCAAGCTCTTCATCCTCATCAAGGATGAGTTCATTGTCCTCTTCACTAAATTCATTGTGATAAACCTGGATGAGTAGTACCGTCATAGAGACTAAGATAGGTCCAAATATAAGACCCATAAATCCAAAGAGGTTCATTCCCATAATGATTCCAAATACCGTATTGAGTGGGTGAATGTTTTCAAGTTTTCGAAGTAGTGTGAAACGCAGAACATTATCGGTCAGCCCTACCGCAATCAAAGAATACAAAAGAACTCCGATACCGCCTGTACTGTCACCTTCTGCAATCATGAAGATGCCGACAGGCAGGTAGATAATCGCGGCCCCTACAATCGGGATCATCGAGGCAATGGCAGTCAGTGCAAAAAGAAGTATAGGGCTTGGCGCTCCAAATAGGAAATAGCCAATTAATGCGACGATTCCTTGCCCTAAAGCCACTACAGGGATTCCCACGGCATTAGCAACCACTAGCTTTCTGAATTTTTCACCGATTAAATCGATGTTGGCACGTTTTAATGGCACTGCATTTCGAATTATTTTTTCAAATCGACGAGGCTTTTCCAGCATAAAATACAGCATGAAAAAGAGGGAAGCGACAACCGAAAGGGTATTGAATGTACCACTTAATGCACTGGTGGAAAGTTTTGCCGCACTGTCTTTAATTCCGTCTAAATTGCTTGCGCTGAGTAAATCAATTTTGGTTTTGGATAAAACGAAAGTGTGAATTTTGTCAATAAATACATTGAATTTCTCCAAGTATACTTTGGAATCCCCAAGCTTGGCAATCAGCATATCCCCAAGCAAGTAAACCGGAATGATAAGAATAACTAAGGACAAAAAGATAATCAAAAAGGATGACCACATTGGTTTCCAGCCTCGTTTTTCTTGAAGATAAAAATTAAACTCTCTGCAGACAATATACAATGTGAGTGCACCCAAAAGAGAGGGAATAAAAAGAGTAAGATTAAAAACAATGAGGCCCACTAAGGCTGTGATAAGCAGAATTAAAAATACCTGCTTAATTTTGACTCCGCTTATGATTTGAGTGCGATTCGACATAGTAAACAATTTAAAAGTCTGCAAACGAGACTTTTTGAAGGTAGTGAGAAGAGATTAATCTTCAATTAATTCTCTCGGCTTTCCTAAAAAGCCGCTGTAAGCACAGTACATGACAACGTATATGAAAGGCAAAGTAAGTAAAATACCCACACCACAAAAGATAACCCCCGCAATGGAAATGAGTCCTCCCAAAAGTGTAGTTCCTAAGAATGTGCCATAATTGTCTTTTGCAACTCCAAAGCTTTTTTTGATTGCCTCAATTGCATTAGCATTTTCAAAGAGTAAAATTGGATAACCCAGTAAAAATAAAGGTGCGACAAAAAGCCCAGGTAAAAAACACAGAGCGAAAGCAATTCCAACTAGGATTGAAGAAAGAATCGTGTACAAAAATATGTTTAAGAAATTCTGTCTATACCCAATAAAAAGATCGTTAAATCGTAGAGGTTTGTTGTTATCAAATCGACTCGTAATGTAAATTAACCCTACAAAGAGGGGAGCTGCGAGCCAACTAAAAATTCCTGAGAATGCATAGTAGGATTTTACACCTTCGATTTCTAATAGGTCTTGGGTTTTGAAATCACCTCCCGCATTCATGATTTCCGTATAGAGTGCCTCAGAATCAAAACTAAAAATAGATTCAAGCAAAATTGTTCCGACAATATAAACTGCCATTGTAATCATGGCATACCCAAATACTCCCTTGTACATATCAAATGCGTAAGAGATTAGGCTGCTTGTGTTTTTTTCGAGAGGTGTTGAGTTTCTGAATTCGCTTTGGTTTTCCATAGTTTAATGTATAAACCAAAAATAGCCTATTTCTGCGAAATAATCATTAATAAATTGATAAATTTAATGCACTTCATTAAAAACTCTGCGATAAAGAGCATAGATAATCGCATTCCAAATTGGAAATGTGAAAACCGCACCCACGATGGTAAAAACCCCTATGTACTTAAAAAGGACAGCTACAATACACCCTACGAAAATCTCAATAGGGTACCGTTTTAACGCCTTGAAATTAAGTGGAATGGTTTGAAAAAGCTTACGACTCATGAAAAACATGAGGGGGGCCGTAAACAGAGTTAATAGCACCCAGGCAATGCCTAAAATCACAGTCGGAATTGTGTACAAGTAAATTAGTATCCAAAAAAGAAAATAACTTGTGAAAATAAAGAAATTGATTCCTTGGTAACCTGCGAAGAGGTCTTGAAGTACAGGTTTTTCCCCTAAGTCCATCTTACGGTACATTTTGAAAAACCCGAGGTTTAAAGGATATAAGAAAACAGCGGTGGCTATCATAATCCAATAAAAGGTCATGAAATTGGGAAGTTGAATCATTTCTTGAACTCCTTGTTGATAAGACTCGACACTTTCTGAAAGTCGGGCCGAAAGAGACAAATAATGATCCATAATGCCGTATTTCACGGCAAAATAATATCCCACAACAATGTAGACGCTGAAGGTGATTAAACTGAAAAGCACTTGGTAGATAAGAGTGCGACTCCAGTAAGCAAATGCTTGCTTTAAGATTAGTTCAATCCCTGGCTTTTGAGGGTATGATTGGGGCATTTAAAATGTTTTTGCAAAAATAGGCTTAAATAATTTACTTTTGTAATATGAGCGAGGATTTCGATGCAAAATTTAAGCGGATGGATACTCTATCTCTGCGAAAAGAGCCATTTTTCTTCATGGTTGATTTCGAGGGGAAAGAGATTGTTGTGCATCCTATAGATGAGGCTCTTGAACATGGGCTTTTCTTTAAATTCCCGAATTTGACAGTGAAGAAAGCTCCAAAAAAATCGTTGAAGGATCTCACCCTAAAAGCAAAACCAGAATCCTTAGAGTCTTACAAAAAAGGATTTGATATTGTTCATGAGAATTTGATGCTTGGTAACTCGTACCTAGCTAATTACACATGTAGAACTCCCATTGAAAGTTCTGCGAATTTGGAAGATTTTTATTACGGGGCGAAAGCGAAATATACGATCTATTACGAGGATCGATTTTGCTCGTTTTCACCTGAAACGTTTGTGAAAATCTCGGGAAATAAGATGTTCACTTATCCTATGAAAGGAACTATAGAGGCTTCGATTAAGAACGCAGAAGAAATAATAAGAGAAGATCCTAAAGAAAAAGCAGAGCATTATACGGTGGTGGATTTACTTCGTAATGACCTTAGTAGGGTGTGTGATGAGGTGGAGGTGGATGAGTTTCAACGAATTGATTATCTAAAAACGAATCACAAGGATTTACTCGCTATGAGTTCTCAAATTTCAGGAAAGATTAAATCGGAGTTTTCTGGAAAAATCGGCAGTATAATGAAAACATTGCTACCCGCAGGTTCCATTTTGGGTGCACCGAAGGCTAAAACAATGGAAATTATTCTGGAAGCTGAAAAAGAGCCTCGAGGTTGGTATACAGGGGTGGCTGGTGTCTTTAACGGGGAGTCTCTGGACACGTGCGTGTTAATTCGGTTTATTGAGAAAGAAAAGAATGCCCTTTATTTTCGCAGTGGTGGCGGAATCACGCATCAGAGCGTACTAGAGCAGGAATACCAAGAGATGATAAATAAGATTTATGTCCCGATTCATTGAAAGTATAAAAATTACTTCGAATGGCGCCTCTCTTCTTTCCTATCATCAAAAGAGAGTAGACACTACTTTTCAATCTTTTGGTAAAATGGGCTCCATCGATTTAGAGAAAATTGCTTCTTCTCATGACAAGGTGGATTCGGGCCTATATAAATTAAGGATTGTCTATGATTTAGAAGGTCGATTCGAGTCTACTCTTATTCCTTATTTCTCTTTACTCTTTGCTTCTTTTCAACTCGTGGAACGTCCAACAATTTCGTATCGTTTCAAAAAAGAAGACCGCCAAGAACTCGACCTAGCTCTTCAAAAGGTGAAGCCTTCGCAGGCCTTAATTACACAAAACGGTTTTTTGACTGATTCTACCTTTTCTAACCTCGTATTTCTAAAAGAAGGTTCTTGGTATACGCCAGAGAGCTATTTACTTAATGGTGTTCAACGTCAATATCTGCTTGACCAAGAGCAAATACAAGAGATTCCTATTGGAATAACTGATCTTCAGAGCTTTAGTCATTTCGCACTAATTAATGCTTTAAACCCTTTAGAAGAATCGAAGCGTTATCCGATTCATCTTATTCAAAATCTTCCCTCGTAATTTTTAGCTTACTGATTGAAAATTACTTGATTGCATCGTCTTTAGAGTTGGATGCTAAGGAGGTAAAGTAGTTTCTTAAAATCTGTGCGTTTGCAACTTCTTTCGTATTTACTTCTAAGATTTTTGGTTTTGTCGAAGGAGCAAAAAAGAGATCCAAAACTCTTACAAGAGTTTGGTCGTCGTCCACTTCTGTATACTCCATTTCAAAATGAGCAGCGAGGTGTTCTGCGGTTTTTGTGTGGCGTGTTGAAATGAATTCCTCTAGTATATCGGTGTTGGCACGATCGGGCCCTGGAATAATCTTGAAGATACTGCCTTCTCCATTATTGAAAATAATGATTCTTGTATAGGGAGGGATGTATTGATTCCAAAGGGCATTAATATCGTAGAAGAATCCAAGGTCTCCGGTCACAAGTAGAGTTGGGTTTTCAGACTTCATTGCGTACCCCATTGCGGTAGAAGTACAGCCCTCTATCCCGCTTGTTCCTCGGTTGCAATGCACACGATGGGCACTAAAATCAAATAGTTGAGCATAACGAATTGCAGAACTATTTGAAAAATGAATGTCATAGTGGGTAGGCACTTTTTGCGCTAGGAGCGAAAAAAGTCGAAAATCCGAGTAACCTGTTTCAATTTCAAAACTCTCATGTTTTGTATCTTTTTTCCTTCTTAAATGATCCCATAGATTATAGTATGCACTTGGCTCTAAATTCACCACGTTTAATAGTTTTTGAAGGAATTTCTCAGGGCTCGCCTTGATAGATTCTGTCAGCGAGAAGTAGGTGTCTGGCTGCCAAAATTCATCCACATGCCAATGATGCGCAATTTTGGCTTTTCGTAGAAACTGTTTGACACGTTTGGATACCACGTTTTGGCCAAGCGTGATTAGTAAATCGGGCGCAAAAGTCTGGTAATCTTGCTCATCAAAATTGTAAACATAGCGGTCAATGTGATGAAAGAATTTTGGATTTTCTAAATTGGAGTTCACTTCACAGAGAACGACCACAGAATGGTTCTTAACCAATTGAGAAAGAGCACTGTCAAGGGTTTCATTAAAAGGCTGAGTTCCTACCAGAATCATAATTCGTTTTGAGGTGTTCCACTGCGCTACAAGAGGTGAGGATAGTTCAAATTTTCGAGATGGGGCAAGCTTCTCAACAGATGGAAATACAGGGATTTCGCCCACTAGATCATAAAGGGGCTCGTTTAGTGGTATGTTGATATGTACCGGTCCTTGCTTTTCGTAGCAGAGTTCGATCGCCTTTTTGATAGTGGCGAAATTTTCTTCCTCAGATCCAACTATTTCATCCTCAAGAAGTTGAAAGTCACCATAAGAATGAGAAGAGAACAAATCCTTTTGCCGAATGGTTTGGCCGTCAAATAGATCCACGTAATCCGAAGGACGATCTGCCGAAAGGATTAAAAGTGGAACGTTTTGATAAAAGGCCTCCGTGACGGCAGGGTAGTAGTTGGCTGGAGCAGAGCCTGAAGTACAGGTGATTGCGACAGGATTTTGCTCCACTTTTGCCATGCCCAGTGCAACGAAAGCAGCGCTTCGTTCATCGACAATGCTATAGGAGTTAAAATCCTCAATTTCTCCGAAATGAATCGCTAACGGAGCGTTACGTGATCCAGGAGAGACCACTACGTCTAAGATTCCATATTCTTTTAATAAATGGGCTAATAACTGAACACTGCGTTTCGAAGAATACTTTTTCATGGGGGCAAAGGTAGGTGTTTTTATGAATTGAAAAAATAATATTGTGCTTGTGAGGCTACCCCTTTGACGCTTATATTTATACAAATAGAGCTGCCCTTTATGGGCAGCTCTATACTAATTTATGCAAACAAAGATTATACTTTTTGTTTTTTCGTTTTAGACTCAGGAAGCTTTTTGACTAATGCGTCGCCTGCCTCGTTTACTTCTAAGACAAGAGTTTCTTGTTCTTTAATTTGTTTGTTCACAAGAAGGTCTGCAAGTAAATCTTCAATGTATTTTTGAATCGCTCTTTTCAGAGGTCTTGCACCAAAATCTTTGTCCCAACCTTTTTCCGCAATAAAGTCTTTTGCATCTTGAGTAAGTTCTACTTTGTAGCCGAGCTTCTCAATTCGAGAGTAAAGTTTTGTTAATTCCAGATCAATAATCTTCGCAATGTCTTCTTTTTGTAAAGAGTTGAAAACGACGATGTCATCAATTCGGTTAAGGAATTCAGGAGCAAATGCTTTTTTGAGGGCGCTTTCGATTGTAGATCGAGCTCTAGCGTCTGAATTAGACTTCTTAGCCGAGGTTCCAAATCCGACTCCGTCTCCAAAATCTTTTAGATCCCTTGTTCCAATATTGGATGTGAGGATAATAATGGTATTTCTAAAGTCTATTTTTCGTCCAAGACTATCGGTCACGTGTCCTTCATCTAAAATTTGAAGTAAGATGTTAAATACATCTGGGTGTGCTTTTTCAATTTCATCTAAAAGCAAAACAGCATAGGGTTTACGTCGAACGGCTTCGGTAAGCTGTCCACCTTCTTCGTAACCAACATAGCCTGGAGGCGCTCCCACGAGTCGCGATACTGCAAATTTTTCCATGTATTCACTCATGTCAATTCGAATAAGAGCTTCGTCCGAATCGAATAACTCACGAGCCATAACCTTTGCAAGCTCTGTTTTACCTACACCTGTCGTACCTAGGAAAATAAAGGTTCCAATAGGTCTGTTCGGATCTTTTAATCCGGTTCGGTTCCTTTGAATGGCTTTCACCACTTTTTGTACTGCCTCTTGCTGTCCTATCACTTTTCCATTGAGCTTCTCGTCCATGTTGGCAAGTTTGTCAAGCTCATTTTTTCCAACCTTGGTCACAGGTATACCGCTCATCATGGAGACCACTTCTGCTACATTTTCTTCCGTAACTACTTCTTTTTTCTCCTTGACTTCTTTGTCCCATTGGTCCTGCGCTGCTGCAAGCTCCATCGTTAGGCGTTCTTCCTCGTCTTTCAGTTTTCTTGCCTCAAGATAATCTTGCGCTTGTACAGCTTTTTGTTTCAAATGCTTAATCTCTTCGATTTTCTCTTCGTTTTGAATAATGGCTGTAGGCACTTTCATGTTGCGAATATAGACCCTTGATCCCGCTTCATCCATTGCGTCGATCGCTTTGTCTGGTAAGAAGCGATCCGTGATATAACGTGCACTTAGATTGACACAAGCATTGATGGCCTCCTCTGTGTAGGTTACATTATGGTGGTCTTCGTATTTGTCTTTTATTTGGTTTAAGATCAAAATCGTTTCTTCAATTGAGGTCGGCTCAACCATTACTTTTTGGAATCTACGTTCCAATGCACCATCCTTTTCTATATATTGACGATATTCATCAAGGGTTGTGGCTCCAATGCACTGAATCTCTCCTCGGGCTAAGGCCGGTTTAAACATGTTTGATGCATCCAGACTTCCTGTAGAGCTTCCTGCTCCTACAATGGTATGAAGTTCATCGATGAATAAAATGACATCGCGATTGGATTCCAATTCAGTCATAATCGCTTTCATTCTTTCTTCAAATTGGCCACGGTATTTGGTTCCAGCCACTAAACTGGCAAGATCTAGTGTGATGACTCTTTTTCCGTAAAGAACTCGAGAAACTTTTTTCTGATGGATACGTAATGCTAGTCCTTCGGCAATTGCAGATTTACCCACACCTGGTTCTCCAATAAGGAGCGGGTTGTTCTTTTTGCGTCGTGAGAGAATCTGGGAAACTCTTTCAATTTCTTTTTCTCTTCCAATCACGGGGTCTAATTTTCCGTCTCTTGCGAGGGAAGTTAAATCCCGCCCAAAGTTATCCAGCGTTGGCGTTTTGCTTTTGCCACTCCCTAGGTTTCCTGTCGGCTTACGCATTTGGCTATATTCTTCTCTTTCTTCGTCGTCTTCGAAAGCGCTCATTTTAGGAGCTTGCCCTGAATTTTTCAATAGGCTCTGGTATTCACGTGATACTCTTTCATAGTCGATATCGTACGCCTGCAAAATGTTGCTGGTAGGGTCTTCGAATTTGTAAAGAATTCCAAGAAGTAAGTGCACCGCGTTTATTTCTGCACTTTTATATTGCCTGCATTCTAGCTCCGCTCTCTTAAGAGCTTGGTCTGCCATTTTCGTAAACGATAACTGCTTAACCTCTTCTGCAAGCGGACTTACAGAAGATTGATTCATTGTTTCGATTTTCCTTCTTATTTGAGCTAAGTCGGCATCCAAATTCTGAAGAATTTGTCTTGCTGAATTATCTGTTTTAAGGATGCCTAGTAAAAGGTGCTCTGTGTTGAGGAATTCACTTTTCAGTCTTCGTGTTTCACTTTTGCTCTGTTTGAACACTTTATCCAAACCGGCTGAAAATTTATAATCCATAATTTGGTCTCGTATTAATTAAAGGAGTTCTATTCCTCCTAGGTCAAGTAAAGTTACAAATACTTTACCAAAAAAAGTTTAATGACTTTCTGTCAGTGTGATAAAATTTTTAACGAGGAAAATTTTTACCTTTGTTTAAAGAAAAAAACTATGAGTCCAGAAATTGCAGCTTATATCGGCTATGCCGCGTCCGTTTTCATTGTCCTTAGTTTTGTTTTAAAAGAGGTACGTAAGATTCGGTTTGTCAACCTTTTTGGTTGTATTTGTTTTGTCGTGTATGGCGTTTATAGCGGTATGTTATGGCCCATTATTATTCCTAATTTACTGTTGTGTTTCATCCACTTTTACCATTTGGTCAAAAGAGACTAACCATTTAGATACAAGAGAAAAAGCTCCTATTTCTCAAACTTTGCTTAATTTTGCCCTATGACCATTAAAGAGAAACAACAAGAGATTGTTAATGATTTCGATTTCCTAGAAGACTGGGAACAGAAATACGAGTACATTATTGATTTGGGGAAAGAGCTAAAAGGGCTTCCCGAGGATAAAAAAACTCCTGAAAATTTAATTAAAGGTTGCCAGAGTCAGGTTTGGATCGATGCGAGTTATGAAAACGGCATCCTAACCTTTAATGCGGATAGTGACGGTATCCTTCCTAAAGGCATTGTCTCCATGCTCGTCTCTATTTACAGTGGACACACCACGGAGGAGATTCTAGAGTCGGATTTTGATTTTATCTCTCAAATTGGTTTGCAAGAATTTTTGTCACCCTCTCGAGCAAACGGTTTAATGGCTATGACCAAACAAATCAAATTTTATGCGGTGGCATTTCAATTAAAATCTTGACACGAATTCTCGCATATCGATTTTCTGCCTTTGGGGATGTCGCCATGTGCGTGCCTGTCGTAAGAGAATTTCTAGAACAGAATCCAGATGTGGAGGTGATTTTTGTTTCTAGAGAGAACTTTAAACCTCTGTTTTTTGATTTGCCTCGATGTTTTTTTGTAGGCGTGAATTTTAATGACTACAAAGGAGTCTTTGGACTTAGAAAACTCGCAAAACAATTAAGACTTCAGTACAATCCAGATTTTGTAGCAGATCTACACGATGTGCTCCGAAGTAAATTGCTTGATCGATACTTTAGGGTAAAACGATATAAAATTGCAGTTTTAGACAAAGGGAAAGAAGATAAAGAACGCTTAACGGACATCTGGCAACTAGATAAAAAACCCCTTAAACAAACTGTGGAGAGGTATGCCGATGTCTTTAGGGCATTAGGTTTCTCCCTAACGCTTTCGCACGCATATCGAAGTACATCTGACGTGCGTGAAGGAATTGGTATCGCGCCCTTTGCACAGCATCATGGGAAGATGCTTCCGTTAGAGAAATCCTTTGAACTTGCACGGCTTTTGTCCGCTCACCAGAAAGTATATTTTTTTGGGGGAGGAAAGCGAGAAGTAGAGATTTTGGAACAGTGGGCCTCTAAGATTCCTAATTCTGAATCGCTAGCGGGTAAATTTTCTCTTGAGGACGAACTCGAGGCGATTTCGCGTCTTTCAGTAATGGTATCGATGGATTCGGCGAACATGCACCTCGCAAGTCTAATGGGGACAAGATGCGTCTCAATTTGGGGGTCGACCCATCCTTATGCAGGCTTCTTAGGTTATGGACAAAGTCTTACGGATGTCGTCCAAGTAGAGGACTTAACCTGCAGACCTTGCTCCGTCTTTGGAGACAAGAAATGTTACCGCGGAGATTATGCTTGTTTAGAGGAATTGCACGTACAAAAAGCCTATGATAAAGTGGTTGAGGCATACACCAGGAGTTGTGAACCGTAGAGAATTTTTGAACGTATTCTGCACCTGATTCCTAGAGATCCATAATGATTTTAAAAAGAAAAAACTTCTCAAATGTTTGAGAAGTTTAGAGTGGGCGGTACTGGGCTCGAACCAGCGACCTCTGCGATGTCAACGCAACGCTCTGAACCAACTGAGCTAACCGCCCAAAAAAAAACTTCAACATTAGTTGAAGTTTTGTGGGTCCTGAGGGATTCGAACCCCCGACCCTCTGGGTGTAAACCAGATGCTCTGAACCAACTGAGCTAAGAACCCTTATTTTTGGTTCGGCAAATATACGACCTTTTTTTATTTCTCCAAATTTATTTCTAAAAATTCTCCCACTACAAAGTTGCTTCCGCCGATAAATACAATTTCAGAATTTTTAACATTTTGTTTAGCAGCTAGATACCCCTCTTGGACCGAGTTGAAAATTTTGTAATTTATTTTTGCTTTTTTTAGTAGGTCTTCGTATTCTTCAGGGTTACGGCCTCTTTCAATGGCAGGTTTTACAAAATAGTACTGAGCGTTTGAGGGAAGGTTTTGCATAACCTGCTCAATCTTTTTATCCTGGACAAATCCAAGGACGATGTGTTTATAAGGAGCTAGGGATTCCAGTTGCGCAAATACCTCGATTAAACCCGCGTGGTTGTGTCCTGTGTCGCACAAAACCAGTGGATCGTGAGAGAACTCATACCAACGGCCTAAAAACTGCGTATTTTCTTGCACCTTGAGTAAGCCTTGTGTGATAGAATCACTTGAAATTGCAATTCCTTTTTTTCTGAGTTCTTCTAAAACGCTCAGTGCGACTCTAATATTCTTTTTTTGATAGTTTCCTTTTAAATCTGAACTTAGGTTTGTTTTGATCTCGGTTGCATCTATAAAAGGAGAATTTAATTCTTTAGCTCTGGTTTTCAAGACTTCGATAACAGAGGGGTTTTCATCTCCAGACACAATAGGAACTCCAGGCTTTATTATGCCTGCTTTTTCCCAGGCGATTTCTTCCAAAGTCTCGCCTAGAAGATCGGTATGGTCTAGAGCAATGTTTGTGATCGCGCTTACTACTGGAGTGATGGTATTGGTCGAATCTAGTCTTCCTCCTAGGCCCACTTCGATAAGCGCATAATCTACTTTTGAATGAGCAAAATAACAATAGGCTAAAAGAGTTGTAATTTCAAAGAAAGAAGGTTCAAAATCAAGGGATAAGTTTTGTACTTTTTTTAGAAATTGAAAAACAAATCCTTTGTCAACGTTTTTTCCACCGAGTTTAATTCGTTCGGTAAAATCAATTAGGTGAGGAGAGGTGTAAAGTCCTACTTTGTACCCGGATTCTTGTAAAACAGAAGCAATCATACTACTGGTAGAACCTTTTCCGTTGGTCCCTCCTATATGAATGCATTTTAGTTTTTTCTCGGGATTGCCAAAAAGTTGAGTAAGTGATTTGATGGATTCTAGTCCAGGTTTGTATGCACTCTTACCCTGTTTTTGATAATTAGGAATTTGACTAAATAGCCACTGAATTAATTCATCATACTCCTTTTTCTTATGATCGGCGGAGTCCACGAAAGAAAAATTGGTTTCCATTAGAATGTGATGCGATAGGTTCCTGTGGAGGAGCTTGTACTTTTTTCGGCCTTAACATACTGTTTAACCCAAGAGACGGAAGTTGAGCTTACGCAGGGATCAGAAATACCGCCTGTACGTCTTGCGCTCGTCACGTTGCCTGATTTGTCAACAGTATACCCTATGGTGATGGTACCTGAGGCACTGCACTGGTGAGAAGGCTGCTTTCCTCCACGTCCCATGGTACCTGGAATGTAGGCGATTAACTTACGGTCTACCCCTATTTTACTATCTCCATTAGAGCTACCTCCTAGAGGGTCTCCTTGATTTCCAGTGCCCGTTGTGCTTCCTTGTGAGCCGTTTGAGGTGCCGCGTCCTCGAATTAAATTTCCAATGGCTGCGGTCCCTTTTGCGTCTCCTTTTGCTTTGGTGGCTGCTTTTTTAGCAGGAGTAGAGCTGGATTTAGTGGGAGTCGTCTTTGCCGGGGTTTTTGATTTGGTGGCATTGTTTTTCTCCACTTTTGCTACGGTACTCTTTTTATTGGTTCCCACGATCACTTTTTGTTCCACAGGAACGGCCGGTTCGACTTTTGGCTGCGGATTTTCAGTTGGATCTTGAATGCTACTAGATTCCGATCCGTCTTGTGTGGCAGGTTCTTCGAGAGATTCTCCAGTGGTGTTGTCCCCAAAATTCATAAGCATGGTCGTAAAAACTTGCTCGTGAGGAATAAGTTTCGAGAATTTGTAGAAATAAAGCGCAACAAGAGTGCCTACGGAAAGAAGTACCGTAAGAATTATGCTTTTAAGCTTATCCTGCTTTTCTTTATTACTCTTTTCTAGCGTACTGTTCATTATTCTTTTTGAAGCGTGGCTATGGCCAAATTAAATTTATGTTTTTCTGCTATTTCCATAGCATAAACCACATCTCCATGTTTTGTATTTTGGTCTGCTCTAATGGTAAACGTAGGGTTTTGTTGCCCTTTTAATGCGCTTACGAGAAGGGCTTCAAGTTCTTCCTTTTGAATAACCTTGTCATTCACGTAATAGTTCCCATCTGCATTGATTGTGACTGTCGTAGGGTCTTGTGCGGAGGTATTCTGCGTAGAAGCCTCCGGTAGTTTTACCTCGATAGAACTTTGCGCAATGGCAGAACTCGTGATCATAAAAAATATGAGCAAAAGGAAAATGATGTCCGTCATCGAGGCCATGCTGAATTCAGCGCTGACACGATTTCTTCTCTTTAGTTCCATTAGATCGGTTGGTTTAATGTGTCAAGAAAATCATTGACATGAGTTTGAATTTTTAAAACCATGCGGTCTACCTTTGTTACTAAAAAATTGTAGAAAAAGTAGGCCGGTATTCCTATGAATAAACCTGCTGCTGTGGTTGCCATTGCGGTGTAAATACCTGAAGCCAAAAGTTTTGGACTTACAGCTCCCGTCACAGTCGAGATTTCAAAGAATGCCATAATCATTCCAATTACAGTTCCTAGGAACCCAAGCATTGGAGCTGCGCCCGCCGCAGAGGCAAGAAGGTTTAAATTCTTCTCAAATTTAGAAACCTCAAGTTGTCCCTGGTTTTGCATCGCGTTGGAAATATCGGAAATAGGTCTTCCAACTCTTGCGAGTCCTTTTTCAATCATACGAGATTCGGGAGAATCAATGGTTTTGCAATAGTCAATCGCGGTTTGAATCTTTCCTTCCTCAACAAAGTCTTTGATGTTTTCGAGGAAATTTGGAGTAATTTTGGAGGATCTTTTCAAAAAGAAATATCTCTCTAGAAATATATAAAGAGCAAGTACCCCTAATAAAAAGATCAGAATCATAATTAAGTTTCCAATAAAGCCTCCAGAGGTTAAAATCTCCCATAATGAAAACACATGTACTTCATTAGTGGCGGGTTGAATAAGCTGCGTGGTAGGCTCAAGGGGAGCGCTAGTGGCGTTTTGTACAAGGGTTGTGCTGTCTTGCATGTTATTTTTTGTTTAAATACCACTTGGATTTTTAGTATTCCTCATGGCATGGATTTAAGTTAATAATTAAAAAGACCTATTATTCTTCAATAAATTCAGGGTCCTTTTCTTCAAAGTGACATTTGAGTTTAAAGGGAATAGCCTCGCCTGAGTCCGTATAAAAATCATCAATTTGACCTGACCATATGAGTTCCATACGTCCGTTCGGACCGGATGTAAATTCGAGACGGTTCTCATAAAGGTACGCGTCTTGGTCTGTATATAAATCTACTTCACTATAGACAAGTTCTTCATTTTCATCAATTTCAAAGGTTTGTCCTATGAGCTCTTTCTGCTCCAAAGGATAGTCAAAAATTCGTAGGGCAATCTGAGGAAATGGATATTGAAGAGAATCGTCCTCTACATGATCTTGGTTCTCGTCCGTAATTATTTCGACTTCTAAGAAATGTTCATTGTTTAGATAGACCGCTTTGCAATAGGAGTTTTTAATATGGTGCTTTAAGGTCTCTTCCGGGTGGTAAATTTTTAGAACCCCTTTCATGGCTTTGATGTCACAATTAATTTGTTAAAGATTATTTTAAACGATTGACAAAGATAGAAAATTGATTGAAAGACAGAAGTGTTTTGTTTTAATATTTGGGTGGAAAATATCCTAATCTGGTATAAGTTAGCAATTGATTTCATATAAATAATTGTTAAATTAGCCTTTCGAATTTGACTTATGAAAACTTTGTACTTAAAAATCTTTATATCCTTACTTTTCCTTGCCTTTGTGGGAAGTTGCAAGAAAAAGGACATGCCATTAACCAAAAGCACCCCTGTCGAAATTGATTCTATTGCAGCGCATTATTATGAGCAGTATCTAAAGATGTACCCACTTGAAGCTACCATGCAAGGAGATTCGAGATACAACGATCTGCTTCCAGTGGATATTGACAAGGACTTCATTTCGGGTGAAATCGCATTTTATAGCGATGTACAAATGCAGCTAGAACAAGTACCGTATGAGGAGCTCTCGGAAGAGAAAAAAGTCATTTTTGATGTACTTGACACGTTATTGAAAGATAAGATTGAGCGCTATGCTTACCATCCAGAGTACATTCCTTTCACACAATTTTCAGGTCTTCCCTTGGATTTCCCTATGCTTGGCAGTGGGCAGGGAGCACAACCCTTTGAAACGCAAAAAGATTACGAAAATTGGTTAAAAAGAATGAACCAATTCCCCAATTGGATGGACGCTGCAGAAGAGAATTTTCGTTTAGGAATTAAGTCCGGAATTGTTTTGCCTAAAGTACTAGTCTTAAGAATGATTCCGCAGCTTCGGGCAGCGGAAATAACATCCACAGATTTTACCACCAATATCTTCTATGGACCCCTTCGCAATATGCCAAAGTCGTTTTCTGAAAAACAGGCCGCAAAATGGCGCGAAGCTTATAAAAGCGTGATTACTGAAAAAATCATTCCCGCTTATATTCGTATGGCTGAGTTCTTAGAAAAGGAGTATTTACCAAAAGCAAGACTAACTGATGGCTACAATTCCCTACCAAAAGGAAAGGATGTTTATGCCTATTATGTAAAGAGCTGGACTACCACAAACAAGACACCTTCCGAAATTCATGAGCTTGGACTTCAGGAAGTGAACAGACTCCGCGCGGAGATGGAAAAAGTGAAAGTACAAGTGGGGTTTGAGGGAAGTCTAGAGGAGTTTTTGACATTTGTGAAAACGGATAAGAAAGCAATGCCTTACTCAAGTGCAGAGGAAATTCTAGATGGATTTAATGCTATTTTAGAAAAAATCACCCCTAAATTAGGTGCGATGTTCCTTCATACTCCCAAGACTGCTTTTGAAATTCGTCAAACTGAGAAATACCGCGAGGCTTCCGCTAGTGCGGAATACAGACAAGGAACCCCTGATGGGGAAAGACCGGGAATCTTCTATATTCCAATTCCTGATCCCACCCGTTTTAATGTGACCTCGGGGATGGAGTCTCTCTTTTTACACGAAGCGATTCCAGGGCATCATTACCAGATTTCTTTGCAGCAAGAAAATAAGTCGCTTCCGAAATTCATGCGATTTGGATGGTTAGGCGCTTACGGCGAAGGTTGGGCTCTGTACGCAGAATCTTTAGGTCCTGAACTAGGACTCTATACGGATCCCTATCAAAAGTTAGGTTCGTTAAGCGATGAAATGCTTAGGGCTGTGCGACTTGTCATCGATACAGGACTTCATACAGGAACCATGAATCGAGAAGACGCTATTAAATATTTCCTAAGCAACGTGGCTTATGATACGGCTGGTGCTACCGCAGAGGTGGAGCGTTACATGGCTATGCCCGGTCAAGCTCTAAGTTATAAAATGGGCTCAATGAAGATTCAAGAGTTACGTGCGCGTTATGAAAAAGAGTTAGGTTCAAAGTTCGATCTTGCAAATTTTCATGATCAAGTTTTGAATATGGGTTGCCTTCCTTTAAATGTATTAGAACGAAAATTAGAATCGCATTATACTTCTATTTCGCAGGAATAATAACGCATTTTGTATTTGTTTTAACATGAATATATTTTGATTCAATTCGAGTTATGATTTTTCGATTGATATCCATAATAATTAATTATTCATTTTTATTTAATTATTTCAAGAATTAGTGAAAAAAGTGTAAATTTGTAGTCTTAACACCGTTGCGGGAATTTTGCCAGCAAGATGTAAAAACAAATAAAAAGATGAGTATAATTGTCGTCGATGACAACGTAGAGATTTGTAGCTTGATTGAGGAAATCCTACTTGAGGAAGGGCATCAGGTTAGATGCTGTACCAACCCAATGATCGTCTTCGAGATGATTAAACAAATGAAACCTAGGTTAATAATCACCGACATGTTAATGTCGGGAATAGACGGTCGTGAGATCTGCCGTCAAATTAAATCGAATTTAGAGACTAGTTCTATAAAAGTCCTATTAATGTCGGCGCTTCCAAATTCCTTTGAATTGAGTGAGGCGGTGGAGGCTGATGGGCACATTTTCAAGCCTTTTGAGATTGATGAATTTGCCGGGCTTGTTAAGCAGATGCTCGCTTAAGATTCAAAGAGCATTTTGGTTATAAAATCTTTTTCTAAGCTTCCTCTAGCAGGCGAATATTCTCTACCGTAGTAAATGATCTGTAAGTGCAGTTTGTTCCACGTGTGTTTTGGAAATAGACTTTTGGCATCTTTTTCCGTTTGCACCACATTTACGCCCGAGCTTAATTTCCAACGAGATAAGAGTCTATGAATATGCGTGTCTACAGGAAAAGCAGGGACTCCGAAGGCTTGACTCATCACTACAGAAGCGGTTTTATGACCTACACCAGCGAGAGCTTCTAGTTCTTCGAAGGAGTCAGGAACAATCCCTTGGTGACGTTCAAGAAGTTGCTCTGCCATTAACTTCAAGTTTTTAGCTTTGGTATTGGAGAGTCCAATTTCTTTAATGTATTCTTTGATTTCCCAAACTTCTAATTGAGCCATTTTCTCAGGTGTGTCTGCTACTTCAAATAGGGCGGGCGTAATTTGATTTACCTTTTTATCGGTACTCTGCGCAGATAGGGCTACAGCAACAAGAAGTGTATAGGGATCTTTATGATCTAATGCGATGGGTGGATTGGGATAGAGCTTTTCCAGTTCTTCTCGTATAAGGAGAGCTCTTTGCTTTTTTGTCATATTAGCGCTAAATTTGAACAAATTTATGAATTATGCTGCAAGTAGGAGATAGCTTCCCTCTGTTAGAAGGGAAAAACCAAGAGGGAGAGATTGTGAAACTGGAAAGCTTTTTAGGCAAGCCACTCGTGGTGTTCTTTTATCCTCGAGCTAGCACACCAACTTGTACTATAGAGGCGAAAAGTCTTCGGGATGGCTACAGTGATTTAAAATCGCGTGGATACGAAGTTATTGGTGTTTCTGCTGATACCGTTGCAAAGCAAAAAAACTTCCATTCCAAGAATGAATTGCCGTACGATTTGATCGCGGATGAAAATCAAGAATTTGTTGAAGCCTTTGGAGTTTGGCAAGAGAAAAAGAATTTTGGAAAAACCTATATGGGAATTGTTCGTACTACCTTTGTATTCGATGAAGCCGGGGTATGCATTCGCGTAATTGAGAAAGTGAATAGTAGAGAAGCCGCAGCTCAAATACTTGAAAATTCTTAACTCTCATAATAGAGTAGTTCCTCATCTTCATTGGGTAAGACGACCCTTTTTTTGAATCTTAATCCCAGTTTTTGAATTAGTTTCTGCGAAGGTAAATTGGTTTTCGAAGTAATTGCAGACACTTTTTCTAAGTGAAAGTCTTTCGAAAGCTTTTCTATCAAATGGCTTGCTGATTCGTATCCATATCCTTGATTTTCGAAGTCTTCAAACAGGGCAAAGCCAATATCAGGAACCTCTAACCCAGGGCGAACATATAGTCCACAAGTACCTATTTTTTCGCTAGTATACTTTTTAATTAGCGTGAAACTACCAAATCCATGCTTATTATAATGAGGCTCAAATCTCTCTTGAATATAGCGCATTGCATCTTCACGAGTCCTTACGCCGCGATCTCCTATATTTTGAATGTATTTGGGTGAGTTTAGTAGTTGAAGCATCATCTCCGCATCATCAATGCTTGTGGGGCGAAGGATTAATCGCTCTGTTCTGTATTCTTTCATAGAGATCATTTCAATTAGGGCTCTTAAGCTGTTGCAAAATCATTTGATAAAAAAACAATAGCCGACTCTTGGAGGCGGCTATTGTAATTTGGTAGGTAATCAAATTGATCTGCTATTTTACTTAACAATAGTCATTTCTTTGATAAGGTGACCTGCACCTGCATATTTGTCAATAATCCAAAGGACATAACGAACGTCAACACTAATGGTTTTTTGCCATTCCTTTTCGAAAACGATGTCCCCAGAAAGAGCTTCTGAGTTTCCATCAAAGGCAAGTCCAATTAGTTCACCATTTCCGTTCAATACAGGAGAACCGGAATTTCCACCCGTGATATCATTGTCGGAAAGGAAGTTTACAGGTAAATATCCAGCAGGATCTGCATACTGTCCGTAATCTTTTTTCGCGTTTAGATCAATGAGTCTTTGTGGAAGATCGAACTCCTCATCCCCTTTTTTGTATTTGGCAACGGTGCCATCAAGATCTGTATAGAAGTTATTTGTGATTCCATTGTAGTTACGATCGTCTCTGAAAGGAAGGGTTGAGATCTTACCAAAGGTGATTCTCATTGTCGAGTTTGCATCGGGATAGAACTCTTTTCCTGGATGTGATTTTCTTAGACCATCAAAATAAAGACGGTTGCTATCTGCAAATTTATCGTCTAGTTCCGTGTATTTCGTTGCGCTTTCTCTTGAGCTTTCAAGATAAGCATTTACTAAGCGGTACACCGGATCTTTATCTAGTCTAGGTCCGTATGCAAAAGTAAGGAAATGCATTGCCGATTCTTTTGACGCGAAAATTGAATTTTTTGCAAGTTCGTCTAGAATAGAAATGTTTATATTTCTAAATGCAGGCGAAGCTGCTGCGAAAGGAACTTTTTTCTTGTAAAGTGCAATCATCTCTTCGAACATTTGTTGTTCAAGTTCCGGATTGAACTTCTCATACATAGATTCAATACGCTCCGCAGTGCTTTTTTTGATTTCTGCCTTTTTGGCAGGATCTGTTTCCGCAAGATACGCTTTGTACATTGAACCTAGGGTTACTGCATACCGGAAGTATTTTGCGTTACGCGTCATTTGAGCTGCATAGTTTCTTTCAATTCCACGGGCAGCCGTTTCATTGTAATAGTTTTGCATGTTGCTAAGAACATCGCCATAAAGGGCTTTGTTTTCTTCTTGGTCTGCCCAAGCTTGGAATACTTGCTCTACTTTTTGTTTGTCTTCAATGGTCCCATTCTTTTTTACAGACTCAATAGTACCTTGTCTGTTTTTCCAGTAGTTCGCTACGCTTGCATACTGAGATGCGTAGTTAAGTTTAGTGGCTTGGTCTTTGTCCATGTAGGATTTCATTACATCCATGGCCACTTTGGACGCATCTACCCAAGCTGGATAGTCTTTGTTAACCAATTGGTCAATTCCGTAAGAAGTCATGTAACGATTGGTACGTCCAGGATATCCTACAATCATTGCAAAATCGCCAGGTTTAAAGGACTTAAGTGACACCGGTAAGTGGTGTTTAGGTTTCAAAGGAACATTCTTCGTAGAAAAATCAGAAGGATTGTTGCTCTTGTCTGCATAAACTCTGAAGACTGAAAAGTCTCCTGTATGTCTTGGCCATTCCCAGTTGTCTGTGTCGCCTCCAAATTTACCGATGGAGTTTGGAGGAGTACCTACCAAACGAACGTCGTTATAGTCCTGGTAAACGAAATAGTAAAATTCATTTCCATTGTAGAAATCTTTCACAGACACTACATATTTTCCATTTTCGGAGTTTTCCGCTTGAATTGCTTTGTATTCTGCGTTAATTATAGATTGTCTTTCCTCTTGAGACATCTGGTTGTTTAGCTTCGAATTGATTCGCTCTGTTACGTCATCCATTCTTACTAAGAATCGAACCGAAAGTCCTTTGGCAGGAAGCTCTTCGCTTCTCTTCATGGCCCAGAAGCCGTTTGTCAGGTAATCGTGTTCAGGAGTAGAGAGAGCCGCAATTTGACCGTATCCACAGTGATGGTTGGTAAACAATAGCCCTTCTGAGGAGACCATTTCTGCAGTACATCCTCCACCGAATTGAACAATCGCATCTTTAAGGCTTGAATTGTTAATAGAGTAGATTTCCTCTGGAGTTAATTTTAATCCTTGCTTTTGAAGATCCTGACCGTTTAGTCTTTTTACAAGCATCATTAGCCACATTCCTTCGTCCGCTCTCATTTGAACGAAACTTAGAAGAAATGTACATAGTAAAAATAGTTTTTTCATTTCTAAATTTAATTTTTAATTGGACGCAATTTAAGTATTTTTTGTGGGAATCAAAATGAGATTCTTGGAGAATTGTGGGGTGAACGACTTTAAGTGAATAAACGGGAAACGATAGGGGTCCGACTTAGATTTATTTGCTGTGAGGCCCTAGAATGTAGATTGTAATTGGATTTCGCAAACACGAGTACCTACGTTTCGAGACCAACGGATTTTTCATTAAATTTGTCCACGACTAGAATAAATTATGCTTGAAAAGAAAGAACATACATATGAACAGGCCGTTTTGGTCGGTTTAGTAACCAAAGATCAGGACGAGGAGAAGTTAAAAGAATACATGGATGAGCTCCAGTTTTTAGCTTATACAGCAGGAGCCACGATTGAAAAACGATTCACGCAAAAGCTCTCCAAGCCAGATCCTAAAACCTTTGTGGGTTCAGGAAAGGCAGAGGAGATTAAGACATTCATTAAAGAGCATGAGATTGGGACTGTTATTTTTGATGATGAACTCTCGCCTTCCCAGTTAAAAAACTTGGAGAGAGAGCTAGAAGTTAAAATCTTAGATAGAACCAATCTGATCCTTGATATTTTTGCGCAACGTGCACAAACTTCCTATGCAAGAACGCAGGTGGAACTTGCACAGTATGAATATTTATTACCTCGATTAACCCGAATGTGGACTCACCTAGAGCGGCAGCGAGGAGGTATCGGAATGAGAGGGCCTGGAGAGACTGAAATTGAAACGGACAGAAGGATCATCCGCGATCGAATTTCCCTTCTAAAAGAGAAACTAAAAACAATAGACAAGCAGATGCATACCCAACGTCAAAACCGGGGAAAGACGGTAAGGGTTGCGCTTGTAGGGTATACCAACGTGGGAAAATCCACTTTAATGAATGCGCTGGCCAAATCCGAAGTGTTTGCGGAGAACAAACTTTTTGCAACCCTGGATACCACTGTACGAAAGGTGGTGATTGGGAACCTTCCCTTTTTACTTACCGATACGGTTGGGTTTATTAGAAAGTTACCGACTCAACTCGTGGAGAGTTTTAAGTCTACATTAGACGAGGTGAGAGAAGCCGACCTTCTAGTGCATGTGGTGGATATATCGCACGAAAGTTTTGAAGACCATATCGATTCTGTTAACAAGATACTTTCCGAAATTGGAGCCAAGCAAAAGCCTACCATTATGGTATTTAATAAAATAGATGCCTTTGCTTATGAACCCAAAGAAGGAGACGACTTAACTCCGTCTACAAAAAAGAACATTTCACTTGAAGAATGGAAAAAGACTTGGATGGCAAAATCAGAGGTTCCTACGGTATTTATTTCTGCCCTGAGCAAAGAAAACTTCCCAGAGCTTAAAAAGCTTCTTTATGACGAAGTGTACCGACTGCATATCGCACGTTTTCCTTACAATGACTTTCTGTTTCAATATTTCGAAGAGGACGAGTCGCTTGATTCTTAAAGTTTGAAAATGTGGAGTATACCGCAAACGATTTAAAAGAGGCGTTAGCCCTACTTGCACAAGAGGAGCGGAGAGTACAAAGTTTGCGTTTTTTTAAAACGCAAAAAGGAGACTATGGGTTTGGCGATGAGTTTTTGGGCGTGTCTGTTCCCGATCAGCGTAAAGTGGCGCGCTCTGTATTTCACTTAATTACATTACAAGAGCTTAAAAGGCTGTTGCAGTCTCAAGTTCATGAACACAGAAGCTGCGCCCTGTTTATTCTAGTTTTAAAATTTGAGAAAGCAAAAGAGCGCGACATTCGATTCGAAATTGTCAGATTCTATTTAGAGAATCTCTCTCAAGTCAACAATTGGGATTTGGTGGATAGTTCTTGCTATAAAATTTTAGGCCGACACTGTTTTGATACGAATTCGGCGGACATTCTGATTGAGCTTTCTAAGCGGAATAATCTCTGGGCGAATCGCATCGCGATTGTATCCACGATGTATCATATTAAGAAAGACGAGTACGAACTTACCAAACAGCTCGTGCTGAAGAATATGAATCATTCTCATGATTTAATGCACAAAGCTAATGGTTGGCTTTTGCGTGAAATGGGCAAGCGAAAGGAAGATGAGCTAATTGATTTTTTGAAATTGCATGCGAGCAGGATGCCTCGCACGACACTTCGCTACGCAATTGAAAAATTAGATCCTGCGACTCGAATGAATTTTCTAAAAGATTAATTTTGATTGAAACGTTACCTACTATAAAGAGTTTTGTTCATTATTTTCTTCATTTTGGACTTCCTCTACTCATTGCATTTTTATTTTATCGTTCCAAATGGAAAAAGGCCTACGTCGTTTTGCTTTTAAGTATGCTCGTGGACTTAGATCATCTGCTTGCAACGCCTATGTTTGATCCAGATCGAAATAGCATTGGGTTTCATCTTCTTCATTCCTATCCAATGATTGCGCTTTATGGAGTTTGCGCTCTTTTTACAAAAGGACATTATCGACTTTTCTTTTTGGGACTTTTGCTCCATATGGGCACTGATTTTCAAGATTTTTATTTCTGGAGATAGCCGCAAAAGATTATAAGTTTTTCAAATCAAATACTTATTTTTAATAGGTTATTTGTATTTTGCAAAAAATTTCGAATGAAGTTCAAAAGACTCCTAAAATGGTATGTTTTAATTCCGATAATAGCCTCTGTATTTTATTTGAGCGGAGGGCTAAACGGTAGTGCTTTAATGGATATAATAGGAGCCATACTTCTATTTACTTGTGTTTTAGCTGCGGTTCATCACGCGGAAGTTATCGCTCATAAAGTGGGAGAACCTTATGGAACCATCATTCTTGCCATTTGTATTACGATCTTAGAAGTAGGTTTAATTATCTCGTTTATGCTCTCTGGTGGGGATGGAGCACTTACCTATGCTAGAGACACCGTTTTTGCCGCAGTGATGCTTATTTTAAATGGAATTTTGGGCGTATGTATCTTAATTGGTGGTGTGAAATTCAAAGAACAGAACTTTATGCAAAGTTCGGTCACAACCTACCTTGTGAGTTTAGTTGCCATCATTGTTCTCACTTTAATTCTTCCGAATTACACCTCGAGCGTGAGAGGTCCCTTTTATACAAACGCACAACTTATTTTTGTAGCCATTGCGTGTCTTGTCATTTATGGAACATTTTTGATGGTTCAAACCGTGAGGCATAGAAACTTCTTTATCGTCGAAGGAGAAGGAGAAATTATTCATGAAGCGGATCCTCCATCTGTAAGTACGACACTTAGAAGCCTTGTGTTGTTATTAATTTGTCTTTCTGTTGTGATTTTTATGGCAAAAGGCCTTTCGCCCGTCATTGAAGACTTTGTTCAATCCATAGGTGCACCTTACGCGCTGGTTGGGGTCATCATCGCGACGGTGGTGCTACTTCCTGAATGTGTGGCTGCGATCCGCGCCGCAAAAAACAATCAAATTCAATCGTCAATTAATCTAGGACTAGGATCGGCTCTTGCCAGTGTGGGTCTTACCATTCCTGCCGTATCAATCGTATGCGTACTTTATGAAATTCCTTTTGTACTCGGATTAGACTTAAAATCGATTATCTTGCTCGCTCTTTCGTTTTGTGTGGTGATGCTCTCTCTTAGTAGAGGGAAAACAAATATTTTGTACGGAACGGTTTTGCTCGTAATTCTTTCGGCTTACGTATTCACGGTAATCGTACCGTAAAAGATTATCGTAGTTTTCTAGCAACTTCCATTTTATGGCCCATTAATCGCGCAATATTGGTCGCTTTGTAGATTGCAAGTTCCGCCATTTCACCTCCAAAGAGTTCATTGACGGTTTCCGTCCATAATTTTAACCAATGGTCAAAGTGCGCTCTTTCGATTGGGACAATCTCATTGATGGGAAAGTGCTTTGCCATGGGATTGCCTTTGTAGGACACTTGTCCGAAGAGGAGAGTTTCCCAAAAGCTATACATTTGGGGTAAGTGATAATCCCAGTTTACTTTCGCAATGTCCGTGAAGAAATAGCCTATGGTGGGATCCATGGCTACCTTTTTATAGAATGTATTGACGAGAAGTTCAATGTCTCCTCTGGTTTCTAGCTTATTCATACCTACAAAATTAGGCAATTGTCGGGAGATTAGGAATTTGGGTTTTACGCAAGGCTAAGTTAAATAGGAAGAACTCCACATGGAATCCCACTAGAATGCCTTATTTTTGCCACTGTAGTTTACGATGTCATCATTTTATGGATATAGAGCAAAATCGAAAAGCCGCAATTCTAAAAGCAAAGGACCATAAGAAGTTCTTAGAAGGACTTAAGAAAAAGCCTCCAAAAGATTTAGACTATCAGGTTCAAGAAGTTCACGACGAGGTCTTCTCAAAAATAGATTGCCTTAGTTGCGCCAATTGTTGCAAGACCACAGGACCTTTATTTACTTCTAAAGATGTAGAGCGCATCTCTAAGCATCTCAAAATGAAAGAATCGGAGTTTGAGGCGAAATTCCTTCGCGTAGATGAAGATGAGGATCTTGTTTTGCAAAATTTGCCTTGTCATTTTTTAGGGAGTGACAATGCCTGTTCAATCTACGATGTTCGTCCAAAAGCGTGTCGAGAATTTCCGCACACAGACAGAAAAAGAATCTATCAAATTAACGCTCTTACCTTGAAAAATACAGTGATTTGTCCTGCCGCTTTTATGTTTGTGGAAAAGCTTAGTAGCAAATTAAAAAAGTAATTTCATGAAAATTGACATGAAATAAGATAGGAGCGCTAGTGGGCGCTCCTATTCTTTTCCGCTTCTTATAATTTCCCTGTTACACAATGCCTTGGGCAAGCATAGCTTCTGCCACTTTGACAAATCCTGCAATGTTAGCTCCTTTGACATAATTCACATATCCATTCTCTTCTTTTCCATAATCACGACAAGCCTTGTGAATTCCGATCATAATTTCTTTTAGTCTAGCATCGACCTCTTCTGAAGTCCAATTTAGGCGGATGGAATTTTGAGTCATTTCTAATCCCGAAGTGGCAACCCCTCCTGCATTGGAAGCTTTACCTGGACTGAAGAGAATTTTATTTTCAACGAAATGGGTAATGGCTTCAAGTGTAGAAGGCATATTTGCGGCCTCTGTTACACATAGTACCCCGTTAGAAACTAAAAGTTCTGCGTCCTCCAACAAAAGTTCATTTTGAGTAGCCGCTGGAATTGCAACATCGCATTTCACTTCCCATGGTCTTTTCCCCGCATGAAATTCTGCGGATGGAAATCGGGTAGCAAAATCCTCTGCACGATTGGTACCTGAACCTCTCATGGTGAGCAGGTAATCTACTTTTTCTCCAGAAATTCCGTCCTTGTCATAAATATATCCATCAGGTCCCGAAATCGTTAAAACTTTTCCACCTAGTTCATTGATCTTTTTCACTACTCCCCATGCGACATTTCCAAATCCAGAGACTGTAAAAGTTTTACCAGCAATGGTTTCGCCAATGGTTTTAAGCATCTGTTCACAGAAATATACAACTCCATACCCAGTGGCCTCCGGTCTAATTAAGGAGCCTCCATAGGCAAGTCCTTTGCCTGTAAGTACGCCACTGAATTCATTTCGTATTTTTTTGTACTGTCCGAATAGATAACCAATTTCTCTTGCTCCCACTCCGATGTCTCCTGCTGGAACATCGGTTTCGGGACCTATGTGCTTGCACATCTCAGTCATAAAGGCCTGGCAGAATCTCATGACCTCCATATCGGATTTGCCTTGGGGATCAAAGTCTGCTCCTCCTTTTCCTCCACCCATTGGAAGAGTTGTGAGCGAGTTTTTAAAGACTTGTTCAAAAGCTAAGAATTTAAGTACCGAGAGATTGACTGTCGGGTGAAAACGAATTCCCCCTTTGTAGGGGCCAATGGCCGAATTCATTTGGATTCGATACCCTCTGTTTACATGAATTTCTCCTTTGTCGTCCATCCATGGAACCCTAAAAATTATGATCCTTTCCGCTTCAGCCATACGCTCTAAAAGCTTTTTGCCACTGTATTCTGCTCTTGTTTCAATAAAAGGTAGAACCGTGTTGGCTACTTCTTTGACTGCCTGCAGAAATTCAGGTTCATTTGGATTTCTGGCTTCTATTTTTGCAATAAAGTCTTGGATTTTTTGCTGGATGTTAGGGTTTTCCATAATGATGAAAATTAGTGTAAACAAATTTAATTTTATTTTTAAACCTCACAAGGGAACAATTCCCATTTGCGGGAAATTTATTCAAATGAGGTTAAGGGCCTACTTGTATGCTAAAATGACGATCAGTTTTCATTATTGTTTTTGAGTTTTGCCTTAATTCATGCATAGTTGTAAATGCCATTAGAACGAAAGTAACTCAAATAAACACCAAAATTTGAAAAGAAAATCGCAAGGCAAGTTCGAAATTAAGTAAAACCTAATATTTTCATTCTAATTTAGCGCTTTTTCAATAGGTTCATAAGTTTAATTGAATTTTTTCTTATTGACTAATGAAAAGCAGCCTAAAACACTAATTTTTGTTACGAAGTTCTTCTAGCCGTTCCCATATCGGGTCTTTCTTTTTTTGGGGCATTTCCTCAAAATCTTCCGGATGCTTTTGGATGTATTCTTGCCAGAGTCTATCGTCTTTCTCACTATAGTAATTAGGGTATTGCCATAAGAACTTCTTTTTTCTTTCTCCAGATCGTCTCATGAGGAATGCAAGAACGAGGCCTACGACTGCGCCTGCTAAGTGAGATTGCCACGAAACGCGGCTAGGAGTCTCTAAATGATGGAAATATTCCTCGGGAAATATCCCCCAGATAAGGCTTCCGTAATAGAATGCAACAGCGAGGCTTACCGCAAGTAATTTTAAATCCCAACGAAAAACTCCACTAAAAAAGAGAAAGAAGGCAAGTAAGTAAACAATTCCACTCGCTCCAATGATGCAAGAGTAGCTAAAACTAAGTCCTGTATAAATATCCACTGGGGGCAAAAGCCATACAACAAGACCCGTCGTAATCCATCCAATTAACAGAGTTCGATGTGCAATTCTCGGATAAAATTGATAGAGTAAAAAAGAGAGAATTAGAATGGGAAGAGAGTTGCTCAGTAAGTGTTCCATGCTTCCGTGCAGCAAAGGACTTAAAAAGACTCCTTTTAAACCTTCAGGCAATAATGGGATAATAGCTCCAAAACAGTCGGGCACCAAATTTAGATATTGAAATAGGTATCCCACCCACATCCCCAGGAGCAGTAGCACGGGAAACACCAATGCATCGATTTGTAAGGGAGAGTTATTTTGCATGAAGGGATTAAGTCAAAAAGAATGCTAATTTAATTCCTGTCTAAATTACGATTAAAAATCAGTTCAATTTCTTTAAAATCGAGACAAAAAGGCAATAATTTTTATTTTTCTTAAGTTTTTCAATAAATTGCAGGCTCAAAGTATATAATTTCTAACAACCGTACAATTGAAGCGATTAGTTTTATTGGTGATTCTTTTCACTACCGCAGGTTTTCACGCACAGCGCACTGAGACACAAAAGAAATTGGATTCCCTTTCCTACTTGAACTGGCTTAAGATGCAACCGAATTTAGATTCGCTTGCTAATCCTGTGCTAGAGGGCATTGAAGTTGTTGAAACCGATACCTTGGTCATTCGTGATGAGATTATTATTCCTCAAGTTTCCACAGAAATTCCAATGACGCCATTTAATTTGATTAATTATCAGCAAGAAAAACGTTGGTTCTTTTTTGGACAAAACAATTTGCATTTTAACCAAGCCTCATTTTCGAATTGGAATTCGGGAGGGAACAACAACATGGGAGTCCTTGGAAAAGTAAATTACAATCTCAGTTATAAAAACAACCGACATTATTTGGAGAATTTATTTTCCTTTGGTTTCGGATTTGTTGCAACCGATGGACAAAGTACTCGTAAGACGGAAGACTTTATCAACATTGCCACGAATTACGGATATGAACTAGGACGAAACTACTACCTTTCTGCGGGGTATCAGTTGCTTTCTCAATTTACGCCAGGATATAATTATTCGGAAACACCAGATCCAACTTACGAAGATCGAATCTCTCGCTTCATGGCGCCCGGTTATTTGAACTTAGGGCTCGGGATTTCTTACAATCCAAATGAAAATTTCCAAGTGATTGTAAGACCAATTAATGGGAAATTCACGTTTGTTTTGGACCCTGATTTGCAAGTGGCCGGGAAGTACGGTTTAGAAGAGGATGGGCAGAGCGTACGTACCGAGCTGGGGACCAATGTAAACTTTTTATATCGACTTAAGATTTACAAAGATATCTACCTAAACAATCAACTCAACTTTTTCTCCAATTATCTGAGTCATTTTGAAAGGGTCGATGTGAACTATTCGGCTGTATTAAACCTTAAGTTCAATCAATTTGTATCTGCAATTGTGGGACTTGATATTCTTTATGACCATGACCAGATTCAAAAAACCCAGCTTAAACAGACGTTGGGAATTGGATTCACTTATAGTCTTGGCGAGAAAGGAGTTCCAAAGAACAACAGTAAGAAACAGATTAAGCCTTTTCTTAATTAGAAAATAGCTTTACATAAAGCGATCCCCTTTTTTCAGGTTCTTTAAATCCTGAACATAATCTTTGATTAATTGATCGTGGTCCCGAGGGCAAATAAGAAGCGCTTTGTCTGTGTCTACCACTATGTAATTTTTCAGACCGTCAATAATAGCCGCTTTGTTTTTACTTTTTAGGCGGACAACGTTTCCTTTCGAGTTGTAACTGAGGATGTTCTTCGAATTCACCGCGTTGTTTTGGTCGTCTTTTGCAGCGTTTTGATAGACAGAAGTCCACGTGCCGAGATCACTCCATCCAAGATCAGCAGGGATGACATGCACATTTTTTGCTTTTTCTAAAATCCCATTGTCAATGGAAATTTTTGTGAGCTTTGGGTAAATTTCCTCAATACAATGCTCTTCCTTTTGTGAGTTGTACTCGCAGTAATTGAACTGTTGAACCATTTCAGGTAGATACTTCTCAAAGGCATTTTTAATGGACTTTACGCTCCAGACAAAGATTCCCGCGTTCCAAAGAAAATCTCCACTTTCTAGAAAGGCTTTTGCGATTTCTAGGTTGGGTTTTTCAGTAAAGGTTTTTACTTTAAAAATCGATTTGTTTTCTTCGCTTAAGTATTGAATATACCCATAGCCGGTATCGGGCCGTGTAGGCTTAATCCCTAAGGTGATTAGATAATCGTTCTGTTGAACGAGAGAAAGCGCAAGAGTGATTTTTTCTTGAAAGCGAGCTTCTTTTAAGATTAAATGATCTGCTGGAAGGACGACCAGTTGTGCCTCTGGGTTGATCTCTGAAATCTTGTTGGCCATATAGAGATTGCACGCGGCCGTATTTTTCATCATAGGTTCACCCACAATATGATTGGGATTGATCTCTGGCAATTGCGCATAGGTGAGCTCTAGATATTCTTTGCTTGTGACCACAAATATGTTTTCCGCAGGAAATAATTCACTAATTCGGTCATAGGTCTGTTGAATCATGGTTCGACCCGTGCCTAGAATATCTTGAAATTGTTTTGGATATTTGGTTGTACTCATAGGCCAGAACCGACTTCCGATTCCTCCGGCCATAATCACGCAGTACAAATTTGATTTATTCATGTAATTTTAATTTTTCAACCTTGGCAAGGGCACTGAATTTATAGAGTCTCCCCGTGCCAAGTTGCTCACAAAGATAATTCTTTTTCATCTTCTTCTTTAGAAGATAGCTTTGACCTTTAAATTCAAACTTATCTTGAGGTTGAAGGTTTTCCACATAGGTTTTTGTACTGGTGGGATCGGGGCTTTCAAAGTACTTCACTAAATCTGGTGAAGCCATGAAATTAGCTTTCGGACTTCTTGCGAAGGGCAAAAGAATCCGTTGTAGATTGTGGGGGTATAGATCAATGGATTCCAAAATCATTTTGCCAAAGGTAATTTTCCATTCCATCCCATGGGGGGCAATACGACGAGAATAGCGTTCAAATGCAAGAAGATGTGCGATTTCATGAGTAAAAACCAAGAAAAAAAGATCGGGCTCCAGGTTTCCATTAATAGAAATTTGATGTTGTCCATTTTGAGCCTTACGGTAATCTCCTAATTTTGAGGTACGCTTTTTTGTTACCGTTAGGCGAAGCGGATATCCCTCGATCCACTTTTGTAGAAGTGGAACAGCGCCCAATGGGAGTCTGGATTGTAATGAATCAAGCAAAATATCTTTTTGTTTCGTTTGTGCTAATTTAGGAATTGTTTTGCAGTCTCAAATTCAAAATGAATTCGAGCGCGAAAGCTGATTTTCCCAAAAGGAAGCTTTTGTTCAAAAGTCAAAGAATAAAAGAGTTTGTACTTTACAGAGTGATTGGAATCCCTTGGTAGAAATTCAGAAGTTTGAGGCTAAATAAATAATTATATTTGGCCTGCGCGACCGATCCTTTAGCATTAGCGCTGCTATTTCTAGCATTGTTTAAGTCGTAAATCGTGCTTTTTCCGGCCTCATAGCTTTTCTCCGCAAAATCCAATGCCAGTGCAGAACTTCTTTCCGCTTCTAAGGCTGCAAGATAGCTTTCGTAATTGCTTTCTGCGTCAAATTGCGCAAGTTGCACATTTTTTTTGACTGTTTCCTTTTGTTGTAGAAGCGTGTTTTGCGCAATGCTTTCATTGATTTTCGCTTGTTCCACTTGCAATTTAGTGATCCCCTTGTTAAAGATTGGGATGTTTGCGCTAAGACCAATCTGCTGTCCGAAGTTATCTGAGTATTGTTTAAAGAACGTGGTGTCTTGTCCTTGGTTTAGCTGGTTGAAATAGAATGTACCAAGGCCTGCGCTTAGACTTACAGTTGGATAGAAAGCCGTTTTGGTAATTTCGGTCTGTTCTTTCGCGGCCTTGATTCTGTACTGAGCTGCTTTGATCTCGGGTTGACTTTCATAGGCTGTTTGCACGATCGTTTCTCCTGCAATCAAAGGAGCATTTAGCTCACTTTCTAAGACCACATTTTCGATGTCAAAATCTTTATAGTCTTTTAATTGGAGGAGCTGTGCCAAATTAAATAAAGCGCGGTTCACATTGACTTCGGCTGTAATTACATTTTGCTTTTCCCTTGCCATGGAAGCTTGGGCCTCAGCAAGTACGATTTGAGCCGTAGTACCGACCTCTGTGGTTATTTTGGCTCGATCATACAAATAGGTCGCATTTTCCAGTGCGCTTTGGTTGATGGCTACAATTTCTTTGTTCAGTAGGATGGTCAAGTATTGCTCTGCAATTTGCAAAGCGATATTATTCTTAATGGTCTCTACATCGTAACGGCTTGCATCGAGCTCATAGGAAGCTTTCTGAACAGATTTATCGAGCCTATTGTGGTTGTACAGAAGAACATCAGCACTTAAGTTCGCGCTGTTATTAAAGTTGTCATTTCTCTGCACTAGATTTACATAACGCTGCTGCCCAAAACTAAGATTGTTGGAAAGCGAAGCAGAAACACCTGGAAGCTTTTGCTTTTTTGAGGTTTCTAAGTTTAGCTCTTGAATATCTTGGTTGTATTGGTTGCTGAGGACTTGCAGATTATTCTCCAAGGCGTAAGTGACGCACTCTTGCAAAGACCATTTCTTTTGGCCAAAACTGTAGGTTGCGATAAAGGCCATGGCGGCGAGGAGCAGTTTTCTCATGATTGCTTTTATACAAATTAGACGCATAGTTCTTTTTTTTGTTACAAATTTCATTTAAGGATTTTATTAGATTTAAAAATTTTCTATTTTTGTTACCTATGGCAACCAAGGCTTTATTCAATTCTTTAGTGAACTGGTTCATTAAACAAAGAATTGATAACATTCAAAATTTCATTAAGGATCCCATCGAAACTCAAAGTGGAGTTTTGTTTTCTCAGTTGTATATGGCTGAGGAGACGGTTTATGGAAAAGAGTATGGGTTTAACCGGATTGGAACTATTGAAGATTTTCAAAAGCGAGTTCCCATTGTTTCCTACGAGCAGATTGAGCCTTATATTGAGCGGGCAAGAAGAGGAGAAAAGAATGTGCTTTGGCCAGGTGCTGTAAGGCATTTTGCCAAGTCTTCGGGGACCACCAATGCAAAAAGTAAATACATTCCTATTACGGAGGAAAGCTTAGAGCATTGCCATTTTAAGGCAGGAAAGGACTTGATTTCGATTTATGCGAACAATCATCCTGAAAACCAACTGTTTTCCAACAAAAATCTAAAATTAGGCGGAAGTGCAGAGCGTTACGAAGATTTTAATTCGAAGTATGGAGACCTCTCCGCAATCTTAATTGAGAACCTACCAGTTTGGGTGGATATTACGACCGTACCCAGTCGAAAGGTTTCACTCATGTCTGAATGGGAAACGAAATTAGAAGCGATTATTTCAGAAGTAAAGCACCAGGATGTGGGAAGCCTCACAGGCGTGCCTAGTTGGATGATGGTTCTTCTTAATCGAATTTTGAAAGAAACAGGGGCAAAGAACTTGACTGAGCTTTGGCCTAATTTGGAAGTCTTTTTTCACGGCGGAATTAGCTTTAAGCCTTATCGTGAACAATACAATCAAATTGTCGGTCGCCAAGTGAATTACTACGAAATATACAATGCTTCGGAAGGATTTTTCGCCATTCAAGATAGGCCTAATAGCGATGAAATGCTCCTCATGCTTGATTACGGAATATTCTATGAGTTTATTCCCATGGAAGAGTTTGGAAAGCCCGATCCAAAGGTGCTAACTCTTTCCCAGGTCGAAATTGGAAAGAATTATGCCTTAGTCATTTCAACCAATGGAGGACTTTGGCGTTATTTAATTGGCGATACCGTTCGATTTACTTCGCTTAGTCCCTTTCGAATCCAGGTTTCAGGCAGAACCAAACATTATATCAATGCCTTCGGAGAAGAGCTAATGATTGACAATGTAGAGACTGCGTTAAGCCGAGTTTGTGAGGCTTGTGGAGCACAAGTGAAAGAATTTACGGGCGCTCCTATTTACATGTCAGATCAGGGATCTGGTGCCCACGAATGGATTATTGAGTTTGCGGTAAAACCAAAGGATTTGTCTTACTTTACAGACTGTTTTGATAAACAATTGCAGTCACTCAATTCGGATTATGAAGCGAAACGCTACAAAGACATTACCCTTAAAGCGCCTGTGATTCACGTCGCAAAAGAAGGTCTCTTTTATGAGTGGATGTCTAACCGAGGTAAATTAGGGGGACAAAACAAAGTTCCTCGTTTAAGCAATGAAAGAGAGTATATGGAAACTCTATTGAGCCTCAATGCATAAGAGTTACGTGCAAATAGACAATAAAAAAGGGCGACTTCGAAAATTCAAAGTCGCCCTTTTGCAATAATAAGGTTTACTTGTTGTAAAGTTCCTCTACTTTGTCCCAATTGATTACATTGAAGAATGCAGTTACATAATCAGGCCTTCTGTTTTGGTAGTTCAGGTAATAAGCGTGTTCCCAAACATCTAATCCTAATACAGGTGTTCCTTTGCAGTCAGCTTGTGGCATTAATGGGTTGTCTTGGTTAGGAGTAGAGCACACTTGAAGTGATCCGTCCTCTTTTTTGCATACCCAAGCCCAACCAGATCCAAATCTAGTTTTAGCCGCTTCTGAAAAATCATTTTTTAATTTTTCAAATCCACCGTAAGCTTCTATTTGGCTTTTTACATTTCCTACAGGCTCGCTGCTTCCTCCTGGGGTCATTACTTCCCAGAACAAAGAGTGATTAAAATGACCTCCTCCGTTATTTCTAACAGCGGCTTTGTCTGTTCCTGTTTTGCAAATTTCTTCAATTGTTTTTCCTTCTAAATCTGTTCCAGCAATAGCATTGTTTAAATTGTTCACGTACCCTTGGTGGTGTTTCGTATAGTGAATTTCCATTGTTTTTGCATCAATGGTAGGTTCTAAAGCATCATAAGCATAGCTTAATTTTGGTAACTCGAATGACATAATTGTATTTTTTGGTTAATTAGTCTAATATATGCAAAAATTGTGCATATCCCTAATCGATTTTATGCTTTTAATAAATCTTTAACATCGAAAAGTTGGATAATGATAGCTAGAAAGATCGACCAATAAGATCTTAACGATTCATAGACATTAAGAACTCTTCGTTCGATAGGGTTCCTTTGATGTTTTTCTCAACAAAGTCCATGGCTTCCAATGGGTTCATATCGGACAAGTATTTTCTTAAAATCCACATACGCTGAGTGGTTATGTCGGACAAGAGTAAATCGTCTTTTCTGGTACTAGAGGAAACCAGATCAATGGCAGGATAAATTCTCTTGTTCGCAATTTTACGATCCAGTTGAAGCTCCATGTTTCCTGTTCCTTTGAATTCTTCGAAAATAACTTCATCCATTTTGGAACCTGTATCAATAAGAGCCGTTGCAATAATGGTTAACGATCCACCTCCTTCAATGTTTCTAGCGGCTCCGAAGAATCTTTTAGGTTTGTGAAGCGCGTTGGCATCCACCCCACCCGAAAGAACTTTACCGGAAGCAGGTGTAACGGTATTGTAAGCTCTCGCAAGCCTTGTAATAGAGTCTAATAGAATCACAACATCATGTCCGCATTCCACTAGTCTTTGTGCTTTCGCAAGTACAAGGTTTGCAACTTTCACATGTTTGTCTGCGGCCTCGTCAAAGGTGGAGGCGATTACTTCTGCATTGACGCTACGCTCCATATCTGTAACTTCTTCAGGTCGCTCATCAATTAAAAGAACCATCATGTAGGCCTCAGGGTGATTTGCTGAAATTGCATTTGCAATGTCTTTTAAAAGCATGGTTTTACCCGTCTTCGGTTGGGCGACAATCATCGCTCTTTGGCCTTTTCCGATAGGTGCAAACAGGTCTACAATCCGCGTGGATATCGTTGATCCTTTTCCTGCTAAATTAAATTTCTCTTCTGGAAATAAAGGAGTTAAATATTCAAAAGCAACACGGTCTTTGATAAAATCAAGATCTCTACCGTTCACTTCTAAAGGCTTTTTCAAAGAGAAATACTTTTCTCCTTCCTTAGGAAGTCTTACAATACCTTTTACGGTATCTCCTGTTTTCAAACCGTAGTTACGAATTTGAGTGGTCGATACGTAAACATCGTCTGGTGACGAGATATAGGAAAAATCAGATGAACGAAGGAATCCGTAGTTGTCAGGTAGAATCTCAAGGACACCTTCGATGGTTACGAGCCCGTCGAAATTAAACTCCTTCTTCGATTCTTCTGATTCGTGATTGCTTTTGTGGGAATGGTTATGATTGTTATTGTTGTTGGCTCTTTGAGTGTTTCCACGATGAGTCGCGCTTTTCTGGCCCTGTGGAGTAGAAGCGTTCTGTGATCTTCTCTCTTTCGTTTCTTCCTGGTTTTGTGTGCCGTCAGCCTTTACAGGATTTGGTTTCTCAGTAGACAAGGAAGTATTGGCTTTTGCTGGTAAAGCTTCCTCAGTGGCAGGATCAGAAATCGGAGCTTTCGCATCCTCTGTCTTTCGTTTTGCTCTAAGTTGAGTAGTCGGTTTTTTTGCCACTTTACTTGGTTTTGCTGTCGGAGTCTCTTGTGCTTCCAACGCTGGTTGCTCTTCGAGTACCTCCACAGCTTCTTGTGGAGCATCTTGTACTTGAGCCTGTTTTTTAGCGGCCGTTGCTTTTTTTACGGTCTTTGCCGGTGTCTTCTTAGCAGCAGGCTTTTCAGCGACAGCCTTAGTTGTAGCGCTAGGTTCTGCGACGCTTTGCGCTGGTAAAGTGGAGGAGTAATAGTCTTTTGCAATTTTAGGATTAGAAGCCTGGAAGTCAAGTATTGCAAATATTTTGTCGTTTTCGGTTGCTGATTTAGCGATTTTAATACCGAATTCTTTAAGTATAAGTGTCAATTCCGAATCGGATTTTGACCTTAACATTTCAATGTTGAACATAAAGTGTTGAGTAAAATGTGTTTCTAAGTGAGTTTGTGTAATAAAAGAACATAGCCAGAATGGCTAATGCATAGAATCAATTATTGTGCAAATCTACATTTTTTTTTAAAAAATGCAAAAAAAAATTACTATTTTTGCCTCATGTTACAGCGAATTCAATCGGTTTGGATGTTACTTTCGGTTCTTGGCAGCGCGTTTTTGTTCGTGACGGCTCAAGATCTGAATACTATATTATTTGACGGGTTTGTAAGTGGGGCCGCAATCGTGCTAGTTCTACTGGGATTGTTTTCCATTTTTAATTTTAAGTCAAGATTAAGACAATTGCTGCTGAATTATATCAGCATCATTATAAACGTTTTGTTGATCGGTGTACTTGTGTACGGTTTACTCAATTTATCTGGAGGAATTGCATTTCCTGAGAAAGGTATTGAGCCTATTTTCCCTTTACTGAGTGTAATTTGTTTGCTTATCGCAAACCATTACATACGTAAAGATGAGAAGCTCGTAAAATCTGTAGATCGACTAAGGTAGCCAAACAACGATTTTTTTAGAGTGTAAGAAGCTGTCTCTGATTTGGGGGCAGCTTTTTCGTTTCTATACTCGGATGGATTTCTACTTCCTCTCGGGGAGAGAGCTTTATTTGTCAAGGGGTCCTAAGACAGGCGTAATTGAATTGAAGGGAATAGAATCCCTTTTTCATAGCAGGGAAGCGAACTCCATAGAAATGTGTATTTTTGTAGCTTAATTTCAAGTATGAAGCCACTACAAAGAATCTTGTATTTTGCAGGTCCACATAAGCGATTTCTGTATCTAAGTATCTTCTTTAATATCCTTTACTCGGTTCTGAATATTTTTTCAGTGGCCACCATGCTTCCTATCTTAGGCCTGATGTTCGGCACGATGGACCGTGTAGATGTAAGTGCGAAACCTATTTACAGTGGAGAATTTGGAGATTATTTTAGTTATCTAAAAGATTTAGCTTATTACCATATTCAGGTGCAGATCGACCAAAATGGAGCGGTTCAGGTTCTAGCAATACTTTGCGCCGTGACGGCATTTGCGTTTTTGCTTCGGAACATTTTCCGCTATTTAGGTGCTTTTTTACTTGTGAATTATAGAGTTGGAATCACGAAAGATTTGCGCTCTGCTATGTATCGTAAATTTTTGAAGCTTCCTGTTTCCTTTTTTACAGAGAAGAGAAAAGGAGATATGATGTCTCGTATTTCAAATGATATTGGCGCCGTAGAGAGCGGCGTGATGGGTAGTTTAGTAGATGTCGTAAATGCCCCTTTTATGATTATTACTTCGCTTGTCACTTTGTTTTTACTTTCTCCTAATCTCACTTTGTTCTCCCTCCTAGTTTTTCCCGTCATGGGCTGGCTCATTTCAAGTGTAGGAAAGAGTCTGAAAAGAAAAGCGACCGCGGCGCAGGAGGAGCTTGGTAATTTATTTTCATTGGTTGATGAGACACTGAAGTCTTCCAAAGTAATTAAGATTTTCAATGCGGATAAAATATTGAACAGACGTTTTGATAAAACGACACTCCAATGGCAAACGCATACCATTGGAATGAGTCGCAGAAGGGAGCTCGCCTCACCTATGAGTGAATTTTTAGGCTCTGTCACCATTTTACTTATTACTTGGTTTGCTGGCTATCAAATCCTCAATCAAGACTCAATGGATCCTGAAACCTTTTTGGTTTTTATTGCCATTTTTTTCCAGATTTTAGAACCCGCTAAAAAGCTTTCAAATGCGTTCTCTAATATCCAGGGGGGTATGGCTAGTATGGATCGAGTCTCTGAAGTTTTAGATTATGATTTAAAAGTAGAGGAGTCTTTAAATGCGCAGCCGATTAAAGAGTTGAAAGACAAAATAGAATTTCAAAATATATCTTTTTATTACGACTCTAATCATCCCATTTTAAAAGACTTTAGCTTGGTGCTAGAAAAGGGAAGTACGGTAGCTCTTGTGGGGCAATCAGGAAGTGGTAAAACAACGGTGGCCAATTTGCTTGCACGTTTCTACGATGTGCAGCAAGGAGCAATTCTAGTAGACGGGGTGAACGTGAAGGATTTGCAATTAGAACCTTATCGGAATTTACTAGGAATGGTTACCCAAGAATCTGTTCTTTTCAACGATACCGTGTACAATAATATTCTAATGGGCAAACCTGAAGCAAGCGAACAGGAAGTCATTGCGGCAGCAAAAGTTGCCAATGCGCATTTGTTTATAACTCAGTTTGCAGAGGGCTATCAGACCAATATTGGAGATGACGGATCAAAGCTCTCAGGAGGGCAAAAGCAAAGAGTATCCATTGCAAGGGCGGTACTTAAAAATCCACCTATCATGATTCTTGATGAGGCTACTAGTGCACTCGATACAGAAAGCGAGCGAATGGTTCAAGATGCCTTAGACAAAATGATGGAAAACAGAACCTCTCTTATTATTGCCCACCGTCTTTCCACCATTCAAAAGGCAGACACAATCGTCGTGATGGACAAAGGCCAAATTGTGGAAACAGGAACGCACGCGGAACTATTAGAAAAGCAGGGTGTTTATTACAAACTAGTAGAATTGCAGAATTTTACGGGTTAGAATATTACTTAAATAGCTTTCCAATCATATTCCCAATTTCACTGTAATCCTCTAGATTGTGATGACTTCGACGGTTCGCGTAGGATCGAAGGGTAGTAGGCTGGTCGGATTCTGTGGCTGGATACAGTAACAGATAATTCATCTTCATGCATTTGTCATGAAGGAAGTTCGGTACCTTAGCCATTTCCTTAATATAAGAAGCCTGACCTCTTATGCTCATCATTAGAATGAGCCCTTCGTCCGCTTTCATTTTCTCTGCAATTTTAGGGAGGTCATTCCAATTGGTAAAGACGATAAACTCGGATTCGATTGCTGCTTTCTTCTGGATCTTCTCTAGAAGTTTGATCGTGTTTTCACTGCTGTAAAAGACCATTTGTGCACCCGAATGTCGAGCTAGATTCCATATTTTAAGTAGGGATTTGAAAAAGCCCTGTTCCTTGGGTGCGAGGTCTGGAATCACTGTGTGATAGGTATGAATCGTAGCTGTAGGTTGTACACTATGATACACCATCACATTGGTGGAGGAATTGCTCAAATATCCATTGTAAAGATTGTAAACGAAAGACGAACTAAATCCTTTCGTATTGTCCACACCAATGATTAAATCTGTAATTTTATGCTCTTTTATCTCATTGTTGATTCCATTGATGATATCCGAATCGTGTCTTTTTAGAGTGGCAATTAGAATCTCAGCTCCTGTGGCAATATTTGCTGCTGTATGCAAAAGTTTGTCTGCATTTTTGTCCGAAGATTCATTCATTTCTTCGTTAATCACATTAAGTGCATAAAGGTGATCTTTGTTAGATCTGGATTTTACAAGCAGCGCTAAATTGGTCATAGGTTCGACCGTTTCTGGGTAATTAAGTGCTAAGAGAATTCTCTCTTCACCTGCATTGTCATCCGAGATGTTCTCTTCGCTTTCCTTCTCATAGATATTGGTGGCACTTCTAAGCGACACAAAAGAGGAAACCGTACAAGAGATTAGGATAAGAAGAATACTTCCGTTTAAAATGCTTTCGTTCAAAAGCCTGATGGGTTCTCCAGAATCCGTTTCACCTAAGATAACGTTGTATCCTACCATAACCGCGGCAAGCGTGGCCGCTGCAGACGCAGTGGATAGTCCAAATACCATATTGCCTTCATCGTCGGTCATTTTAAAAGTCTTTTTCGTTGCCATGGCCGCAAGGTATTTTCCTCCAATGGCAAGTACGGTCATTACGAGTGCGACTTTTATCGTTTCGAAGTCTTTAATAAAGGCTTGAAAATCGATGATCATTCCAACAGAAATAAGGAAAAACGGAATGAATAAGGCGTTGCCGACAAAGTCGATACGATTCATTAATGTAGAGGTATGAGGAATAAGGCGGTTGAGTGCAAGTCCAGCTAAGAAAGCACCAATGATCGCCTCTACGCCAGCTAGTTCCGCAAATAGTCCCGCCAAATAAATCATTACCATCACGAAAATGAAATGAGAGACTTTATCATCTACTTTTTTGAAAAACCAACGACCTATAATGGGAAATCCAATTAATACGACGGCACCAAAAATGACAATTGAGATTCCAAGACGCATCCAAAAGGCTTGGTTTACTTCGCCTTGGGACATACCTACAATAACAGCAAGCACAAGAAGCGCAAGAATGTCCGTAATCATCGTTCCTCCCACGGTTATGTTGACGGCCTTGTTTTTTGTTATTCCCAATTTGCTAACAATAGGATAGGATATTAATGTATGAGAGGAGAATAAACTCGCAAATAAAATGGATGTCATCCAACTAAAACCAAGAAAAAAGTGTGCAGCAAACATTCCTAGAGTAAAAGGTATAATGAACGTATATCCACCAAACCCTAGGCTTTTCCATTTGTTTTTTTTGAATTCTGTGAGGTCGATCTCAAGACCTGCCATAAACATAATAAACAAAATACCGGTGGTTCCAATCACGACAACGCTCGCATCTCGGGGAAGCACTCCGAATCCATTGGGACCAATGAGTGCACCCGCAATAATAAGCCCTATTAAATGAGGCACCTTGATCTTGTTTAAAAGAAGAGGCGCAGCTAATATAATAATAAGAATGACTAAAAACTTGAGTAAGGGATCCTCAATAGGAATACTGAAGTGTCCTGCACTTAAAATTGTGAGCATAAAAATTCAGCTTATCGTGTAAGTTCAATGGTGTATTTACTTTGGCAGTTCCCGTCGATTTGTACATTACGAGAACCCGAAAGATTGCTTGCATTTAGATCGGGAAATACGATCTCAATATTTAGGATCTTCTCCGCATTCGCTGGACTGCGGTAATTTAGTTTGAGTTGATTGTTTTCAATCCCTCCTTTGTACACCCGAATAAAACCTGATTTGTTCAAGTTCTTTGCCGTCACGATTCCACCGACAACTTCCAATTGCCAATCGTCTATTCGTGTGTCTCCTACAACGTACTCAGGACAGTTACTTTCGGTACAAACAATCTTTCCTTTCCATTTGCCCTCGATGAGCTGTAATTTAGGATGAATATCAAGCGAGTCACGGGAACTAACAATAGAGTCTCGCATTTGGGAAAGAAGTTGGTAGTCGGCTTGTTTTAAAGCAAATGCGTTTTCTTTTTCTTTGAGTGCCATTTCGCGCTTTTGAAGCTCTAGTTTTTGCTGGTTTAAGTCCTGCGTGCAGGAAGCAAGTAGAAAAAGAAATGCGGCGCTATAGCCAAAAAGTCTTAGCAATTTCATAGAAGAAGAATTTTGGTTTAAAAGGTACAAAAAAAAACTAAAATAATTTCTTGCAAAGCTAAAATTTGACTTTTAGATAGGTGGATTTCTGCCCAAATTAGAACAGGGACTACTTGTAAAAACTAGTGAATAAGCCTAGTGGGATTCCGATTTGGATAGTTGAGCAATGAGATCGACGCCGCCTTTGGTTTTGTCTCCAATCTTACAGAGTATTTCTGAATCTAACGGTAAAAACACATCCATTCTAGATCCGAATTTAATGAATCCAAATTCTTCTCCTGCTTTTGCGCTATCACCAACCTGACAGTAAAAAACAATTCTTCGAGCGACATATCCCGCAATTTGTCGAAAAACAATCTGATGATTTGCAGGTGTTTCTACGGCCACCGTGGTTCTTTCGTTTTCGATCGAGGATTTCTCATGCCATGCGACGAGGTATTTTCCAGGATGATATTTTTTATAAATAACCTTTCCAGAAACGGGATATCGACAAATATGCACATTGAGTGGCGACATGAAAATCGAGATTTGAATTGCTTTTTGCTTTAAGAACTCAGATTCATCTACTTCTTTAATCATGACCACTTTACCATCCACAGGCGCTACGATGGAGAGTTCTTGATCTGCTAGTACACGATGGGGTACCCGGAAGAACCAAAACACAAGCCCATAGAGAACTAAAAGAGGAATGATAATAAGCAGAGACCACTGCTTTAGAAAATAAATCACGAGAATCGCGATGATCACGAAAAGTAACGTGGCAACAAGTATAGTGCCTTTAGATTCTTTATGCAGTTTCATAGTAGATATTATAAAAGTTGATTAAGTAAGAAGTAAATATATACCACAGGCGCACAAATAATAAAGCTATCGAGCCTATCGAGCACCCCGCCATGACCTGGGATTAAGAATCCGCTATCCTTGACATTGAAATTTCGTTTTAGTTGGCTTTCTACTAAATCTCCTAGAGGAGCAAAGATAGAGACCAAAAGACCAACCACGATCCAATTGCCTTGAAGTTGAGGCAAATTCGATTCAATAAAATAAGCTAAAATCAAAGTAAGTAGAACCCCTCCTGCGAACCCCTCCCAGGTTTTCTTCGGAGAGATGGTGGGCGCCATTTTGTGTTTTCCAAACAATTTGCCTGAAAAGTAAGCAAAAGAATCGCTTGACCAAATAAGAACAAAAAGCCAAAATACTTCCCAGGTAAACTGTTCGTTTGCAAATTGAACGAGGCCTAAAGCAAATCCAAAGGGAAGGGCTGTATAAAGCACAGTAAAAACTAATTTCCCAGAATTGTTACTAAGTTCTTTTTTGAAGAAAAACAAAGTAAGACAAACGACAAGGATTAAAAAAAGGGCCATCGATTCGGAAGGATTCGGTTCAAACGAAAATCCTTGGTCAAAATATCGTTTTGCAAATAGGTAGAAAACGGCTAAGCTTAAAGGAAGGGCAAAGATTCTTTGCCATCCTTCGGTGATTTTTAGAATTCGGATGCATTCCCAAATGCTGGCTAACAAAAAAAAAGCAATAAGGCCGAAATACAAATGATGCTGACGAACTTTAGGGGCAAGGGGCTCTAAGAGGCTCTGCCCTAAGGGAGTTGTGCAAAGTATGATAATTAGACCATACACTAATCCTGAGATCAGCCTTTGAATTAAATTTTTATCCAATTTTGTTCTGTTTGAGATTAAAAATTAAAAGAATTTAATCTTCGAGTAAAAGTAAGAAAAGTTTTGTATTGTCTTTTCCCGCATGATCTAGTTTCGAATGTCCCCCACTAATAGAGGTAAGGTTCTTGAGGGTACCTCTGCGTTTTACTTTCATCATGGCGTCTCCTAGGTTGGTCACAATTTGTGAAACGTTCGCCATTATAATAATCTTTTCGGGAAGTCTAGAGGAATGGTAATGAAGAATATTGTTGTGAGAGAGCATAATGCGCCCATCGTATGCGATAAGATACTCACAAGTGATAAAGGCCGCATCGTGGAACGATTCGAGTGATTTGTCGTAAGGAACTTTAACGACGTCCAAAAAATTCTTTAAATCCTCATCACAGCAAAAGACAGAATGAATGTCCTCGAGTTTCAAAATCTGGTTAAGAATCTGCAAAGCCTCTGCTTCGTCTTGGCAATAATTAAAGTAGCCTCCCGAGTGTGTGAAAAGCTGCGCGAACTTGTAATCCAAATCCGCATGCTTTAACTGGTCTCCTAATTTTACCAGATCGTTCTCATCATCAACTTCAGGCTGATTAAGAATTTTTCCTACAAATTTCCTAAATAAGCTCACGTATACTGTATGGATTTATCAATTATAGAATACAAAAATAGAAATTATATTTTATTGAATCGTATAAATAGCAAAATCCTGACCGAAAGTAAATTCTAAGGTCAGGATTTTGTGTTTAATTAGGAGGGAATCTCCGAGGAGGGCGCCTCTGGTGCCTCATGCTCTACTTCACTCGAAGGGGTAGAAATAGGCTGTACATCCTCTTTTTTATTTTCTTCAGCTACTTGAAGTGGCTGTTCCGTAAGTTCTGGATCCCAGGCTCTTTTGCCGAAAATCTCTTCTAAGTCTTCTCGGAAAATAACCTCCTTCTCTAGGAGTTTTCCAGCGAGGGCGTCAAGTTTATCCCGGTTATCACTTAAAATCTGAAGAGCACGGCTGTACTGAAGTTCAATGATTTTAGAAATTTCTTCATCAATGGTTTTCGCCGTTTGCTCTGAATAAGGTTTCCCGAAAGAATATTCGCTCTGGCCTGAACTATCATAGTATGAAATATTTCCTACTCGTTCGTTAAGACCATAAACCGTTACCATGGCTTGGGCCTGCTTAGTTACTCTTTCTAAATCAGAGAGAGCTCCGGTTGAAATGTTTCCAAAGACCGTTTGCTCCGCGGCTCTACCCCCTAGCGTTGCACAGATCTCGTCATACATCTGCTCTGTAGTGGTAAGAGAACGCTCTTCTGGTAAATACCAAGCTGCGCCTAAAGATCGACCTCTTGGTACGATAGTCACTTTAAGTAGAGGGGCAGCGTGTTCTACGAGCCATGAAATGGCAGCGTGTCCCGCTTCGTGGAAGGCCACTCTTTTCTTTTCAGAAGGTTTAATGGCTTTGTTTTTCTTCTCAAGTCCTCCAATAATACGGTCAACAGCATCAAGGAAGTCTTGTTTTGTAACGGTATCATGGTTATTTCTAGCTGCAATTAGCGCTGCTTCGTTACATACATTTGCAATGTCAGCACCACTAAACCCAGGCGTTTGTTTGGCTAAGAAATCCCGATCTACATTAGGGTCAAGTTTGATTTTTGCCAAATGTACATCAAAGATTTGTCTTCTTTCATGAAGCTCTGGAAGGTCCACATAAATGGAGCGGTCAAAACGACCTGCTCTCATAAGAGCTTTGTCGAGAATATCTGCGCGGTTGGTGGCAGCCATTACTATCACATTGGTGTCCGTTCCAAAACCGTCCATCTCAGTTAGGAGTTGGTTCAAGGTGTTTTCCCTTTCATCATTCCCTCCCGTGATGTTTCCTTTTCCTCTTGCTCGTCCAATTGCATCAATTTCATCAATGAAAATAATGGCTGGAGATTTTGCTTTTGCCTGGGCAAATAAATCTCTAACTCGAGAGGCTCCTACTCCTACAAACATCTCCACAAAATCAGATCCTGATAGTGAGAAAAAGGGCACTTTTGCTTCACCAGCAACAGCTTTGGCAAGAAGAGTTTTTCCTGTTCCCGGAGGGCCTACTAAGAGGACACCTTTTGGAATTTTACCCCCTAGTCTTGTGTATTTATCGGAGTTCTTTAAAAAGTCTACTACTTCTTGGACTTCTTCTTTAGCTCCTTCTAAACCTGCTACGTCCTTAAAAGTAACTTGTATTTTGTCTTTTTCGTCGAAAAGTTTGGCTTTCGATTTACCAATGGAGAAAATCTGTCCGCCAGGACCTCCGCCTCCGCCTCCCATTCTTCTAAAGAGGAAGAAGTAAAACAGTCCGAGAACAGCCACCCAAATTAGGATCGTCACAAATAAATCCGAAATCGGATTTTTAGCCGTGGTATAATCCATCGTTGTTGCAATGGAAGGGTCGGCCTTTTTAAGGTCTCGGTAGGTTTCTAAGAGAATTGTTTTGTCTCCATAGGCAAATGTATAGTCAGGTCCTGTTTGAGGACTGAGCATTTCAAAAGGGCTCGGATTCTGTGCTTTGCCATTTTTTGCAAGTTCTGCTTTTGCCTCTTTGGTTAGAAAGACATCGGCTTTACTGATGTCGGTGTAAACCAAGACATCTTTTACCTTGCCCTCTTTTACGAGCTCATAAAATCGCTCTTCGTCTAGTTTGGATCCTTCGCTAGAGCTGAACATGGGCTGTAAAAAGAGAAACAGCACCACCGCTATCGCGATTGGAAAAAACCAGTTAAATCCTTTATTTTTCATTCTTAATGATCTTATTTGTAGGGAATAAGTTCCTTTTTGTTAATTAATCTTCGATGCTTGTAATCTTGGCATCCCCCCATAGTTCTTCGATTTCATAGTATTCACGGGTTTGTCTTTGGAATACATGCACGACAACAGAAACATAGTCCATAAGTACCCAAAGTGCATTGTCAGTCCCCTCGACATGCCAAGGACGTTCGCCTAGTTCATTTCGGACTTTCTTTTCCACATTGCCAGAGATGGCATTCACTTGAGTATTTGAATTCGCACTGCAGAGAATGAAGGTTTCTGCGACAGAGTTTTCAATTCCAGTGAGGTCAAAAATTTTAATATCTTCCCCTTTGGTATCTTGAATCGCCTCGACGATTTTGTCTATAAGTTGTTGCTTTTGTGTATTTTTACTCATTCAAAAATTGGTCTAATCTGCAAATTTATTGTTTTTTGTTTACTTTCAGCGCTCTAAGGAGGGTTTTAATCTCATAAAGTTTCATAAATGTTCCCGCTCTATTATTTGGCGTCCTGCCTTTCTACGAATGATGCCATCGAAAATTTCCTTTCCAGTCCTTCACGCTCACTTAGTGTTTATACCTTTAATCAAACTAGTGGACGCGGCCAGTATGGCAATTCGTGGGATACTCAGGTAGATCAAAATCTGGCTTTTTCCCTAGCGCACCCGTCGAAATTAATTTCACTTAGTGAAACGTTGCTCAATTATCATACCGCGGAAACCTTTAGACAGTTTCTTGCCAAATTGACCCAATCCGAGGCTCTAATCAAATGGCCAAACGATTTAATTCTTCAGAAGAAGAAAGTGGGAGGGATCTTAATTGAAAAGAGGCGTATAAACAAGGAGGGGTATTTTATACTCGGCGTGGGTATTAATGTACGGCAAAGGAATTTCACAGCGTTGCCATCTGCAGGGTCGCTCTGGACGCAATCTGGGCAGGAATTCGACCTACATGAAACAGCGCAACTCTTAAATGAGTATCTGTTTCACCACCTACTAAACTTTCCATGTGAGGAGGCGATTTTAGAGTCTTACAACGCTCATTTGTTCAAAAAGGATGAGGTCGGTGTTTTTGAAATTGAGGGCTTGCGCCAAAATGGCATAATTAAATCAGCAAATTCTCAGGGAGAGCTTATCGTGGATTTAGAAAATGAGGGAGAAAAGCGGTTTTATCACAAGGAAATTAAAATGCTTTACTGATTCGATCTTCTAAAATAAAGTATTAAGGCCATCGGGCCGAAAATTAGATTAGGAAGCCACATGGCTAACATAGGAGGGAGCACATTGTTTTGAGATACCACCTTTAGCGCTTCAAAGGAAAAGACAAAGGCAAAGGCAAGAGAGATTCCGATGGCTAAATTGACGCCTAGACCTCCTCTTTTCTTTTGAGAAGAGAGTGAAAGCGCAAGAATTGTAAGAATAATGATGGAAACAGGCATCGAAGTTCTTAAATGGAGTTCGTTTAAAAAGTAATTTAAATTTTTGTTTCCTTTGTTTTTCTCCTGCTCAATTAATTTTAAAAGTTTCGGCGTCGTTTTCGTTTGGCCCAAAAATTCGTCTGGGAATAATTCTTCCGGTGGATACCCAAAACTCATGTCTTTCAAATCTCCATTTGATATTTTTTCCGTTTGATTTGGTGCGCTTTTTCGCTGCAAGTAACTCGTAATGGTGAATTTATTCTTTTTTGCATCCCAAAAAATTTCATTAGCAGAAATTTCCTCGATGAGTTTTCGGTTTTTGTCAAACTTTTGAAATAGAAAGCTCGAGCCTCGTTTTTCTTTTCGGTTGTAATTGTGAATAAAGATGAACGTGGTAGGAGAGAGCTGAGTTGCGATTTCCACATTCCCTAAAATTTTCTCTTTCGAAGTGTCCCCCATGGTATATACTTCCAATTTGTTTTTCTGAATATTGGCCCAAGGAAGCACAAAATGGTTCGTGGCTAAAGAAAGAATTGCAATGACGCCAGAAGCAATAAAGTAAGGACGAGCAAACCTATGGAAACTAGCTCCACTACTGATTATGGCTACAATTTCTGTGTTGTTAGCCAGTCGAGAGGTGAAGTAAATTACGGAAATGAACACCAAGATAGACATAAACGTAATGACCAAATAGATCATCCAAAATGGATAGAAATTAAGTAGAAAATAGCCTACGGTAAAACCATTTCCTTCAATTCTTGGAGATTTAGATTGCACGTCGATTACAACTACAATTAAAGAAAGTAGTAGTAGCATGAACCCTAAAGTCCCTAAGTATTTTTTAATGATATATTTATCTAGTATGGTCATAAAGAAACTAGAGTCTTTGTTTTAAGTTAGGCAGAACAGAATCTTTCCACGCGTAAAAGTCTCCCATTACAATATGTTCTCTTGCCACGCGTACAAGATCGAGGTAAAACGCTAAGTTGTGAATCGAAGCGATTTGTTTGGCTAAGTATTCTTTTGATACGAAAAGGTGTCTTACGTACGCTTTTGAGTATTCCTTATCAACAAAACTAGTTCCAAAAGAATCGAGCGGTGAAAAATCGTCCTTCCATTTTTGGTTTTTCATGTTCATGACACCGTTCCAAGTAAAGAGCATTGCATTGCGCGCATTTCGGGTAGGCATAACGCAGTCCATCATGTCGATTCCAAGACCAATTGCCTCAAGAATATTCCAAGGCGTTCCAACGCCCATTAAGTAGCGAGGTTTATCGATAGGCAAAATATCGGTTACTTCGTTTGTGATACGGTACATTTCCTCTTCTGGCTCACCTACAGAGAGTCCACCAATGGCATTTCCTTCTGCACCTTGTTCAGAGATGAATTCGGCAGATTGTTTTCTTAGATCTGAGTACGTGGATCCTTGTACAATAGGAAAGAGTCTTTGTTTGTGATCGTAAAGTTCCTTGTTCTCTTTTACCCAGTCAATGCAGCGTTTTAACCAGCGGTGGGTCATTTCCATAGACTCTTTGGCTAAGTTATATTCGCAAGGATAGGGCGTACACTCATCAAAGGCCATAAAGATATCACCTCCAATTTGTCGCTGGATTTCCATCGATTTTTCTGGAGAAATGAAATGAAGGCTTCCATCGATATGCGATTTAAACTGCACACCTTCTTCCGTCATTTTTCTACTTTTCGAGAGCGAAAAGACTTGGTAGCCACCTGAATCGGTTAGAATGGGTCCTTGCCAGTTCATGAATTTGTGCAGGCCTCCGGCTCTTTCCATAATGTCCATAGTCGGACGAAGATACAAATGGTAGGTGTTCCCTAGGATGATCTGGGCCTTTATATCCTCTTTAAGTTCTCTTTGGTGCACGGTTTTTACAGAGGCTACCGTGCCTACAGGCATGAATATAGGCGTTTGAATCTCGCCATGGTCTGTGGAAAGTATACCCGCACGGGCTTTGCTTTCTGATTTTTTCTCAATTTGAAAAAAGGGTTTTCCCATAATTTATCTTGCAAAAGCAGGCGTGGAGCCCACTTCTTTTAATTTTTTATCAATATAACTTTTTGCTTTGGGGTCTTTGTCCACTACGATCTGTTGGGCCTCTAAAAGGATTTTTTCAAGTTCCCTTGGGGAAGCGATATAATAATTATAACTTTCTTGAAAGGCGCTGGCGCTCACTTTCTCAGAGGCAAGTACATAGCGAGAGATTGTTTCTAAATTTCCGGCACTAGTTTGATAACTTACTTGCTCGCTCACTGCGAATTCTGCAATGATTCTCGCCATCTGATCCTGGGGAATTAGATTCTTAGGTTCGTCTACAACGCCTGATTTTTGACAGGCAATCGCAAAGAATAGAAGAAAAAGAAGCCCTAGTTTTTTCATAACTTTCCTAGTATTGATTTCAGGCGTAAATTAAGAATTCCGAAAATGGCCTCTCCAATAATCCCACCATTCATTTTGCTTTCTCCAAGCAGACGGTTCGTAAATATAATCGGTACCTCCTTAATTTTAAGTCCTTTTTTAAAAACGCGGTATTTCATCTCTACTTGAAAACCGTAGCCCTTTAATTTGATACGCTTTAAGTCGATCGCACGAAGGGTACTTGCTTTAAAGCAGACAAACCCAGCGGTGGTATCATGCACCGGGATTCCCAAAACGATTTGTACGTATTTAGAGGCGAAATAAGAGAGAAGCACTCGTCCCATGGGCCAATTCACTACGTTTACCCCTTGCGAATACCTACTTCCTACGCTCATGTCTGCATTTATGCATCCTTCCCATAGGGGAATAAGATCGTTCGGGTTGTGGGAAAAATCAGCATCCATCTCAAATATATAGGTATAGTTTCTCTCTAGCGCCCATTTAAATCCGTGGATATAGGCTTTTCCTAGCCCATCCTTTGTTTTTCGAACCGTTAAATGGAGGGTGAGAGGGAATTCTTTCTGTAAGTATTCCACAATTTGAGCGGTTCCATCGGGAGAGGAATCGTCCACCACTAAAACGTCAAACTTCTCCTCCAAAGTTAGGACGGCGCGAACGATGGATTCGATGTTTTCCTTCTCATTGTAAGTCGGAATTATGACTAGTTTTTCCATATTAATTTGCAAAGATAATGTATTTTTCAAATGCGTTTTTTTGGATTTAAAAATAGTCTTACTTTTGCAAAAACAAAGTGGGCTTGATAAGAATTGTAGAAAACAAGGACTGGGTAGTCGGGGTTCTTTTAGTCTCTGTGCTTGTGTTAATTGTCGTGTTGCAGTATTTGCAGCGCGAACGCGGCCTCAGAGGTTTTTTTACAGCGCCCTTCAGTGATTCTGGAAATATCTTTCCCACGTGGATATTGATATCTATAGTGTACGTTCTTTTGTTATCTACCTTGGTTAGTTCGTATGTTCCTATGGTGCCCCTAGAGATTGAGCAGCTCTCTTTACTTGGTTATTCCCTCAATCGATTTGGTTATACACTTTCTATTTTTAGTTTGTTTTATTTCGTGCGTTTTTTCCTCACCTTCTTTTTTTATAGCAGCGTCGGACAGGATCGCAAATGGGGACGGTTATACTTTGTGACATCTAAATTTTATATGGCACTGTGCTTTTTGCTAATTGGTGCTATCCTTTTTTACTATTACTTCCCAGTTAACCGACTGGAGTTTCTCCAATTGGCGCTTCTGGTGGCCGCAGGACTGTTTTTGTTTAAGATTCTGTTCTACGCATTCAACCCCAACTACATTCTTCCAAAAGAGTGGTATTATAAAATTTTGTATATTTGCGCGCTGCAATTTATACCCATACTTGCGCTATGGAAGTTGCTTTTTTTATAAACGAAAATCAATGATGAAAGTAAAGTCTATACTGGTATCACAACCAGAACCAAACGAGTCTTCTCCTTATATGGAAATCGCGAAAAAAGAGAAGATTAAAATTGACTTCAAACCCTTTATTTTGGTGGAAGGAGTGGACGCCAAGGAGCTCCGCACACAAAAAATTGATTTGAGTCAGTATACAGGGATCGTTTTTACAAGTAAAAATGCAATTGACCACTATTTTAGATTGGCAGAAGAAATGCGTTTTTCAGTACCGGATACCATGAGGTATATTTGTCAAAGTGAAGCCGTGGCCAATTACTTGCAAAAGCATATTGTCTACAGAAAACGCAAAATCAGTTTTGGGGAAAAACATTTTTCGGATCTAGCTCCACTTTTCAAAAAATATCCGAATGAGAAATATCTTGTTCCTTCTTCCGATGTCTTGAATGCAGACGTACCGAGTACCTTAGATAAGGCGGGAGTGGACTGGACAAGAGCGATTATGTACCGTACAGTGTATGCGGATCTTTCCGAGACTCCTGTAAATGACTACGACATGCTTGTGTTTTTCTCTCCGCAAGGAATTCGTTCTTTGTTTGAAAACTATAAGGATTATAAACAAAAAGACACACATATTGCTGTGTTTGGAACCACGACCAAGCAAACGGCTGAAGAATTAGGACTTGTGGTTAACCTAATGGCGCCTTCCAAGGAAACGCCATCTATGACCATGGCCATCGAAAAATACATTCGCAACGGAAAGTAGCGCCTTTCGTGGACAAAAATAAAATAAGCCGTCTTTTCCCTTTGGATAAGATGGTTTTTTGTTACTTTTAGACTATAAATAAGATGATGCAGGCACCTAGGGCCCAACGAATAGAGAAGAAATTAAAAAAGCATGGCGATTTACGAATCGATGCCTACTATTGGATGAACGATCGGAATTCTAAGGAGGTGAGAGCTTATTTAGAACAGGAGAACGTGTACTGCGACGAACAAATGTCCTCCACTCAGGAGCTTCAAAATGAGCTCTACGAAGAGATGAAAAAGCGCTACAAAAAGGACGATGAGTCGGTGCCTTATTTATTCAATGGGTATTGGTACATCGTTCATTATTTTGAGGGCAAAGAGCATCCTGTTTTTGTTCGCAAAAAAGGATCGCTTGAGGCAGAGAGTGAAACGATAGTCGATGTAAACCTTCTTGCGCAAGGATATGATTTTTTTGAGATTGGGAGCGTGGCCGTAAGTCCAGGAAATGAGCTTGCTAGCTATGCGTGGGATACAGCGGGAGACCGAAGTTATTCCATTTCGATTAAAAATTTGCGTACAGGCGAGGTTTTAAAGGACGAGCTAAAAAACACGACTGGAAAACTAGTGTGGGCCGAAGATAACACCCATGTTTTTTATGTGAGACTCGACGAGCAGCTGCGCGCCAGCCGAGTGTATCGACATAAGATAGGTACCGATCCCTCACAGGATGTACTTGTCTTTTTCGAGAAGGACGAAGCCTTCGATGTGCATGTACAAAAATCCAAATCCCAGGAGTATATTCTCTTAGGGATTTCCAGCACACTTTCGGATGAGTGCTGGTTTTTAAAATCTGATGAGCCTTTAGAGAGCTGGACCTTAATCCAGCCTCGTGAAGAAGGATTAGAGTACTGCGTGGAGCCATACAAAGAAGAATGGATACTTTTAACCAATGAAGGCGGAGCGACGAACTTCAAGTTAATGAAAACAAGTTTGTCAACTCCTACGAAAGAACATTGGCAAGAGCTTCTGCCCTACGATTCCTATTCACTACTAGAAGGGTTTGAAGTCTTTGAAAACTACCTTGTCGTGGAAGAAAGGCGTGGAGGTTTACTTTCCATTCGGATCGTAGATCGCAGAACAAACGAATCGCATTTTCTTCCTTTTGAGGATCCAACCTACACGGCTTATATAGGTCTTAATTTAGATTTTGATACGGATCAACTTCAGTATGGATATAGTTCTCTTACGCATCCGAGCCGAGTGTGCAATTACGACATGGCACAAAGAAAGAGTATAGTCCTTAAAGAGAATCAAATTATGGATCCGGAGTTTACCATTGAAAACTATACTTCAGATCGACTATGGGTCAAAGCGAGGGATGGAAAAAAAATACCCGTTTCACTGGTTCATCATAAGAATACAGCGCTCTCGCCTGAAACGCCTTTGCTTTTGTACGGCTATGGTAGTTATGGAAGTACGGTGGATGCTCATTTTTCGAGCGTAAGACTCTCTTTGCTCGACAGAGGATTTGTCTACGCCATTGCCCATGTACGTGGAGGGGAGTATTTAGGTCGCGAATGGTATTTGGATGGAAAGATGCTTCAAAAGAAGAATACTTTTTATGATTTTATTGACGTAAGCAAAGAATTAATTGCTCGTGAAATGACCTCTTCACGTCATTTGTATGCGATGGGGGGTAGCGCCGGAGGTCTTTTGATGGGTGTAATAATGAATTTAGAACCGACTCTTTATCACGGCGTTGTCGCGGAAGTTCCGTTTGTGGATGTCGTAACCACCATGCTAGATGCATCGATTCCACTAACCACAGGGGAGTATGACGAGTGGGGGAACCCAAATGAAAAGGAGTATTATGACTATATGAAGTCCTATTCACCCTACGACAATGTAAGGGATCTTCCTTATCCAAATCTTTTGGTAACCACAGGATTTAACGATTCCCAAGTGCAATACTGGGAACCGGCCAAATGGGTTGCGAAGCTAAGAGAGCACAGCCAATCGAAGAATCTTATTCTTCTAAAGACGGACATGGATTCTGGACATGGGGGTGCTGCAGGACGCTTTGAGTCCCTAAAAGAAGAAGCATTAGAATTTGCTTTTTTATTAAAATTAGAACAAACGACATGACAGAAAACGAATTATGGAGCGAAGTTGAACGCTTCTTTGAAACCAATTTTGATACAGAACCGCACGTAGCCATTGAAACAGTGCTCTTTTTAATAGGAGTCCAGGAACTAGGCAGCGGCAAACAAAAATACTCCAAGGAAGACAAACTGAATTTGATTCACATTGCGGTTTGTCGACTTCTCGAACCTTATGGGTTTTACGAATTTTCGCATTACGACGATGCGGGATATCCTCATTTTAAAGTCAAAGCAGAGATGCCTGAACTAAAGCCAAATGAACAAACGATTTTGATGAAAAAGGCAGTTGTTCAGTATTTTATAGATGAAAATCTCTTTTCTCAAGAGGTTCTCGATTCTCTATCCAAAGCATAATTGAAATAATTGTGTTAAAAACCAATGTTTTAAGAGAGTTTGCTTAATTTACTGGCCTATTTTTTGTATTTATATTGTTAAATGGTTTAATTTTAACAATTGAAACTTAAAAAGAGCTCATGAATCAACGCTTTATTCCTATCATCTCCATTTTGATGTCAATTTCTGTGGTGGTTTTTGTGACGCTTCAAATCAAATGGTTAAAAGAGTACTACGGTGCGTTAGATCAGGATTTTTCAAACAAAGTAGAAGCTTCGCTCGTAAGTTCCGTAAGAGAACTTAATGATCTGGAGGTGGATAAATATTTAAATGAAACGTTTAAAAATTTTGGAAATACGGTCATTGCCAACAGTAAGCAGCCTAGTTCTACCATCATACAGCAAACTGAGGACTCTGCAACGAGAAGGACCATTACGTATCAACAGAATATTATTGAGAGGGAAAATTTACCGATTGCCAATACAGGTGATAGTTTAAATCGGATCAAAATGTGGACCGATGAGGTTCTCGTGAAACAAGCGAAGGATTCCTCGCACGCAGAACCTCTGACCGCGGCACTTAATAGTTCCATTAATTCAGGGGAATACAATCTAAAAGAGTTTTACCGTATTGTCGGCAACAACCGTCCTATTGAAAAAAGAGTAGAGCCTAAGGCGATTGATTCGATTGTTCGACAGTCTTTGATCGAGCACGGAATCAGCATTGACTTTGGCTACGGAATCTTTGACAAAAATGGAAATGTGACGAGTATAGCCAATGTTAACTACCAAACGCAAAATCAAAATACGAAGTATGAAGAAGTACTTTTCCGCGATGCGGATGACCATCCTTTATATACGCTTTCTCTCGTGTTTCCTCGTCAAAATTTCTCATTGATTAAGAACAACCTTCCTATGCTATTAGGGACATTTTTGTCTCTACTCACCATCTTAGGAATCTATGTGACATCCATCAATTACATGATGCAGCAGAAGAAAATTGCAGACATCAAAACGGATTTTATTAACAATATGTCGCATGAGTTCAAAACCCCACTCGCGACGATTTCGGTTGCGACAGACTCACTTGCAAATGATAAAATTGCCAGTGTTCCTGAAAAAGTAAAGTACTATTCACAGCTTATCAAGCAAGAAAATTTGCGAATGAAAAAGCAAGTGGAAAATGTGCTAAATATGTCTAAGTTAGAGCGTAACGAGGTTCAACTGTTCCTCAAAGAAACCAACGTAAGAAGTTTAATCCAAAAAATAACGCAGTCTTTTGAACTGATCGTGCATGAAAGAGGGGGGAGACTTATTCAAAATTTTGAAGCCAAAGAGTATACCTTTAAAATTGATGAGTTTCACCTTTCTAATATGCTCGTGAATTTACTTGACAACGCGAATAAGTACTCGCCTGAGGCTCCCGAAATTCTAGTTCAAACTCGAAATGAAGGCTCTTTTTATGTCATCGAAATTAAGGACAAGGGTATGGGCATGGAAACAGGAAACAAAATGAAAATTTTTGAGAAGTTCTTCCGTGAGGAAACCGGGAATATTCATAATGTCAAAGGACAAGGACTAGGACTTTCCTACGTAAAGAAAATAGTAGAGCTCCACAAAGGAAGTATTCACGTAGAATCCACCTTAGGAAAGGGATCTTGTTTTACGGTCAAACTTCCTATGGTGTAAGAGTAAAACAAATTAGAATCAAAACAATCACAAATTAATAAGAATATGAGTAATAGAATTTTATTAGTAGAAGACGACCAAAGCTTTGGCGCTGTACTAAAAGATTACCTGACGATTAATAACTTCGAGGTGACACTTGCGACGGATGGAGAACAAGGGTTAAAAGAGTTCACAGAGAATGAATTTGACATCTGTATTTTTGATGTCATGATGCCAAAGAAAGATGGATTTAGTTTAGCGGAAGACGTCAAGAAAATTGACAAGTCGACGCCCATTATTTTCCTAACGGCAAGAAATTTAAGAGAGGATATTTTAAAAGGATACCAAATCGGCGCTGACGATTACATTACAAAACCGTTTGATACGGAACTACTATTGTACAAAATCAAAGCGATTCTGCAGCGTTCTTCCACCATTGAGAATGAAGAGCAGGAACAGTTTAAAATTAGCAATACGTATTTCGATTCCATGCTAAGACAATTGAAAGTAGGGGATTTAGAGTACAAACTGTCCCCGAAGGAAAACGATTTACTAAAGCTACTATGTATTCATAGAAATGACTTTATGCCACGAGATTTAGCCCTTCGTAAAATCTGGAAAAAAGAAAACTATTTCACAGCCCGAAGTATGGATGTTTACATTGCCAAGCTTCGAAAATTACTTCGTGATGACGAAGGCTTAGAGATCATTAACGTACACGGAGAAGGTTTCCGACTCTTAGTGAAAAATTAAATCAATTTAAAATTGCGATTCATCCTGCCTTTGAAAAAAAGGCAGGATTTTTTTTGTGTTTGATTGGAATAAAAGACTCTGAGTAAGCGGCTTTTAGCTCGCTCGGTCACTAAACCAGACTGTTCTTATCGGCGTAATTCAATTTAAAGAAGATAGCCGTCATAATGGAAAAGGCGAGTAGGGAACTACCTCCATAACTAAAGTAGGGTAGTGGAATTCCCACGGTGGGAAATAGCCCCATTACCATGCCTATGTTGATCGCGTAATGGATTAGTAGAATCGAGGCAAAGCAGTAGCCAAAGACTCGGTTAAAATGGTTTTTCTGCCGTTCGGAAAGATAATAAATTCTAGCAATGTAGACGGCGTATGCAATGAGTAGAAGAGCGCTTCCAAAGAATCCCCATTCTTCACCCACGGTGCAAAAGATGTAATCGGTTTCCTGTTCAGGTACAAATTTACCTTGCGTGACCGAGCCTTGCTGATAGCCCTTGCCCCAAAATCCACCTGAACCAATTGCGGTTTTCGAATACAGTAAGTTGTATCCTGAGGTATCGCGAAAGGCTCTTTCTCCTTTGTAGAGTACTTCAATTCTTTCTCGCTGGTGTTTTGGGAGTTTTTCGAGAACGCTTGGCGTGGCGAAAGCAAGGGCAGAAAGAACCACAAGAGATCCCCCAATGTTCGCAAAGGTGTAGATGTTCCATCGCATTTTCCCAAAGTTTCGCAGAATTAAAATGGCTGTTAATAGCACCAGGGCTATGACCACATAAATTGGGTTTACGGCGATAGAAATTAAAAATACAGCGGCTAGGATTCCGATCACGCCAAAGAACCAGCCACTTAACCCTTCTCGATACAGTGCAATGAAAAAGGCGCCAAAGACCAGAAGAGAACCCACATCGGGGATCGCTAGTACAACCAGTGCTGGGATGGCAATAATTGCAATGGCCGTCCGAAGACTCTTGCCATATTTGATGTTAAAATTGGGTCCAGCCACATAATGGGCAAGCATGAGGGCGGTGCCTATCTTTGAGAATTCGACAGGCTGCATGGTAAAGCCTCCGAATTTATACCAGTTTTTTTGTCCTAGAATTTCGGTTCCAAAAGGAAAAAGTCCCACAAGTAGAGCAATCCCAAGCATATAGAAAACACTTGACATGTTTTCAAAAAACTTGGTTCGGGTAATGAAGATTAAAACTCCAACAAAAAGGGAAATACAAAGGAAAAGAAATTGCTTTTTGCCTAAACCAGGGTCTACACTGTAAATATTGGCAACGGCAAAAGAGCTGATTAAAAGATACAGCGTAAGTCCGAGTTTGTCTAATCCTTGAGTCCACTTCATAATCTACTTTTTTGAAGTTTTTCTTTCGTTGAAACGAGTGAGTAGCGAATCTCTACGGTAAATAAGTCGCTCACGCTGCGCTTTGTTTTTGATAAAACGAAGGCTGTCCTGAATTTGAATAATTTGCAAAGAGTCTTTTCTTGGTTCCTTGTAGAGGCCTTTGCGCTTTTGCTCTTCCACCCACTGCCTACGGTATTCTCCCATGAAGCTAGCATTGATCATGCGATCGTAGAGGTATTCTCTTTTAATGGTTCCAGTGAGGTATTTTTCAGCAATGATGGTACTGGCAGGTCCCGCCCACGTAGATCCAAATCCTGCATGTTCAATTAGAGCAATCACTACAATTTGAGGCTTCTCTTTTGGGGCAATTAGCACGTACACAGAGTTGTCTTTCCCCTGTGGTACTTGGGCTGTTCCTGTTTTGGCAAGTTGGGTAAACTCATTTGTCTTTAGACCTCGTCCTGTACCTGCTAAAACAACTTGTTCCATTCCCCTTAAAATAGGACCATAATGTTTTGAATCCACTAGGGTCTTATGTTTTACTTTAAATCGAGGGTCGGGATTGGGTTTGCCGTCAATGGATTTAACAATGTGAGGTGTGAAATAGAATCCTTTGTTCGCAATGGCTGCGATTCCGTTAGCAAGTTGAAGCGGCGTGAGCATCACATCTCCCTGGCCCATTCCGTTAAAGATAGCCCCCGTAGATAAAGGACTCCATACTTTCGTCTTTGCTCGTCTTTCGTAAAATTCGCCGCTTGGAATCTGACCCTTAGCGCCTGTGGCTAAGTCATTGTTAAGGTACTGTCCAAATCCAAAACTCTCCATGATTTTCTTCCATTCGTTTACGCCCTTGGAGGGATTGCCAGGGTACTTGTTGATAATGGCAAGATAGGCATAGGAAAAATAGCAGTTACTGGAGACTTGTATGGAGGGAATTAAGGGATCGGCTCCTCCGTGACCTCGAATGCGAAGACCTTTGTAATTGAATCCTCCCGCACACGGAAAAATTGTATTTTCATCCATCACTCCCATTTGCATAGCGGCAAGTGCCGTAAACATTTTGAATGTAGAACCAGGCATATGCGCAGATTGAGTAGAGCGGTCAAACATGGGCTTATTAAACGTATCGTTTAATAGAGAATTAATCTGTTTGGATTTATTGGGACCTGTAAATAAATTTGGGTTAATATCGGGACCTGTTGCAAGGGCTAGAATCTCGCCATTGTTTGGGTCTAAGGCAACAATAGCCCCCCTTTTGTTGACAAGCATTTCTTCTGCGATTCTTTGCAGATCATAATCAATGGTAAGGGTCAAATCTTTTCCTGTTACGACATCGACATCAAGATCGCCATCTTTGTAAGGACCAATGTTTCTCAGACGTATGTCTTTTTGAATGTAGTGGATTCCTTTGGTTCCCCTAAGATCTTTTTCATACGATTTTTCAACTCCTGATTTTCCGATGTTATCGCCTGGCAAATAATAGAGGGAGTCTTTCTTAATATCATTGTCATTGACCTCACTGGTGTACCCTAATAAGTTTCCAGAAGTACTTACTTCATACTTTCTTTGTGGCCTTTCTATAATGCTAAAGGCAGGGTATTTAAAGATGATTTCTTGAATTCTTGCGATTTCATCCCGACTAATGTTTTTCTTGAAGGTCATGGGAGTCATTCGAGAATAGTACCGCTCTTTTTTAACGGAATCAAGAATGGCAATAAATCGCGGTTTGCTAATTTTCATTAGCTGGCAAAATCCAAGGGTATCAAAATCCGGTTTTAGAAGCGCTTGAGTGAACGAGATTTCATAGGAGGGCTGATTTCCTACAAGGATTTTCCCGTTGCGATCAAAAATGATCCCTCGCTGCGGAATGATGTATTCTTTTTTAATTGAAGTATTAGCCGCATTTAAAGCATAACGGTCCGTGAAAAGTTGTAGGTAAGCAAGTCTCGCTATAAAAACAATAACGAGAAAAAGAAGAAGAAGAGAAATTTTTAAATACTGAGACCTCACACTTTTTGTTTGATTCTAAATGCGATTGCGTATATCAAAATAAAGACAAACGAAATGCTGCTACTTGCTAAAATGTTTAATAAAATTTCAATCGTCCGTGAGAATTTAAAAAATTCAATGGTTTGAACGGTAAATTGATGAACAAAGATACTTGAAAAAATAAAGAAAAGAAATTGACTCCATTGCAAGGTTTGAAAGGAGAAAAAATCAGTAGAGGTATCCGTAGAAGTTCGAAAGATTAGAGTCCTAAAGTAGGCGATTAAGGTAGTGGCAAATGCGTTAATTCCCCAGGTGCCTAAAAATGCATCAATGCAGAGTCCTAGGACAAAACTGGAGACAAGAAATAGGTATTTGTTTCGAAAGAAGGGATAAAACATCACGAAGACTGGATACAAAACAGGCGTGTATTTACCGCCCAGCGTAATTCGGTTTAGCACAAAGATTTGAAGTGCGACAAGCACGACAATGGAAAGAATGTCGGTGAAAATACTTCTACTAATCATCTCTTGACATTTGTACTTTTAGGGTGTCTTGAATTTTTTGAACCTCGATTTTTTGCAGATTATCCACAATATATACTTTGTTCAAGTTCCCCATGGTTTCACTGAGCTCTACAGCAATATCCCAAAATCCTGTTTTACGGTCAACTTGGTAACCAGCAACCGTACCAATCATAATCCCTTGAGGGAAGATTGCAGATTTTCCATCCGTTACGACCGTGTCTCCCACTTGCAACGAAACGTATTTTGGCACGTCTTGCAAATGCATGATTCTCGAATCTTCTCCTCGCCAGGAAAGCGTGCCGAAATACTGCGAGTTTTTGAGCGCCGCATTAATTTTAATTTTGTTTGTGCTTAAAACAGACTGAACTAATGCGTAGTGGTCTGTCGTATTCACAACGATTCCTGCAATTCCTTGGGGTGCAATTACCCCCATTTTAGGTTTTACCCCATGAAGTTTGCCTCGGTTGATCGTGAAATAGTTATCTTGTCGATTAATGCTATTGTACACAATGTCTCCATCAACGATGGTGTACGATTGAGCTATTCCTGTAGTGTCTCTTATCGTTCTAAGTACGGCCGCACCTGCATTTTGGTTTCCATAAAGCTCTTGAAGTAGAGCCTTGTTTTGCGCGACAAGACGATCATTAATTTGCTTTAGTTTCAGATAGGAGGTCCCTTCGTCGACAATTCCAGAGACGGTTGAATTGAAGGCAGTGGTTTGCCCTGCAATCCAACTTTGTTGCATAGAATTGCGAGTGAACACGAGGACTAATGCGATTACTTGCAAGACCAGAAAAAAGAAGAACAGTGCATTCTTCGAAATTAATCTTAACAAAAATCCCATCCCCAAAAAGTCAAATTAGTGTGATTAACGAATTAAAAAGTTGAATTTATCCATGTTTTTTAACGCGATTCCAGTCCCTCTTACGACAGCTCTCAATGGATCTTCAGCGACGAAAACAGGCAGTCCTGTTTTGCGGTGCAAACGATCGGCAAGTCCTCTTAGGAGTGCTCCTCCTCCCGCTAAATAAATCCCTGTTTTGTAAATATCTGCGGCAAGTTCTGGTGGCGTTAACGAAAGAGTTTCCATCACAGCATCTTCAATGCGAACAATTGATTTGTCAAGCGCTCTTGCAATCTCTTTGTAGCCCACCATGATTTCTTTCGGTTTTCCCGTAATAAGGTCACGACCTTGAACCGGAATGTCCTCGATGTCTACATCGAGTTCTTCGACAGCAGATCCTACTTCAATTTTCACACGTTCAGCCGTTCTTTCACCAATGTAAAGGTTGTGGTGTGTTCTTAGATAGTAAGCGATGTCACTTGTGAAAACGTCCCCTGCAATTTTTACCGATTTATCGCAAACAATCCCTCCTAAAGCGACGACTGCGATTTCTGTGGTTCCTCCACCGATATCGATAATCATGTTCCCTTCGGGTTTTTGAACATCAATTCCGACACCAATAGCGGCTGCCATCGGTTCATAAATCAAACGAACTTCTTTTGCATTTACTTTTTGTGCAGAATCTCGTACAGCTCTTTTCTCTACCTCTGTAATTCCGGAAGGAATACAAATTACGATTTTAAGAGCAGGCTGTATAAGTTTGCCTTTGATGGCAGGGATTTTTTTAATGAATTCTTTTATCATGTGCTCAGAGGCATGAAAGTCTGCAATCACCCCATCCTTTAGTGGACGAATCGTGCGGATGTCCTCGTGTGTTTTCCCCTGCATGTGTTTGGCCTGTTCCCCTACGGCAATTGGCTTTCCGGATTGACGCTCTATGGCGACAATCGAAGGTTGGTCCACGACAATTTTGTTGTTGTGGATAATCAGTGTGTTAGCTGTTCCTAAATCGATTGCGATTTCTTGTGTGAACATATCAAATAAACCCATCTTCTTCGATAAAAATATTAAGGTTACAAAGATATAAATTTAGACCCATTATAAGAATCGATACAATCAATATTTGGTTAAAGTTTTATTAAAGTTTGCTCTAAGCAAGACTTATTAGTCCGATTCAATAATTAGAATCGCACAGTGACTTTCATCATGGATTTATTAATTAAAAAAGCCCTAAATTTGCCTTTGTTTACTATGCCACAAAATAATAACATACATCAGACCTCTAATTTTGCGGTGTTAAGTGTCAGTTTTGAAAAAGCCGATGCGAAAACCAGGGGTAAATTTGCCTTTTTTGACCAGCACGTCAAAGAATTTGTTGACCGGATTCATTCGGAAAACCTAGGCGATGCTTTCGTGGTTTCTACTTGCAACCGAACAGAAATCTATACCACCACTCCAAACTATCTTTTAATTGCAGAGCAGTATTGCAAATCTGTGGACGTGGAACTAACAGATTTCATGAAATATGCAGAAGTTTTAAAAGAGAAGCAGGCACTGAACCACCTCTTTCGCGTGGCGGCCGGTCTAGAAAGTCAGATTTTGGGAGATTTTGAGATCATTGGCCAAATCAAAAACGCATACAACCGATTCAAAAAAGAAAAGTCGAAATCGAATCCGTATCTTGAACGGGCGATTAATTCCGCCATTCAGATTTCGAAAAGAATAAAAAACGAAACAGGAATTTCCAATGGTGCTGCGAGTGTATCGTACGCGGCAGTTCATTATATTTTGAATTCCCAAACTCAACTTTCAGGAAAGAATATTCTTTTGTTAGGGGTTGGAGAGATTGGGCAAAACACCGTCGAGAATTTGGTAAAACACATTTACCAACCGAAAGTGAAGATTGCCAACCGCACCAACGAAATAGCCGAAAAAATAGCACAAAAATACCAGATTCCCTATGTGGCATTTGAAGATTTCTCCAAAGAGCTTCTTGACACTGATATTTTAATTGTGGCCACAAGTGCGAAAACTCCTATTATTAAGAAATCCCATTTTTCAGGTAGCAAACCTATGCTTGTGATTGATCTTTCGATTCCTAACAATGTGGATTCGGACGTTAACGAAATCAATGGAGTTGAACTTGTGGATGTGGACATTCTTTCAAACCATATACAAGAAACCATGGAGCAGCGAAAGAAAGAAATTCCAAAAGCTGAGGAAATAATTAAAGGAATGACAAACGATTTCATTGATTGGGAAAAGAAGCGGACGCTTGCACCGACCATTCACGAGTTTAAAGCCATGTTGAAAAGAATGGAGAGTCATGAGATGCATAGCATCCATAAAAAGCATCGGTATATTGCGGTGGACGATATGGAGCTCACCGATAAGATGATTCAAAAGATTACGAATCGTTTTGCGAAATACATCCTAGACAACCCTTCACGCGCGAGGGAAGTAAGTAATCTTATGCACGAAATGTTTGTGGAACAACCAAATAAAGAATTCAATGAAAAGCATTAGAATAGGCACACGTAAGTCTCCACTTGCCCTTTGGCAAGCGCGAGAAGTAGCGAGGCATTTGCAGAATCGGAATTTTACAACAAACATTACTCCGATAATTTCGAATGGTGATAAGCAGTTAAATCAACCTCTTTATCAAATGGGCATCACAGGCGTGTTTACACGTGATCTGGATACTGCACTTTTGAACAAAGAAATCGATATTGCGGTACATTCGTTAAAAGATGTACCTACCTTATTGCCAGAGGGACTAGAGCTAATCGCGTTTTTAAAACGAGATTATCATGAGGATGTATTGGTGAGAAGTGAGAGCGCAAAAGGCACACGATTAGAAGAATTGAGCCTTGCTACAAGCAGCCTAAGACGAAGAGCGTTTTGGGCCGAGGAATTCCCTAATACAAGCTTTGTGGATATTCGTGGAAACGTCCAAACGAGACTTGACAAAATTGAAAATGGTCTTGCGGATGCCACACTTTTTTCAAAAGCAGGTCTCGCAAGATTGGAGCTTAAAGTGGACTATGAAGAACTTCCTTTTATGCTTAATGCACCTTCGCAAGGTGTAGTGGTAGTCACAGGTCATAAAGACAACGTAGAATTAAAAGAAATTCTCCAAGGAATAAACGATTTGGATACCCAAATTTGTGTCGAGATCGAAAGAGCTTTTCTTCAAACTTTAGAAGGAGGATGTACAGCGCCGATTGGTGCATATGCTGAAATCATTGATAAGGAAGTTCGTTTTCAAGGAAGAATATGCACCCTGGACGGACGCAACTGTATTGCGATGGAAGAAACTCTGTCTAAAGAAAATGCAAGAGAACAAGGAATTAAGGTTGCGCAACGTTTTCTTCGTTCAGGTGCAAAAGAAATTATGGACCAAGTGAAGCCAAGATTGGGTGGAACATTATAGACAAGTTTAAGGCGTTTTTTTAATGAACATACTTTTTACAAAAAAAAATCTAGACCGAAAACTGATTGCCAAGTCGCTTGGTGATCAATTTTCCTATGATTTTGTAGAAGTAATTAAAACGATACCCCTTAAAGTCGAACCTTTTGATTTAAAAGATTATTCCTTAATATTTACCAGTGTAAACGGCGTAGATTCTTTTTTTGAAAATGGGTTTAGACCGAACGAAGTGTTCACCAGTCGTAAGTACAATCGAATATATACGGTGGGTCCCAAGACGAAAAATGCTCTTCGCAAATATGGATTTGGTACCTACAAAGTAAAGCGTCATGCTCAAGAACTGCGAGAGTTTTTAGTAGAGAACGCACAAGGAGAGAAGTTTTTGCATTTTTGTGGAAGCTTATCGCTCACGATTTTAGACTCTACGCTTCCTTTACAGAATTTCAGTTATAGGCAAATCCCCGTATACCAAACCGAACTTCTGTATCCAAAAGTAGAAAATGAATATGATGCGCTCGTGTTTTTTTCACCAAGTGGTGTAAGAAGTTTTGTAGAGCACAATGGTCTTGAAAATAAGAAATTGTTCTCCATTGGTCATACGACGGAAAAAGAATTAAGAAAATATACTCAAAACAAGATAAATACAAGTATCGAAAGCAATTTCGAAGACCTTATGAAGGTACTAGTTCGAGAACTTTCGCATACGAAATAAGCCCATTATGATTAAAAATGATTTGTTCCTGAAAGCCCTGAGAGGTGAACAGGTAGAAAGACCCCCAGTTTGGATGATGAGACAGGCAGGACGCTATTTGCCTGAGTTCATGGCGCTAAGAGAGAAATACGATTTCTTTACACGCTGTCAACGTCCAGAGCTTGCCTCTGAAATTACGGTTCAACCGATTCGACGGTTTCCACTCGATGCTGCGATTTTGTTTTCCGATATTTTGGTCGTGCCTCAAGCCATGGGGATTAATTTTGAAATGAAAGAATCAATTGGGCCTTGGCTCGAGAATCCGATTCGTACCCTGGCACAAGTAGAAGCAGTGGAGGTGCCGGATGTGAATGAAAGCCTAGGCTACGTGTTCGACGCCATCGAGATGACATTAGAGAAATTAGAGAATGAAGTTCCGCTTATTGGATTTGCGGGATCTCCTTGGACTATTTTATGTTATTGCGTAGAGGGGAAAGGCTCGAAAGCATTTGATATTGCAAAATCATTTTGTTTTCAACACCCTGAGGCTGCCCATCTATTGTTAGAGAAAATTACGCAAACGACGATCAAGTATCTAAAGAGAAAAGTTGAGAAAGGTGTATCTGCGGTTCAAATTTTTGATTCGTGGGGAGGAATGTTGTCGCCAAAAGATTATCAAGAGTTTTCTTGGAAATACATTAACCGTATTGTAGAAGCCTTAAGTGAGGTGACCCAAGTGATTGTGTTTGGAAAAGGATGTTGGTTTGCATTAGAAGAAATGGCGCTTTCAAAAGCCTCTGCACTGGGGGTGGATTGGACCCTGACGCCGGAACATGCAAGAGCACTAGTTGGATCCAACATGACTCTTCAAGGAAATTTTGATCCGGCAAGACTTCACTCCTCTCCGGAAGTGATTCGCAAAATGGTTCACGAAATGATCGATCGTTTTGGAACCCAAAGATATATTGCGAACTTAGGACACGGTATATTGCCCAATATTCCTGTGGAAAATGCAGAAGCGTTTATACGCGCAGTTGTCGAGTATGAAAAGAAATAGAAACTCTTTCTATTTGAGAATAAATGCGGCCTCTTTCGTAAAGAGGCCATTTTTTTTGAGTCCGATTACTTAAGGTCAAATGTGGCAATGACGGGAAAGTGGTCAGAGATATGAACACTTCGATCCACTTTATAGGTTTTTGCTTTAATAGAGCTCGAATGAAATAAATAATCGATTCGGATCGGGAATTTGTAATCATGAAAGCTGGTTGCACTTCCATGTCCAACTTCTAAGAAAGGATCCTGGAGACCTTCGACTAGGTGATAATATTCCCATGAATTGGGAACGGAGTTAAAATCTCCACCAATAATGACGGGATAGGGCGAATCATCAATAGCACGCCTAATTTGCTCCACCTGGCTCTGGTGTGCTTTGAAGGTAGGAACAAGTCGGAATATAAGTTTTTTCGCTTTTGCTTGATCTACAGTAGCATCCCCCGTGGGTTTTACCATCGATTTTTGAAGCTGAAAAGGCTGAAGATACACATTTACGATACGTACGATTTTTCCATCTATATCAAGATCTGCATAAAAAGAGTGCGAGTTCGAACCGTCTGTAATTAACGTTTCCTGATTGACAATTTTGTATTTGCTAAAGAGTTGAGTTCCCCCCTCCGTTATCACGTTTTCCGATTCCAACTTCGTGCGATCTTCCTGGACGATGACGATGTCTGCATTCTCGCTCTCCAAATAGTCCTTGACGCTTGTTTGAGCTCCATCCTTAGCTTCTATACCATTTTTAGTATTAAATGTGATGATCTTGATCTGCCCCTCTTGGGAAACCGTCGTCGGATTGTAATTTACAATGCGCTGAGCTGGTTTTAGAAAGAAAAGAGATAGAAGAATAAAGACAATGGCTCTTTTTTTCCATACTAGGATCCAAAAGAGCGTAAGTGCAACATGGAAAATTAAAAGAATAGGAAAGGACAGAGAAAGCAAGTTTAAATAGCCAAGCGTTTTGGGAGCTACATAGTCATTTAAGAGCGTTCCTAGCATCAAAACGATGATGCAGCAATGAAAAAACGTGAGGGCCGCTCGAATTAATGCCATCTTTGAATGTGTTTTTTTCTAAAGTATAAGGCAAGTAAGAATCCGACGATTGCACCTCCAATATGAGCGAAATGAGCCACTCCTCCCATGGATCCACTAACCCCTAAATAAAGTGAAACCACGATAATAATTGGAAATAGATACTTAGCTTTGATAGGGAACGGGATGAATAGGAAAACTAATTTTGCATCCGGGAACATGGTCGAAAAGGCAGCGACCACACCAAAGATAGCGCCCGAGGCGCCAAGCATTTTAGCATTTAGCATTTGACCTAATTGAAGGGCATCTGGGTTGCTAAATACACTCATGTCACCCTGATATCCTTGGGCACTTTTCCGAAAGACCTCCGAGACGTCGATTCCCTGTGCTTGCAATTGGGTAACCAATGTGTACACGCCATAACCATTCCAAATATTAAAGAGGATAAACGCCCCTAGTCCGCTTAAAAAGTAAAGAACAAGGAATTTTTTCTCTCCCAAAACTTGTTCTAATACGGGCCCAAAGCTCCAAAGTGTGAACATATTAAAGAGAATGTGTGTAAGACCGATTCCTTCTCCCATTGGTGCGTGCATAAACATATGGGTAATGATTTGCCACGAATGGAAGTTAGGTGAAAAAGGATAATAAGCCGAGAGTAAGTCGTAGAGATTTCCACCAAAAAGTAAGTTGCTCAGGAGATAAACAACAATGTTGATTATGATGATACTTTTTGTAATGGGGGGTATGTTTCTAAACATGCTTTAAAATTTAGTTTTTAACTCATCAAGAGGAAGTTCAATGAAACATTTTTTGCCTCCAGGAGTGTAGGTGGGGAATCCAATCGCAATGTATTCCTTGATTAGCGCTTCTGCATCGTGTTTATATAGAAAATCAAACCTAGATTTGGAATGAATCTTATCCCATTGATATTGGTACTGAGAGAGGAACTCATCTTCTGTTTTGTATTCCAATTTCTCAAATAGATTTTCTAGGAATTTGATCACCATACTTTCTTTCAATCCCTCAGGCACTGCATCGATCCGAAGCGTGTTTTCATGCGCTAATGTTATTTCAAACCCAAGAGAAGGCAAATACTTTTTAAAGGATTTGAATTTAAGTTTCTCAATCTCATTCATTAGATATTCGAGTGAGAATAGCAAAGGTTGACTCACAGAGCTTCTTTTTTTGCCTTGGTTTTTATGTCCAATTAGAATTCGATGCATTCGTCCCAGATCTAACATGAGGGTTTTATCTCCTTGATTGAAAAGCCAATAGCCATTAGGTAGTCGCATTAAATCTTCGTCAAACTCTTCGTCCTCGAATAAATTGATTTTTGAAGGTTTTGCCTCGGGAGGCGTATCGTACATTTCTTGCAAATTGAGAATCTCACCTGAACTAGGACCTTCTGCTCCACGAAATGGATTGAAATCGCGGGGAACCGAAATCTGATTAGGTTTTCCATTCATCGCACTTGCAGAGGATCCATTCGATGCTGTTTTGTTTTGGAAATTCAGGAGTTTATCAAGATTGGGGTCTCTGTCAAAATCAAGACTTGGTGCAATGTTGTAGATACCAAGAGCTTTTTTGATTGTGGAACGAATAAGAGCAAAGATCAGGTTTTCGTCTTCAAATTTGACTTCCGTTTTTTGAGGATGAATATTTATATCAATCTTTTCCGGATCAATTTCTAAGAATAGAAAAAAAGAGGGAAGGTATCCCGGCATTAATAGTCCTTCAAACGCATCTTGGACCGCGCGATTGAGATACGGACTCTTGAAAAAGCGATGGTTCACAAATAGGAACTGTTCTCCTCGTACCTTTTTTGCTCCTTCGGGTTTAGAAACGAATCCATTAAGTTTGATCCAATCTAAGTCCTCTTTGATAGGAATCAGAACAGGCTGAAGTTTTCGACCGAAAATCTCAATAATTCGTTGGAGCATCGTGCCCTTACGCAACCTGAAAATAATTTCGTCGTTATGATAGAGTTCGAATTCGATGTCTTGATGAGCAAGTGCAACTCGTTGAAATTCATCAATAATATGACGAAGTTCAATATTGTTGTTTTTTAAGAATTTGCGTCTTGCTGGAATGTTAAAGAATAAATTCTTAACTGCAAAACTAGAACCTTCGTGCGTTTGGATTGGTTCTTGAAATTTAATACCTCCTGCTTCAATATAAATGTTGGTACCTGTCTCGGCATTTCTTTGCTTTGTTTTTAGCTCCACTTGAGCTACAGCAGCGATGGAAGCTAAAGCTTCTCCACGAAAACCTTTCGAGCTGATTTTAAAAAGATCTTCGGAGCTTTTTATTTTGGAAGTCGCATGGCGTTCAAAAGCGAGTCTCGCGTCCGAATCTGACATACCGAGTCCATCGTCAACCACTTGTACTAGATTTTTACCTGCGTCACGGACAATAAGCTCGATTTTCGTGGCCTGAGCGTCGATTGCGTTTTCCAAAAGTTCTTTAACGATGGAGGCAGGACGTTGCACGACTTCACCCGCCGCGATTTGATTGGCGACGTGATCAGGTAAGAGTTGTATGATATCAGACATGCACGAATTTATTAAGGCAAAAATACGGATTTGATTTGGTAATAAAAATTATGTACACCAGTGAACAGCGAAAATAAGGCCATACTTTGCGCTGAACTTATTGGACTATAGAGAAGCTTCTTAAATGGTACAAAAAGCTTTGGAAAAACAAAAAGTTCAAAGTATTAATTGAGTTGGTACTCAGAGGATACAATTGTTATTTAGTGTGCTTTTTTGACGTGTCCGACGAAAAATTGCATACGTTATGGCACTTTTTGGATAAATCACAAGATAGAGTAAAAATTGGTTTCGAAATTGTCTTGAACGGAATTTTGCCCAATTAGAGGGCATTTGGGACGGTCTGACTCATGCTTTAGGGACGGTTTTTCAATTAATTCACAATTTGTTACATTCAGCTCAACTAAAATATAACCATGGAATTGAAAAATCGTTTGAACACGCTCTACATCAGTAACGTGGAGGATGCTAGAATATCCTTAGAAGCGCTTCTTAGGAAAAATCAAAAGAGAGCGATCGAAAAAAGTGTTTTTGATTTGAGTGCCAGTCTACATGTAGTGGTTCTTGAAAGGCATGTGCAAGAGTTTCCAAAGATTTTACAGCGATATCGATTTGATCAATTAATCTCAGAAGTATTCAATATCAGTGGATTGGAGCCAATTGATTGTAGACGCTTAGGGTACCTTATTAGTATACTGTCGCTAGCTTCTTATTGTCGTGAATTAATTGATGAAAATAATAAGATAATTCCTTTGCCCAATATTAAAGGGAGCAATGCTTGTTTGGGGATGATACAGTATTTAACGAATCTAATTTCACTGGAGGATTACTTTGATATTTTATATCTGATATTATTTACAGCAGTGGGTAAAGAGTATTATGATGTCGTTTACTCAAAAATGCAGCATGGGGATATTAGGCCAGAAGATTTGGAGATTATTTACACAGATCCTGAATTAGAAGATCACCGGAATTTGATGCTCGCGTTTTCTATGATTCGTCTATTTTTAGAAGCAATCTATGTTTATTTCGATTTAGATAATCATTATGCAGAAAACGAAGTCTAATGATGTACTGCAATGGATCTAATTGAAAACAGAAGGTTTTCAACAACATCGTGTTTGCGGTTCGATTTTAGAATAGGGTAGGGTACCAAAATAATGACCCTGTGTGGAATCAAAAATAGAAGGACACAACTTTTGCACCTGATCTCTTAAAATCTCAAACAATGAATCAGGTAGAAAAAGCAAAAAAGCACTTAATAAAATTAGGTGCTTTTCTTTTTATATAAGTAACCTTGTTACTATGTTATGACTGATAAAAACAAAAAAAGCTGATAATCAAACAATTAACAGCTTTTCTATGTACCCCAGACGGGACTTGAACCCGTACGTCCTTGCGGACACAGGATTTTAAGTCCTGCGTGTCTACCAATTCCACCACCAGGGCAAAGTAGAAGTTGAGCGAAAAACGGGACTCGAACCCGCGACCCCAACCTTGGCAAGGTTGTGCTCTACCAGCTGAGCTATTTTCGCAAAAAAAATTTCTAATTGCTTAGAAATTTTTAAAATAGTGCGGATGAAGGGACTCGAACCCCCACGCCTCGCGGCACCAGATCCTAAGTCTGGCGTGGCTACCAATTACACCACATCCGCAAATATTATAAGATCTTCTTTTCTTTTTTGTGAGTGCAAATATAGCTTATTTTTAAATTGTAAAACAAATTTTTTTTCATTTTTTTTATTTGAAAAATACTAGGGAGTGAATTCATTTATTTAAGTTTGTTTTTGCTATTTTTACCGAATTAAGTTTTTAGATTATGGAATTACAAGGCACAGTGAAGAAACTTTCTGAAACCCAAACTTTTAACAGTGGATTTCAGAAGAGAGAGTTGATTCTTTTAACACAGGAGCAGTATCCGCAGCCTATTAGTATTGAGTTCTTACAAGATAAGATATCACTACTGGATACAGTGAGCGAGGGTGACCAAGTGAAAATTGGAATTAACCTACGAGGAAGAGAGTGGACTAGCCCACAGAATGAAGTTAAGTACTTTAACTCGATTGTGGGTTGGAGAATTGAAAAATTGGCGTCAGACAATTTTAATGAACCTACTCAAGCTGCCCCCCTAGAAGATGGCGCGAAGAGTGAATCGCAAAATGCTAATCCTTTTGAGGAAGAGGATGATGATTTACCTTTCTAAGAAGTAAAAAATAATTGATTTAAATCCCACTATCTTTGGTGGGATTTTTTAATGCTATGGTTTCCTTAAAGAAAGAAGAAATAAAGTTTCCGGATCCTCGAGAGTACCACCCTTTAGGAGGACTTGTGGCTATGGGAGGGGATTTGTCTCTTCAAAGACTTTGGCTAGCCTATAATCTTGGACTTTTCCCATGGTTTAATCCAGGAGAGGAAATCTTATGGTGGTGTCCAGATCCTCGATTTGTACTATTCCCAAAGAAACTACATGTATCCAAATCCATGAAAAAAATCTTGTCCTCCCACGTTTTTAGCTTCTCAAAAAATAGAGCTTTTGAACAGGTTATGCGAGCTTGCATGGAAGTTCCCAGAACAGATCAAGATGGAACGTGGATAAGTGAGGAACTAATCTCGGGTTTCTTAGAACTGCACCATGAAGGCAAGGCCACGAGTATTGAAGTTTGGCAAGAAGATAGACTCGTGGGCGGGTTTTATGGCGTAGTTGTGGGAAAGGTGTTTTGCGGAGAAAGTATGTTTTCAAAAGTAAGCAACGCTTCGAAAGCTGCATTTATCACTTTTGTGCAATCAAACGAAGAGAAATACGATTTAATCGACTGTCAAATTCACTCCAATCATTTGGAAAGCCTAGGAGCCGAAATGATTTCGAAAGAAGAATACCTAGAGGTTCTTTTTGAATCGAATGAGCTCTAAATGTTTTTAGAACTTGAACGTAACATTCGCAAAGAAAGTACGTCCTCGGTCGTACCAAAACTTAGTACCAAAAAGAGGTTCTGATCTCTGTGAGTCGATTTGAGATTCCAGATAGTTCGTGTTTCTAATTTGTTCGTATCCGCCTGAAATATAGTCTCTATTATTTAATACGTTGATGACGCTTAAACTTAAACCAAGGGTATAGCGTCCCACGCTAAAGGATTTTCCTGCATCTAAATTAAATAACCATTGGTCTTCCATTTTCATCTGGGAAAGAAGTGGTGAAATGGTAGAAGGCTTGGCCGCGGGTATGAGAAATCCAGTGGTTTTGTCTGTACTTTGCTCGTAATGACTTCCTGTCTGCGGGTTCGTGTAAAAATCAGAAGTTCGGTTAGCTGCATAAAAGTCCATGTAATGGTCTGCGAAAAAATTGGCAGAACCGCCTAACCACCATAGTTTTTTATTGCTATATCTAAATCCTAATGTCGCTGCTGTCTGTGGAGATCCCGCTAGTTTGTAATCTTTGATTTGAGCTGGTCCCAAATCTTGATAGCCCTGGGTGGAGGTTTCGTTTTCAGTCGTTAGAAGCACCGTTGGATTATTCTCCATGGTATATTCCCCTAAACTGGATATAGCAAAGAGTTTTAAGTTGGGAAGAACTCTCGCTTCGATTCCTATTTCAATTCCTTTGTAGCGTTTTTCAACTCCCGATAGAATTTCGGTCACATAAGATTCCGTGTTATTTATTTCTCCCTGAGCGTAAAGATCAGTGTAGAATCGAGAAACTTCGGTCCCGTTTTTTAGATCACTCCAAAACCCAGACACTCGTATTCTAAGAGCTTGACTACTATAGTTATATCGGAGTTCGTTAGAGCTCACTACCTGGTTTCTGATTTCAGGGGTTTCTAAATTGCTTAAGCGTGGATTGATAAATAAGTCGGTAAGAGTGGGAGCTGCGCTGTATAGCATTGCGTTGTAAGAGAGTTGACTTCTAGGATTTAGTTTGTAGCTCACTCTTGCTTTCACTCCTGCATCAAGGTTCTCAATTCGTTTGCTTAATCCCTTTGAGTTGCTATAATAAGGGTTTAGGTAATTGCCTTTTCTTTGAGAGGAGGTATAGTTCATGAAGACGGAGGCCATTATATTCCAACGATTTAGTACTGCATCTGTGGAAATGTTGAAACTAGCTTTGTTTTTATAAAACAAATAATCGTATTTATAATGATCTCCAACCATAAGTTTTGTATTTGGATTGGAGGAATCGTAGTCTAGATTGCCATTGGAAGCATACTTATTTAGTGCAAATTCAGCGCCCAGCAAATCTTTAATTTCTTGATAATGCTGAGAGGTGAAGTTTTGGTAGGTCAGATTCAGATTTAAATTCCAAAAATTGGTGAGTTTTGTGTCGAAATGCGAAGCAAAATTAAAGCTTTTGATGTTGCGAACATCCTCAACTACCATATAGTGAGCTCCTTCATTCAAATGGTTTTGATTTTCCTCTCGTAAAGCTTGCCAATTGATCTGATTAAAAGATTCATCTTCTTTCCACCTTTGTTCAAGTCTCTCTAACTCATCTGGACTTGCATTGATAGATCGGAAATAACTGGGAAGGTTTGTAAAATACGTAGGATAAGGATTGGGTGCATTTCTCCATGAGAGTCGGCTCTGTGCATCTCTACCGAATTGATACGATAGGGTATTGTTCCAATTGCTATTCTCACCAACCGCATTGTAAAATTGCAACTGAAAGACAGGCATAAAGGAGTTTCTGGTTCGGGCACTACGATTTTCCCCTCGATCAAACCCCCAATACGCGTTGTAATTTTTGCCCATTAAATCATATACTTCTTGTGTGTTTGCACTGTATGTATCTCGCTTAGTGGGTGCTCCAAAGGCCGTAAGGTTAATTGACGCGCGGTCGGATAACTTCTTCTCAATCGATCCAAAATAAGCATAAGAATCTTGTTCAATCCCTTGAATCACGCCGTCACTTCCTGATCTCTTGCTGACAGAAAAAGCAAAAGCCCATCCTTTAGGTAGCAGGCCACTAGCATAGGAGGCCAAGAATCGGTTTTTGTAATTGCGGTTTAAGTAAGAGTAGGTAATCGAAGCCTCTTTGTTGAAATTCGATGCTTTGGTGTCGTAGTAAAGGGATCCCGCAAGATTTGAAAAGCTATACTTTGAGAAGGATAAATAGTCCGAGATTTCAGAAGGATTTCTTGTCACATCACTTAACCCCCCCCATTGAATAGGATCCACGATGCCGTCGATGGGGTCTGACATGGAGACACCATTGAAGGATATGTCTTCATAGCGGTTATCAACCCCCCTTGGAACAAAATTATACATACCCTGTTCGAGCATTGCATTTTTCTGATAGACATCGCGCCTTGCGCTAAGTAGCGAGGTCATTGGTTGTACTAGATATCCGTCACTGTCGGCAATGGCATCGTCTAGCGCTAATATTCCTAAGTCCGTGCTATGGTTAGCGGTGCGCATGCTGATTACACCTAAATCTTTTCTTTTTTCTCCCTGTTCAATGGTAAAGGTGATTCGCCTAGGTTCTAGTCCTGCTTTCGAAATGTTAATTTGGTAGAGGCCAGGGTCTAAACCCACAAATTGAAAGTACCCAATTTTGTCTGCAATAAGATCATTCGAAGACTGGCTTAAATCTATCTCCGCTCTTTCAACCGCATTTCCATACTCGTCTTTGATGTAACCAAAAGCCGTCGTTTGAGATTGAAATAAAACAAAGGCAAATAAAGTGAAAGTGAATGAAAAGAGCAATCTCAATTGCAAAGCTCGACTTGTATATATGTTGTGTGATCTTGCATTCACGTCTTTCCCTCTTGAATGAGTCCAAGAAGGATTTGAATTGAATAATGATTTTGGGATTAAATAAATCATTCGTATTCAAGTGGTTAACTCTTTTGTTTAGCCTTGAAATTATGCATTTGCAAGATTAAACTTTATTTGATGGTTTTTTTACAATATTTTGCTAAAATTTTGCAACAATAACCGTTCCATTCTTCCATAAAGAGGCTTCAATTGCCATCGTGGTTTTGAATCTTTCTTTGTAATTCAAGTTTGGCTTTTTATTTGCTGTCATTTTAACATATATAACGGTCATGAAATCAAAACTCTACATTGTTTTGCTCCTGGGAGCTTTAAGTTTTTTATCAAGTTGCAGTAGTTCGCTCTCTCGTTCTAACAACGAATCGGCGGTCATGAAACCGGAAAAAAACGAAGAGGGAGAATGGGAACTCATCGTAATGGACACGCAGTTTGATTATTTCCTTTCGGCCGTAGCAAAACCAGAAAGTATGTATACGGAAAGCTTATTAAAAGCTCGAAATACAAGTTTAGTTTCGGAGTGGAACAGTTATTACTACTCGGGCCGTTACCGAAATGTCATTGAGTCAGCAATCGAATATGACCCTAATGAAAACTATGGTAAGGCCTTTGAGTATAAGTTGTACCAGGTATTTGCTTATGTCCAATGGAAATACGGCCTAAGACTCCGAGGTCTTGGAGGCGCAGAGGTTCGCTAATTCCTATTTCAACTAGCTCAGCATTCTTTGTGCCTTGCGGACCCCCTCTACTAAGGCATCTATTTCTTCTTTCGTATTATAGATCGCAAAACTCGCACGAATTGTACCCGCAATTCCGTAAAAGTCCATGATAGGTTGAGTACAGTGGTGTCCTGTACGAACGGCAATGCCCAGCTTATCTAAAATCATTCCTGCATCGGATGCAATTCCAGCTCCATTTAGTGTGAAAGAAACTACCCCTGCACGATTTGCATTTTCAGCATAGATATGCACATTCTCTAGCTTTTGAAGTTCTTTTTGTGCGTATTGTAGTAGCATATCCTCGTGGTTTTGTAAATTTTCATGTCCTATGGATTCCATGAAATCAACCGCTGCTCCTAGGGCTATATTTCCTCCCACATTTGGTGTACCGGCTTCAAATTTAAACGGTAGTCCAGCGTAAGTAGTTTTCTCAAAACTACAGGTGGAAATCATCTCTCCACCTCCATGAAAAGGAGGAAGTTTTTCAAGTAGCTCCTGTTTTCCGTACAGAATTCCAACTCCCATTGGAGCGTACATTTTATGTCCAGAAAAGACGAAAAAGTCACAATCCATTTCTTGTACATCAATTTTTAGATGAGGTATAGACTGCGCTCCATCAATTATGATTTTAGCACTAGAGTTTTTGCGGGTCATGGAAATAATTTCCTTAATCGGGTTCACCACCCCTAATGCATTGGATATTTGATTGACGGATACAATTTTCGTTTTTTCACTTAAATTCTTTTCAAGAAATGAAAGATCGAGCTCGCCTTGTAAGTTCATTGGAATTACTAGCAGTTTTGCACCCGTTCTTTCGCAAAGCATTTGCCAGGGAACAATATTGGAGTGGTGTTCTAGGTGAGAAATAATGATTTCATCTCCAGCCTTAATCTCGCTCGTGTGCGCATAGGCTAGAAGATTGAGTCCCTCCGTCGTTCCTTTCGTGAAAATGATTTCATAGTCATGCTTAGCCCCAATGAATTTTTGAATCTTCATACGTGCGTCTTCCATGGCCTCAGTTGCAATTTGACTTAGCGTATGAATTCCGCGATGCACGTTCGCGTTGTATTCATGGTAGTAGCGGTCCCAGGTTTCTATAACCGAAAGAGGTTTCTGTGAACTCGCTGCATTGTCGAGGTACACTAAGGGTTTTGAATTTACTTCTTGAGAAAGAATTGGAAATTGGGATCGTATAGATTGTATAGAAAACATGTGTCTTATTTAGAATGGTTCAAATTTACGGAAATTAAAAGGAATCAAAAAGTTTATGACCCGAAGAAATGGAGATAAATAGCCAATGGCCCAACTAAGTTAGGCCATTGGCATTTAATTTCTGTAGAAAAAAATTTAAAGCTTAGACAAAAGAGTTCTAAAGTTTGTTTTTTCGTCGATGATTCTCCTTAAGTCTTCTACTTTGACTCTTTCTTGTACCATAGTGTCACGATCACGCAAGGTCACGGTGTGATCTGTTAAGGATTCGTGATCCACGGTGATACAATAAGGTGTTCCTAGCGCATCGTTTCTACGATAACGTTTTCCGATGCTATCTTTTTCCTCATAATTAAGGTTGAAGTCTAGTTTTAAATCGTTGTAAATCGCTTCTGCATATTCTCCTAACCCATCTTTTTTCATAAGAGGAAGTATCGCCGCCTTAATTGGTGATAAGGCTGGAGGTAAAGATAAAACGGTTCGCTCTGAGCCATCTTCAAGCACCTCGTCTTTTAAACAGTGCGACATTAAGGCAAGGAACAATCTATCGAGTCCAATAGAGGTTTCTACAACATAAGGGACATAGTTCTCGTTTTTCTCAGGATCGAAATATTGAATTTTGCGACCAGAAAACTCTTCGTGTGCAGATAGGTCGAAATCAGTACGGGAATGAATTCCTTCTAGTTCTTTAAACCCAAATGGGAATTTAAATTCAATGTCTGTTGCTGCATTTGCGTAGTGAGCTAACTTTTCGTGGTCATGAAATTTATAATTTTCTTCTCCCAGTCCTAATGCCAAGTGCCAGTTAAGTCTTTTTTGTTTCCATTCTTCAAAATGAGAAAGCTCTGTGTTAGGTTGAACAAAAAACTGCATTTCCATCTGCTCGAATTCCCGCATTCTGAAAATAAACTGCCTAGCTACAATTTCGTTACGAAAGGCCTTACCAATTTGAGCAATCCCAAAGGGTAATTTATGGCGAGAGGTTTTTTGCACGTTTAAATAGTTGACAAAAATCCCTTGCGCTGTTTCAGGTCTTAAATACAGGTCAGTCGCGTTTTCAGCAGAAGCCCCTAGTTTGGTTCCAAACATCAGATTGAATTGTCGAACGTCTGTCCAATTTTTACTTCCCGAATCCGGGTCTGCAATCTCTAGTTCTTCGATTAACGTTTTAACATCCGCTAAATCATTGCTTTCTAGGGATCTTGCCATTCGAGAAAGAATGGTTTTCTGACGTTCGCGATAGTCTAATACTCTTACATTGGTTGATTCAAACGTAGCGAGGTCAAAGGATTCACCGAACCTTTTGGCTGCTTTGTCAATTTCTTTTTGGGCTTTGTCCTCTAGCTTTGCACAATAATCTTCAATCAAGACATCCGCACGAAAACGTTTCTTACTGTCTTTGTTATCGATGAGAGGATCGTTAAAGGCGTCTACGTGGCCGGAAGCCTTCCAGATGGTAGGGTGCATTAGAATTGCAGAATCAATTCCAACAATATTTTCATTTAGCTGTACCATGGCTTTCCACCAGTACTGCTTGATATTATTTTTCAGTTCCGCGCCGTTTTGTCCATAGTCATATACGGCGGAGAGCCCGTCGTAAATCTCAGAACTTTGAAAAATAAACCCATACTCTTTTGCATGGGATACTACTTTTTTAAACGCATCTTCCTGTTTTGCCATAATTGTCTTGATAATTTGTACAAAAATAGTGAAATAAAACCGAATATGGTTGGTTTTGACTCCTTTTCAGACTTAAATTGCCCTTAGCCCAAGTGTAGGATTTTAATCGTTTTGAATAAGATTTTGAAAATGAGAAATTCCTAGATTATGGGGTGAGACCATAGAAAAAACTTTAAATTTGTCAAATCCATTTTATTACTATGTACAAGACCCTTATTCGTCCCCTTCTATTTAAGTTAGATCCTGAAAAAGCGCACCATTTAACGTTCTGGATGCTCCGAAATTTTGGATTCTTAGCCCCTTGGTTTTTAGGAAAACCTCTTGAGGATTCAAAACTTGAAAGAGAGGTTTTTGGATTAAAGTTTAAAAACCCCGTGGGTCTAGCTGCAGGTCTAGACAAAGATGCAAAACTTTATAAGCAGCTTGGGGCACTTGGATTTGGATTTGTAGAAATTGGAACCTTAACTCCCAAGGCGCAAAGTGGGAATGAGAAGAAACGACTTTTTCGTTTAATTGAAGATTCTGGCATTATTAACCGAATGGGGTTTAACAATGAAGGTGTGGATAAAGCGGTTGAAAGATTGAAGTCAAATACTGATGTACTGATAGGTGGTAATATTGGAAAAAACAAAATAACGCCCAACGAAAAAGCAAGTGACGATTATAAATATGCGTTTGAGGCCTTGTTCCACGTGGTTGATTATTTTGTGGTCAATGTAAGTTCCCCGAATACACCGAACCTTAGAGCCCTTCAGGATAGAGGTCCATTAACAGAGCTTCTAAATGAGCTGCAAAAGCTTAACAGAGCTAAAACAAAATCAAAACCGATTCTTTTAAAAATCGCACCCGATTTGTCTGAAGATCAATTATTGGATATCGTACAAATTGTCAAGGAAACCGAAATTTCGGGTGTCATTGCAACCAACACAACTCTTTCGCGTGAAAATTTAACATCCGTCAATCAGAAAGAGTCGGGTGGGTTATCAGGAAAACCTTTAAAAGAAAGATCCACCGAGGTCATTCGTTTTCTTTATGAGAAGAGTGAAGGAGCTTTTCCTATCATTGGTGTTGGTGGAATCCACTGCGCAGCGGATGCGCTCGAAAAGCTTGCGGCAGGCGCTTCGCTTGTTCAACTTTATACCGGTTTTATTTATGAAGGACCGCAGCTGATTAAAGAGATTAACCAAGCTCTTTTGAAAGAGGCTAAAGGAAGAAATTAGCAATCGTATAGAGGATTAGTCCGACAAGTCCTCCCACGATCGTTCCGTTCACTCGAATGAATTGAAGATCTTTTCCCACCTCTAATTCTAGTTTTTCACTAAGCATTTGTCCGTCCCAGTTTTCAACTGTACTGGAGATTAACTTACTCACACGGTGGGTGTTTCGTAAAAAGTATCGATAGGAAGTAAGTCGAACCCACTTATCGATTTTATCTTTTAATTTCTGATCCTCCGTAAGATCGATTGCTAAGTTATGGATGGACTTTTGTAGATAGCTTTTTAGTGGAGAATCGCTTTGAGTGAGTTCTTTTAAAAGGAGGGTTTTTATCGATTTCCAAATATCCTTTGCGTAGCTCTCCAGTCTTTCTTCCGATAGAAAAAGACTTTTCATGGATTGAATTTTTTGCTTCCATTCCTCACTTGTTTTAAGTTCTGAAGACAATTCTTTTATTTTATCTGTGAGCGCCTCTCTCACAGGATGTTGTAAATCGGATTCGATTTCTTCAAAGTAAGAGACAATTCCTTTCGAAATCTTGTCTGCAATTGCGTTGTCTACAAAATTGGGAATGATCGCGTAACTTTGCTGTCTTACTCGATTTCTGATTTCATCCTCGTTTTCAAGAATATACTTTTTAATTTGCGAGGCAATTGAACTAACTAAAAGTTGGTGTTGGTCTTTTTCAACCAAATACTCCATCGTACTTCCAACTGTGGACGCTAAATTTAAGTTCTCTGTCAGTTGATTTGTTTTTTGAACTAAGAAAGATTCGATCGCAGCGTCCTCGAGTTTTGCAATAAGGTCTTGCAGAATAATAGATCCCTCCGAGATTAAGAGTTGCTGATTGATAGGTTTAAGAAGCCAAGATCCTAAGTAATCGGAAACTTGCATTTTGGCAATGTAGGGACGAACCGTCTCCGGAGATAAAAAGTTGCCTACAACGAAAGAGCCAAGGTTGTCTCCGATTTGGTCTTTTTTGTTTTGAATTAAGTTTGTATGTGGGATTTTCATCCCTAGAGGATAGTGGAATAGGGCGGTTACCGCAAACCAGTCCGCAAGTGCGCCTACCATCGCCGCCTCTGAGAATGCGTGCAAATAGCCTATCCAATGTGAACTAGATTGCTTTTGCAATACGGTGGTAAGAATAAAAACAATTGCCATTAAGACGAATAGTCCGGTTGCAAATAGTTTATGATTTCGTAATTGTCTTTTCTTTTGTGTTTCTGTCATTTAGTATTATTTCACTAATTTTGAACTATATAAATAAGTTTTTAGTGGGCACTTTAACCCAAGAAACTTGAATCAATGAATAAAATTCTATTAATATTGGGAGGTATTTTTGTTCTGCAAGCCTGCTCGCAGAGTTATTCTCCTATCAAGTCAAACGTTATGCAAGATTCTACATCAAAAAACAATCCATACTTTTCTATTAACAACTCTACGACACTTAGTAAAAGCAACGAAGAGTGGAAAGAAGTGCTCTCTCCAGAGCTCTATTATATTGCGAGAGAAAAAGGAACCGAGCGTCCTTTTAGCGGTAAATACAACGAATTTGACCAGCACGGCGATTATTATTGCGCTGTTTGTGGAAATCATTTATTCCGAAGCGATCAAAAATTTGCTTCTACCTGTGGTTGGCCTAGTTTCTTTGAGGCGGACAAAAACGGAGTGAACTACATGAGAGATTCTTCTCATGGGATGGAAAGAATCGAGGTGCTTTGCAAAAAATGCAATTCTCATCTTGGACATGTTTTTAACGACGGTCCTAAACCCACGGGTGTTCGTTACTGCATGAATTCAGTCAGTCTCGCTTTTGTGCCAGACTCGCAGAATGAGAGCAAATGATAAGTTTTGTAGCTGTTAAAGTTGTTATAAAATTCTGTTAAAGTGTTTCATAATAACACTCTGATTGTTATGATTTTATAAATTTGCAATCGCAAGTTTATTTAACATAATATTTATGACAAAGAAAATACTGCTATCTCTCATATCTGTATTGGCTCTAAGTACGTCCTACAAATCGTCGGACTCAGCTACTACAGCAGACAAAAAATCGGATACCAGCGCTTTCGCCGCTTTTAATGAAGTAGATCCCACTAAGAATTCTGTATCTAATACGGTTTTAAGTTCCTACAATCGTCTTGATTTTTCGAACGTTCAGACACTAAGCTTTGATGTGTTTGAAAAAGCAATGACTGGATTTGAAAACCTCAAAAGGGCGGGAGAAATTAAAGAGGAAACTGTTTTATTAACGGTGTGTGATTTTTCCAAATCTTCAAATGAAAAGCGTCTGTGGGTGATTAATACAGAAACAGGAGAGATCCTTTTTAATGCGCTAGTTGCGCATGGGAAAAACACAGGTGATGAATTTGCTACGAACTTCTCGAATAGAGAAAGTTCTCTTCAAAGTAGCCTTGGGTTTTATCGCACGGATTTAACCTATCAAGGCGGGAATGGATACTCATTAAAATTACATGGACTCGACAAAGGATATAATGACGCCGCGTTTCGTCGTGCCATTGTAATGCATGGTGCAAATTATGTGAATGAAAATTTCGCAAAACAGCATCGTCGTATCGGCCGAAGCTGGGGGTGTCCTGCGGTTTCATCGCAACTTGCCAAACCTATTATTAATACCATTAAAGACGGTAGCGTGCTTTTTATATACTATCCTGATCAAAATTACTTAAAGGATACTAAGTGGCTTAAAAGCTAGAGGAAATCCATACTGAAACAAATTAGAACCTGATTCTGAAAGGAGTCCGGTTTTTTTGTTTTAAGTCTTAACGAAACAGCTCGAACGCAGATCCTATTCATATTTGATTTAAAGCCTTCGTTTTTAGGCCTATTTTACCTACATGTAGCTATTTCATGACCCTAAAAATGCATTTAAATTTGACAAAACTAACCTAATGCTTTATGAAGAATTCAATTTTGAAAATTAGATATGCTATTATTTTAGTCATGGCAACCGTGGTGTTTTGCAAGACAATGGCTCAAAAATTCAAATTTAATTCGCCAAGGGCTAAATCACATGAATATCGTATAGGTCATGGTTTTGGAACGGATAATACTTTTGAAATTGAGAATAAGTTCATACTTGATTTTGAAAATAAAAAATGGTGGAATGAAAGAGATAAAACCATTGTAAATATAACTTCTGATGTTGAAATTACAGATAAAAAAAATGAGACAAGCTACTGGTTTACTTTTAATATGAATGAAATGAGGTTTTTCGGAGTGTTAATTGTGAATAAGGAGAAAAAAGGAGAGGACGTTCTAGAATATAAATATGATTATTTTCCTGAAGGCTCTGAATATCCCGCTGCGGGAATCAAATTCACCTATTCAGGGATGGCCACAAAATTTTAAAAGATAAAAATCATGAAGACAATTACAACGATTTTAGTTCTTTGGTGCAGTGTCAGTTTTTGTCATGCACAAGCAAAAAAACAAGCGCCAGAAAAGCCCTTACTTGATGAAAGTATAACCTGGACTACAAAAGAAGAAAATGGAAAGGTAGGTCTTGGGTACACCGATTCAGAATGGGTGTGGGCTATAAGCCCCAAGTTTGATAAAATTGCCACAGGGGCGAATTTTGTTGCAAAACAAAAGTTTGCAACCGTGATTCTTAGAGGTAACCAAACACTGAATTCCAAAAATTGTGGGGTAAGGTCACATCAATCTAATTACGGGATAATTGATCGCAAGGGAAATATTTTAATAGAAGGCAATGTGGGAGAGAGTTTTAAACTCATAGGTAATTCTTCGTACGCCATTAAGTTAATAAATGGACAGGGTGACGCATCAAAAGGTTGTGAAGCGTTCATCATAAATATTGAAACCGGTAAAACGATTCATCAGTTAGATCCAAATTATTCTGATCTCAATTATAATGAGCATTATGTGAATTTGTGGGGAAATGAAGGGGTTCGATGGTATTATAATTTCGATGCATCCGTATATCAGAATGATACGCCATTCTTCTTGCCCTTGAGAAAGGAATTTAAAACAAAGAAATACAATACTTTTTTAGTCTATGCGGAAAAATCAAGAGTTTTCAATGAAAATATAACTGGTTTTTTATTTGGTTACGGAGATAATTTTAAGATCGTAAAAGAAAACTGGGTCAACCTTTCAAAGTAGTTAACAGATAAATTTTTGAAAAGATGAAATCAACAAGAATAATCCTCGTAGCAATCGTGTTATGCTCTTTTTTTGCAGTTGCCAACGCACAGCAATCGAAACTACAATTTGATTATCACCTACGAATTTACAATGGAGTAAACAAAGTATTCAAATCAAAAGCACTCTTTACTTGGGATGGGAAAAATAAAGCTACAATGAGCCACGATGGAGAACTCTTGTTTAGACTTACGTTAAGAAATAGAAAATTAGAGTACAGTTCTAATGGTCGCTACCTGGCTTATGATGCGTATGAGGCTATAGATGATGAAGAATGGAAAGTTTATTTATATGAATCGGGAAGGATTGAATTAGTCCGATCTTCTAGTCCTGCGAACCTTTTTTTCTTGTACGATGATTCAGAGTACGAAAAAACATACAAGTACTACCAATAGTGATTAATAATCCTTTTTGAGAAATACTTCCCTTATTTTTCAATAGAAGAAAAGTAAAGCAAAAAAGAATAGTAAAAGTTCAATGATGCGAATTAAGTGGTAGTTCTAACGTTCTGCTGAATTTTTACAAAAAAACGATTGTAAACATAAGCTTACAATCGTTTTTTTGTCATTTAGAAGGGGTTTAAACCCGCGCGTAGTTTAGAATTTTACATCCACTCCCACGTAAAAATTCGCAGGCATAATCGGGGCGTAAATCATTCCGCCATCGAAATAGTTTCCAAAAGGATTCTGGGCATCAATGATGGCTCGGTCCTGTGTGTAAGAGGTTAAGTTTTCGCCCCCAAGATATACGCGGAAATTAGAGGAGAAATCTCGTGCGATTTGTGCGTTTAGCGTACTATACGACGGGGAATAAGAAGCTAGTCTATATTCCGCTGGGTTCTGCTCAGTGTCAGGTAATCTTTGTTTACCCACATAATTTAGAGTTGTGTCGAAACTCCAAAAAGCGCCCTTGTCATTCTTGGGAGTAGAATAAGCCATATTGAGGAATCCTCGGTGCTTCGCCATAAAGGGTGCCTCTTTTTCGCCGCTGTGGTACTCAGCTTTTACATCGTAATATTTGTAAGCTAAGCGAACGTCAAAGTTTCTTGCTGGACTTAGATCGAACTGAGTTTGAAAACTGTTCGCGTAGGAATTGTTCTTAAGATTGTAGAAAAGTATTTTATGAGTGGACTCATCTAAATCTAAAACCACTTGGTTTTGGAAGTCCGTGCGGAAGAAATCCACAAGAATTGAGCCAGTACGGCCAAATAATTTTAGCTGTTGGTTGAAACTAACGCCATAATTCCATGCGATTTCAGGGTCTAGTCCATACAGGTCCTCTCTTATTTTCTCCACTTCAATTTGACGGTTGGAAGCAAGATAAGCCTGGCTTTCTGCAAAAATATTGGCAGTTCTAAAACCTCTTCCTGCTGAAAGTCGAAGCGTAGTAGAAGGAGAAAGATCGTAACGGAAATTTAGACGAGGTGTGAATTGTGTTCCGGCAAGATTATGAAAATCCGCTCTTGCCCCTGCGACCAACGCATAGTTAAGTCCAGTGAGCGTATATTCAAAAAATACGCCTGGAACGGTTTCTGTTCTTTCAAATCGATCCGTCAGATAGAGTTCATTATAACGGTCATATAAGAAGCTTACCCCCGTCTTGTACTTATGATTTGTGTTTCCAATAATGCTTTCAAAGACCAAATTGGAATAATAGGTTTGCTGTTCTCCTAGGTAATTTCGAAGGCCAAAGAAGCTGTCTTGTTGATGGTATGTGTATTGGTTCATAAGTCCAAGGCTTTGGTAAGGTTTGCCTTTGAAGATATGTCCCGTTTTATTCCATATTTGAAATCTAGAGATATCAATCCCTACCCCATAAGCACTTTGCTCCGAGGCTGCTTTGTGTTTATCAAAGATCGTTTGTCCCCCGTAGCGAGAGTCCCGAACTAAGTTGATCCCAAAGTGAGTTCCCCAGCCTGAATGATCCAAGTCATTGTAATTTAAGAGATACGCTAGATTCATTTGCTCTCCTGTGGGCTGGTCCAAAAATCCGTCATTGTTATGGTCTTCCTTTCCCAGGGTGGCATTTCCATGAAGAAGGATGCTTTGGTTCCAATGTTCATTTAAGCTTGAGGTATGGGTAAGATTCATCTCCGTTCTTGCATTCTGATCTGCGAATAAATTAAGACTCGTCTCATTTTTCCCTGAGAATTTACGAAGCTCTGTGTTAATTTGACCTGTTATACTTTCATAGCCACTCGTTACTGTGCTGCCTCCTTTGGTGAGTTGAATTCCTCCAATCCATCTTCCTGGAATGAAATTTAGGCCATATGCGGTGGCAAGACCTCGGATCTCAGGTAGAAGTTCTTTAGTAAGCGCAGTGTATTTTTGATCAAGTCCTAGCATTTTCAGTTGTTTGGTTCCGGTAACCGCATTGCTATACGATACGTCGACTGTCGCATTGGTTTCAAAGCTTTCTGCGAGATTACAGCAGGCTGCTTTTAGAAGTTCATTTTCTCCGATGTTGAAAACAAGACCTGCGCTCTTTTTGTCTAGCGCTGTAGCTGCTTTTGTTTTAATAAGAGAAACCGTTTCTAAGCTGGTTTCCCGTCTATTCGAAGTCGAAGTTTCGGACTCATCAAAATGAACGCGTTCGCTGATTTCCCCGAAAGGAAGCTCTCGGTCATACAGACAGCAGTCCGGTAGGTTCTTATAAACCTTATCTTCTGCCGTGAAGAGTTCATTGTCGTGTCCAACCTTTGCAATTGCTTTAAGAATGGCCTCAGCTGAGGTCTTTGACTCGTCAAACTCTAGGATAAGTTTCTGGGTCAAAGGAGTCCATTTTGCCGTCGTCGCCCCCGCTTTTTTCGCGGTAGACTCTATGCGTAGTTTACAAGATTCGCAGTTTCCTCTGACAAAGAATTCGTTTGAGTGGTTGTGGTTATTAGCATTTGCTTCGATGCTTGGAAGTTCACTATATTCTGATATTAAATCGCTATGGTTGTGTGTGGTTTGCGATTGGAAACTACTGCTTATAAGCAGTGTGCTTAGAAAAAGTAAGTCTTTTATAATAAGTTTCATTTGACTAGTTCGTTGGGTAATTTCAAGTTCATCTTTCCTTGGGGTCTTTTAAAAGTTCATGGATTAATAAAAAGAACCATTTAAACCTTTTGTGAGGACTTGATATGTGAATACCAAAGATGCCTCTCATTAGTTAGGATAGATTTGAATGTATAAGGGAAATGGAAAGCGGCGGATGCCCTATTCCAATAGCAGAACTAGCCTATTTTAGGCGGTTGCCAAATGTCAGTGCTATTTTTTAACACGAAAGGCGATAAGTAACTAAAAACGCTAGATTTGAATTTCCGATCAGAACGAAGACCTGTATCGGAGTTGCTCGAGATTAGTAGGGGAGTCCCGAAATGCAAACATAGTCCGCAGTGCTGTGCACAGTGCGTGTCACAATTTTGGTCTGAAGTGGAGCTCGAACTGTCCACTCCCGAATCTTTTTGCTGCATAGGATCGTGGCACGGATCTAGGCTTTGAGTTTCGCAGCAATTGAAGGCCATGATTTGCGCAGAAAGATTTTGCTGTGGAAGTAGAAGAACTCCCAAGGACAAAAAGATTAAGAAAAGCTCAAGTTTGCGTTTCATTGCGAGTGCAAAATTATTAAATCTTCTGAGTGTAAAAAAATAAACCGCTAGAAAATTTCTAGCGGTTGATATTTTTCAATTAATTAATCTTACTATTATTCTGAGCTAAGTTTTGTGCATCCATAAAGCCATCGTTTATAACGCGTTTGGCAAATCTGAATTTTGGACCCCAATAACGATCGCTAAGTGGGGAAATCATCACACCTCTAGAAGTAGCGGCATGAATGAAATGGATTTCACCGTTGCTATCCACATCGTGAACAATTCCAACGTGAGAAATTCTACCTCCTCTTGAGAAAAATACTAGATCTCCTTTTCTAATGTCTTCTTTTGCAATTTGTTCTCCTTCTTTTGCTTGAGAGGCAGCTACTCTTGGTAAATTAAGTCCCATGGTAGCTCCAAACACAGAAAGTACAAAAGCGCTGCAATCAATTCCGTTTCTTGTGGTTCCACCATAACGGTAAGGAACTCCAAGGTAAGATTCTGCTTCTGCTAGAAGACCGTCCATTTTTTTCTCAAACTGAATTGTCTTCTCAATTTCCGCCGCTCTGTTCGCAGTTTCGACGGACGCAAGGGCCATGTCGATTTGTTGAGAAGGAGTTAAATCATTCTTTAAGAAGTTGAGAGTCTTAGGACTTACAGCTGCCAGTTTGGCATCTGATTTGTATAATATAGGTTGAGTAACAACGTAGTTCGAAACGCAAGATTGTAATGAGAATACAGAAGTAATTACAGTCAGATAAAATAGAACTCTTTTCTTCATATATATTTGATTATCTGTGTTATAGATATTATTTACTTTGATTTTGACTAGACAAATGTAGATAATAGAGTCAAAAGATGCTATTTTTCAAAAATGAAAAAACTCTTTTTTAACACATTTTAACATTATCAAACGATATGTTAATGAAAGAAGGTCCGCAATCCCTTTATTTAGGTGTTGCGGCTTTTTATTTTGTTAAGACTTATTAACATTTATAGCTTAAGTCTATTTATTATATAAATCTATCCTATAATTACATAAAAGTGCAGGAGCACAAGTGCGCTATATTTGTGATGTTGTAAGGTGTGTCTTTTCCCCAAATATTTCATTTCGAATCGACTTGATTAAACCACAATTTGTAGGAGCTCACGTACAAGTTGAGGGTTGTGGAGCGTAGTGAATCTAAAGTCATTAAAATGAGCTCGTAAAGGCTTCTTTTTGGACTTAATGTTAATAAAAAGAGAAAACGAAGATGGTACGTAATAAAAAGTCCGCAAATTCAGAGAGTTTGCGGACTTTTTTTAGAATGGGCTTTTGGTCTTCCTTTCTTATACTATCTTGTAAAGAGAAGTTCGCGGTATTTCGTCATAGGCCATAGTTCATCGTCTACTAGCATTTCGAGCGAGTCACACGCCTCACGAATTTTATCAAACCTAGGTCTTACATCGTCGCAGTATTTCTCAGCTTGCTTTTGTCCATGTTCTTTTTCTGCCTTGTCTTTTGCATCCAAGAGTTCATCGACTCCCACTTTGATTTGCGATACATTATGGGAAATGCTGCGAATTAAATCCATTTGTTCTTTTGCAAGGGACTCGAATTCCTTTTCGGAAAAGATTTCTTTTAGTCCTTTTACGTTGTCAATCAATCGATTCTGATAAGATAGTGCAGCCGGCACAATATGATTTCGTGCAATGTCTGAAAGCACTTTGGCTTCAATGTCGATCTCCGTAGCGTATTTTTCTAATTTGATCTCGTTTCGAGCCTCAAACTCTCTGTGATTGTAGATGCCTAGTCCTTCGTATAGTTGAACGAATTTTTCGTCCAGTTCACTTTTTAGGGCTTCAGGAGTGGTTTTAAGGTTGTTGAGTCCTCTTTTCTTGGCTTCTTTTGGCCAGTCATCAGAATATCCATCCCCTTCAAACATGATTTGCTTACAGTCCTTAATGTATTCTCGAAGGACGTTAAACAGGGCTTCATCTTTCTTAAGTTTTTTATCTGCAATTAATCCGTCGACACGCACTTTAAAGTCCTTCAATTGTTGAGCTACAATCGCATTTAGTACAGTCATAGGTTCGGCGCAGTTCGCTGAAGACCCTACGGCTCTAAATTCAAACTTATTTCCTGTGAAAGCGAAAGGAGAGGTACGGTTACGGTCTGTATTGTCCAGAAGGATTTCTGGAATTTTACCCACCACGTTTAATTTTAGTTCTGTTTTTTCTTCCGGAGAAAGTTTTCCATCAGTTACCTTTTCAAGTTCTTCAAGAACACCAAAAAGTTGAGTTCCAATAAAAGCCGAGATAATAGCAGGAGGAGCTTCGTTTGCCCCAAGACGGTGGTCATTACTAGCAGAAGCAATAGAAGCGCGTAATAAATCCGCATATTCATGAACTGCTTTTAGTGTGTTTACAAAGAAGGTAAGGAACTGTAGGTTTTTCTTAGGGTTTTTCCCTGGACTAAGTAAGTTCTCTCCCGTATCTGTAGCTAAAGACCAGTTGTTGTGTTTTCCGCTTCCGTTGACTCCTTGGAAAGGTTTCTCATGAAATAAAATGTGGAAGTGGTGCTTGTGTGCCACTCTTGCCATAATATCCATTAATAAGGAGTTGTGATCAACCGCTACGTTTGTTTCTTCAAACATTGGTGCGAGTTCGAATTGGTTGGGTGCAACCTCATTATGACGAGTCGTGACTGGGATTCCAAGCTTCATACATTCGATTTCCAGTTCTTTCATGAAGTTCATAACTCGAGTGGGAATGGATCCAAAATAATGGTCGTCTAATTGCTGGCCTTTGGCCGGGGAATGTCCAAGCAAAGTACGGCCTGTGAAGACTAAATCGGGTCTAGCTTGGTATAATGCGCTGTCGATTAAAAAGTATTCTTGTTCCCATCCTAGCGTAGCGGTTACTTTCGTGACATTTTTGTCAAAGTAAGCTTTGCAAACTTCGGTTGCTGCGTCGTCAACAGCAGACAAAGCTCTTAAAAGAGGTGTTTTATAATCTAAAGTTTCACCTGTATAAGAAATGAAAATCGATGGGATGCAAAGTGTTGTTCCCATGATGAAGGCGGGGGACGTAGGGTCCCAGGCGGTGTAACCTCGAGCTTCAAATGTATTTCGAATTCCTCCATTGGGAAAAGAAGATGCATCAGGTTCCTGCTGGATTAACATGGATCCGCTAAATCGTTCAATCGCTCGGTCGCTTTCGAAAGGAGTGAAAAAGCTGTCGTGTTTTTCTGCTGTGGTTCCTGTAAGGGGTTGAAACCAGTGCGTGTAATGGGTAGCTCCTTTAGAGATTGCCCAATCTTTCATGGCAACCGCAATTTGATCTGCAATTAATCGAGGGGTTTTTGTTCCTTTTTTGATTGCATCTTGGATAAATGTAAAGGCTTCTTTCGTTAAATAACTACGCATGGTCTCTTCCGAGAATACGTTTTCACAAAAGAGTTCCGATAATTTTTTAGGAATTTCAATAGCGTTGTTTTTTCTGTAATCGCGAAAGGGAAGTTGCGATAAAGCGTTGAATCTTAGTGTTGGCATAGCGAAGTGTTTAGACTGCAAATTTATATAAAAAAGCAATTCAAAATTAAAAAATAAAAATAAATATGAAAAAAATAGGGGGTTGCGCATTGAAATAACCTTATTTGGTCATTTATACCTTGTGTATTTAGGGGTTCTACAGGATAAATGAGCATTTAATATAGAAAGGGCTCCTTTTTGTCTTCAAGGTCTTTTTGGGTTCAAAATTGTGAACTCTTCCATTTGCGGTAAGGTTTTTTTATAGAACGAGGTCCATTTCCTTGGGCAAATCCATGAATTCATAAAATATTAATTTAATTTTCATTAACTTTGTGCGTCATTAATTGTAAATTTAACAATCTAAATATAATTTATGGCGACCAATTTAAAAGCACGCGAAACGACCGAAGCTATCGAAAGGCTTTATGTCACGATGCGTCACCTATTCTATAGAGGTTTTTTCAAGCCGGGCGGCATTTCAGGAGAAACCATTCGAAATCTTTTAATGACAATTTCACCAGAGATCTATGGATCTATGGGGATCAAGAATAAAGTGGAATTAGACGGACTTCTTTATGTTCTTGATCGATTGCCTGCAGGAATTGAAGAAACTGCATTTGTTAACCTTACTTCTGACGAAGGATTTGAGAAGGGAAGCTTTGAGCTTATTGTTCCAAAGAAACGAAGACGAAATTGCTATCGGATTGATTCCCATCAGATGAATATAGAAGTTCTTTTAGGACGCTCTGAGATTTACGACATCTTAACTCACTTAACTTTCCTTTATATAGAGGCGGATAAAATTCGAGAAATTGCTTTCCACCAAGGGGAAAACTATGCACCTACAAGAACCTGGCGAATCATAGAAGAAGTAGCCCTAGGGGAGAAAAAATTAAGTCGAAAAGAAAAAGAGGTCGCATTAATTCACCTTTCTTCCCTTTTAGGAAGAACCTTTGATGAAGTCCTTCAGTCCTACCATAACTTTGGAGACGATCAGAATCCCGATCGACTCTTCAAAATTATTTACCATTTAGGAAACAACTCTCTAAATGATCTGAAAGGGATTAGAGAGCGAGAAATTTTCTTCAGTGCTATCTTAAGAGAAAGAGTAGGTCACCACCTTTTCGGGGAGCGTTGGGCGAATCAATTAAAAGAAGAACTCGTGAGTAGAGGACTTCAGATGAAACCCCTGCATATAATCTCAGCCAACATGCACTCTGTTAAAAATATGCTATTTGCAGACAACGCTTTAGGTCTGAAATCGGCTTCAAGTGATGTGGACTATACGCTTTATGAAGAAATCAGTAACAAAAAAACGTTGCAAGAAAAGATTTTAAACTATTCAGTGAAGCATGGACTTACCTATGTAAAAGATCATAGCGGAAGCAATATTGATGTTCAAATTATTGACCTCTCTAAAATAAACTTAAAAAATACGCCATTCAGATCCTTAGGATTCAAAGGAGACGATGTAGTTCTTGTGTTTGATTATGCCTTTGGGGAGCAAGCTTTTGAAATAATGGACGAGCTATTAAGACCTTATCAGTCGAACGAAGAGGTATATACCATGAAAGTGAAATCTATTTCCATTATGGGCAAAGCTGGAATTTTAACGGGACAGAAAGGCGATATCATGATTCCAAGCTCACATATTTTTGAAGGAACAGCCGACAATTATGTGTTCGAGAATGCGCTTAAATTAGAAGATTTTAAGGACGATGAAATTAGCGCTTTTGAAGGCTCAATGCTTACTGTACTTGGAACTTCACTTCAGAACAAAGATATCCTTTCTTACTTTATGAATTCAACTTGGAACACAGTAGGACTAGAAATGGAAGGCGCACATTACCATAAGGCAATTCAAGTGGCCTCCAAGATTAGACATCATATATCACCCGATTTGTTTGTCTGCTATGGCTATTATGCCTCAGACAATCCTCTTGAAACGGGCAGTACTCTATCCTCGGGTGGATTAGGACTCACAGGTGTGAAACCTACCTATATGATTACAAGACGAATTATTGAAAAAATTCTTTTGTCCTCTAAAGCGTAAGAGAAACTTTGCTACTATAGTATAGGTCGCCAAAGGGCGACCTATTTTATTTTAAGATTGAGGGCCGCAGAGAGCCTTGTTGAGTGCCTGAATCGCTTTGTTGTAGTGCTCGCGTTTAATGATAAACTGCAAGTTAACTTGCATAAGCGACTGTCCGTAACATTCAATGTTAATTTGGTTTTCAAAAAAAGCCTTTGCAGCTCGATATAAAAACCCAGGTCCTTTGATGTTTGTTCCCATTGCACAAACAATGGCCGCTTCGATCGTCGAGACGCGATAGAATATCTCACTTAGCTCCTCAATGAGCTTATGTGTCTTTGGTTGATCCCAGACTACCATTGTAATCGAGTTTGCATTGGTGGACTTAAACACGTAACTCACATCGTGTTTTTGGAAATAGCTCATGATACGCGCATCAAAACCTACTTCGCTTACCATGAGTGGATCATGGATTTCAATAGCAATCATCTGGGTCGAACCTGAGACGATTTCGACTCGTGCCTCTTTCGAGATATAATCCTTTGAGATAAGAGTTCCCTCATGTTGCGGCTCAAACGTATTTTTAATGCGAATGTTGATTCCCGCAAGTTCAAGTGGTTTGGCTGCTTTGGGATGAATCGCCTCCATGCCAATGTCTGCTAGTTGGTCCGCGACGATGTAATTCGTTTGCCCCACTGGCGCGCAGTTCTCTACCCCAACAATTGCCGGGTCTGCGCTAGAGAGATGATACTCTTTGTAAATGATGGCTTCATGCGCCTTTAATTCTACTGCGATTTTACTGAATGTGACCTCTGAATACCCGCGGTCAAAAGCTCTCATGATACCTTCTGTTCCTTTGGTGTAGCCCGTGCAAATACAGACTGTTTTTGAGAGGTCAAGATCTTTAAATTCACGATTAATTCTCTGATCAATCGTGAGTGAATCATTGTCATTGAATCCACACAAATCGATGAATTTAGCATTAAAACCTTGGTTTTGTATGATATTGGCTGAATTCCAAGCAGAGTGAGCCTCTCCAATGGAAGCAAGAATTTCTCTGGCGGCAAGTCGGATGTCGGTTGAATTTACATAGCCTGAAGCCAATACTTTACTTAAGCTTACAAGCATGGTTTTAGCCTGTCCAATACGGCTCGAGATAAACTGCGCAGCCTTCTGCGAGTCAAGACCTAAGGGAACATACTTTTCATTGATTTCTAAAAGCTTCTCTAGGAGTTGGTCTAAAGCCTCGCTGTAATTACTATTTTCTACAAAACGGGCATAGACTCCCTTTTCTCCTGTTTTTTTATGCTCTAAAAGCCAATTTGTTACATGGCTGTAGGCGGAGACGACAAAAACTCTTTTGTAAGGATTTGTTTTCGCTGCTCTTGAACGAAGTATAATGTTTTCGAGGACGTCTCCAAATTGACTCATGGAGGTTCCTCCAATTTTTTCTACCGTGACCATGGATTTTGATTTTGCATGCAAAACTAATAAAGTTTCTTTTTGAAATTGCGGAAAAACGTGAAAATTATATGTGAAGACGGTGAGTTTCACGGGCTCGATTTTGAAATTTGCGAAATTTCCGTAACTTTCCCTCAAATTTAAGTGTTTCATGAAAAAATCGATGTTTCTAGCGCTAAGTCTTTTAAGCGCTTTTTTATTTGGTCAAAAAGAGGCGTACTATCAGCAGCATGCGAAGTACAAAATGGAAATTGATGTAGATGCAGAGCATTTTACTTACAAAGGTAAACAGACCCTTACTTATACAAACAATTCTCCAGACGAACTGAAAGTAGCCTATTTTCATCTTTATTGGAATGCGTTCAAACCCGGTTCTATGATGGATCAAAACGTTGCGAATCAAGGCGTAAATGGCGACAGTCGTTTGCAAGTAGGTGGCGTTTCGAGACTTGCCAGCATTCCTATTGATGAGGAAGGCGTTCAGAACATTCGATCTATTAAGCAAAACGGCGTGGATTTGCGTTTTGAGATCCAAGAAACAATCATGAAAGTGGTTTTAAACGAACCAATCAAACCCAATTCCTCTACGGTATTTACCTTAGATTGGGATGCAGTAGTGCCTTACCAAATCCGTCGTGCGGGTCGAAACAATAGAGAAGGCATCGACATGACCATGACGCAGTGGTACCCGAAGATTGCAGAGTACGATTACGATGGTTGGGCAACGTTTGATTATATAGGAAGAGAGTTCCATGCTCCATTCAGTGATTACGATGTAACCATCAAAATTGATAAAGACTACGTTCTAGGTGCAGGCGGAGTGCTTCAAAACCCTGGCGAAGTAAAAGGATACGAACAGGGGGCGCAGGTTAAAACAGACAAAGAAGGCAAGGCGACATGGCGCTGGAAAGCAAACAATATTCTTGATTTTGCGTGGGCAGCAGACCGCGACTACACCGTAGAGAGTTTCACGGTTTTAGATGGGCCTAAAGTATATTACGTTTATCAGAAAAACGAAAAAACAGCCTATTGGGAAGAAAGTAAGCCTTTGATTACAAAGTATTTTCAAATTATGAACGCGGATTATGGGCGTTATGCCTACCCAACTTATTCGTTTATCCAAGGAGGTGACGGAGGTATGGAGTATGGAATGGCAACGATGATCTTAGGAGAACATGGATCTCTTGAACGTCTCGTAGGACTTATGGTTCACGAAGGCTCTCACATGTGGTTCCAACAAATGCTTGCGACCAATGAAAGCATGAAACCGTGGCTGGACGAAGGGTTTACAAGTTATGCTTCGACCAAAGTGATGGATCAACTTTTCCCTCCTACTAGACCTCAAAGCAATCCTTTCGTAGGAACCCTGAGAAGTTATGTGAATTTTACGAAGACAGGGAAAGAAGAGCCCGCTTCTTGGTTAGGAGATCATCACGATGATGGAAGAGCCTATAGTGTGGCAAGTTATACAAAGGGAGAAACCTTCCTTGTTGAGCTGGGCTATATTGTAGGAGAGCAGAATCTTTCGCTCATTATGAAAGAATACTTTACGCAGTGGAATTTAAAGCATCCTTCCGAAAGAGATTTCATGCATATTGCGCAGAAAATATCAGGCATGGATCTTAAATGGTTTTACCACTATTGGATCAATACCGTAAAAACCATTGATTATGCCATTAAAGATCTGGAGTACTTAGAAGGGGAAACGAAAGTCACGTTATTGAATAAGGGAGGAGTTCCCATGCCGATTGACTTTAGCATTCTGACTACAGATCAAAAAATCGTCAATTATCAAATTCCACTAAATATGACCAGAGAATGGAAGAAACACGATTTGTATGGACCCTTCACAACTCTGCATTATTGGCCATATACGCAAAAAGAATACAGTTTTGTAATTCCTTACAGTAAGGAGCAAATTAAGGCTCTTGGAATTGATTTTTCAGGCCGTTTGGCAGACGTCAATTTAGAGGATAATTATAAAGAAGTACAATAAATTCAATCTAGACTCAAAACTAGAAATTGAATATGAATGCAATTGTAGTCAATATCGGAAATACCAATATTCGATTTGGTCTCTTTAAAGAGGATGAGTGTGAGAAATCATGGATTATTAATACCAAACCTTATCGAACGCGGGATGAACTTTTTGTACAGTTTCTTATGCTATACCAAAGTTATTCTGTGAAGATAGAAGACATCGAACTTCTAGTCATTGGGTCTGTTGTTCCCCAACAGACCCATGACATTGTTCGGGCTCTAGAAAAAATTCATCAAAGTAAGAATCTTAGTGCCGTTTTGGTGGATCGAAATACCTCTTCCGCAGTGCATGCGAAAAGCAAGCAAATGGGTACAGACATCTACGCTAACCTTGTGGCAGCGCACAATCTATATCCGGGGCGAAAAAAAATCATTTTAGATTTCGGGACGGCGCTGACGGCAAGTTGTGTCGATGAAAATGGGGAAACCTTAGGCGTGATCATTGCACCGGGGATTATTACGGCATTGAACTCCTTAGTGGGGCAGACGGCTCAACTTCCGGAAATTGAACTTGTAAAACCTAAGAGTGTACTTGGACTCGATACGGTCTCTTGTATGCAGAGCGGAATGGTCTATGGATACTTAGGGATGGTGGAAGGATTTATTGACCGTATCAATGAAGAAGTGGGGGATCAGTGTATGGTAATTGCCACAGGCGGTGTATCGCATGTATACAAACCTCTCACAACGAAAATTGATATCGGTGATAAGCTCCATACTCTGAAGGGGCTCTATTATTTAGGGAAACACAAATAAGTTACTTTCTTTTCGCTTGAAAAAACTCTAGAAGTAGACTTCTGCATTCTTCTTCAAGAACGCCTGTCACTACTTTGGTTTTAGGATGAAGTTTTAAGTTGTGCTTAAGATAGCCATTGGCTGGATCAGGAGCGCCAATCACCACATTTGAAATTTGACTCCAATTTAATGCACCTGCGCACATCACACATGGCTCTAACGTAACGTAGAGTGTACAATCAAGTAGATACTTCCCTCCAAGATAATTGGCCGCACTGGTAATCGCTTGCATTTCTGCATGGGCGGTTACATCATTTAGCGTTTGGGTTAAGTTGTGGCTGCGGGCTAAGATTCGATCTTTGGCCACGACAATACAGCCGACAGGAACCTCGCCGTTTTCAAAGGCTGCCTTGGCTTCGTTTAGCGCTAGGCGCATATAATAGTCAGGAGTGAATTCCATAGAGATTGTTTTCGGGTGTTCATTTCTGAAAATAGAAAAAGGCTTAACGAAATCGCAGAGCCTTTTTGTAGTCGTTTGAATTTAGAGTTAAAATTCTACCTGATTGGTTTCTCTTCCTCTTGTAAAATTCATTGTTTTTTGTTGTCCTTTGTATGCAATGTTTACGACGTTGAACTGTTTAGGGTAGGTTTCAAGTAAGATCGAATTTCGAATTTTTAATTGGCTGATTTCACTTACGCCCTTTGCTTCAAAATACACCCAAACGGACTCCCCGTTTACTTGACTGCCTGTAAAAGTTAGTGTTTTTGCGCTTCCATTTACGTAGACATCGACATTCTTATTGACATAACGCTTCACCTCCGCTTCAAACCCCGCTGTTTCTGGCCTGATTTTAATGGCGCTAGAAATGTGCTCTGTGTTTAATTTGGTGGTAAACTTAAGTGTTTTACTTCCTTCGACATAATCGACTTTCGTCATTGAGGAGTAAAAGTCTGCACCTGTTGAACTACTCATTAAGAAAATGCTCAGAAGTGCAAATATGTATAATTTAATATTCATTATAATTTAAATCTAATTGCAAATATAAGATTTATGATATAATCTCAAATAATATGCCAATACTAGAAATTAACATCAATCGTGTATTTGTCATAGAATGCTTTGATATGAGCGGCCGCCTCTTCAGCGCTATCTACAACTCGGTAAAGGGATAGGTCCTGCTCTGAAATAAGCCCGTTTTCTAAGAGCGTATTTTTGAACCAATCCAGTAGGCCACCCCAAAACTTAGAGCCGACCAGAACAATAGGAAAGCGAGCTACCTTTTGTGTTTGAATTAAGGTTAAAGCCTCGGAAAGTTCATCCAGGGTCCCAAATCCTCCAGGCATAACGACAAACCCTTGGGAATACTTCATAAACATCACTTTGCGAACAAAGAAATAATTGAAGTCCATCGAGTAGTGCTTGTCGATATAAGGATTGAAATGCTGTTCAAATGGAAGTTCAATGTTGAGTCCAATTGATTTTCCACCTGCCATATGTGCACCCTTGTTTCCTGCTTCCATGATACCTGGGCCTCCTCCTGTAATAATTCCAAAACCGATTTCTGTAATTCGGCGTGAAATTTCCACTGCCATTTCATAGTAGGGATCTTCTTCACTAAGTCTGGCGGATCCAAAGATCGAGACACAGGGCCCAATTTTCGCTAATTTTTCATAGCCATCGACAAATTCGGACATTACTTTGAAAACCATCCAACTGTCTTTGGTGACCGTCTGATCCCAAGTTTTTTCTTTAAAACTCATTTGAACGCGTTGGTCAATCTCTTTTTCAGGCCCAGCAACCATTTTGGTTAGACCTTTATCTCTTTTTATTTTTTTCATAATTTATTTAAAGTATTTTTCGGCTTCTAAAACAGACTCGGGACGTCCAACGTCTACCAATTTGGCGCTATGTTCAAAGCCCTGTATGATTCCTTCTTTCATTTGGTCAAGATATTCGTCCATAATGGAGAATTTGCCCCTCCTTCCCATTCTTTCCAGGAACCTAGAGTCCATGCAGTGAATTCCACTAAATGCAAGCTCTCTAAGTTCTTCACTTGCGGTAGAAAGTCTTTCTTCTCCCGTGGAAATGTTTCGCCATCCCTGAAGCACCATTTGCTTATTAAAGAGAAGTTTACGAGAACTTTTTCGGTCTGATACAGCTAGCGTAACCAAGGCTTCTTTGTTTTCATGGTGATTTAGGAAAGCGTCTATATTCAAATCCGTAAGGATGTCCGCATTCATAATAAGAAAGTGCTTTTCGTTTTGAAGCCGTTCTTTTGCAAAGAGTAAACCTCCGCCTGTTTCTAAAAGGGACTTAGACTCGTCTGAGAAATCAATATTCGCGCCGAAGTTGTTATGCTCCTTTAAATACTGACGAATTTGATCGCCAAAATGATGAAGATTGATTACGAAATCCTGTATCCCATAAGACTGTAAATAGAGCAAATTTCGCTCGAGAAGGGTTTTTCCATTGACTCTCGCTAACGCTTTCGGGTGAGAGTCTGTAAAGGGCTTTAAGCGAGTCCCTTTTCCTGCAGCAAATAATAAAGCTTTCATAAAAGTAATTTACGATCTAAAGTGGGAATCAAGTTAAGAGCCTAACTGCGGCTGCTCGTCGTGTTGGATCGTCACTTTAGTCATAGGATAGTTCTTTTGAATATACTTCGCGGTTTGAATGGCGGCATACACGGAGCGGTGTTGCCCTCCTGTGCATCCAAAATTAATTTGCAAATGCTCAAAACCTCTTTCAACGTAGTTGTCTAAAGTAAGGCTTAAGATTTCGTGCGCAGCTTTAAGGAATTCAGGCATTTTGGTTTTCGTTTCAAGAAATTCTTGCACGGGCTTTTCCGCGCCCGTCATGGGTTTGTACTGATCGATTCGTCCTGGATTCAGTATTCCGCGGCAATCGAAGGCATAGCCTCCACCGTTGCCTGTAGAATCTTTGGGAATTCCGCCCTTTTTATAGGAAAAACTATGAATTTCAATATGTAAAACACTCATGGATATTTTATTTTAAGGTATTTGTAGAAGGGGAATCCAGAAATGCGCCTAATTTTTCTTTTGTTTCTGGGCTTTCTAGAGCTTGTATTACACTGTGAAGTTCTGGAAAATGAGCCATTTCTTTCCACTGACGAGAAAGGGCTGAGGTATTTTTAATTCCATTTTCAAGGCTGCTTAAGAAGTGAGGCTTTCGTTGAACGAGTCCTCGTAGTCCGTAGGCTCCAAGAACTTGCAATGAGCGAATAAGCCTTAGAGGCAAAATCCCCTGTTTTAATTCTTTGCGCTGAGTTGAATCCTCGAAAAGATTGAGATAATAGGTGAGCATCTCCTTTCTTAATTTCGCGGAAAAGGGAGCTTTGGCCTGATATAGAAAAGAAACGACATCGTAGAGTAGAGGCCCATACATGGCGGATTGGTAATCAATAAAGTAAATTTCTTTCTTTGGACCAAGCATGATATTTCGAGACTGAAAATCTCGAATCATAAGTCCCTTAGGACCCAGCTGCTCTATTAGATGCGTAAGCTTTTTAAATTCCGTTAAAAGACGCGTTTTGTGATATGGGATTTCTAGGATGTCCACGAGCAAAAATTTGAAATAATTCAAATCGTGAAGAATCGGGAGATCATTGTATTTTTCGTACTCAAAGGTTTTCGAATAATCAATCTGCCCTTGGGTTTTCATTTGTAGATCGTAGAGTTTCTCGAGTACGCTTTGTAGAAGAGTTTGAAGTTCTTCATTCGAACTTACCTTTGGAAAGTATTCAAAAAGGGTCTGCTCCCCAAGGAATTCTTGAAGATACATTGTTTTGTCTTTTGAGACTGATAGAATCTTAGGCGTGTTTAGCTGAAGCTCTGAGAAAATAGTTGAAAAATAGAGAAAACTTTCATTCTCTAAAATGTTTTCATTTTGAGTAAGAATGAATTTCTTATCCTTTCCTTCAGCCACATAATTAATCCGCGCCGAACCACTTTGAGGTAGCGGGGTTAGCCTTCCGTCAGTGGCTAAATAATCATTTAAAAATTCGTTTGCCTTTTTCAATGGATCCATTTGTATGCATAGCAAAGATAAGGATTTGAAATCAATCCTTTGGCTTTGAATCGCTTTGATTCAAGGGATAGGAGTGAGTTTGAAGTGAAGCTACTGCTCACTATCCACTGTATGTTTGTTAGGCTGGGTGATGGTTTTTGCATTCCAGACGATTTGTTTTTCAAAGGCAAATTCACGTACGGGACATGTGTCTAGATTGCATATTTTGCAAGAGAAAGGCTTGCAATCGTCCATGTGAAAATTGTATTCAATTTGGCGATCTGTTTCTTTGGCAATGGTTTTGGTGACGTTTTCCATTTCGGTGTGAGCATCCCTTAAGGATAAATAGTAGGGTAACGTAAGGTGCGCATCGATATGAAGTTTACTTCCGTGCTGCTGGATGCGCACGTTATGAAGATCAACCCACTGCTTTTGTCGAACGGACTGTAAGTAGTTAGCTAGATTTGAAATCATTTTGAGATCTGCCTCATCCATGATTCCACTAAGGGACTTTCGGATGATCTTATAGCCCACAAACATAATATATCCTCCAAAGAGTAGGGCTACGACAGAGTCAATCCAATTTATCCCAGTGATGTACACCAAGATTAAACTTAAGACCACCCCTAAGGTCGTAAGGGTATCGCTTTGCAAATGTTTTCCAGAGCTCTGGAGTACAAGAGAGTTCTCTTTTTTACCTCGCTGAATTGAATAATAACCAATCAAGTAATTGACAATGGCCGTTGCGGCTATAATGTAGATTCCGGCATCTAGTTTTTGCAAAGTGTTGCCATGTAGTATAGAGTCTACTGCTTGGATGATGATCATGATTCCCGCAAAGATGATGAGGGCGCCTTCTATTCCCGAAGTGACAAACTCCACTTTGCCATGACCATAGGGGTGGTCATGATCCATGGGTTTGGCTGCAAGATAAAGGGAATAAAGGCCCATGAAGGCCGCGATGATATTCACAATGCTTTCGAGCGCATCCGAAAATACAGCATCAGAGCTGGTGAGTCTCCACGCTGTTAGTTTTGCGAGGAATAGTACAATTCCTAAGATCGCAACGGTACGCTGAAATTTAAAATTCTTGTTTTTTGTATTGAGAGATGATTTCACGGCTCTTTACTATATTGTTAAAGGGTTCTAACAAAACATCCCGCTTTTGGGCGGGATGTTTGTTTATACTAAGTTTTGCTGGACCAAATATTCTGCAATTTGAACCGTATTGGTAGCGGCTCCTTTTCGAAGATTATCTGCCACAATCCATAAGTTGATCGTATTGGGTTGAGAGGGGTCTTTTCGAATTCTACCTACAAATACCTCGTCCTTCCCTTCGCTGTAAAAAGGCATAGGGTAGGAGTTGTTTTTAGGATCGTCTAATAAAATCACGCCAGGTGTAGCGGAAAAGATTTGACGAATTTCTTCTAAAGAAGGCTCGGTTTCAAACTCGATATTCACGCTCTCGGAATGCCCTCCTTGCACGGGAACTCGAACCGCGGTAGCGGTAAGAGAGAAGGAATCGTCATGCATGATTTTTTTAGGTTCGGTCATGAGTTTAATTTCCTCTTTCGTATACCCATTATCGGTAAAGACGTCGCAATGCGGAAGTGCATTTTTGAAAATCTGATAAGGATATACTTTTTCAGAAGGGTTTCCTGAAATTTCTGCATTCAACTGATCAACAGCGGCTTTTCCCGTACCGGTTACCGATTGATAGGTGCTAACCACTACGCGTTTAAGCTTGTAGTGTTTGTGCAAGGGAGAGAGGACCATGACTAGCTGAATGGTCGAGCAGTTTGGATTCGCAATGATTTTATCGTTTGCCGTAATTTGATCGGCATTGATTTCAGGCACTACTAATTTCTTATTCTTATCCATTCGCCAAGCCGAGGAGTTGTCGATAACAAAGGTTCCTTGCTCTGCAAATTTCGGCGCCCACTCTAGGGAGGTTTCCCCTCCTGCAGAAAATAGGGCAATTTGAGGTTTAAGTTCTAAGGCTTCTTGCATCGATACAATCGGATACGGTTTTCCTTGGAAAGAAATTTCCTTTCCTATCGATTTACTAGAGGCTACAGGAATCAAGGTAGTTAGTGGGAAATTTCTTTCCTCTAAAACTTTTAACATCACTTGGCCTACCATACCGGTGGCGCCAACAACAGCTACTTTCATTTGTTTTAATCCGAATTAAGCGCCAAATAGACGTCCCCATTGGAATGCCCATAGCATGAATACCACTGCGAGTAAAGCCATAATGAAAGTTCCCATAGGAAGCTTTTCACTAGTCTTAATTCGTTTGTTTGCAATGGTTAATAAAATAGCAGCAATAATCATTGCTGTAGGATGCTCTACATAGGTATGTCTTGAAACCGCATCGCTCATTAAGGTTCCAGCTTCTTTCGCCTGTTTGAATCCTGGCGAAAAGAAGAATAACATCACCAACCCAATTAAGGCTTGTAAGTGAAAGAAAATCATCGTAAACAAAGAAGATTTCCTAAGAAACTTTGAAATGGTTCCCGAATATCCAAACATCACTAAAAAGAGTGAAATAACAAGAAGTGCCGTTAACAGAAGTAAAAGATAAGCAAATCCTCTGTGCGCTTGAAGCATGATAAAAAACGTGTCCATTGAATTGGTTTTAAGTTAAAGACAAAGATAAAAAAAATCCCGGTGAAAACCGGGATTTGAGTAAGATATGATCTAATTATTAGAACGTGTATGCAACAGATGCATTCCAAGTTCTACCGAACCCGAAGTATACTTCGTTTTTCTTGTTAATACCATTCCAGTTGTTTGCTGCATTAGAATCTGCGGCAATGCTGGTTCTAGATTCAGCGATGTAAGTCGTGTCAAACAAATTGTTTACGTTTACTCTGAATTTAAGCCCCTGTGCGTTTGCGAATTTCCACTTAAACGTCGCGCCAAGGTCAACAAGTCCGTAAGAAGGAAGTTTAACCGCTTCTCCTTGGTCTACTTTTCCATCAAGTACGGTTTGTGGATCGAACGCGGAATATAAATTATCTGCGAATCTATATTGAGCGTCTACGTTGAACCAGTCAGTTACTCTGAAGTCTGCTCCTAATGCGGCAGTTAGCTGAGCTGCATCTCCTACTTTAAGTCCATCTAGTGGTAATGTTCTTGTATCAATAACGTCGTTAGTGGCGTCATCAATAAAGTGAGCTGTTGGATTTGCATTGTAATTCCAATCACCGATCGAAAGCATACCGTACACGTTCATGAAGTTTGTTGGTTTCGCATTGAAATCAAGTTCGATTCCCTTATGGGTTTCACCCATACCAATCATGTTGACGACATAAGACACACCATCCACTCTTGTTGAAGTTCTTTTGTAGATATCGTCCCAAGACGTTGAATAAACGTTTAAATTCGCATTGAAGAATGCAGATCTGAATCCATAACCGATTTCAAATGAAGTGATTTTTTCATTGGTAAGATCTGGGTTTACGTCATTTCTGTTATTCAAGAAAACAGCTCCAAAGAAAGGTTGTCTTTCGTAGTAACCTGCGTTGACAAATACGTTGTGATTTTCGTTGATGTTATAGTTAGCACCCCCTTTCACGTTGAATCCAACTAGGTCCACTTTTTTACTTTTTTGCTCTGCTGGTTCGTATAGCATATAATCAACTCTCTGGAATCCTTGGTTAGATACCGATCCTTGAACAAATGCAGAGAGAGCATCGTTTGTATATTCTACTTGTCCGAAACCACCGATCCAGTTTACAATACCGTCATTGCTATAAGCAATTTGGTCTTTCATATCGTTGGTTTTTCCTCCAAATGGATTCCAACTTGCTGTAGGTGCAAAAGTGTTGGTTACACGGTTGGGTCTATTGTTGATATTGGAATTGTCTGTGTATCCTTTGTTACCAAGTAGGTCTGAAACAATTCTGTAGTGCATACCGTCGTATCTTCTTGCGTCAACACCAATGGTTGCATTAATGTTTTCAGAAAATTTATGGTTTAAGCTAGAGATGATTCCGTACCAGTTGTGAGAGTTGACAGAAGCTCTTCTGATAAGACCGTTTCTTCTGTTTCCATCTGCTTCAAATGGGTTTGCGTCTGGTGCTCCAAAATCAGCAACGGTTCCTCCTTGGTTCCATTTTACAATGTCATCAAAACGGATAAGTCCATCTGCAGTTCTTGGAAGTGCAGTGTAGGATTTGTTGTCAATACCTCCTAAATCTCCCGTTCCAGCTCCTCGACCGAAAGAAGCATAAACGACAGAGTTTAATTTCGTTTGTGAATTGAATTTCCAATCCCAGTTTAACGACATTACCGGTTTGTGGTAATAGTTACGAGTCATTGAATACTCCTCACCGTTCAAATACCCCCAGTTTTGGTTGTATTTTCTGTTTGGCTGGTCTTCAGATCCTCCGTATTTAATATGGTCAGAAATTTTAGATTGGTAAGATCTTTGGTTGTGCCATTGTGGTGCACCTGTGATTGTGAATTGGAAATCGTGTTTCGCGTTAGGGTTGAAACCTAAAGCGAAGTAGTAGTTGTATCCTTCGAAATCTGTACCGTCGGCATACATAGAACCGGCAGTTCTACTCATTAAGATAGAAGATGACCATCCAGATTCGTATTTACCTGTATTGTAAGAGAATAAAGTTTTGTGGTATCCGTCGTTACCAACACCTACCATAATGTTTCCTTGTTTCTTTTTGTCTGCTGCTCTTGTAAGAACGTTAATTGTTCCCCCTACAGAAGCAATTGCTAATTTAGAAGAACCAAGTCCTCTTTGTACTTGCATTGCTGAAGTTACATCAGATAGACCCGCCCAGTTAGACCAGTAAACAGCTCCATTCTCCATGTCGTTCACAGGAACTCCATTGATCATTACCGCTGTGTTTCTTTGGTCAAATCCTCTTACGTTGATACGAGAGTCTCCAAATCCACCTCCACCTTTTGTGGCGTATACGGAAGGAGTCGTATTAAGGATTTCAGGAAATTCCTGGTTACCCAGTTTTTCCACAATTACAGCTTCTCTAATGGTAGAAACCGCAACTGGTGTTTTTCTGTCTTTCGCGATGTCAGCGACTCCAGAAAGTACAACCTGCTCGATGTCTCTTTCTCTTTGCAGAGTGTCAGAGTTTTGAGCAAAATAAAAACTTGCAGTAGACAAAGTTACTACCGTCGCAAGCATTGATCTTTTGAATGGATTAAAATTCATAATGGTTTAATTAGGTAAAATTAATTTTCACGTGGCAAAAATACTATTAAAATTCAAATTACACATTAAGGAATTGTTAATATTTGTAATCTTCCAATATTTGAAGTTGTAAACACTGATTATTAGGGGCTTGCAGCGGTTTTTAAAATTGAAATTTATTTTTGACTTTTTGATAATTTAACAAAAAAAACGTGTTTTTTTCCAAATCAAATAATTAATTGTCGTTTGGCAAGGCTTTTAGGCTGATATCAATATTGCTTGCCGAATGAGTAATGGCACCTGCAGAAATGAAATCTACACCACAAGCCGCTATACTTTGGAGTCGGTCGCGAGTGATTCCTCCTGAGGCTTCACTTTCGCAGCGTCCGGCAATCAATTCAACGGCTTTACGCATTGTTTCATTGTCCATATTGTCTAGCATGATGCGGTCCACTTTTGCGTCAATTGCTTCCTTTACCTCGGTTAGATTTCTGGTTTCTACCTCGATTTTTAATCGTTTTTTATTTGCCTTTAGATACTCTTTGCATCTTTTCACAGCGCCAGCAATGCTTCCATTAAAATCAATATGATTGTCTTTGAGCATGATCATATCGTATAGGCCATAGCGGTGATTGGTGCCTCCGCCAATTGCAACCGCCCATTTTTCACATACACGGAAATTCGGGGTCGTCTTGCGGGTGTCTAATAATTTGGTTTTTGTTCCGAGAAGTCGAGAGTCCCAATCGTGGGTAAGAGTTGCAATACCACTCATGCGCTGCATACAGTTAAGAACGAGTCTTTCTGTTTGCAAAATGGATTGGGCTTTTCCTGAAACAATAAAAGCGATGGCTCCTTTCTTCACGAAAGTGCCATCTTTGATAAGCACTTCGATTTCTAAAGTTTTGTCAAATGTCGTAAAGATCTTTTCCGCTAGTTCGACGCCTGCTAGGATACAGTCTTCTTTAATAATGCATTGTGCCCTTTGAATAAGATCCTTAGGAATCGTGGAAAGTGTCGAGTGGTCACCATTTCCAAGGTCTTCTTCTAGGGCAGATTTAATAAATTGGGTAAGTACTTTGTCCGTGGCGTAGGATGGTCTTGTCATGAGTATGGTTCTTGAGTTGGCTTTAGGATAAGGTTAAAGGTTTGGAAGCTAGGTCTTTGTTGTAAAAAGATCCTTTGTTCTCTGTCATTTCTAAAGACTGCTTTATAATAAGATACGAAATATTAACTAGGTTTCTTAATTCCGAAAGCTGTGGAGAAAGAATAGAGTAGTTATAAAGTTCTGTCACCGCTAAGTAAATTTCGTTTTGTTTTCGTTTTGCAAGTTGTAAACGAGAATGGCTCCTTACGATGGCGACAAGGTCACTCATGAGTTCTTGCAATTGTTTACGAAGATAACTAATGATGATCATTTCATCGATGGTCTTCATTCCATCATCATCCCATGTAGGAACCAAGGAAAGGTCTTCATAATTAAAGTCGTCTTCATTTAAGAGCTCTACACTACGCAGGGCTGCATTATGTCCAAAAACAAGTCCTTCTAAAAGGGAATTGGAGGCGAGGCGATTGGCGCCATGTAGTCCTGAATTTGTGCATTCTCCACATGCAAACAGATTCTTGATGGAACTTTGTCCATCGCGGTCGACTTCAATTCCTCCCATTAGATAGTGGCAGGCTGGAACGACGGGAATGAGTTGTTTGAAGGGATCGATCCCCTCGCTCATGCACTTTTGGTAGATATTGGGAAAGTGTTCCATGAATTTCTTCTGGTCCATTTCACGGCAATCTAGTCCTACGTAATTGTCACCACTTTTAAGAAGTTCATTGTCAATTGCGCGCGCGACGATGTCACGAGAAGCAAGTTCTTCTCTTGGATCATATAGATGCATGAACGGCTGACCGTTCTTCGTTCTTAATTTGGCCCCATCCCCACGGAGCGCTTCTGAGATCAGAAAGAGCATTCCTTCACGTTGTGAATAAAGCGCAGTGGGATGAAACTGATAATACTGCATGTTAGAAACCTTTCCTTTGGCACGATGAACAAAGGCAATGCCGTCTCCAGTGGCTATAATTGGGTTGGTCGTGTTTTTATAAACATGACCGGCTCCGCCTGTGGCAACCAGTGTGATTTTGGCTGCAATTTTTTTAACTTTTTTCGTTTTTTGATCTAAAACGTAGGCTCCATAGCAAGTAATGTTATCGACATCGAGGGTTCGCTCTGGGATCTGGTGCTGAGTGATGAGATCCACCACATAGTGGTAATCAAGAATTGTTATGTTGGAAGACTGGTTTGCGGTTTCTAGAAGTGCACGTTCAATTTCAAATCCGGTGATGTCTTTATGATGCACAATCCGGTTTTCTGTATGTCCGCCTTCTCTTCCCAGTTTATAGTCTCCATTCTTCGCTTTATCGAAATGAGTACCCCAATCGACAAGTTCCTGGAATCGTGCAGGTCCCTCTTTAATGACCATTTCCACAACTTCACGTTTGTTTTCGCCGTCTCCAGCTCTCATAGTATCTTCGATATGTTTTTCGAAATTGTCTTGGTCAAAGTCGGTCACGACAGCAAGTCCTCCCTGCGCATATTTTGTATTGCTCTCGTCTTCGTCGGCTTTGGTCACAATAGTGATTTTTGTTTCGGGTCTTTTCTCCGCAATTTTGATTGCGTAGGAAAGACCTGAAATTCCAGAACCTATTACAAGCACATCTGTGTCAATCATCTTTTGAATTTTAGAATTCAGCTATAGAGCCAAAGGTAAAAAAAGGTTTGTTATAAATAGGTTAGGAGTTTTTCATTAGGCTTTCTTACTTTCTTATAGGTGCTGAACACATCATCCTCGGCCCTGTATCCCAGAGCAAGGGTGACAGCGGGACGCTCGATCGACAAATCAATATCCAAAACCTCCGCAAGAAGATCTGAATTAAATCCTTCCATGGGGCTCGAGTCAACTTCTTCTAGCGCAGCTGCCATAAGTAGATGACCTAATACGATGTAGCCTTGTTTTTCCGACCAATGAATTAGGTTCTCAGGACCCACTTTTTCGCGATGTCCTTGAATACTTTTCTTAAAACCCTCAAGACTTTCCCTAGGAACTCCTCTTACATCTGAAATATGTCGAAAGTAGCCCTCAATATAAGAGTCTTCTATGTTCGTTTTTGCCGTGATAAGAATTAGATGGGAACAAGTAGAAATCTGCGATTTATTGTAAAAAGCGTCGGCCGCCTTTTCAAGGCTCTCGCGAGATTCTAAGATGTAAATTTTATAGGGTTGAAGTCCTAAGGAAGAGGCGGAAAGTTGTCCCGCCTTTAAGATGCGCTCAAGCACGTCCTTTGGGACTTTCTGGTCGTTAAATTTCTTAACAGAATAACGTTTCTCTAAAGGTGTGATGTAATTCATTTGACAAAATTAATGAATTTACACTAGGTTCGAGAGTTAAAAAAACAATCCTTTTTGCAGGGGGCTAAAATAGAGAATTGCCGTCTTGTGCTTCAAATCCTTTGTCAATCTCAAGAACCCCCTCTTTGTAAGCCTTAACCGCGAGCTGATCACAAATTTCGTTTTCGCGATGTCCGGCATGTCCTTTTAACCAATGAAAAGTGGGTTTATGTCTTTCGTATAGTGGAATGAATCGTTTCCAAAGATCTGGATTTTTGACGTTCTTGAAGGCTCTTTTCTGCCAATTGCTAAGCCAGTTTTTGTTGATGGCATCTGATACGTATTTGCTATCTGTATACAGATGAATGGTGTGACCGTCAGTTTTTAAAGATTCTAGCGCTGCAATCACGGCCAAAAGCTCCATACGGTTGTTGGTGGTTTTTCGAAATCCTTTGGAAAAAAGTTTCTCATGGCCCTTGCCCTCAATGCGCATAAGCACGCCATAGCCTCCTTTTCCTGGATTCTTGCTGCAGGCACCGTCGGTAAATATACTAATGGTAAATCCCAAAATTATGAGTTAAAAAGGTAAGTCTTCGTCGCTTGAATCGTCATCGAAATCGTTCATAGAGGAACCGGAAAGTCCAGAGTAGCTAGAATTGTCTGGGAGATCGAATGCAGCGGAAGGATCGATTCCTTTTTGAATGTGATCATGTCCACTTACGGAATCCTGTTTTGTGAAATTCGCACCGCCATATCCTCCTCCAAAGCCGTCACCATATAAATCTAAATCGGTGAATTTTCCAAGGTTTTTGATAAATGAGAGTCGAACATCTTCGGTTGCACCATTTCGGTGTTTGGCAATAATTAGTTCTGCTTGGTTTTCCGTTGAGCTTTCCTGGCCCTCCTCATCATTATCCCAAACGGCAATTTTATAGTACTCAGGTCGGAAGATGAACGAAACAATGTCCGCGTCCTGCTCAATCGCTCCCGATTCCCGAAGGTCGGAAAGTTGAGGGCGTTTCCCAGGTCTACTCTCCACACTTCTCGAAAGCTGTGACAGTGCGATTACAGGGACATTTAATTCCTTTGCAATCGCTTTAAGGGATCTGGAAATAGTGGCAATTTCTTGTTCTCTGTTTCCCGCATTTTTCCCGCCACTGTTTGCGGTCATTAATTGAAGGTAGTCGACCATGATGATTTTTACGCCATGCTGCATCACAAGTCGTCGGCATTTTGCACGGAAGTCAAAGACGGAAAGCGATGGCGTTTCATCAATGAATAAAGGGGCATTTTCAAGTTCAGAAACATTGGAATAAAGTCTCTGCCATTCATCATCCGCCATTTGGCCTTTTCGTAGTTTTTCGGAAGAAATTCCGGTCTCCGAAGAGATCATCCTGGTGATTAATTGTACGGAGGCCATTTCTAAGGAAAACAGTGCAAGAGGTATTTTGTGTCCTACCGCAATGTTTCTAGCCATGGAAAGCAAAAAAGCAGTTTTACCCATGGCAGGTCTTGCTGCAATAATCACAAGATCTGAATTCTGCCAACCTCCCGTTGCGTTGTCAAGCGCGGTGAATCCGGAAGGGATTCCTGAAAGTCCCTCTTTGTCTTTTAAAGATTTAATCGTTTCAACGGCTTGTTTGACTAGTGAGTTGGCCGTATCGAACCCTTTTTTAATGGTCCCATTGGTTATCTCAAAGAAACTTTGTTCTGCTTTGTCCAGCAGTTCAAAAACATCTGTGGATTCCTTGTAGGAATTATCGATTACGTTTGCAGACACGTTGATCAGACTTCGTAAGATGTATTTTTCTAAGATAATACGTACGTGGTATTCAATGTGCGCGGAAGAACTAACTCCAAGGGTTAATTCAATGATATAATGATCTCCACCGGCTAGTGAAAGTTTTTCTTGGCGCTTTAATTCTTGAATCACCGTCATTAAATCCACCGGGTGGTTGTCTCGAAATAATTTTAAGATAGCCTCGAAAATAACTTGATGCCTTGGGTCGTAAAAGACCTCAGGTTGCAAAAGATCAATGGTGTAATCCAGTCCTTTTTTGTCAATGAGGAAAGTACCCAAGACTAGTTTCTCGAAGTCAATTGCATTAGGAGGCATTTTGCCCTGAGAAATAGACAGTTCCTGTGCAAAGTTCCCCTGAATTAAGGACGATAAAGTTTCATTTTGTGCCATGTAGCAAAGATAGTTTTTTTGAAGATGGAATGAAAAAAAGTAATTCACATTCCTATCCTATTTTTTGTAAACTATTTGTAAACAACAGGTAACGATGTGGATAAGTTGTCTTTTTTGTGAAGTCTAAAGTTAGCTTTCTTTTTAATACTCCATCTTTCTAAGTTTAGGAATTTTCCTCGCGACAAAGAGCGCAATGAATAGGGTCATTGTTCCTCCGAAAACAACCGAACGTGCCACTCCTAATAGTTTGGCTGCAAGTCCACTCTCAAACTGACCAAGTTCGTTACTTGACATAATGAAAATAGAGTTGACACTTAAGACGCGGCCCCGAATGTGTTCGGGCGTTTTTAGCTGTACAATGGTTCCCCTAATAACCACCGAAATGCCGTCCAAGATTCCACTAAGCATAAGGAATAAGAAGGAGAGCCAATACCATTTTGAGAGGCCAAACCCGATGATGCATAGTCCAAATCCTGCCACAGCGAATAAAAGTAGTTTTCCTTGATTCTTATGCAAAGGAACAAAAGCTAAGGTAATAATCACAATCATAGAGCCTATGTCTGCAGCCGCATTTAGAAATCCAAATCCTTGAGACCCAACATGCAAAAGATCTTTTGCAAAAACCGGAATCATGGCGACCGCGCCTCCAAAAAGCACGGCAAACATATCAAGAAGCAGTGCTCCTAGAATTTCTTTGGTTCGGTAAATATAGGAAAGTCCCTCTTTCATGCTTTCCATTACTTTTACACCTCTGTTTACAGCTTCGCTTGGATGAAAAGGCAATCTCCAGAAAAATAAGGAAGCTAAGGTCATGAGTCCCACCACGCAAAATAGAGTGCCCGGAATCCCAAACCAGTAGATAAAGAAGCCACCCAGCGCATGTCCTGTAACAGAAGCGGTTAAAAAGGTGGCTTGGTTGACCGTAATGGCAGCAGGCAAACGTAGGGTGCCCACAATTTTGGGAATCATGGAAGGGATAATTGGACCTAAAAATGCCCGACAGAAGCCTGTTAGGAATATAGTTCCGTAGATAAAGTAGGAAAGTTCTTTTCCACTAAATCGGTGTAGATCGCTCTGAAAGTACGCAACTAGCGCTAAAGTTCCAATGAGTAACACGTACAAATAATTGCAAATCAGAAGCAGTCTTTTTTTCTCCGTATTGTCAATTACATGGCCTGCATAGAGTGCGGAACTTACGGCAGGAATCACCTCAGAGAGTCCAATGAGCCCAATGGCGAAAGGATCTTTGGTTAGATCGTAAACCCACCAACCTAAAAGCGTGGCCAGCATGCGAAATGCCAAGACTAAAAAAAAGCGCCCCACAATTAAATGACGAAATTGGGGGATTAATAGGGTCTTGATTGGCTCTCTGGAAATCATGGGTCAAATGTATTAAAAGCAGGGCTACTATCGAGTAAATTTACACCTCTTTTTTTGTGAATTGCTACCTCGGTGCAATTTGCTTATTTTTGCCCCATGAACTGGATTATTTTAATTGTCGCGGGCCTTTTCGAAACGGGATTTGCAACCTGCTTAGGGAAAGCGCAAGAGTCCCAAGGGAAAGAAAGCCTTTATTGGTGGATTGGATTTGGGGTTTGCCTTTTTATTTCCATGTTTATGATGTACAAATCCATTTCTTGGGGATCCAATCCAATCCCAATTGGAACGGCTTATGCCGTTTGGACTGGGATAGGAGCTGTGGGAGGAGTTCTTGCGGGCATCTTCATTTTTCAGGAGCCTGCCACTCTATGGCGCCTATTTTTTGCCAGTACACTGATTGCCTCTGTGGTCGGTCTTAAACTTGTGAGCCATTAACTGTTTTGAGGGCAAACTTCGAAAGTTCATCTCCAATTTTACGGTCATTGGCAAGGCGCGGGATTTTATTTTGTCCGCCTAGTTTCCCATTTGCTTTTGCATACTGAAGAAAAGCTCCTTTTTCAAGAGGGCAAATTTTTAGTTCTCGAAGAACTCTACCTTGCACGAGGTCTTTGTAATAGGAGTTCTGATTTTGTAGAGCCGTGTCGAGGTGGTGGGCAAACAAATTCAAATCCTCTGGTTGTTTCTCGAATTCGATAAACCACTCGTGGTAAGGAAGTCCCTCTTTGGGATCTACTTGGGGGGCCAAATGAAACTCAGTCACTTGTGCATACACGGAATCTAATGCCGTTTCCATCGCTTTTTCTACTTCAATGGCAATGACATGCTCGCCAAAGGCTGAGGTAAAATGTTTTGTTCTTCCGCTGACAAGAATTCGGTAGGGCTTTTTTGAGATAAATCGAACCACATCTCCAATGGCGTAACTCCATAGGCCTGAGTTCGTGGTTAGAATGAGCGCATAGTCAGTATTAAGTTCAATATCCCGAAGAGTTAATCGAGTAGCGCCGGGTTTTCCAAACTGATCCAAAGGAATAAATTCATAGAAGATACCCTGATTCGTTAACAGAAGAAGACCCTCTTTCTTATAATCGTCCTGAAAAGCAAAAAAGCCTTCACTTGCCGGAAAGGTCTGAATTGTATCCACTGGCTTTCCTAAAAGCTCATTCATTTTCTCACGGTAGGGTTCGTAATTTACACCGCCTGTAATTAAGAGTTGAAGGTTTGGGAACATTTCTGTGATTTTCTTTCCGCTTCTTTGGGTGAGTTTCTCAAAGTACATCACTAGCCAGGGCGGAATCCCAGAAATAAGCGTCATGTTTTGTTTTTCGGTTTCTAAAACAATTTGATCCACCTTTTGTTCCCAGTCTTCAATTAAGTTGGTTTCTAAACTGGGAAGGCGGTTTTTCTGCAAATAAGAAGGAATGTGGTGAGCTACGATTCCTGAGAGTCTCCCCACCTTAATTCCATTTTGCTCTTCGAGCTCCGGTGAGCCCTGCAAAAAGATCATTTTGCCATTCACAAAATCGGCAGAGTCCTTCTTATCAATATAATGAAGTATCGCACTTTGAGCAGCCTGCAACTGAAAGGGCATTCCCTGTTTCGAAATCGGAATGTATTTTGATCCCGAGGTTGTCCCTGAGGTTTTTGCAAAGTATAAAGGGGTTCCAGGCCAGAGAATATTGGCTTCGCCTCTTTTGGTTTTATCAAAATAGTGCTTCAAACTTTCGTAGTCTCGTACAGGCGTTTGCTCTTGATACTGCTTAATGGATTGAATGGTATCAAACTTGTGATGAAGACCGAATAATGTTTTTTTTGCTGTCTTTACAAGGTCCAAAAGTATTCTTTCTTGGTCCTTTACGGCACTGTTTTTAAATGCCTGTGATTTTTTGACATGCTGCTGAGCCCAAAGTCTAGCAATCGTTTTCTTGATAAAAGGAATCATAAAGCAAATTTAGAAAAAATTATGGGCGAAAGATTGTTTTTCCGAAAAACAGTACCTTTGCACAAATAACGATTTCAGGAGTCCTGAAATCGCTTTTCTGCGTTAAGTACTATTATTTATGCCATTAAAAAGCCTGCGAGATACTCTTTTGCCCCGTATTCTTTCGAAAGAATTTGGCAAGCAAATTATTGAGGCCCTTTCTCAGCCTGCCCCCATTAGTGTCAAGGGGTTTGTGGGAAGTGCCCATTCACTTTTTGTTGCGGAGCTAGCGCTCACGCAAAAGAAAAACGTACTTTATCTGGTAGCAGATAAAGAGGAAGGTCTTTATGCAAGCGCAGAGCTAGAAGAAATTCTTGGCAAAGAACATGTTCTCTACTTTCCGCCCTCTCACATGGATCCTTATCAGGTGGAGAAAATCCAAAATGCAAATCTTGTACTTCGAACTGATGTGCTAAATGAACTTATGTCCGATCAATCGGCTAAGGTGATTATTGCGCCCTACAAAGCTTTAAGTGAAAAGGTACTAAAAAAGGAAGATTTTTCTCGGATATCTCAAACCCTTCGAGTGGGCGAATCACTTCCTTCTGATTTTGAAGAGGAATTAGCAGAGAAATACCATTTTACGCGCCGAGATTTTGTCTCGGAACCGGGAGAGTATTCTGTTCGAGGAGGAATCGTGGATATCTTTTCCTACTCCAATGAACAGCCCTACAGGCTAAGTCTTTTTGGGAGTGAACTTGAGTCCATCAAGACCTTTGATATAGAAAGCCAGCTTTCTGTGGAAAAAGTAAGTTCTTTTCAACTCGTTTCCAATATGAGCTATGCCATTAGCAGGACTCGTACGAGTTTTTTGGAGCTATTCCCTAAGGATTCAATTGTGGTAAGTAGAAACTTAGAACTAGGATCGGGTCAAATCGATGCTTTTTACCAGAAAGCGGAGGCTAATTTTGAAAACCTAAACAAGGACATAAAGCACCAGAGTCCAGACGAACTATTTATTTCAAAATCAGATTTAGAGAAAAGCCTCCAGAAATTTAAATTAATTGACTTTTCTTCCCAGCGACTTCCAGGATCTCACTTAATTGAATATCCTTTACAGCCCCAACCCACGTTTCACAAAAATTTTGAATTTCTTGCGGAAGACTTGAAAATAAAAAGAAAGGATGGGTATGAGATGTGGATTTCATTTAGTTCCCCAAAACAAAAGGAGAGGCTTGAGAGTATTCTTCAAGAGTTGAATCATGATTTAAGTTTTAAAAGCTTTAAATCTGAACTCCATGAAGGCTTCGTGGATCCAAAACTAAAAATTTCGGTTTATACCGATCACCAGATATTTGATCGCTTTCAGCGCTACAAAACAAAAAATGAATTTGCCAAATCAGAGCAGCTTACCTTAAAAGACCTTATGTCTTTGCAAGTAGGAGATTACATTACTCATATTGACCATGGAATTGGAAAATTCATGGGACTTGTCAAGGTGAATAACAATGGTAGAATTCAGGAATGTTTTAAACTTTCGTACAAGAATAATGATTTGCTTTATGTGAGTATTCACTCACTGCATAAAATTTCAAAATACACAGGGCCTGAAGGCAAAGCAGTTGTGCTTTCGAAACTGGGTTCGCCTGCTTGGAAATCCCTCAAAGCAAAAACCAAAGCGAAAGTAAAGCAAATCGCTTTTGATTTAATTGAACTTTATGCAAAGCGCAAAAGCGCAAAAGGCTTCGCCTTTACGCCAGACACCTATCTTCAAAATGAACTGGAAGCCAGTTTTATTTATGAAGACACGCCCGATCAAGAAAAGGCGACTCAAGATGTGAAAAAAGACATGGAGGCGCAAGGAGTGATGGACCGATTGGTTTGTGGAGATGTAGGATTTGGAAAAACCGAGGTAGCCATTCGGGCGGCATTTAAGGCGGCAACGGATGGAAAGCAAGTGGCGATGTTAGTTCCTACTACTATTCTTGCGTTCCAACATTACCGTAGCTTTCAGGAGCGTCTAAAAGATTTTCCGGTGACGGTTTCCTATTTAAACCGCTTTAGAACCAGCAAGCAAAAAGCGGAAACAAAAGAAGGACTTAAGAATGGCAAGATTGACATTGTCATTGGAACGCATCAACTGGTGGGTAAGGACATTGTTTTCAAAGATTTGGGTCTTCTAATTATTGACGAGGAGCACAAGTTTGGAGTCGGGGTGAAAGACAAACTCAAAACCTTGAAAAGCAATGTGGATACCTTAACACTCACGGCGACACCAATTCCAAGAACACTTCAGTTTTCCTTAATGGCCGCCCGAGATCTATCGGTTATTAAAACGCCACCCCCAAACCGTCAACCTGTCCAAACAGAGTCCGTTGCATTCGATGAAGAAATTATTCGCGATGCGATTTCTTATGAACTACAGCGGGATGGTCAGGTTTATTTCATCAACAATAGAATTGAAAACTTAAAAGAAATTGCAGGTCTTATCCAAAGACTTGTTCCGGATGCAAGGGTCATAACAGGTCACGGTCAAATGGATGGAAAAACTTTAGAGCGAAACATACTCGATTTTATGGAAGGGAAATACGATGTTCTAGTCTCCACGACTATTGTCGAGAGTGGAGTAGATGTTCCCAATGCAAATACGATGTTTATCAACGATGCACAACGATTCGGAATGGCCGACCTTCACCAAATGAGGGGTCGAGTGGGAAGAAGCAATCGAAAGGCATTTTGCTATTTGGTGACCCCGTCTTATGATTTAATCTCCTCGCAAGCTCGCAAACGACTCGAAGCCATCGAACAGTTCTCCGATTTAGGAAGTGGATTCCAAATTGCGATGAAGGACCTCGAGATTCGGGGAGCGGGGGATTTGCTGGGTGCCGAGCAAAGTGGGTTTATCAACGAAATGGGATTTGAAACCTATCAAAAAATCATGCAGGAAGCGCTTGAAGAGCTTCAAAACGACGAATCTTTTGAGGATTTGTTTGAGAACGAAGAGCAAAGAAGTAAACTTGTAAAGGTCAAACGCGATGTGAATATTGATACCGATTTGGAGCTAATGCTTCCCGATTATTATGTGCAAAGTACAGAGGAAAGGCTTTCTTTGTATCAAAAACTCGCTGAGGTCAAAGATTCGATTGGGCTGCTTCGCATTGAACATGAGCTAATTGACCGATTTGGACCGCTTCCAAAAGAGGGCGAAAACCTTTTAAAATCGGTCGAACTTAAATGGCTTGCCCAGTCCATCGGTTTTGAAAAAGTAGTAATTAAAAGCAGCGTGTTTTTAGGATACTTCCCAAGCAATCCCCAAGATAAATTTTATACCTCCCCTCAATTTAGCCATTTGATTTCCTATCTTTCGGCCAGTCCTGAGGAAGCTATTTTAAAAGAGAAACATACCAAAGAAGGAAGCCAATTAATCTTCCGAAAGGAAAAGGTGGACTCTGTGGATGAAGTAACTCAGCTCCTAGAGCGTATCTTAAGATCTGCCCCTAAAAATTAAAGGGTTTAATCTTCTACCAAACGGAAAAAGAAACTATGAAATATCTAATTGTAGGCCTTGGGAACAAAGGCGAAGAGTACGAAGAAACAAGGCATAATGTAGGGTTCAAGGTGGTGAATCAAATTGCAAAAACCTTGGACGTACCCTTTGCTACCACGAACTTTGGTTGGATGGCAGAAGGAAAATACAAGGGTCGTAAAGTTTTGCTTTTGAAACCAGATACCTATATGAATTTGTCAGGCAAAGCGGTCAAATACTGGATGGCAAAAGAAAACATACCCCTATCTAATTTGCTTGTGGTGACCGACGATCTTGCACTTCCCTTTGGAACTTTACGCATGAAAGCAAAGGGTTCCAGCGCTGGACACAACGGACTAAGAAGTATGGAGCAGGAACTAGGTTCCCAAAACTACCCTAGACTTCGTTTTGGGATTTCCGCTGATTTCTCGGAAGGGAAACAAGTGGATTATGTGCTAGGGCATTGGAATGAAGAGGAGAGAAAAGACCTAGAGTCTCGAATCGAGCAGTTCTCTCTCGCCTCTTTAAGTTTTGTCTTCGCAGGGATTCAAAATACGATGTCCGCATTTAACGGAAAGTAGAAAAAAGGGGATCTCTACTTTTTTTCTTTGTTCATCACCCAAGTTGAGTTGGTTAGATCGTACACTTTCTGAATATCCTTAAGGATTTCTTCAAAATCGATTTCTAAATCAATTAGTTTGCCTGTAGCCATATCAAAGACAAGACCGTGAACAATAGGGTAATCTTCCTGAATATAGCGCTCTTGTACGCAAGCCATTTTTATTACATTGATACACTGTTCAATCACGTTTAGCTCCACGAGACGTTTGTATCGCTCTTTGTCGCACTCAATCTGATCCAGTTCATGCTGGTAGGTTCTGTACACGTCGCGAATGGTTCTAAGCCACGGATTCAAAAGTCCCAAATCTTCGGGAGTCATCGCGGCTTTTACACCTCCACATCCGTAGTGTCCACAAACCATAATGTGCTTTACTTTAAGATGTTCTACGGCATATTGAATCACGGCCGTAGAGCTCATATCAAGTGTGTTGACCACGTTTGCGATATTGCGGTGCACAAATAACTCTCCAGGTTTTAGTCCTAATAACTCTTCTGCAGTGGCTCTTGAGTCACTACAACCAATATAAAGGTATTCCGGTTTTTGACCTGCTGCTAATTTTTGAAAAAATTCAGGATCTTCTTGTAGTTTGGACTCAATCCATTTTTCGTTGTTTTGAAAAAGGATTTCATAGGATTTACTCATTGCGGAGATTTTTAAGGTTAATTCAGTGTTATAAAATTAAGCGCAAACACAGAAAAAGGGCGAAAGATTATTTATTTCTTGGGTCCACTGTTTTACGTCCAATGCTTTTGTAATAAAATTTATGTTGTGAGGGCCTTTCTAATGGATAAAGGTTTCTTCCATCAAAAATCACCTTTTGGTTCATTTTCTCTGCCATCAACTCAAAATTTGGATTTTTGAACTCAGGCCATTCTGTCGCGATCAAAAGTGCATCTGCACCTTCGAGCGCATCGTACATGTTGCTGGCGTAGTTTATTTTAGATCCTAATACTTTTCTCACATTCGCCTCGGCAACGGAGTCATAGGCCGTGATTTCAGCTCCTTTTTTAAGTAAGAGTTTAATATTATCTAAAGAAGAGGCCTCTCGAATGTCGTCTGTATTGGCTTTGAAAGCAAGTCCCCACAAGGCGATTTTTTTGCCTTTTAGATCGCCAAAATATGCCTCCATATCGTCTAGGAGAATTACTTTTTGTTTTTGATTTACATCCTCGGTGGATTCTAGGATTTTGAAATCAAAATCTTCTTCTTTTCCAGAGCGAATTAACGCCTTTACGTCTTTTGGGAAACAGCTCCCTCCGTATCCAATTCCAGGGAATAAGAATCGTTGACCGATTCGGTCATCAGATCCCATTCCTAATCTTACCATGTCTACATCCGCACCTACTTTTTCGCAATAATTAGCAATCTCATTCATGAAGGTAATCTTCACGGCCAAAAAGGAATTCGAGGCATATTTTGTAAGCTCCGATGATTTTTCATCCATGAAAATAATAGGAACGCCTGTATTGGTGAAAGGTTGGTAAATTTTGGACATGATTTCCTTTGCCTTGGCACTTTGTGTCCCTACGATTACGCGTGCAGGATTCATGGAGTCTTCCACGGCAAATCCCTCTCGTAAAAACTCAGGATTTGAAACCACATCAAAAGGAAGGTTTGTTTTGGAAGCGATAAGCTCGCTTACTTTTTGCGCTGTTCCGACAGGAACGGTCGATTTGTTGACCACCATTTTGTAGCTTTCCATTAGCTCACCGATTTGTCCAGCCACGCTTAGTACATAGGATAGGTCTGCCGAGCCGTCTTCTCCTGGAGGAGTGGGCAGGGCTAGGTAAATCACTTCGCACTCTGCGAGCGCTTCCTTAAGATCCGTTGTGAAGTGCAGACGCCCAGCTTGAATGTTACGAAGGAACATTTCTTCTAAATTCGGCTCATAGATAGGGATTTGTCCGTTTTGCATTTGCTTTACTTTGGACTTGTCGACATCTACACAGTAAACAGAGTTTCCGAGTTCGGCAAGAGTTGTGCCTGTGACCAGACCTACGTAGCCGGTTCCTACAATCGTAATATTCATAACGTTTTATTGCTCCTGCAAATTTAGAAAAAAAATGCCGCTTGTCACTAAATACTGAAACTTGCCTCGTCCCTTACTGTTTTAAATTAAATTCCTAAGCATAGTTTAGTGATATCGCTTTGGTTGATAGAGGATTGCGCGATGAATTGAACATGTTTTTGAATTTGTTGTAATTGCTAAGAAGATCTTGTTGGTAGAGGTTAATGCATTAATTTTGAAGTTACTAATTATTTACGTATCTTTGCCGAAGATTTAGAGAACAGATGAAAAGGCCTTCGCGTAGAAAGCCTTTTTTCGTTCGAAATATTTTGAACATGGAATTTAAAAAGCAGGTTGAGCAGTTATTGAATGATTTTCTAGAGCAAAGAGAAGATCTGTTTCTGATTGATTTGAAAATTTCAGCCTCTGACGAGGTGAACGTCGTGTTAGACGGTGATAATGGCGTGACTCTACAGGATTGCTTAGACGCCAGTAGGGCGATCGAATTTAATCTAAATCGTGAAGAGCGAGACTTTAGTTTGCAGGTAGGTTCTGCAGGACTGAGCGAACCGCTCACGAGGGTTAGACAATTTCGCAAAAACATAGGGCGTGATTTAAACGTGGTTCTTCAAGATTCAAGTGAAATCGAAGGAGAGCTTAGCCGTGTAGAAGAGGATGAAATCACCTTAATTCTGCGCTATCGGAAACCGAAAGAAGTAGGAAAAGGAAAAGTGGACGTCGAAGAAGAGCGTGAAATCTTGCTCTCTGATATAAAGAAAGCGACCGTCGCACTTAAATTTTAAACAAACTGCTTAAAAAAATAGAGAAAAGAAAAGGCAACATGAAACTTTTAATAAGAACAAAGTAATGGATAATTTAGCTTTAATTGAAGCGTTTGGTGATTTTAAAGATGAGAAAAGTATCAGTAAAATTGACCTGATGGCCATCATCGAAGATTCCCTAAAAACGCTACTAAGAAAGAGATACGACTCAGACGATCATTTTGATGTGATTGTAAACCCAGATAAAGGCGATTTTCAAATCTTCTTAAATAAAAAGATTGTTGAGGATGAAATGTCTGAAGACGACGATTTGGAAATTGAGATTTCGCAAGCCAAAAAAATAGATCCTACGTTTGAAGTAGGGGAAGATTTCACCATGGAAATTCCCGTGGCGCAGTTAGGTAGAAGAAATATCTTAACTTTGAAGCAGATTTTGGCTACCAAATTGCAAGAGCATAACAATGCGCTTCTTTATGAACAGTTTCACGACCGGATCGGAGAAATTGTCGTAGGAGAGGTTCACCATATTCGCCACAAACATGTAATTCTATTAGATGACGATGGAAATGAGTTTATTCTTCCTAAAGAAAACCAAATTCCTTCTGACTTCTTTAAGAAAGGAGAAAACGTAAGAGCGATTGTAGAAAGTGTAGACTTTAAAGGAGCTAAGCCTCAAATTATTGTCTCTCGTACAGCGCCTAAATTTCTTGAGAAACTTCTTGAACTGGAGATTCCAGAAATTCAAGACGGAACTATTATTTTGAAGAAAGTAGTGCGTATTCCTGGTGAGAAGGCGAAAATTGCAGTAGATGCATACGACGATAGAATTGATCCTGTAGGTGCCTGCGTAGGGGTAAGAGGGTCAAGAATTCACGGCGTTGTTCGCGAATTAAGAAATGAAAATATTGACGTGATCCAATGGTCTAAAAACCCTGAAATCATGGTGAAAAGAGCCCTTGGAAATGTCACTGTCAACAAAATAGAAATTAATCCAGAAACGGGATACGCTCTTGTGTACACACCGGTTGAGGAGATTTCAAAAGTAATTGGTAAGCACGGACAAAACATTCGCCTTGCTTCCTGGTTAAGTGATTTTGAGATTGATGTATACCGTGAGACGGTAGAAGAGGATGACGTCGAATTAAGCGAATTCTCGGACGACATCGAACTTTGGATCTTAAATGAATTTAAAAAAGTAGGTCTTAATACAGCAAAAAGTGTCCTAGACAAAGACACGGACAGTCTTCTGAACATGACTGACCTTGAAGAGGAGACCATAGAGGAAGTGAAACAGATTCTTAAAGAAGAATTTGAGGATTAAGTTGTCTTAACTCTAGTTCACTTCGATGCACCAATAAAAACAAAAGTTAAAAAGTATAAATGCCAAAAATTAGATTAAATAAAGCGGTTAAGGAGTTTAATATCTCGATGTCAAGGATGGTGGAATTTCTACACTCTAAAGGTTTCGAGGTCGAAAGCAATCCGAACGCTCAATTAGAAGAAGCGGCATATTCTGCATTGGAAGCTGAGTTCGCCAAAGACGGGGAACAAAGAAAAGCATCCCATGAGGTTGTCATCTCGAAGGTTCCAGAAGAGAAGCTAGAACTAGAAGAGAAGAAGCCTGAGGTCATAAGAGCCAAAGCGAGTCTAAAGCCAGAAACAAGAATTCTTGGTAAAATTGATTTAGAAGGAGCTTCAGCGACGCCTGCAGAAGCGCCTGCGCCAAAAGCAGAAGAGAAGCCAAAGGCCGCTGAGGAGGTGGAGCCAGAGGTGATCAAAGCTGCCAAAACAGAATTCAATGTGCTTGGAAAAATTGATCTTACTAAGATTGAGAGTTCTTCTAAGCCTAAGCAGAAGACCCAATCCAAAGAGTCAAAACCGACTGAGGAGGTGAGCGAAGTGAAAGAGCCTGTGAAAGTGAAAGCAGAAAAATCTATAGCGCCTGAGCCTAAGAAAGAAGAGGTGAAAGAATCGACGACAGAGTCAAATGAAACTGTAGATTCACCTCAAGGACAGGAATCTGAAGTGATTAAAACCCAATATAAAAAATTGGACGGTCCTAAAATTCTTAAGCAAACAGTAGATCTTACTCAATTCCAATCGAAGAGTAAAGATTCTGGGAAGAAAAAGAAAAGAAAGAGAATTGAAAAGCCGGCTACACCAGGAACACAATCTTCAGGTAACACCGGAAATCAAAATCGTCCTAACCAGGGGGGAGGCAATCGCTCAAACCAAGGAGGACATAACCGTCCAAATCAAGGTGGAGGTAAGAAAGGCACAGGTCGTCGTGGAGAACGCGTGATGCCAGTGGAGCTTACAGATGAGCAAGTTAAAAACCAAATTCGTGAGACTCTAGAGAAGCTTACCAACAAAGGAGGCAAAAGCAAAGGAGCGAAACACAGAAGAGATAAGAGATCTGTTCGTCGTGAGCAAGATGAGCTACAACAAGAGCTTGATGCACAAGATAGAACATTAAAAGTAACCGAATACATTACTGTAGGTGAACTTGCGTCCCTTATGGATGTAAACCCAACGGAAGTGATTTCTACTTGCTTCTCTCTTGGAGTAATGGTTACGATGAACCAAAGACTAGAAGCAGATACGCTTCAATTGGTTGCAGATGAATTTGGATATGATATTGAATTCTCCGATGCAGACCTAGAAGAGGCAGCAGAGGAAGAAGTACCAGACAAAGAAGAAGATCTTTTACCTAGAGCCCCAATCGTGACCGTCATGGGACACGTGGACCACGGGAAAACTTCCCTTCTGGACTACATTAGAAAGGCCAATGTCATTGCGGGCGAATCCGGAGGGATTACCCAGCACATTGGAGCTTACAACGTGAAATTAGAAAATGGGCAAAGAATTACGTTCTTAGATACACCAGGTCACGAAGCCTTTACAGCGATGCGAGCTAGGGGAGCGCAAGTTACTGATATCGTAATCGTTGTGATTGCGGCGGATGATGATGTGATGCCTCAAACAAAAGAAGCAATCGCTCACTCTCAGGCAGCAGGCGTACCGATGATCATTGCGATCAATAAAGTGGATAAACCGACTTCCAATGCAGACCGTATTCGTGAGCAGCTTTCTGCAATGAATATCTTAGTAGAAGACTGGGGAGGAAATATTCAAGTGCAAGAAATCTCGGCGAAATTTGGTACCAATGTAGACCAACTTTTAGAAAAAGTTCTTTTACAGGCAGAGATGCTTGAATTAAAAGCCAATCCAGATAAAAATGCTCAGGGAGTAGTGATTGAAGCTTCCTTAGACAAAGGAAGAGGTTACATTTCCACAGTATTAATTCAATCGGGGACTCTAAAATTAGGGGATTATGTACTTGCGGGAAAAAACCACGGGAAAGTAAAAGCCATGTTAGACGAAAGAGGAAAACCTATGGAAGGTGCAGGGCCTTCGATTCCTGTGACTATTTTAGGATTAGATGGAGCGCCAACAGCAGGGGATAAATTCCGTGTATTCGAAGACGAAAAAGAAGCCAAAACGATTGCAAACAAAAGAGAGCAGCTTCAAAGAGAACAATCGATCCGAACCAAAAAACATCTTACGCTTGATGAAATTGGAAGACGTATTGCTCTTGGAGACTTTAAAGAACTTAACATCATCCTTAAGGGGGATGTGGACGGTTCTGTGGAAGCGCTTTCAGATCAGCTACAAAGGCTTTCTACTGAGGAAATTCAAATTAATATCCTTCACAAGGGAGTGGGTCAGATTACAGAATCCGACGT
>JAEWIE010000028.1 GCA_023387375.1 Bacteroidota bacterium | reverse complement strand
GGAGTCTTAGGCGTACTGTGTATTCTTTTCATGGGCTATGTCTTTTATAAACTCTCTACCCAAAATGCGCCTGAGGGCGGCGGGATGGTTCTAATGATGTTAGTTTTAGGTCTTCTCCTTGGGGGCCTTCTAATGTATTTAAGCGTTGGAAAATTGAAATCGACTCCCCCTGTGGTAACGGAAAGTTCCCATACAGTAGCGCAAAGTCTAAAGAAAGTCTTTAAAGTCGTTTCTGCAGAAGGGCAGTTTAGTGAGATTTACAACTATGAGGAAAGCAAAAAGCTTTTTAATTTCATTCCGACCAAGAAAAGAGCACTGGTCATTGTGGAGGCAAAAGTGCTTGTAGGGTATGATTTTGAGAAATTAAAATGGGAGATTGATTCAGAGACTCGCACGGTAAGACTTCTCGAGTTTCCAGAACCTGAGATTCTTTCTACGGAGACAGAATACAAATATTACAATATTGAAGAGCAGCTATTTAATCTCTTCAGCCGAGAGGATCTCTCTAACATTCAAAAGAATAGCAAGGCGCAAGTAATTGAGGCTGCAAAAGCTTCCCACCTGCCCAAGGCGGCCAAAGAACAGATGCAAATGCTCCTTACAGAACTTTTAAGTTCCAAGAATTTCACTTTAGAAAATTCGCACCTTATTACGGGAAGAGAGTCAAATCTAAGTTTGCCTAATGTAAGTGAAAAATAGATTTAAAGCAGCCATGTTGAGCGTTTTTAGGGACTTTTAAAAGGTTTCCTGAGGCGTAACTAGGCGTTTAAATACCTCACACAATTTTTGTACTTTTGCACCCGTAAACTTATTACTATCAACTATGCTTTCAGTTCAGGGCCTTGGTCTTCATCATTCGGGAAATTACCTCTTCCGTGACACTAACTTTACCATCAAGCGAGACGATAAAATCGGACTTGTGGGAAAGAACGGTGCGGGAAAATCCACACTTTTAAAAATCTTATCAAATGAGATTCAATTTTACGAAGGTGTTGTCGTTCCTGAAGGATCTATCACCATAGGGTTTTTGAAACAAGACTTGGAGTTTGTCAAAGGCCGCACCGTTTGGGAGGAGACACTTCAAGCCTTTGAGCAGATTAACCTTTGGAAAGCCGAACTTGAAGAGGTGAATCATCAAATGACGATTCGAACCGATTACGAAAGCGACGCTTATACGGATCTAATTACCCGAATGACGGAGCTCAATGATATTTTACACCACCACGATGCCTACAATCTAGAGGGAGATATGGAGAAAGTACTTCTTGGTCTTGGATTTAAGGCGGATGATTTTTCTCGAATTACGGATACTTTTTCGGGGGGATGGCGTATGAGAATTGAACTGGCAAAGCTTCTACTTCAAAACAACGATCTACTTTTATTAGACGAGCCAACCAACCACCTCGATATGGAAAGTATCATATGGCTCGAAAACTTCCTAAAAGACTATAACGGCGCAATTGTTCTAGTGAGTCACGACAAACAGTTTATGACCTCGGTTTGCAACCGTACCTTTGATGTCAATAACCGCAAAATTGATGATTACAAAGCCAATTATTCAAAATACTTAGAACTTAGAAAGGAAAGACGCGAAAAGCTTCAGCAGGCGAAGAAGAACCAAGATGCGGAGATTAAGCAGATGGAAGACAACATCAACCGCTTCCGCGCCTCTGCGACAAAAGCTTCCTTCGCGCAGTCCCTTATTAAGAAACTTGACAAAATCGAACGAATTGAAATCGACAACGAGGACGTTTCTAAATTTAATATTCGATTTGTACAAAGTGTGGTTCCAGGGAAAGTGATTTTTGAGGCGAAAAACCTTGGGAAAGCCTACGACGGGAAAAAGGTGTTTGATGGCGTAGATTTTTTTGTCGAGAGAGGAGATCGTATTGCTCTTCTAGGTCAAAATGGACAAGGGAAGTCCACCCTTGCCAAAATACTAACGGGGGATATTAAAGACTATACAGGAAGTTGGACCTTAGGGCACAACGTAAATATTGGGTATTTTGCCCAAAACCAAGAAGAGGTACTTACCCCAGGGAAAACCGTACTCCAAGAAGCAGAAGATGCCGCTACGGAGGAGACCCGGCCTCGAGTAAGAGATTTACTAGGAAGCTTCCTTTTTTCAGGAGAGGATGTAAATAAGAAAACCCAGGTACTTTCCGGAGGGGAAAGAAATAGGCTCGCACTTTGTAAACTTCTTCTACGTCCATTCAATACGCTGATTATGGACGAACCGACCAACCACCTTGATATTCAGTCGAAGGAAATCATCAAGTTAGCCCTCAACAAATTTGAAGGGACACTGATTGTAATTTCGCACGACCGTGAATTTTTACAAGGTCTGGCGGATAAAATTTTTGAATTCCGTGACGGGCATATGAAAGAGTTCTTAGGAAACGTGGATGAATACTTAGAATTCCGCCAAAAAGAAAGTATTCGTGAAATCTCCATGGAAAAGGCTAAACTCAGTCAAAAGCAGGAGAGCCTTGTTGAGGTAAAACCTGCGCCAGAGCCGGCAAAACCAAAAGAGGAGTCCAAAGGTTTTGTGTCCAAAGAGCAAAAGCAGTTAGAAAACAAACTAAAAAAAACGGAGCAGACCATTAGTGAACTAGAAGAGGCTATTGCAAAGAAAGAATCCGAGTTTGCAAGCCATAATCCTTCGGAGGCGGAACTTGAATCTTACGAAAATTTGAAAAAAGAGCTTGAGACGCAAATGGCTCTTTGGGAAGAACTTGCTCTAGAAATGGACTAAGCCCTAGGGTTAAGGCTATTTATGAGGTGTAGTTTTTATTTTTTCAGTACATTTGATCGATTTAATTTGTACGCATGAAACTATCAAAACTCCCTTTATTTTTAGTCTTTTCGGCCACATTACTTACGGCTCAAAAGAAGCAATACACAATGGCAGAGGCCGTAAGTGGGCTACGCAGCAATCTAGCTGTGGAGAATATCTCTCAGTTTTCTTTTTCCTCAGATTCGAAAAGTTATCTAAGCGCCGTTAAAAATGGCTATATGATCACTGATTTTGGGACTCTAAAATCGGATACCTTGGTTTCCCTTGCAAAAGTGAATCAAAACCTTCAAACGGTGGATCGGTTAGAAAAATTACCCCCACTTAGTTTTCTTTCTGCTACGAGCGCTTATTACAAAGACAAAGGTCAGTATACTCTTTTAACAAAGACTTCCAAAGGTTGGACCAAGAGTCTCTATTTCAAGGTGCCTCAAGAGGCAGAAAACATTACACTTTTAGAAGGTAAAAATGCAGCGGTCTACACCGTAGATCAAAATTTATACTATGTAGAAGCAGACAAGGTTAGGGCTATTTCTAAAAGCACAGATCCTAACATTATTTACGGACAAGCTGTCCACAGAAATGAATTTGGAATTGACAGAGGTATTTTTGTTTCTCCTGATCAGGAAAAGATTGCCTTTTACCGAATGGACCAAACGATGGTAGCGGATTATCCCATTATTGACTGGTCAAAAAATCCTGCGAAGAATGAGAATATGAAGTACCCAATGGCAGGCCAAAAATCACACGAAGTCACCCTTGGAATTTACGATATTAAAACCTCTAAAATCACTTATTTAAACATTCCAGGAGACAAAGAACAATACCTGACGGCCGTCACTTGGAGTCCCGATTCGAAAAGTATTTTCGTGGGCGTTTTAAACCGAGATCAGAATGATTTAAAAATGAATCAGTATAGTCTTACGGGTGCTTTTCTAAAACAGGTGTTTGAGGAGAAGAGTGAGCAGTACGTCGAGCCTCAACATCCACTTGCCTTTTTCCCAGGGTCCAACACCGATTTTATATGGCAAAGTGAAAGAAGTGGCTACAATCATTTGTACCACTACAATGTGGACAAAGGTCTTGTAGGTGCCCTTACCCAAGGTGATTTTATCATCACAGAAGTGCTTGGGTTTAATGCAAAGAAAAATGAACTCTACTACATTTCCACGGAAAAATCTCCTCTGGAAAGACAGCTTTATCGTCTGAATTACAAAACGAAAAAAGTACAGCAGCTTACTCATGAGCCTGGAATGCATAGTGGAAAGTTAAGTGCAGACGGATCGGTACTTTACGATTCTTATTCAAGTAGCCAGGTGCCTCGGGTCGTATCTGTGATACGTACTTCGGATTTGAAAAAAAGTGTTTTAGTAAAGAGTAAGGATCCTCTTCAAGACTATGAAAGACCTGAAATCAAAAATATCACTCTTAATGCAGATGACGGGACGCCGCTCTACGGCAAATTAATTCTGCCTACCAATTTTGATCCCTCGAAGAAGTATCCAGTCATTGTGTACCTATACAATGGACCTCATTTGCAACTTATTACCAACAGTTTCCCTGCAAGTGGAAATCTTTGGTATGAGTACATGGCTCAAAATGGCTACATCGTCTTTACAATGGATGGGCGCGGTTCAAGCAACCGAGGTGCAAAATTTGAAAGAGCAGTCTTTAGAAACTTAGGAGAAGTAGAGATGAAGGACCAGCTGAAAGGAGTTGAGTTCTTAAAAACGATTCCGCAGGTGGATTCCTCTAGAATGGGCGTACACGGATGGAGTTTCGGTGGATTTATGACCACCAACCTTATGCTTACCTACCCAGATGTGTTTAAAGCGGGTGTTGCAGGAGGGCCCGTGATTGATTGGAACTGGTATGAGATCATGTACACCGAACGTTACATGGACTCTCCAAGTCAAAATCCGGAAGGATACAAAAATGCAAACTTGGTTGATAAAGTACAGAATCTGAAAGGGGACCTTTTAATGATTCATGGAGCGCAGGATGATGTGGTGCTTTGGCAGCACTCTATTAAGTTCCTGAAAGCGGCTGTGGACAAAGGGATTCAACTAGACTACTTCGTTTATCCAGGGCATAAGCACAATGTGCTTGGAAAAGACCGCATCCATTTGATGCAAAAAGTCACAGATTACTTTGATCTTCATTTAAAAGGAGAAAAGAATTAAGGGGAAACAAAGCAAAACAAAGGGCGATTCTAAAAAAGAATCGCCCTTTGTTTTTAGGTATAAAAAAGGCTTTAGCTTTTTACTTTAAAACTCCAGAGGAAATCAAATTTAGATACAACCTCTCCCTCAGAATTAAGGCCTGTAGAATGAAGCCAGAGAGTTTGTCCTTCTGCTGATTCAATGGCTAGCTGAATCGTCTTTTCAATTTCTTCGCCCTGTTTGCAGGTGAAATGAATCCTTCCTACGGCTTTTTTCGTGAATTCTGCTTTGTTTTGCACCACGAGCATTGAGATCTTTCGGTTCGATTTTCGGATTTTATCAGCGCATAAAATTCCAGTGGAAAACTCAGCAGCCATCCCTTGAACCGCCCAAAACATGGAGCGAAATGGGTTTTGATTGAAGAGTCCTAGTTTTACACTTGAACGGCAAGATCGAGCGTCCAAGGATTTGATTCGCACACCCGCCAAATAAGAAATCGGAATCGTTTTTAATAAGTAAAGATTGTAGAGAGTAGTAGGTTTCATAGGTTAAAAATACGCAAAAGCCGAGTGCTTTAGAAATGAACTGCTATTGCTCGAATAGGGTTTTGGTTTTTCAAAATAAATAGCGGTTGCAAAACTTTCGCTTTGCAACCGCTATTTATTTGGGTCTTGTGCCTTTTTAAAGATTATTTGATGAATCCTTTGCTTCTTAAAAGAGGTGTAAGGTCTGGATCTTTTCCTGTAAACTCTTTAAAGCCGGTGTTTAGATCGGTTGAGTTACCAACAGAGAGGATGTACTTTCTAAAGCGATCTCCATTTTCACGAGTCATTCCTCCGTGGGTAGTAATGTAATCCCAAGCAGAAGCATTTAGCATATCTGCCCACATATATGCGTAATATCCCGCGGAGTAACCTCCTCCAAAGATATGGGCGAAGTAGGGAGAGTGATATCTTGGTGGAACTTGCGCTAAATTGAATCCAAATTTAGCTAGGGTTTCTTTTTCAAATTCAAGGGTAGGTTTAAACTCATTTTCATTTTTCACGGAGTGCCATCCCATATCAATACTTGCAGCAGAAACGAGCTCTGTCGTGGAATACCCTTGGTTAAAGGAACTTGCCTTTTTGATTTTATCCACTAGGGCCTGAGGCATTGGTTGTTTTGTCTCGTAATGAAGTGCGTAGTTCTTTAGTACGGCGGGTTCTAGCGCAAAGAATTCATTGATTTGTGAAGGGAACTCCACAAAGTCTCTAGGGGTTGCAGTCCCGGAAAGAGAAACGTATTTTTGATTCGCAAAGAGTCCGTGAAGTGTATGTCCAAATTCATGGAACATGGTAGTTACATCGTCATAAGAAATGAGAGAAGGTTTTCCTTCTGCAGGTTTCTGGTAATTGAATACATTGACAATAACGGGTTTTTGGCCTAGAAGGTGAGATTGATCTACAAAGTTGCTCATCCAAGCCCCTCCACCTTTGTTGCTACGTGTGTAGAAATCTAAGTAGTAGATTGCCATGGAGGTTCCGTCCTTATCAAAAACTTCGTATACAACTACGTCTGGATGGTAAACAGGAAGATCCGTGCGTTTCTTAAAGGTGATTCCGTAGAACTGCTCTGCGGCATAGAAAACTCCTTTCTCTAAAACCGTTTGAACCTCAAAATAAGGCTTGATTTCATTTTCATCAAGATCGTATTTTGCTTTTCGTACTTGTTCTGCATAGTAATTCCAATCCCAAGGCTGAAGTTTGAATCCTCCATTTTGCTTGTCAATAAGAGCTTGTATTTCATCTCTTTCTCGTTTTGCCGTTTCTACAGCAGGAGTGGCAAGCTGCGCAAGCAGTTTAATTGCTTTGTCAGGAGATGCTGCCATTTGGTCTTGTAGTTTCCACTCTGCAAACGAACTTTTGCCCATTAGTTTTGCTTTCTTAAGACGCAAAAGGGCTTCTTTTTCAAGAACGAAGCGAGTATCTGCGTTGTCGTTTTTCTCCGCTCGGTACCAAGAGGCTTTAAAGAGTTTTTCTCTCGTGCTTCTTACGTTTAGACTTTGCAAAAGAGGTTGCTGCGTAGTGTTTTGAAGTGCAAGAAGATAGCCCGAATCGTGGCCCGCTGCTTTCGCATCACTCTGAGCTGCCGCTAGTTGGTCTGCAGAAAGACCATCCAATTCTTTTACGTCGGTGACGTAAAGTCCGCCCTGTTTTCTTGCTTCTAAGAGTTTGTTTGAATATTGAGTAGAAAGCGTCGCAAGCTCTGCGTTGACTGCTTTTAATTCTTTTTTGTTTTCAGCAGATAAGTCGGCACCTGCAATTTGGAAATTCTGTTTGTAATACTCTAGTAGTCTTTGACTTTCTTTGTCCAGACCTTCGGTGCTCACTTTTTTAAGTCTTTGCCAGATTTTATCATTCAGATAAAGTAGATCGGAGTGGCCCGCTAAAATGGGAGCGTACTCTTCTTCTAGTTTTTGAATCGTTGGATTTGTGTTGGAGCTACTTAGGTTGTAAAAAACGGTTAGTGCTCTTCTTAAGACCTCACCACTGTTCTCAATCGCAAGTACGGTATTCTCAAAAGTAGGCGCCTCTGGATTGTTTGCAATGGCTTCGTATTCTTGTTTTTGAATCTTAAGCCCGTAATCAAAAGCAGGTTTGAAGTGCGCATCCTTTATTTTATCAAATTGGGGAGCTTGGTATTGCAAAGGACTTTTGGTTAAAAAAGGATTGTTCTGCATGCTAGGGTCTTGCGCATTTGCAGAAGATTCTGCGCTGGAAGTAGATTGTTTCATTGTAGTGCAAGCCGTGGTTGAAAGGGCCAACGACGAAATTAAAACTAATGAAGTAATGTTTTTCATTGGTGAGTTGTTATGATAATAGGAGATAAAGATACAAAATCTTAAATTTGATTACTCTTAAAATTAATAATATGAAAAAAGTTCTAATCGTTTGCCTACTTTCTCAAGCTTTGCTCGCTTGTAATTCTTCAGATCCTCAGGGGGTTATTTCGAATTGGGTCTCGCAGGATCAAATCGTAGCCTCAGGACCTACAAGTGAAAAATCATTTAAGGTTTCCTTCGAATCCGTTCGGGTTTCTACCTCCATTGATGCGGAAATCATTCAATCTAATCGCCAAGAAGTAGTTATTTCTGCGCCGGAATCTATTTTAGACAAAGTCCTAGTCGATTCAAGAGGAAGCGAGCTTCACATTACCTTTAAACCGGGAACATCGATTCGAGGAGTTCACAAAGTGAGAGCAAAAATTTACACAAATAAGCTTGCAGGAGTGACTGCGGATTCCTCCGCCGACATTGTGATTCAAAGCAAATTCACGCAAGAAAGGATGCATTTAAAAGCTTCAAGCTCTGGTAGTATAACGGGCGATGTGGAAGCAAATGACCTTGTGTTAGACGTTTCTAGTAGTGGCGACTATTCAGGAAGGATTTGGGCTCTTAATTTAACAGCAGAGGCTTCCTCTTCAGGAGATCTCAAATTAAGTGGAAAAGCAAGAAATGCAAATTTAAAAGCAAGTTCGTCTGGCGATATTAAAGCCGAGTCGCTCGTGGTGGAAGATGCACAGATCAAAGCCAGTAGCAGCGGGGATGTTAAGGTGGCGGTTTCTCAAAGAGCGAATGCCAGTGCAAGTAGCAGCGGAGACGTAACTATTCTTAGAAAAGGAAATGTGATTTTAACAAGGCATGCTAGTTCCGGTGGATCCGTTTCTATGAATTAAGGAAGATTCTCATTTTCGGATTCGTCGTAATCGTTCCAGTCGTGCGTATCGAAATTTAGATTGTCTAAAGAGAGCAGAGCTTCCTCTCTTTGAATCGATTCACGAGTCGAAAAGCTTAGTCCTTCCCCTTCTTTATAATCTTTTGCGATTTTTCGAACAGAGAGTCTATCGATGTTCATAAATCGTTTACCGAGTCGACGGGCTGCGTATTTACGCATGCCCGTTTCGCTTAGTACATCCACAGCCATATCGACCGCGGTTCCTAAGGTTTCGCGGTAAATCTTATCAATCCCATGGTTGAGGTAATAATAAGCATCCAGTCTATTTTTAGCACGGACAAAAATTTTCACTTTAGGATAGTGTTCCCGAACGGTTTCTGCGATGAATTTATTGGATTCGGGATCGTCTAGAGAGAGTACCAAAATTTCAGCCTCTGCGATTCCGGCTGCTCTTAAAATGGGAAGTCTTGTGGCATCGCCATAGAAAACTTTGAATCCGAAACTTCGAAGTACTTTGATTCTTTCAGGATCGTAATCTAGTACGGTCGCGGCGATCTTACTGGCTCGTAAAAGTCTACCTACGGTACTTCCAAAATGGCCGAAGCCCACAATAATGATTTTCTTTTCCTGAATCTTAGTATCTAGAATATTGAAGGGTTTATCATCGGATTCTCCTATAGTGAACTTAGGAGCGAGTTTTTTCTCATAAAAGATAAGAAGTAGCGGGGTGATGGTCATTGTAATGGCCGTGACGGCCATCATTTGGGAGTTTAGCGTAGAGGAGATTAGATATAAGTCTTGGGAGTAATTGAGCAGTACAAACGCGAATTCTCCGACTTGTGAGAGGGCAAAGGCATAGAAGAAATTCTGTTTGGTCTCGATATGAAAAAACTTACCGATCGCATAAAGAACAAGAAGTTTGATGGCAAGCACAACCACCACAGTGGAGAAAATAAAGAGCGGGTCTCTTGCAATGGTCGCGAAGTTGATCATCGCTCCTACACTCACAAAAAAGACAGCTAACAATAGTCCTTTGAAGGGATTGATTTGCGCTTCAAGTTCGTGCCTAAATTCACTATTGGCAAGCATCACGCCCGCAAGGAAGGCACCTAAAGCAGGAGAGAGCCCAATGGCTACCATAAGTTCCGAAACACCAATGACTAAAAATAGAGAAGAAGCGGTAAGGAGTTCACTCATTCCCGCTTTTGAGACGTACCTTAAGAATGGCACAAAAACGTATTTCCCTAAGAGCACGAGAAGAGCTACGCCCAAGATCACGGTGCCCCCTTGCATCCATTCGGGCAAATTTTGCATAAGTATTTGAACCTCGTTTTCTTCTTTTATTTCAAATTTTGCGATCATGGGCAGGATCGCAAGAATGGGAATCACAGCAATATCTTGAAACAGAAGCGTCGCAAAAGAGGCTTCTCCTACGGTCGTTTTAATTAAGTTTTTCTCCTGTAGCATTTGCAAAACAATGGCAGTGGAAGAAAGGGCAAAACACATAGCAACGGCTATGGCCTGATTGACTCTCCAACCCGCCAGAATAAAGGCCAAAAATAAAAGTCCAATGGTGAGGGTCACTTGAGAGAGACCTAGTCCAATAATGCGTTTACGCATTGACCAGAACTTTCTAGGTTCTAATTCAAGTCCTACGATGAAAAGAAGCATGATGACACCAAATTCGGTGGCATGCATAATACCGTCGGTTTGTTTTCCAGTGAGTTGCAAAACAAAGGGACCAATAATGACTCCGCCTAGGATGTAACCGATTACCGAACTAAGTCCAAGTTTTCGTACGAGAGGCACCATGATGATAGCCGCTCCTAAGAAAATCAGTAGGTTCATTGCAAAGGAGGTTTCCATTAGCTTGAAAGGAGTTTTATAAAGTTTTGCTTGTGTTGAATAATTTCTTTTTTGGTTAGATGTTCGGCCTCATACACAATAAAGGTCGGTTTTAGATCAGCCTCAAAGGCTCTTAGTGTCACAATAAGCCCACTAATTAAATCCTCAACTGTGTATTTGTGTTTGCCAGAGGGTCCAAAGGATCTTTCTTTGCTCCTTGTCGTGGTTAAAATAAAGACTTCCTTGTTTTCAAAGGGATTCTCTATATCTGGATTAATCCACGTGGGGTCTAATACCTCATCAAGCCAAAGCCTTAAAAGCGGTGGGGCACCAAACCAAATAATCGGGAAGTGGAATATAAATCGGTCGTACTTTGCAAGTCGTTTTCTTTCCTTAAACGCAGGAATATGAAAATCAGAATAAAGTTCGTAGAGATCAAGGAAATCGTAGTGCTGATGTCTTTCGTAAAAATTGATAAGAACCCGGTTGGAATACGAATATTCCAAAAAAGGATGCGCAAAGATGACCAGAGTGTTTTTCACAAAAAAAGGATTGGAGTTCGAATATAGTGAAAAAAAAGTTCTTATTGATAGGATTAGGGAGAAAAATCTCAAGTAATTCTCATTATTTTTACAGAAAGTAGATTTGAATCTTACTACCAACCGCCTGAAGCGCCTCCTCCTCCAAAGCTTCCTCCACCTCCAAAGCCACCGAATCCGCCTCCTCCTCCGAAGCTTCCTCCACCAAATCCTCCGCCCCCTATGGGAGGGAAGGGAAAGAATCCTCCCGGATAGGATCTTCTGCCTCGTTTGCTTAAGATAACGTCGCGGTCCTCGTCACGATAGCCACCGCCACCGCCACCACCGCTTTTCGAAATAATGATTAAGAAAAACAGGACAATAAAAAAGATCACAAGTATTCGGCCTGTGCTAGGTAGCCCCTCGCCTGAGTGGTCTTTGACAATCGGTTTGAACTGTCCTTGGACAGCTTCCATTAGGGCGGTAGTGCCCCGATCAAGTCCCGTATAATAATCTCCGTTTTTGAAACTAGGAGTGATAAGATAGTCAATGATTTGCCCTGCAACCGCCGCGGTAAGGTATTTTTCAACGGCGCGGCCTTGCTGAATCGAAATTGTTCGATCGTCCACGGCCACAAGAAGAACAATTCCGTTGTCTACTTCTTTTTTACCGATCTTCCAGGTCTGACCAAACTGCCAGGCCACAAAATTGACATCTTCGCCCTTTGTAGAGGGGATGATAATGAGTTCAATCTCGGTGGAAGTCGAATCTTCAAATTTGATGAGTTTCTCGTTTAATAAATCCTGCTGCTCTTTAGAAAGGATCCCCACCTCATCATAGACAGGATAAAGAACCTTCGGTTTTTCAGGTACCGTGTATTGTGCCCATAGAAATGCGCTAAAAACAAAAGAAAATAGGATCGTTAAAAAGTTACGAGAATGTAATCTCATTCGATAGTTCGTTTGGATTTCCCCCTTGAATAGGGAAATAGTTTTTAAGTTCTTGGCCTGTTTTTAAAATGGCCTCTTTTAAAGCCTCGTAAAAGCGGCCTTTGGCAAAGTCAGAAGTGATCTCGTCGTGCAGATTGTCCCAGAATTGCTGCTTTACCTTTTTATGAATTCCTTCGTCCCCAATAATGGTTAGATACTTCTGTTCAAAATTGACATGAAACAAAACGCCATTGCGCTCTTTTGTGTTTTGCATACCCAATTTCTTGAAAGCAGCAAAAGCCACCGCCGCATTGTCCTCGGGGGTTGTCGCGTCAATATGGACTCGTATCTCACCACTGGTGTGGTTTTCAGCCTCACAAATGGCCTCCACAAGGGAGGACATTTGCGATTCTGAAAGGAAAGACTTTTTCATTTCTTTTTTAATTTGAAAAGACTTCAGGCGCTACTTCCGATCCCGCAGTAGATTTGAAATAAGGCTTTTCTCCTTTGTTAAATAAGCCTGCAAGCACATTGTTAGGGAAGGTCTTCACTAAATTGTTATACTCTTCCACCGCGCCGTTATAAGTTACGGTTTCCGCTCGGATGGAATTTTCAATGGCAGTATACTCTCTTTGGAAGTTAATGTACTGCTGGTCCGCTTTTAAATTTGGATATTGCTCAACAACGGCCATTAATCGACTAAGTGCTCCTGAGAGTTCTCCTTGTGCAGCCTGGAATTTGGCCATGTCTGCCTCGGTCATATTCGTTGGGTCAATGGTAACAGAGGTGGCTTTGGATCTAGCTTCTACCACACCCGTAAGGGTTTCCTGTTCGAATTGCGCATACGATTTTACGGTTCTTTCCAAGTTTGGAATTAGATTCGCACGTTTTTGGTACACGGTCTCCACGTTAGACCAACGTGCATTTACTTTTTGTTCTCCTTGAACAAAACTGTTGTAGGCATTTTTCCCCCAAAAGAATAATATAGCCGCAATGACGACTAGTGCAATTCCAATGGTACCTGCGCTAAGACAACCCTTATTTCTCATAGTTTAAATATTATATGGTTTAATGCCTCGTAAATATACAAATTATGTGCTATTTTTGTCAAAATTCAAAAAAAATGACAACGCTAATCGTGGCCATGGGGCAGAACCGAGAAATTGGAATGGGCAATCAACTTCTTTGGCATCTGCCAAAGGACCTACAACACTTTAAGAAGCTCACGACTGACCATCCCATTGTCATGGGTCGAAAAACCTTTGAGAGTATTGGTCGGCCGCTTCCCAATCGAACCAACATTATTGTAAGTAGAAAGAAAGATTGGTTTATAGAGGGCGTTCTAGTTGTAGGAAGCCTTAAAGAAGCGCTCAAATTTGCAAAGAAAATCAATCCCGATATTTATGTCATTGGTGGAGGAAGTCTTTATGAGCAAACCATTGAAAATGCGGATCGTCTGGAAGTGACCCTAGTTAAGGCCGAGCTTGAGGCCGATACTTTCTTTCCTAAAATTGATCCTAAAATTTGGATCAAAACAAGTGAGACTTGCGAAGAGGCTGATGAAAAAAATAGGTATGACCTTTGTTTTCAAACCTACGAGCGAAGAGACGCCGAAAAGAAAACAGAAGCTTAGATTTGAAAATAAGAAACTCTCGAGAATAGACTAAGTAGTAAGCGGAAGGATTTACCCATAGAAGAACTTCCTTTTTAAAGGCATTTTTTTATCTTTGCAACACATAAAAATAGAAATGAATAAATATATAAAATTAGTATTTGCTGCACTTTTAATAGGTCTAGGGATCTATATGATGTTTTTCACCCGTGAAACAGGGTGGGGAATTGTCGTTTTTATTCTTAGTGCAGTTCCAATTGCGCTGTTTTTCAAAAACGAAAACATTCTCCTTGCGTTTTGGCAAATGCGTAAGCAAAATACAGAAAAAGCAGCGCAGTGGCTATCAAACATTACCCATTATAAAACCCAATTGCATAAATCGCAGTACGGATACTTCCACTATATGCAAGGTCTAACCCTAGCGCAGGATCAACCTGCAAAAGTAGAGCCTCTAATGAAGAAAGCACTTGAATATGGGCTTAATATGAAGCACGATCGAGCTATGGCACACTTGAATTTAGCGGCTGTGGCCATCTCAAAAGGTCGTAAGCAAGAAGGGCAAAGACTCTTAGAAGAAGCTAAAAAATTAGACAGCGCAGGAATGATGACCGATCAAATCAAAATGATGAAAGATCAGTTAAAAATGCCTTCTATGCAAAAGCATATGCACAATCCGCACATGAGACAAAGAGGTAAGTTCTCTTAGTAGTAGAAAGCTTTTACATAGACTAAAAAGAATCAGCCTGCAATTTAATTGCAGGCTGCTCCATTTTAGTTTGGCTGATCTTAATCTTCAAAATTGGTTCTTTGGTCGTAAAACTTAGGCATCTGCCAGTGGTATTTGACGGCAAGGGTTCGAATCAGTACAATAAGTAGAATGGTGGTGATTTGAACGATGACGTACCGCAGATTCGTATATCGAATGAGAGAAAGGAATATCCCTCCTCCTATAATACAGGCCGTGGCATAAATCTCTTTTCGGAAAATAAGAGGAATTCGATTGAGGAAGGTATCTCTTAAGATCCCACCAAAGCATCCTGTGATCGTTCCTAGCGTTAAACAGATTAAAGGGTGAAGCTCCTGACTTAAACCTTTTTGGATTCCGATAATGGTAAAAAGCCCAAGACCAAAACTGTCAAAAATAAAAAGGGTGACCTTGAAATTTCGTTCAAAAGATTTGACGATAAAGGCCAGAATCGTTCCGATTAAAATCGTGAAGGGATAGAGCATATCCCGCATCCAAAAAACATCAACTCCCAAAAGTAAGTCTCTTACGGTCCCGCCTCCTACGGAGGTAACAAAGGCAATAATCAGTACACCAAAAGGATCAAGGCGTTTTTGCATCGCGGCAAAAGCACCAGACATCGCAAAGGCGAGGGTTCCTACAACCTCTATGAAAAGGTTGAAATTGTGATGGATTTCCAATATTAGTAAGTTATTAGACGCGTACCGCTGTAGGTACTAGCAGTTCATATTCGCCTTTAAAGGTAATGATTTCTCTGACAATGCTACTTGAAATAAAGGATTTTCCAGAAGAAGTTAGAAGGAAAATCGTTTCAATTTTATTTTCTTGCGTAAGCGTTCGGTTGGTCTGAGCGATAGCTTTTTCAAATTCAAAGTCCGCTGGATTTCTTAGTCCTCGAAGGATGAAATTGACATTTTTGCTACGGCAATAATCGATGGTGAGTCCCTCAAAATTGTCCACTTCCACATTGGGGAAATCTTTAAATGTATTGCGAATGAATTCTTTTCGCTGCTCTAAAGAAAACATATACTTCTTTTGAGAGTTCTGCCCAATAGCAATAATGATTTTGTCAAATAGAGGCGCTGCGCGCTCTACAATGTCAAAATGTCCTAATGTGATCGGGTCAAAGGATCCCGGAAATACCGCAATTCTCATAAGCGTAGTTAAAGAGGTTTGTTAAATGCTTTCTCCACTTCATTTCCGCAGAGTTCTTGTATGCTGAGTCCAAAATGGGCTGCTTGTTGAGGCAAAATGCTAGTGGGCGAGAATCCAGGATTGGTATTCATCTCTAGCATGTAGGGGGTCTGATCCACAATAATAAATTCACTTCTTGAGAATCCACTCATTCCTAGGGAGTCGTAAGCGCGAATGGCCATTTTCTCGACTTTCTCTCTAATGGAATCTGAAATTCTCGCAGGTGTAATTTCCTGAGAAGCCCCTTGGTATTTTGCAGCGTAATCAAAGAATTCGGTTTCAGGAACGATTTCTGTGATTCCTAGAACTGTCGTTTTACCTTTGAAATCGACTACGCCTACAGAGACTTCCATTCCGTCTAAGAACTCTTCAATTAAAATTTCATCATCTTCGGCAAACGCAGTTTGGAGCGCTTCTGGAAACTCTTCAAGTGATTTTACTTTGGTAATTCCGAGCGAAGAGCCACTTTGGTTCGGCTTTACAAAAAGAGGAAGTCCTAAGCTTTCAATTATTTTTTCGGCCTCAATCGGATCGTTTTTACGTAAATAGACACTTTTCGCAGAAGGAACCTGGTACTTGGCTAGAACCGCCAAAGTATCTTTTTTGTTAAACGTTAAGGCACTTTGGTAAAAGTTGCATCCGGTGTATTTTTGCCCAATCGTATTCCAATAGGCTTGCAGTTCTCCATTCTCACCCGGCCTTCCGTGAATGATATTAAAACAAACATCGAATTTAAGAACATATCCGCTTTGCATTTCGACGGAAAAATCGGCTCTATTTATCTCCACTTTTTGGTCGTTGTCGTCAAGAAAATACCATTCGTCTTGCAAGATGACAACGCGATAAACATTGTAAGTTTCCCGATCTAGGGACTCATAAATAAGCCTTCCACTCTTAAGCGAAACCTTGTATTCTTCGCTGTAACCGCCCATGACCACGGCAACGTTCTTTTTGTTCATATTTACTTTACCTTAAGGGTAAGGCAAATTTAGCAATTTTGTTTAAGCTAACGGATTTTTGAAAAAAAATTATGTTCTTGCACTTAGAGGGCATGAAAATCCGATCTCGTTTTTAAATTATTAGTTATATTTGTGTTCTGTAACAAGGATATTGTATGTTTAAATCGCTTTTTCACTGGAAGGTATTAGGGAATATACTTCTCGCTGCCATTGTATTTTTAGCCTTAGTTTGGCTTACCTTTCGTTGGCTTGAAGTCCACACCAATCATGGGGAAGAAATCCCCGTTCCCAATGTTGTAAATCTTTCGGTACACAAAGCGATTGAAGTACTGGACGACAATGGACTTCATTACGAAGTGGATAGTTTTAAATTTGATCCTAAGTTTAAACCTTTTCAGGTTTTGCAAATCTATCCTGCTGCAGGTTCTCGAGTAAAAGGCGGAAGAGCCATTCTTTTAAAAGTGAACCCTCGGACTTATGCACCGGTTCAAGTACCTGATATTTTAGATCAGTACAAAGGTCTTGCTTTTAGACAATTAGCCTCCATTGGGCTTCAGGTCGGAGATACAATATACGAGCCTAATATTCAGAGAGATGCGGTGATTCGTATGCAAAGAGGAGGAACGATTGTGAAACCAGGAATGAAACTTCCTCGTTTTTCCAGCATTGATTTAGTCATTGGTACAGGCCCTAAACGAAATGTAACGGTACCAAACTTAGTAGGGCTCACCGTTCAAGAAGCCAAAGCGGTTATCACAAACAACTTGTTTGAAATTGGACTCATTGATTTTGAAGACCAAAATCGAGATCAATCGGATATTGTATATTACCAAGACCCTGAAGGGGGAGCCATTAGGGACCAAGGAATGCAGGTTGACTTTTGGGCTAGTAAGAAAATTCCTGCCCAAATGATGGGGAAAATTCAGCAGCTTAATTCCATTTATAGAATGCAGATTGAAAGGGCGCCGGCTCCTATTGAATGGGAAGACAATTCGGATCCGATAGAGCCTGCCTCAAGAACTCCTACAGCGCCACAACCGGATCCTACGCCAAAATCAAAACCGACGGAACCTGCAAAAACACCAAAAGTAACGACTGAAAAATCAACGACTCCTAAAACTTCAGAAACGAAAGAAGAACCCAAGCCAAAGGCTAGAAAAGTAATTGTGGAGTAACTTTTAGGAATTCAAATCATAAAAATACAATAGCTTCAGCCTTTGCATGAAGCTATTTTCAATAGAGGATGAGTGAGAATTATAACGAAATAGAAGATCAAGATTCTGAATTAGACTTTGAGCAAATCGAAGATTCTCAGGAAGAACAGGAGGAAACAGCAGCACTGTATGAACATTTGCGCCTCAAGGTAGACCCTGGGCAGGTGCCACTTCGCATAGACAAGTATTTACTTATTTTCCGCCAAAATTCCTCAAGAAACAAACTCTCGCAGACCTGTAGAGCAGGCAATGTGGTTGTGAACGGTACGCCCGTGAAACAAAACTACAAGGTCAAGCCCGGTGATGAGATTTCTGTTTTATTAACGCGTCCTCCTAGAGAAAATGTAATTGTTCCTCAGGATATTCCTTTGAATATTGTATACGAAGATTCGGACGTATTGGTTGTCGATAAACCTCCAGGGATGGTGGTACATCCTGGCCATGGGAATTGGGACGGAACTCTAGTAAATGCGCTGGCATTTCATTTTGAGAAGAACAATGAGAAAAGCGATTTAGACCGCGTGGGTCTAGTGCATCGAATTGATAAGGATACCTCAGGACTGCTGGTCATCGCAAAATCAGAATATGCCTTAAGCTTCCTAGCGAAGCAGTTTTTTGAACGAAAAACAAAACGTCTTTATTGGGCCTTTGTCTGGGGAAACCTAGTAGAGGATGAAGGCACGATCGAAGGAAACATTGGTCGGCATGAGAAGAATCGCATGCAGATGGCCGTTTTCCCAGATGGAAGTAGCGGGAAACATGCCGTGACTCATTACAAGGTAAAAGAGAGATTTCGTCATATGACTTGGGTCGAATGTCGCCTCGAAACTGGACGGACGCATCAAATTAGAGCGCATTTTAAGTACATTGGTCATACGCTTTTTAATGACGAAAGATATGAAGGAAATGTAGCCCTAAGAGGCGTAAATTTACCGAAATACAAGCAGTTTATTAAAAATGTATTTGAAGTGCTTCCGCGTCAAGCACTGCATGCCCATACACTTGGATTTATTCACCCTACCACCAAAGAGCCTATGTTTTTTGAAAGTCCAATGCCTCAGGATATGCAGGAGGCACTAGACAAATGGAGGACGTATCTAGAGCATAATTAATTAGGACGTATGATTTACTTCCACATTCCTTTTTGCAAACAGAAATGCAGCTATTGCAATTTTCATTTTTCCACTTCTTTAAATCAGAAACAGGACCTCTTACTTGCGCTCCACAAGGAGCTTTCACTGCGTGAAGGCGAACTTGAGAAAAAGCCTCTTTCTTCTATTTATTTTGGAGGGGGTACACCCTCTTTGTTGGAAGTAGATGAAATTTGGGCACTTCTCGAAAAGACGCAGCGTTATTTTGATTGGCAGGAGGATATTGAAATTACTTTAGAGGCAAATCCCGACGATTTGTGTGCAGCAAAACTACAAGCGCTTTCAAAAACACCGATTAATAGACTTTCGATCGGAACTCAAAGTTTTTTCAAGGACGATCTGATTCTGATGAATAGGGCGCACACCGCCTCGGAAGCTGTCGATTCCATTAAGAGAAGTCAGGACTTTGGATTTGAAAATCTTTCGATTGACCTCATATACGGAGCCATGACCTCCAATATGGAGATCTGGCAAGAGAATCTTCGAATTGCCATGTCGCTTGAGATTCCTCATATCTCTGCGTATGCCCTCACAGTGGAGCCGAAGACGACTTTAAGTCATTGGGTCCAAGAGAAAATCGTTCCTCCACCAAGTCAAGCCCTTCAAAACGACCAGTTTCATTGGATGTCTCAATTTCTAAAAACGCAAGGACTTAGTCACTATGAAATTTCAAATTTTGCTGTGCCTGGAAAAGAATCAAGACACAATTCCTCCTATTGGAATTATTCTCCTTACCTTGGAATTGGACCCTCAGCGCATTCCTATGACGGGAAATCCAAAAGAAGTTGGAGCGTTTCAAACAATACAAAATACATTCAGTCCCTTCAAAAAGGAGAGCTTCCCATTGAAGAGGAAATTCTTAAAGAAAAGGACCGTTACAATGAAATGCTAATGATTGGACTTCGCACCCGAAAAGGTGTGGATTTAAAAAGACTTCAATCTGAATTTTCCTCCGAAATTCTTGCTCATTTTGGAAATGAGCTGACTCCGAAAATTGACAACGGTTATTTGAAGATGGAAGGGAGTCGTCTTGTGATTCCTTCGGAGCATTGGTTTATGGCAGACGGGATTGCTTCCGATTTGTTCAAAATCTAGACTTGTGGCTCGGTAAGGAAATCGATACGAGAAATAATATTTGTATTTTTGCAACAAATTTTTATCGCTTTGAAAATAAAAAAACCAGATTACTCTTCTCTTCGTGCAGATATGCCTATTGGAATATTTGATTCGGGTGTAGGAGGACTGACCGTCGCCAGAGAAATTCGTAAAGTTCTTCCCAAGGAAAATTTTATTTATTACGGCGATACAAAGCATTTGCCTTACGGGGATAAATCTCCTGAGGCGATTCAAGGCTATTGCCGCCGAATTACTCAATTTTTACTAGACCAGGGTTGCAAAGCGATCGTAGTTGCGTGCAATACGGCAACCGCGAATGCGCTAAAAGAAATCAAAGAACTTGTGGATGGAAGAGTCCCCGTTATTGATGTGATTAGTCCTGTGGCAGAAAAGGTAGCTTTTGAGATCCATACCAATGTAGGTGTGATTGCAACCAAAGCGACAGTGAACTCTGGTCTCTATAGAAAAAGCATTCGTAAGCATAACAAATTCATTCATGTGGATGAACTTGCAACTCCACTCTTAGTACCTGCCATTGAGGAAGGTTTTCGTAATCATCCCATCACAAGTGCCATTATTTACAATTATTTAAGTCACAATAAGCTTAAAAACATTGAAACTTTGATCTTAGGATGTACACATTATCCTTTGCTAATCGATGAGATTAAACAGTTTTATGGCAACCGCGTACGAATTATCGATTCTCCAAGTATTGTGGTAGGTCAATTGAAATTCATCCTTGAATCAAGCGGTCTGCTGCAAAGTGAAAACCCAAATGCGGAGTATCATTTCTACGTCTCAGACGTAACGAAAAACTTTGAAAAGATTTCAAAAAAGATTTTTGGAAAAGCGATTCCTTTAGAATTTAGGCCTCTATAACCGGCGTCTCTAACGCGTCTGATTCTACTTCTGTTTCAGGCTTTTGAAGGAAGGAGAAGGTGATATTTCCATACTTTCTATTTTCAAGAATTGCAGGATGCCTAAGTTTTAGGCGCGTTGTATGCTCTAAAACAAAGGTTCCACCAGGTTTAAGAAAATCTCCATTTAAAACGAGGTCGATTAGTTTTTGGTAGTGAGCCTCATCGGTGGATTCAAATGGCGCGTCACAAAAAACCAAATCAAACTGCTTTTTGCTACGGTTCTTCTTTAGGTATTCGTAGACATCGGCACGTTGAACGTTAATTTGCAAAGCCATGTCTAAGTCTGCAGCAGTCGCATTAATAAACGCGCAATGCTTAGGGTTCATTTCAACCGCAGTGATGTCTTTGCAATCCCTAGAGGCAAATTCAAGAGAGATTGATCCGATTCCTGCAAATAGATCAAGCACGGTTAGAAACTCGATGTCATGACGGTGTTCTAGAATGCTAAACAGCGCTTCCTTTGCGAAATCCGTGGTCGGACGCACCTCGAAATGTTTGGGAGCAGCAATTCGTTTGCCTTTCCATCTACCTGATATAATTCTAAACATCGTCTGAGTTCTTGGGTCTAATTTAAAATGAAATTCTTTTTCGGCAAATTGTCGAATGGAATTTTAAGGTGGCTCGCAAATTTATTTAGTTCCGATATAAATGTTTCGTTCTGCGCGGTTTCGCCGTAAATGTGAAATCTCGTTTCTCTAAGTGAGAAATCGATCTTGCTTAACGTGAAAAGGATGAAATAAAGAAAATCCACTTCGGATTGTAAGTCTAAATGGTTGTAGAGTACTACTTTTTTATTCGCAAATGCAAAGAACTCACATTGGTTCTGATACAAATTAATGTGAACCTCTTTTGGTTTTTTAACCGTGATCTTACTTAAAAACTTTTCGCCTGAGAAATTGAATTTTGTACTCTGATTACTTTGCTTACTTTGCTTAAGTATCTGGTAAAGATCCTTTGGAAAGGTATAGTAGAACTGAACGGCGTGTTTTTTATTCACCGCTAACATGAGTTCTTCTTTGTCTTTCTCAATAGATGCATTGAGGGAAAGAAGATCCAGTCCCAATTCGTGCTCTGAAAACCCCTCAGGCATCATTGTGAAATGATTAAAGGCAGAATAAACCTCTATCTTATCGAACGAATTTTTAAGTAGTTCCGTAATAGGGGTCAAAAATGAATGCTGCTCTTGCTCCAGATCTAAAATCAGTTCTTTTTCTTCCAAGACGCTTTTCGCATTGGCAACTTGGTAAAGTAAATAGTCTTTAGAGACAAGTAATCGGAGTTGTTTCATCGTTATTTAGGCGCAAATTTAGAGAATTTAATTGGAATTCGAAAAAAGAGACACTGGGGAGATAGATCTCATTTTTTGGACTTAAGAGTCGTGAAATGACTTGTCATTTGCGTGAAGAGTATCTTTTGCGAAGGATTGATAGAATTACGGGTGTATTGAACGAGCCTGCTTTGCCGCCCAAGCGAAATTCACTTTTATTTCTTGAAAATAACTATATGTAGCTATTTCAAATACGAAGTAATCCACTTAGCTTTGGTAAATCTAGTTCGTAAAAATATAGTATGAGTTTATTTGGCTTATTTGGTAAATCTGACAAAAATAATATTCAAGCGCCATTCAAAGTAGGGCAAGAGTGGCAATATCAAACGCGTCCCCATGAAGAAAATTCTAGGGTAAAAATCGCAAAAATTGAAAATTACGAAGAAATTGGAAAAATTGTACATATTGCCGTGTCCCGCGTAAAAATCAAGAATCCTAAGTATCCAAAGGGCCTTTTAGAGGAAGTGATGCATTTGCCGGTGAGCGAAGAAGCTCTAAAAAACAGCATAACAAAGTTAGAAACTGAACATGCGGACCTTCCTGCATATGAACAGGGTTATGTTCGTTGGAAAAGTGCTTTTGATGAAAAGAAAGCTGGATATTTTGGAATTCCTCTAAGAGAAATATTGCAATGGTTAGAGGACGGCACCTATGAGGTGAAAGGATAATAAAATGGGATCTAAACGAGAAATAGAAATCATGTCCATAAAATTGGAACTGCGCATGTCTCCCAAATTAAAATGAGGGTTAATCTAATGGTATTTCTAGTAGCAATGTTAAATTCTCCGAAAAACAGATCCTCATATAGGTTTATGTAGGACCTTGAAGAGGCAACAAGCAAGTTAATATTATTGTGGCGGATCTGATTTGAGGTAAGAATTGCAAAATAGTTAGCATTTGAAACAAGCGCTTTGCAATTTTTCGTTAGACTGGCGATTCATTTCTTTTCTTTGTCAATGTATTGACCCCAATATTATAGGCATAAATGGACGATGGAATAAAAGAAAGTGCCTTGTCTTTATAGTTGATTTTACCTAATTTTTCGATCGTAGTTACTACGGCTTTATCAAAATTATGAATTTCGGTAAATTTTAGTAAACTTTTTAATTCGGCAGGTTTTGCAAAATAGCGGTCGCTCCATTTTATTTCAACCGCCCAAACGGGTTTGAAATGCTTATTGTCAACTAAAACTAAATCGACCTCTCCTTCAAATTTATTATTTTTCCATCGGGCATAATTTAAGTCGATACTTCCTCGGTGCATCCATTGGGAGAGAATGGCAGTTTCCACCATATTTCCTATTTCTGCATCACTCTCTGTAATCGGCGAAAAAAGGGCCGTCCGTAAAGATGAGTTGGTGAGGTAAATTTTGAAACTGGTAATTCTTTTAAGTCGTTTTGCATTTACGTCTACCTTGTTTAAAACCTTAATCAGAAAAGCAGATTCGAGGTATTCTAGATACTTTTTGATAATCTCCTTGCCAATTCCGCTATCACTAGACATATTCTCTAGCGTGAATTCCATTCCCGTGTTGTAAGCAATATAAGTAAAGAATCGGTTGAGTTCCTGCACATCTCGAATTCCGTATAAGCTTGGCAAATCGCGAAGTAAAACTTTGTCTACAATATCACTTTTCACAAACCTTCCCATATCGCTTTGAATTTTTTCAGAAAGCACCACTTCTGGATAACCTCCAAAATTAATATAATGTAGAAATTCTTTGTTAAGTGCCTTCGTGTTGTGTGCAATGAAATAGGGTACATTGATTTCGCCGTATTCAATTTCAGATTGGACGAGAAGATGGTTTTGATTTTTAAGATGCAAATATTCTTGAAACGTGAGTGGAGGAAGTAAAAAATCGGTAAAACGCCCTGCTCCACTTTCTGTTGAGTGCCAGCGAAGAGCGGCTGCTGCCGAGCCAGACACAATGAATTTGGTATTTGGATAGGTGTCAACCAATACTTTTAAATGCCTTTCCCAATCTTTCAAATACTGGATTTCGTCGAAAAAAATGTAGCAGCCGTCCAAACTCTCAAGTTTTACGGCTTCCATACAGAAATTCACAATGTCTTGTAACGAACGGTGGATATAAATAGGGCTGTCGATTCCTACAAAAAATATTTTCTGGGCGTCAACTCCATCCTTTAGAAGTTGGCTGATTGTATGGAACATCATGACGGTTTTGCCGACACGGCGTGGCCCCATAAGAACGACCGCTCTTTTAATGTCTTTCTCTGTCACGAACGGATAGAATAATTCAAAGTACAGCCTTCGATTCATTGCCGCAAAATAGTCCGGAATGCTCTGGTTGAGCCACCATGGATTTTCATACTGCAGCCTTTCAATAATTTTTTCGGTAGGAATAAGACCTGTATTTGCCATAAAACTTCTTATTTGAATACAAATATACCAAATAAGACTGTTGTAACATGCTTATTTTTGTAAAAAGAATGAAATAAAGGTGAATTAAGTATTTAAATTACTTAATTCGTTTCCTGATTTAAAGCTGGATTTTCAGTTCTTCTGCCTGATTAATTAGACCCAATCGCAATTCACTTTTTTTCGCGTTTAAGCAACTTGTGGATAGTGATGAATTTTTCACAAGCGATTGTGAAATTCACTTTTTTGGGTAAAATCTTTTAACCATTGCGAATTCGCTAAGCATACTACGAATCACTTCCAGTATACAAGTATGCTTGCCGATTGTTCGGCTAAGATCTGAGTGTGATGAAATTCAAGATCCATCGCATTTTCTAGGTAGTCTACCACAAGCTTTTGTAGGACTCCATCGCCCAAACCATGGATGATTTCTAATTTCTTTAAATGGTGAGTTCGGCAGAATTCAATGGTTTCGATAAGTTTTTCTTTTTGAAGAAATAATCTTTCGAAACTCTCGTAGGCAAGGGGGTTCGAAACTAGTTTATCAAAATGAAGGTCAAGGACAAGATGGTTTTTTTGATGTTTCTTAGAGGTTGTTTTTAAAGGTTCTTGTTTTGGTTGTACCTCCATGTTTTCATAAAGGGAGGAATCCATAAGAACCAGTTCTGATTTGAGATGTTTATGAGTGAACCCGTGCATATCTTTAAATACGACCCATTCGCCATGAACCGAAGTGATAGTTCCTTGCAAATCTTGATCTATAAGCGATACGGCATCGTTAATTTTCATTGCTTTTCTTACGTTTTGTTTCCTAGTTCAATTACAACTAGGTTTTGAATTTCTCCTTTCTCTATTTCAAAACTTAACATCGTTCGTTTTTGATGCCAGCCTTGGCGGCCGCAGGCGCCAGGATTCAAATGCAAAAGATTTAAACTCTTATCGTGCATTACTTTTAAAATATGCGAGTGCCCTGAAATGAAGAGTTTCGGTTTTAGCTGCTTAAGACTTTCTCTAGCGGCAGGGGAGTACTTGCCGGGGTAGCCTCCGATGTGAATCATGAAAACCTCAAGACCTTCACAAGTAAAGCAGAGAGACTCAGGACAGCGGCTTCGAATAGCAGTTCCGTCAATATTTCCAAAGACAGCGCGAAGAGTTCCTTTAGCTTCCAACGCCTCAAAGACCTCTAGATTTCCGAAATCTCCCGCATGCCAAATTTCATCCGCTTGTTCAGCGTAATGCAATATGCGCTCATCCACAAAAGAATGCGTATCAGAAAGTAAGAGTATCTTCTTCAAATGTTTTATTTTTGCATTGCAAACATACGAAATTGAGATATTTTATAGAGTTTTCCTACTTGGGAAAGAATTATTTTGGCTACCAAATTCAGCCCCGAGAAATCTCGGTGCAAGAGGTTCTAGAAACTTCTCTTTCCACATTACTACGTGAGAAAATAAGTATTACAGGTGCAGGTAGAACGGATACGGGTGTACATGCGAAAAAAATATTTGCACATTTCGATGTAACAGAGAGGATTCCTTCTGATCTGGTAAGACGTTTAAATCGGTTTTTGCCAAAGGACATTGGGGTCGAAAGACTTTTTGAAGTTCAGCCCTCAGCCCATGCTCGGTTTGATGCTACTTATCGAACTTATCAGTATCATGTTTCTTTAGTAAAGGATCCGTTTTCAATCGATACAGCCTATTCCTATTACACAAGAGAACTCGATGTGGAGAAAATGAATCAGGCTGCTGAAATCATTTGTGAGTACAAAGAATTTGAAAGTTTTGCAAAAGTAGGGGGCGATAACAAAACCTTTGTTTGCCAGATCTATAAAGCAAAATGGGAACAAATAGGTGATCAGCTTATTTTCACCATATCTGCCAATCGATTTTTGCGCAATATGGTTCGCGCCATTGTAGGAACTCTACTTGAAGTGGGAGTGGGGAAAATTAAGCCAGAAGAGGTAAGAGAAATTATTGATAGCAAAAATCGAAATAAAGCAGGAACCTCTGCCCCTGCGCACGGTCTCTATCTCGTAGACGTAGGCTACGAGTGGGAATCGATCCTAAAAAAGGACTAGATTTTTAAAACCCTATGATTGTGAGGGGGCTCTATCTATGAAACATTCCGTAAATTTGCATCAGAAAATTTGACTGTCCTAAATTTTTATACCTCTATGAATAAACCCTCGACCGGATCTATAATCAAACGCTTATTTCTAATAGGCATGAAATTTCGTTCGTGGTTTATTTTCGCCTTGGTCATATCCATTTTGCTTTCGGTAACCTCCACATTCCGGCCTTATTTAACGATGCAGATCGTCGATAATGACATTATCAAGTTAAGTGATAAAGGCCTTATGATGAAGCATATTTATTGGTTGGTGGGCCTTGTCCTCATGGAGACCTTTCTTAATTTCTTCCTCGTTTATTTCTCCAATTTCATTTCCCAAAATGTGATACGAGATATTCGAGAAAGGCTCTACAAGAAGCTCATTTATTTCAAGACCTCCTTCTTTGACAAAACCCCAATCGGTCAATTAGTAACCCGAGCGGTGGGAGATGTGGAAACCATTGCCACAGTGTATACCGATGGATTTCTGATGGTATTTGGTGATATCTTACGAATTGTTTTTGTGCTTGTTATGATGTTTAACACAAACGAGCACCTGAGTTATATTTCAATTGCAATTTTACCTCTAATGGTGGTAATCACACGGTTCTTTCAAAAGAGACTTAAAAAAGCATTTGGAGACGAAAGAACTTGGACTGCCAATCAAAACTCATTTGTACAGGAAAGGCTTGCAGGAATGCAACTGATTCAAGTTTTTAACCGACAAGAACAGGAGTTTTCGAAATTTGTGACGATTAATGAGACTTTAAAAAGCGCACTACTTAGAACCGTCTTTATCTTTTCTCTCTTTTTCCCTGTGGTGGAGTTAATTTCTTCTTTGTTTATTGGTTTTGTCCTATTTTATGGTGGCTATATTACCATTACAGCGGGGGTTGTCATTGCGTTCATCCAGTATATTTCAATGCTTATTCGACCGCTTCGACAAATTGCAGACCGCTTTAACAACATTCAGCGAGGCATTGTGGGGGCAGAGCGAGTTTTAGGACTGATGGATCAAGATTTATCTATGACCAATACCGGCACCGTGAAAAAAGATCATTTTGAAGGACGTATTGAATTTAAGGATGTTCATTTTTCATATGATGAAAAACAAGAAGTTCTTAAGGGCATCAGTTTTCAGGTGAATCCAGGAGAGAGTGTTGCCATTGTAGGTGCCACCGGTGCCGGAAAATCGACAATTATCAGTTTGCTTACACGACTTTATGACCGCAATTCTGGTGAGATTTTAATTGATGGCTTACCGCTTGAAAAATACGAACTTTATAATTTAAGAACTCACGTAGGTGTGGTCTTGCAGGATGTTTTCTTATTCCATGACACGATCTATGAGAATTTAGCTTTTGGTGATGCAGACGTCACGCTTGAAAAAGTACAAAAAGCAGCGAAAGAAATAGAGGTAGATCAGTTTATTTCTCAGCTACCTGGAGGATACAATTATGTCGTGAGTGAAAGAGGAAGCTCTATATCGTTAGGACAAAGACAGCTTTTATCGTTCCTTAGGGCTTACCTTTCTGATCCAAAGATCTTAATTCTTGATGAAGCTACTTCCTCCATTGACCCACAGAGTGAAAAACTGATTCAGCGCGCAACAGAGAAAATCACGCAGAATCGTACCTCCATTATTATTGCACACAGACTCTCCACCATTCAAAAAGCAGATAAGATTTTGGTGATGGACTCAGGTCTAATTGTAGAGCAAGGAACCCATGAAGAGCTCCTTAAGCTAGGAGGATTCTATTCAAACCTATACAAAGGTCAGCTTCAAAAATCGAGCATCGAAGAGGACAGTACGTCAGACGAAATCTAGGTTTCTAACGTTTCTTTTGTGTTTATCGATTCTTTATTGATTTAGTACCTAACTTATTTTCCAGAGTTTGAAAATCTAGGGCATGTAGGCTCTATGTAGAATGGCAAATTAAGCAGGGGCCCACTTCAACGAAACGACTAATAGAATCTGCACTCGTTTTTCTCGATTTCCTTTTGATGATTATTTAAAATAGCTAGGTATAAAAAAAGCAGCGAGCTCTTTAAAAAAGCTCGCTGCTATAGAATTCGAAAAACGAATACCGGGATTTTATTACATCATCCCTGGCATTCCTCCGCCCATTGGCATCTGAGGCTCGTCTTTCTTAATATCTGTAATCACACATTCTGTGGTAAGTAGCATTCCAGAAACAGAAGCTGCATTTTCAAGGGCAACACGTACTACTTTCGTAGGGTCGATAATCCCTGCTTCAAACATGTTTACGTACTCTTCGTTTTTCGCGTTGAATCCGAAGTCTCCTTTTCCTTCTGATACTTTCGCAACGATAACAGAACCTTCACCCCCTGCGTTTGCCACAATTTGTCTTAATGGCTCTTCAATGGCTCTTTTTACAATTTTGATTCCGGTAAGTTGATCTGCGTTTTCAGCCGTTAAGTTGCTAAGCGCTTCAATGCTTCTTACAAGGGCAACTCCACCTCCAGGAACGATTCCTTCTTCTACAGCGGCTCTTGTTGCATGAAGAGCATCGTCTACACGGTCTTTTTTCTCTTTCATTTCTACTTCAGATGCAGCACCTACATAAAGTACAGCAACTCCACCTGCTAATTTAGCAAGACGTTCTTGAAGTTTTTCTCTATCGTAATCTGAAGTTGTGTTCTCCATCTGAGCTTTGATTTGTCCCACGCGCCCTTTGATTTGCGCTTGGTCTCCTCCTCCGTTTACGATGGTTGTGTTGTCTTTGTCAATCGAAACTTTCTCAGCCGTTCCTAACATCTCAAGAGTTGCGTTCTCCATTGTGAACCCTCTTTCTTCAGAGATTACTTGACCTCCTGTTAGAATTGCGATGTCTTCAAGCATTGCTTTTCTACGGTCACCAAATCCTGGCGCTTTTACAGCTGCAATTTTTAAAGATCCTCTTAGTTTGTTTACAACAAGTGTTGCAAGCGCTTCTCCTTCTACTTCTTCAGAAATGATAAGTAGAGATTTTCCAGCTTGAGCTACAGGTTCAAGTACAGGAAGGAGTTCTTTCATGGAAGAAATTTTCTTCTCTACAAGTAGAATGTATGGGTTTTCAAGTTCCGTTACCATTTTCTCAGAATTAGTCACGAAGTAAGGAGATTGGTATCCTCTGTCGAATTGCATTCCTTCTACAACGTCTACGGTAGTATCGGTTCCTTTTGCTTCTTCTACTGTGATTACTCCTTCTTTTCCTACTTTTCCAAAGGCTTCTGCGATAAGAGCACCAATGGTGTCATCATTGTTTGCAGAAATAGAAGCTACCTGCTTGATTTTTTCAGCCGCTTCACCCACCTCTTGAGATTGAGATTTAAGGTTTTCGACGATACTAGTAACCGCTTGGTCAATACCTCTTTTTAAATCCATTGGATTGGCTCCTGCTGCTACGTTTTTAAGTCCTTCACGAACGATCGCTTGAGCAAGTACAGTTGCAGTAGTGGTACCGTCTCCGGCAATATCATTGGTTTTAGAAGCAACTTCTTTTACCATTTGTGCTCCTAAGTTTTCAACTTTGTCTTCTAGTTCAATTTCTTTTGCTACAGAAACTCCATCTTTTGTCACGTGAGGTGCACCAAATGCTTTCTCGATTACCACATTTCTTCCCTTAGGACCTAGAGTTACTTTCACTGCGTTTGCCAAGGCATCTACACCTCTTTTTAACGCGTCTCTCGATTCAATATCGAATTTTATTTCTTTTGCCATTTTAATTTTATTTTTGTTGATAAATCGTCTGCGAAGACTTTATTAAAATTGTGTGAGTAGGAATTAATTACGCTCCTAAAATTCCAAGTAGATCAGATTCTCTTACGATAAGGAAATCTTTTCCTTCCAATTTAAGTTCAGAACCTGAATACTTTCCGTAAAGTACTTTGTCTCCTACTTTTACAGTAGTAGGTTCGTCTTTTTTTCCAGGGCCTACTGCCACTACAGTTCCTTCTTGTGGTTTTTCTTGTGCCGTGTCTGGAATGATAATTCCGGAAGCCGTTTTGGTTTCTGCCGCGGTAGGTTCAACGAGAACGCGGTCTGCAAGCGGTTTGAAATTTACTGACATAATTGTATAATTTAATTAGTTGTTGTTATTTTCCCTTCATTTCTCCAAAACTTTGCCAATGTATAGATGGGAAACAAAAAGCTAGTTTTGGGGGATAAATTGGCAGACTCTTGGACAAGAAGTGTAAATATGGCAGACTTTTTAAATTTCCTATTTCCAAAAAAAAACCACCTGCTTTTCGCAAGTGGTTATTTTAAGATTGCATTGGGATTATTTCTTAGCGGCCTGCATTGGGTTTAGTCTTCCACTAGAAGCTCCACGAGCAGACTGTCCTTGTTTGCGTTTGAAAACATCAAATGAAGTAGCAGGCTCTTTGCTTACGCTTGCGCTCCAGAAATTGTTCTTTTCGTCAATGTCAGAAGTTTCTTTCATCGGGTCTACTTGAATCGATTTTAGTTTTTTATCGAACACATAGAAAAGCTTCACGTTTTTCTCGTTGTGTCTCCAGATTTGAGCCGGACGTTTGTCCTCGAGTTTTGTTCCGTCTTCAAATGTGAATTCAAGTATAATCGGCATTACTAGGCCGCCTTTGTTCGTGAAGTCAAGCTGATACGCTGTCAAGTTTTTGAGATTAGCTTTTTCATTTGTCGGAACTTTCTGCGCATAATCAAAGCTCATCGAGTGAGTAGTAGTGGTGTCCACTTTCTCTTGACCACGGTTGTAGCGATAGTAGAAGTCCTGCAATTCTTTGTCTTGTTCCGTAAGAAAGACAATAGAAGGATCCGCCTGATTACGTCTTTTAGATAGGTCTACGAACTCATTTTCAATCGGTTTGTCAACGGTGTAAGTTCTTGTCATTGCTTTTGGCACATAATCCAAATTGGGGGTGGCAACCGTCACTTTGTCTAGGGAGATATCCACAGGGTCCGTTCCATAGAACCAGCCTCTCCAGAACCAATCTAAATCTTCGCCACTCGCATCTTCCATTGATCTAAAGAAGTCAGCAGGTTCAGGATGACGGAAAGCCCAACGTTTTGAATAGGTTTTGAAAGCCTGATCAAAAAGTTCACGTCCCATGATGGTTTCTCTTAAGATATTGAGTCCTGTGGCAGGTTTTGCATAGGCATTTGGTCCAAAATGAGTGATATTTTCAGAGTTGGTCATAATGGGTTCCAACTGATCTTTCGGGAGTTTCATGTAGTCCACGATCGTGTGCGCAGGCCCTCTTCTTGAAGGGAATTTAGGATCCCAACGCTCCTCGGTTAGGTATTCCACAAAGGTATTGAGTCCTTCATCCATCCAAGTCCACTGTCTTTCGTCCGAATTGATAATCATTGGGAAGAAGTTGTGCCCAACCTCGTGAATAATGACTCCAATCATTCCGTTTTTTGTTCCTTCCGAGTACGTACCGTCTTTCTCTGTACGTCCATAGTTGAAACAAATCATAGGGTATTCCATCCCGTTGGAAGCCTCAATGGACTGCGCTACAGGGTAAGGATAAGGAATGGTAAATTCGGAATAGGTTTTAATGGTATGCGCTACCGCTTTGGTAGAGAATTTTCTATAAAGTCCATAAGCCTCTTTTGGATAAAGACTCATTGCCATTACGTCGTTTCCATTTTCTGGAATTTTTACGTGCATCGCATCCCAAATGAATTTTCGAGAACTAGTCCATGCAAAATCACGAACATCCTTCGCTTCAAAAATCCATGTTTTTCTCTTATTGCTTTTCTGTTTCTCTGCTTTTTTAGCTTCTTCTAAAGTAACAATTTCAATTGGTTCATTTGAAGTGGTGCTTTTTTGATAGCGTTTGTACTGCTCTGCAGTAAGCACTTCTTTGTAATTTTTCCCCTCTCCTGTGGCCGCCACGATATGGTCAGCAGGAACGTTCATCGTTACTTTGTAGTTCCCGAATACAAGCGCAAATTCTCCACGTCCTGTAAATTGGTGGTTTTGCCATCCCTGAAAATCAGAGTACACGCACATTCTTGGGAACCACTGGGTAATAGTGTATAGGTCGTTCCCGTCTTCTGGGAAATATTCATATCCTCCTCTTCCTCCTGTGGACAGGCGGTCTGAAATATTATAATTCCAATCGATGTGGAAAGTGATTTTATCACCTGGTTTTAAAGGGGAAGGAAGATCAATACGCATCATGGTTTTGTTGACCGTGTACGAAAGGGCTTTCCCGTTTGCATCCGCAACTTTTTCAAGATTAACCCCAAGACCGTTGTTCTTTTTAGGAAGTTCACTCGGCTTAAGATCCTCTGAAGACATTTGTTTTGGAAGTGCGGAAGAGAAATCATATCCCGCATTGTTTATGGAGGAATGCTCATTCTCATCCAGTTGAAGCCAAAGGTAATCTAGGGCATCAGGAGAATTGTTATAATAGGTTACTTTTTCCGAACCTTTTAAATTTCTTTTTTCTTCGTCTAAGTAAGCATTGATCTCATAGTCGGCGCGGTTCTGCCAATACTGAGTTCCCGGGGCTCCCGCTGCGTTACGGTAAACATTAGGGGTTGGAAGAATGGTGCCTAGCTGCTCGAACTTATTGCCGTGCCTAGCTTCCGGATTGTTTTGGTGATTTTGAGCCTTTGAAAATCCAAAGCTTAAAAGTAGGATTAAGAGTAGTTTTAGTTTCATAATGAGAGGTGCGAGAGGACTTAAGATAGGTTTCGCGTATCAAAACTACTTATTATTTGCTAAAAACCGAAAGAAAAGCTGCGTTTTTTCAAAATTAATTTTTGAAATTCTACTGCCTTATGTAGATTTATCTCCTTCTATTAGGGAGTTTGATGGAAATTTAACTCTTCTTATGAATTATGGAATTCGCTCTAAGGTCATTTGCATGGCCAAAAAGAATACTCCAGAAGAAACAAACAAAGCCCAATCTCTTTTCGGAACCTTTACAAGATTAACCATCACAAAACTAAGGAGCAAAAAGAGAATGACAAGAAGGATCTGACCTAGTTCTAACCCTATATTAAAGCCTAGAAGCGGAAGGAACAAAGACTGTTCCTGCGCGAGGGTCATTCGAATGGTGTTAGCAAATCCCATTCCGTGAATAAGTCCAAAGAAAAGAGCTAAATAATAATTAAGCCTCATTAAGGTTTTGGCTTTATTGCGCAAGATAAGATTGTCGAGAGCTGTAAGGACAATGGTAAGAGGAATTAAAAACTCAACCCAGTTTCCAGGTACTCGAAGGATTTCTAGTACACTTAAGGCGAGGGTTAGGGAATGACCAATCGTAAAGGCGGTCACAAGAATCAATATTTTCTTAAAGTCTCCAATGGAGTAGGCCATAATCAAAACGAGTACAAATAGTTGATGATCTAAGGCGTCTAAGGAAATAATGTGTTCCCAACCGAGTTTTAAATACAAAAGAAAGTCCTGCACAGAATTGTTTTTTTTTGGTGATTGAATTTTTGACTAGTCGCAAAAGTATGAAAAATTGACCTATCTAATCAATAGAAAAAGACTCTAAGGTATTTCTGTTTAGAGGGCTTTATTTTGGTATTTTTGCCGATTGAAAAAAAATAGGTTATATGAAGAGAGAAGAAAGGATTGAGGATAGTTTTGTCGAAAAACCTAACTGGAGCGCCGTATGGTCTGTCGCCCTTTGCGTGGCAGGACTCATTATCGCAGAATTTTTACCTGCAAGTTTATTAACGCCGATGGCTTCTGAGCTTTTGGTCAGTGAAGGAACAGTAGGAATGGCCATATCGGTCACAGCGGCTGTGGCCATGATTTCTAGTTTGTTTATTGGTGTTAGCACCGCAAAATTAGACCGTCGTTGGGTACTCATGGGCTTTAGCCTGCTTCTTGTTTTCTCTAATTTAATTGTAGGCTATGCGCCTAATTTTACCATTCTTATTATAGGACGAGTTCTTCTTGGAATTGGAATTGGGGGATGTTGGAGTATGATGGCTGCTACAGCCCTACGCCTCGTTCCAAAGGCGCATGTACCGAAAGCACTTTCCATCATCTTTAGTTCCGTTTCTGTTGCGACCGTACTTGCGGCCCCGCTAGGTAGTTTTTTAGGCATGCACATCGGATGGAGAAACGTATTTTTATTAGCTTCCCTTGTGGGCGTAATCTCGTTTGTATGGCAATTTTCTTCTTTGCCTGTGATGCCCACACAAGGCGTTACAAAACTTCGCGAAGTATTTCGCATTTTGAAGCGGGGTGAAATAAGACAAGGTATGCTTTCTACCTTCTTTATTTTTATGAGCTACGCGATTTTCTTTTCTTATTTAAGACCTTTCCTTGAAAATGTGACCCATGTGACAGACTATACCTTAACTTGGGTGCTGCTTTGTTTTGGTGTGGCTAACTTTTTAGGAGCGAGTCTATCTCGCTATGCATTGGAATGGGATTTACATAAGACACTATTACTAGCCGCTCTTTTTATGGGAGTTTGTGTGGTGGGTCTCATGTATTGGGGAGCAATCCTCCCTCCGACCGTGGTTTTAGTTTCTTTTTGGGGGACGTTTTTTGGAATTGTGCAGGTGGGGTGGACCCATTGGCTTACCCGAACCATTCCTGAACAGGCGGAGAGTGCGGGAGGACTTCAAACAGGACTTATCCAACTTGCCATTACACTTGGCGCTTTAGGAGGAGGTCTTGTGATTGATGCCTTAGGACCTAGAAGCGTGTTTATGCTGAGTATTGTCTGTGCGGCCATCGCCGTTGGGATTGGTGTGTATGCATTTCGAAATCATTTGAAATTTAAATAATTTGTTTTCTTAGAAATTCCTAATTTCGTAGGATGAAATTTGAACTTCAAAGATATTGGATACTTCCACTGCTGCTCCTTTTGACGATGGCTTCGTACGTAAAGGCGGGCACGAATCCTGAGATGAAAATAGTGCCTGTGCATCCCTATCATGTAGGGAGCGTGGAGTTTAACTACACATCTAAATCACAAACCTTTCAAATTACAGGAAGATTCTTCTTAGATGATTTGGAAAATGCACTACGAAAAAAGACAGGAAAGATTCTTTATTTTCAAAATGAATCCATGAAAAAGTCTTTAAATGAGGCTCTTCGTGCGTATTTAGCAGAAAATCTTCGCCTAAGAGTAGAAGGAAAATTTCTAGATATCGATTATTTAGGATTTGAAGAAGATAGTGAATCCGTCGTCGTTTATTTAGAATCCTCAAAAATAAAAACACCGAAAAAAGTAGAAGTGGCCGTGAGTGCACTGTACAATCTTTTCGATGATCAAATCAATATAATTCACGTAATGGTAGAGGGCAAAAGACAAAGTCAAAGACTAAACTATCCCGATCGTTACCTGTTTAAAGAATTCTAGTTGTGATTTATATTAAACTCTTCACAATAGGCTTTTAACTCCGGAAAGAAGTCCTCATACAATTCCTTAATTCGATCTAGATTCTTTACCATGACTTCGAATACATCGGTGGAGTCACTTAAGAATTTTGCGCGCCTTACGACATACGTCAAAGAATTTTTCATTCCCTCTAAGGATTGGTACTGCATTAGCCAGTTGCTGCGGATCATACCTGGAAGCGAAGATTTTAGCCGCGCAGGCAGCCACTTTTCATAGCGGGTAAGACTATCGTAAGCCCACTCACAGTGAGCCTGCCACTGAGCAGTGGAATGAAGTTTTTTGTCATTTAGAATAAAGTAATCCAAAACTATATCTGCAAACACGCCGCAATAATGACCTGTCAAAGGCCTAAACAAAGCTTTGATGGCTTTGAACTTAGGATGGTTATCGGTAAACCGATCAATCGCATGGTGAAGCTCGATACCTTTCTGAATTTCTCGAGGATAGGAGAGTCGGTCTTTTCTCTTTGCAAAGTCCACAAGTAGGTTTCCCACCAATTGCTCAGGGGAATAAGAAAGATAACTGTGGGCTAGATAATTCAATTAATTAAAATTAAAATAGAAATTCGTGCAACTGATCAAGTTTGCTTATCTCGACAATTTGGATGCCGTATTTTTTCTTAGGAATTTTATTTAGTTTGGAGACGACAATCGTTTCATAGCCTAATTTTTCGGCCTCTGAAATTCGCTGCTCAATTTGCCTTACAGGTCGCACTTCACCACTAAGGCCAATTTCTCCTGCAAAACAATATTTTTCGGAAATTGGAATGTCTTCATTTGAAGAAAGAATACTTGCCACAACCGCTAAATCTAAAGCTGGGTCGTCCGTTTTGATTCCTCCCGTCAGATTTAAAAAGACATCTTTGGCGCCTAATTGAAAACCCGCTCTTTTTTCAAGTACGGCTAGTAGCATATTAAGACGCTTACTGTCAAAGCCTGTCGTACTTCTTTGCGGAGTACCATAAACCGCAGAAGAGACAAGCGCCTGGATCTCAAGAAGCATGGGGCGGTTTCCTTCAAGCGTCACAGCGACAGAGTTGCCAGAAAGAGGCTCTAGTTTTTTAGTAATTAATACTTCCGACGGATTCTTTATTTCTTTTAAGCCTTGAGAGACCATTTCATAAATGCCGATTTCGGCGGTGGAACCAAATCGGTTTTTACTAGCGCGAAGCAGTCGGAAGAGATGGTTTCGGTCTCCATCAAAATTGAGTACCACGTCCACCATGTGTTCTAAGACTTTAGGGCCTGCAATTTGTCCGTCTTTTGTGATGTGGCCTACTATAATAATAGGAGTAGAGCTCTGTTTTGCGAATTTAATGAGCTCGTTTGAACAATCCCGGATTTGAGAAACCGTCCCTGGAGAACTTTCTAAATTTTGAGAATGAAGCGTTTGGATAGAGTCAATAATGAGAAGATCGGGCTGCAGTTTTTTGGCCTCGTGAATGATTTTCTCCACGGAGACTTCCGTGAATAAGTAGCAATGTGGATTTTGAAGTTCCGTGAGTCGATCTGCTCGCATCTTAATTTGCGAGGTGCTTTCTTCCCCTGAAACATAAAGAATCCTTTTCTTCATCTTCAGGGCTAATTGAAGTAGCAAAGTAGATTTTCCAATTCCGGGTTCTCCACCAATTAAAATGACGGAACCTAAAACAATACCTCCCCCAAGGACGCGATTAAGCTCCTCCGAATTGCTCTTAATTCGAGGTTCTTCCCTGGTTTCTACTTCTACAATGTTGATAATGTGGTTTTTAATTTTGTCTGCGCTTTGTTTGCTAGAGGATTTTTCTACAATTTCTTCTGCGAGTGTGTTCCAAGATCCACAATTTTTGCACTGTCCATGCCACTGGGAATACTGAGCGCCGCAATTTTGACAGAAATAGACTGTTTTTAGTTTAGCCAATGCTTCTTATATTTAAATTCAAATGGCAATTTACACTTTTTACTGGCTTAGTTCGAAAAAAACAGGAGTAAAAAAAGGGGAGGTAAAACGAAATAAAAATCCATTTTCTACTTCGTGTGCTTGATAATCAAATCTTCGTTTTAAAAGAGGTCAAATCTTTTTATAAGGCCTAGGAGAAAATAGCGAATAGGCTATGTTGTAGCGCTTTATAAGAGAGCTTGTTTACAAGAAGTGCAACGTAGGGAAAGAATAAAAAGAAATCAAATTGCGCTGCATTGTTTTTTCCTTTAACTTTGCACAAACCTAAATCAATGAGTAAAAAACCGACAAAATATATTTTTGTTACCGGAGGTGTGACATCTTCGTTAGGAAAAGGAATCATTTCGGCCTCTCTAGGGCTGCTTTTAAAAGAGCGAGGATTTAATGTCACAATTCAAAAACTCGATCCCTATATCAATATCGACCCGGGTACTTTAAATCCCTACGAGCACGGAGAGTGCTACGTAACACAGGATGGAGCAGAAACGGATTTGGATTTAGGTCATTACGAACGATTTTTAGATTCCACGACTTCTCAAAACAATAACGTAACCACAGGACGTATTTACCAAACTGTGATTGAAAAAGAGAGAAGAGGGGATTTTCTCGGGAAGACCGTTCAGGTCATTCCTCATATTACAAACGAAATTAAACGTCGTATAAAAATTCTCTCGAAGCAGAATTACGACATTATTATTACAGAGATCGGTGGGACGGTTGGAGACATTGAATCCCTTCCTTACATTGAATCTGTACGCCAACTGCGTTGGGAACTTGGAGAAGAGAACTCGATGGTAATCCATTTAACCTTAGTTCCTTATTTAGCCGCCAGTGGAGAGTTAAAGACAAAACCATCACAGCATTCGGTGCGTCAATTAATGGAATACGGAATTCAGGCGGATATTTTGGTTTGCCGCACAGAGCATAGCATAACCAAAGAGATCCGGGCTAAACTAGCTCAGTTCTGTAACGTGGACATTGCCAGTGTGATTGAGTCGAAAGATTTGGATACAATCTACGAGGTTCCTTTAAATCTTCAGAAGCAGAACTTCGATGAGGTCGTTTTAAATGCTTTAAATTTAAAATCAGACAAAAAAGCAGAGCTCAAGGATTGGAAACAATTTTTGAAGCGATATAAAAATCCAAAAAGAAAAGTTGAGATTGCCCTTGTGGGGAAATATGTTTCTCTTCAAGATTCTTATAAGTCCATTGTAGAGTCTTTTATACATGCGGGCGCAGAGCTTGAAACCGAAGTGAAAATTCGCTGGGTATATAGCGGAGATATCACGGAGGAAACCGTAGCGAAAACTTTTGAGGGAGTAGATGGAATCTTAATAGCTCCAGGCTTTGGAGACAGAGGCATTGAAGGGAAAGTAGTGGCGGCTATGTACGCTAGAGAATCTAAAATTCCGACTCTTGGAATATGCCTAGGGATGCAAATTATGACCATTGAATTTGCAAGAACCGTGCTTGGTTTTGAAAAGGCCAATTCTGTGGAATTCGATTCCTCCACCGAGTACCCTGTAATTTCTTTAATGGAAGATCAGAAAAACGTCGTGGAGAAAGGAGGTACGATGAGACTTGGAGCTTGGAAATGCACCCTCAAAACAGGATCGAAATTACATGAAATTTACGGCGCTAAAAATATTTCAGAGCGTCATAGACACAGATATGAGTTCAATTCAGAGTTTACAAAGGAGTTTGAATCCAAAGGACTAGTGCCTACAGGATTTAATCCAGAAACTCAACTTGTAGAAATCTTGGAATTAAAAGAACATCCTTTTTATGTCGGAGTGCAGTACCATCCGGAATATAAGAGTACGGTGGAATCGCCCCATCCGCTCTTTGTGGCCTTTGTGAAGGCAACCCAGATAAAAAAATAAAAAATAAGAGTGCAGCCTTAAAAAAAGCTGCACTTTTTGTGTGAACACAGACTGTTTTTTACAGGACTTATTTTTCCCTTATTGGAAAAGGAGGCTTTCAAAAAAAAAGAGTAATTTTGTGACCTTGAAATTTTCACTAGGCTAGAGAAATGTTTTAGTGGAAGTTAAATTGATAAAGACCAAATAAGATTTAAGGAATGCGACAAAATAACGGATTAGACAAGAATCAGTTAATTAGTTTTATGCTCTTCTCAGCACTTATGCTTGGGGCGATGTTCTATTTTCAGAACAAACAAAACAAAGAAGCCGAAGTAAAAACAGAGCAGGCGGCCGCAGTTGCTCAAAAGGCAGAGACTCAAAAGCCTGCCGAAGCCGCAGTTTTAGCCTCTACGGATAGTATTCAGGCTTCTGTTCAGTCCATCCCTATGGAGTCCGAGGAACTGAGACTTGAATTTTCCACCTTAGGAGGAATCGTCTCTAAAGTAGAGCTCAAAAACTACAAGGCTTACGATACCAAAACAGACAAAGCAGATTTGCCACTTGTCATAGTAGAAAAGAACAGCGCTTCTTACGGTTTTGAATTTAAAGACAAAACAGGTAAGACAATCAATACAAAAGATTTACTCTTTACTCCTAGTCAGAATGGAAATCAATTGACTCTTACCGCGCAAAGTGCAGGAGCCACGATTTCGTATGTATATACTCTAAATCCAAACTACACACTTGATTTTAAAGTAAGAACAAAAGGACTTACGCAAATCTCAAACGATTCGAAAGCGGCCTTTAAATGGGATTACAATGTCATCAACGTAGAGAAAGGGCGTAGCCAAGAACAAACGCATTCTGAGTTTTCTTACGCGTTCAACAATTATAAATCCTACGATTACGATGGGCGAACCACTCTTGACGAAAAGGGAGAAACCCTAAACTGGATTGGAGTAAAACAGCAGTTTTTTGCGTCCATTATTGAGCCATCGAATGGATTTAATGGTTCTGTAGGGAACCAAGAAATGATTGAAGAAGGGCAGTACCTGAAGAAATTCAACTTCTCAGGGGATGTTCAAATGACAGGGGGAGAACTTAACCAAGATTTTAATTGGTATTTCCTTCCACTTGATCTACCTCTTTTAAAATCTTACGATAAGAATTTTGATGAAATCCTTCCTCTAGGATGGTCATTCATTGGAACAATCAACCGTTGGTTCTTTATGCCAATGTATAATTTCATTTCGTCTTGGGGACTTGCCGCAGGATGGGTTATTTTCCTAATGACCATTATTGTGAAATTAATTCTTTCTCCAGTGATGTTCAAGCAGCATAAGCTTAGTGCAATGATGCGAGTGATTCGTCCAGAGATTGACGAGGTGAATCAAAAATACAAAGATGCCGATGCTATGAAACGTCAGCAGGCCACGATGGAAGTCTATCGAAAGGCGGGGGTGAATCAAATGGCTGGGTGTTTGCCGGCACTTCTTCAGGTGCCCATTTTCTACGCCTTGTTTAGATTCTTCCCTAACTTTATCGATCTTCGTGGGCAAAGCTTCTGGTTTGCAAAAGATTTAACGGCGTATGACGATTTAATTAAACTACCGTTTGCCCTTCCAATCTTAGGAGATCACTTAAGTGTATTTGCCGTTGCATGTACGGCCGTAATTCTGGTCTATACTATGCTTACTGCGGGGAATATGCAACAGCCTACAGCTCCTGGAATGCCGAACATGAAGATCTTAATGTATATTTTCCCTATTACATTCCTGTTCTTCTTAAACACAATGGCCTCCGGACTTTCTTGGTATTACTTTGTTTCCAATGCTATTAACATTGTTATTATCCTTGTAATCAAGTATTGGATACTAGATGAGAAGAAAATTCATGCGCAGATTCAGGCCAACAAAGCCCAACCTAAGAAAGAAGGGAAGTTCCAAAAGCGTATGCGTGAAATGATGGAGCAGGCTCAAGAGC
>JAEWIE010000031.1 GCA_023387375.1 Bacteroidota bacterium | reverse complement strand
AAACTCTGTAATTTTAAAAAATGATTTATTCTTTTCCAATTCTTTGAAATCGGGTAACTCTTGCGTAAAAGCCGAAACCAATGTTTCATGATTGTAAAGTTTATACAATGGCTCATATATACTTTCGTCAGCTTTACGAGTGCCTTCAGAATCATATAAAATACGGTAGTATTTCGCATTAATTTTTACTACTTTTCTGTATACTATATTCAAACCAAAACCATGCAGACAATAATAAAAACGAAATCGCACTAATCCAATTAGACAATTTTAAAGAGTTATCACAAAATTGAATTATTAGGTTTATAATCGCAATTGCACTAAAGATAATTGCGTTATTTTTTGAATATTTCATATGTATATTTTTTTAAAAAAACTACTGAAATTTCAAATCCCTAGTTTGTCCTTTATCGTCAACCGCAAACCATTTTCCCTTTTCATAGACCGCAGCTTGATGATCTCCTTTATGCCGATTCACATCTACACCTAGAACTTTTCCGCCGTAATAGAAAGCGACGTTTCCTTCCAAAATGGTATGCCCCGCAATTATGCGTTTTACATCAAACAATTTGAGTGTTCTTTCAACGTCCGTTTCTGTCGCTTTAGGCTCAATAAAATACCCACGATACCAGAATAGTGAACTTTTTCCGGTGAAAAAAGGATCAATTTTCGGATCCCCTACGCCTCTTAAAACTTTTACTTGATCATAAAAAGGACGGCAGAGTTCATTAATTTTCTCAATCGAATATCCCAGTTCGTTAATAACAGGGGAAACACCTGCGTGCATAGCCAAGTTTTCTCCAATTTTCTCAATCGTATTCTTTGTCCTTAACCAACGCCCTAGCTCGGTATCTGACGTAAATAAGGCCATATATTCAACTCCCATTAGCTTTGCACTTTCCAAATATTTAGGATGAAGATAACGCAAATCACCAGATAAGTTCATAATGTCGTGGTTTCCTAAAATTGTATGAACGTAGCCTCCTGCTTTTTTTGCTTCTATTTCCAATTTATAAAGTAACCACATGATTTCTGTAACGGTGCTTCCTCTATCAAATAAATCTCCACAAATGACCATATGCCCTTTGCCATAAGTCCAATTGTAATTCTCATCCATTATTTTGTTGGCAATTAAAAGGGTTCTAAACCCTTCAAATTGTCCTTCTAAATCTGAAACCACAAACATTTTCTTCGGTTGTTTAAATACCGAAGGTTCGTTTTCTAGTGACTTTTTTAAAGGTACTGTGAAATCTAACTCTGGATTTTCAAATTTAACTTGGACCCTTTTCTCGTTTAATTCAATTTTCGATGCGTTGCCATTTGTCACTTGATAGGCCCACGGATTTCCCTGAGCATCGATAACGTGCGGACCATCATATATCGCTTGAGCAGATGCAGAGATGCCAAATAATACCATAAGAAATTGCAGTAGGTTAATTTTCATTCTTGTTCAATTAAGTTGAGTTAACAAGATATAAATAAAAAAAGAAGTAGAATAGGTCCTTTGATATGAATTGAGACCCTTTCTACTTCTTTTTCTTATTTTCTGATGATTTTCGTTACTTCAGACTCTCCTTGCCGCCCACAATAGGTAAGGTAAGAGAGGTTCCGTCAAGATCTACGGTAAGTTCTGTTCCTGGTTTGGGATGAATCGTAAATTCTTTGTCACTTGAAAATATAAGTAGTCCAATTTGCTGTCCTTTCTTGATGATCTGATCATCTGGTTGCAAATCAAACGTAACTTCATAGAATTTACCTGGAACCAAAGGTTCTCCTTTTCTAAGGGAGGCATGGTTTTGTGGATCTGCCCATCCTCGAGTAATGATATTGTCGGTTATTTTAGCTCTCCTTGAATCATTCCAAGGTAAGGAGACAAGCCATACGGATAGGTTGGCCGCAGGTTTACTACTTGCTAATTTCACCGTAATTTTAGGTACTCCTGAGATATGAAGGTCTGATTCTAATTTTGGCGTTACATAAAGTAAGCGGTGATTGGTATAATCAGCTCTAGCTAAACTTTCTCCCGAGAAAGAATAATTGTCCACTAGAGTTTCTTTAACATTCGTTGTCGCTTTGGTCGTAGATAGTCCTCCTGTTTGAGGTGCTCCTTTAGTCAAATAGAATTGGACGTCTTTTGCCTGTGGATTTGGGAAATCGGCATAAGGTGTAGGATTACTCATTTCATCCTCTTCTCTTACAATCCATGCTTTGTTCTTTTCCTTTTCAATACCGTTGTCTACACCAAACAAATAGTGAGTAAACCATTTGTTCATCATCTCCATTGGAGGCGGGCCTCCATGTCCATTCTGATGGTAATAGATGGCCGTTTGAAGCCCCATTTCTTTTGCCTTTTTGTAGATTCGGTAGCTATGCTCCGGCATTACGTTCCAATCATTAAAGCCATGGGACATGAGGAGAGCCGCTTTCATTTTCGGCATATGATTTAGATAATCTCTCCCTTCCCAGAAATCATTATAATCTCCAGTTAGTCGGTCCATACCGTTTTTCATTTCGGTATCTCTAATTACTTTGTTGCTATAAGCTCGTTTTGATTCATCGCCACTGTGTATGAAATCGTATAACACATCCACATCTTCCCCTAAATAACCGCCTGGAGAACGAACCAGGCCGTTAGAACGGTAGTAATGGTAATAAGAAGTATTCGGGGCTACAGGAATAATAACTTCTAATCCTTTAACTCCTGTGGTCGCCGCTGCAAGGGGAAGGGTTCCGTTGTATGAAGTTCCTGTCATTCCCACTTTTCCAGTGGTCCAATAGGCTTTTACCTTTTCATTTCCATCGGCTGATGTATATCCATTTGCTCGTCCGTTCAGCCAATCAATTACGGCTTTCGGTGCTAAGGATTCATTTTCTCCACCGACAGTAGGAGAGCCATCAGACAGTCCAGTCCCAGGTGAAGCGGAATGGACCACGATAAATCCTCGAGGAACCCATGTGGCGATAAGAGAGTTCGATAGAATAGGACGGGTTCCAGTTCTAGTCACATCAGCGTGCACACGGGGTTTTGAGGCGGGTTGCCCTAATTCATGGTTCACATCCCAAAATCCTCCTTCTACATCAGGAGCAACCCCCGAGTAATAAGGGCTTGTTTCGTAGATAACAGGTAGTTTTAGACCTTCAGTCTCGGTTTGGTATGGTCTTGTGACATCGACATACATTCGGTCTTTTTTGCCATCCCCATCCGTGTCAAAATTCGTTTCAACCCAAAGATCCGTGCGGATCCATTTCTTCGCGTCATTAAATTCTGGAACTATTTGCGACTGACCATTCTCAAAAATGGGAGCTGCTTTTTTTACCGTTTGAGCTCCTAGGTATAGTGAGCCCGTGAGTAAAGCGAGGGAAACGCTTTTAAGTAGTACTTTATTCATGATTGATTTTTGTTCTTTAATAGCCTAGCACTTATCTCTAAGGAAACCTCATGGAAAGGAGCTAATCGATTATAAAGATATAATTTCTTTATGAAATTAAGGTGTCTGCCTCATTTTATTCATTTACTTACGCCATTGATATATCGATTGACTGATTTGCTTTACGGCATGAAAGAACGAAAAAGCCGCTTTCAAAACCCTATTCGGAGGGCGTTCTTTATTTGAAAATAAAAAAAGACCACTTGAAAAAAAGTGGCCTTGATTGGATATAAAATTAGATTCTATTTTAGTTCTCTTCAGGTAAGAATCCATACTCTTTTGAGTACTGAAGCATTTGCTCGGCAAAAGAATTAGGATAAGTGATTTTATAATCAGTTATCTCACCGCTACTGTTTGTAACAGGTTTAATGTAGGGGTTGACAAAACCACTATATGGCGCGCTATCATATTTCGCACTACGGGCAAGTACTTCTTTATGAATAGCTTGATCCACTTTTACGCCGTAATTTTCAACTAGATTTTTAGCGGCCTCATAATCCCCTTCAGATTTGATTCTTTGCGCCTCTCTTAGCAGTTCTCCAAAGAGAGTATGAAGTTTATCGTAGTCTGTAATGTTGAAATAGGTTTTTCCATCTCTCACTACTTTTTCAATCACATTGTCTTTTTTTCCTTTTTCAAAGACCCAAGCGCTAACCCATTGGCGGTTTCTCATATGAGACTCTTCGATGTCTGCTCCTGGTTCTAAGCGCACAAGTTGCATCATAAGACCATTACGGATGTAATTATCGTAAGCTGCCATTCCTACGGCTTTCCAGTCGTCTACTAAGTTTAGTTCTTGCAGTTTTGGATCGTAAAGAAAATAAAGACCTACTAAGTCGGCGCGGCCTTCTTCCATGGTGGAAGCGTAGCTTTTTAGGGTTTCTTTTGGCGTGCCAATACCAGGATTAATCTGTCCTGAGGCGTGTCCTATTACTTCATGAAGAGCTGTGTGTAGTTTGCTTGCAAGTTCTCCATATTTTTTTGCTAGTTCAATTTCTTTTGCATCGTTGGCAAATTCTTGTAAACGCCCAGTTCCTCCCGCAGCATTATAGGCATCAATAATATTTCCGAGTGATATGGATTTAGAGCCGTGCTCCGCACGGATCCAATCCGCATTCGGAAGGTTTACTCCAATAGGAGTACTAGGAGAGGAATCTCCAGCTTCCGAAGCTACAATCACAGTTTTATAGCTAACACCTACTACATTCTTTTTCTTATGCTCTGGCATTAAAGGAGAGTGATCCTCAAACCACTGCGCATCATGAGATAGAACATCCATCTTTTTAGACATATCAAAGTCTTTAATCTGAACGATACTCTCAAAGGTTCCTTTATGACCGAGCGGATCATTGTAAACCTCAATGAATCCGTTGATGTAATCAATGTTTCCATCGGTTGCAGAGACCCAAGCTGTATTGTAATCATCCCAGGTTTTTAAATCCCCAGTTTTGTAGTATTTGATTAAATATCCAAGCGCATCTGCCTGCTTTTGATTCTCTGCGACCGTTTTCGCTTTTTCAAGCCAAGAGACAATCTGATCAATAGCCGCTCCATACATGCCGCCGCTTTTCCAGACTTTTTCTTTAAGCACTCCGTTTTCTTTAACGAGTTTTGAATTTAAACCTGTTGATAAAGGACGCTTTGGATCTGGGCTTTTCATATTTGCGTAAAACGCATGGGCCTCTTCTGAGCTTATGCCTTTGCCATAAAAGTTCACGGCAGAACCTTTAAGTAAACCTTTATTTAAATCTAAGTTTACTTTTTTAGAGTCTACGTCATTAAAGAGGATATCTGCTATAGCGGGATCCATTTGAGTATTCGATTTTTGCAAAAGCTCTTCGAAGTAAGCTTTTGAAAAAGTGGGTTTTATTTTCTCGTTAGAGTAGTGGTGGTGGATTCCGTTGGAAAACCAAACTCTTTTTAGATAGTCCTCAAATTTAGTCCAATCTTGAGAAGACTTATCTCCATTATAGTTCTTGTAGATATTTTCTAGTGCATGACGGATCTTTAAATTATGCTTGTAGTTCTGATCCCAAATAATGTCTCGACCTGCATAGCCCGCTTGACTTAGGTAGTATACGTACTGTTTCTCCTTAAGGGTTAAATTGTCCCATCCTGGGACTTCGTACTTGAGGACTTCAATATCGGCGAAACGATCCACGCTATTGGACTTCACTAAAGAACCTTGTTCTTGTGATGACGGGTTTTGCGCCATAGGAGCCTGCTGCGTCGTACATGAAAAGAGTAGGACTGAAGCAAGCGCTAATAGAGTTAATTTTGTTTTTTTCATACTTCTAGATTTACACAAAGGTATTTATTTCAAAAATAAGAGTCTAATTTGGCGTGATAAAAGGCTCTTTTTTGGACTTTGTTATGTTAATTTCATGATCACTTTTGAAGAATTTAGTCCTGATTTAAAACCTGATTTTACAACGTTTTTTCAGGGCTGAATTACAGTAGAGTTCTTTACTTCTTTTATTGTGAAGGAACTTTGTGTGCTGGCAATATGCTGTAAATTCGTGAGCTTACTTACCATAAACTCGCGGTACTCTTGAATATCGCGTACACAAATCTTTAGAATGTAATCATAATCTCCAGCAACATGGAAACATTCTAATACTTCTGGAAACTGGGTGATCTCGTTTTCAAATTGACCGATATACTCTTTCTTATGTTGGACAAGCTTCACATGACAAATTACAATAAAACTCTTTTGCACTTTTTCGGCGTCAAGAAGTGCCACATACTTTTTGATGATCTGTTTTTTTTCTAATTTCTTTATTCGTTCAAAAACAGCGGTTACAGACAAATCAAGCTCACTTGCAAGTTGTTTTGTCGTTTTCTTTGAGTCATTCTGGAGTATGATTAGTAATTTTTTGTCTTTTTCGTCAAGCATAGTGTGAAATATTTTCGGTTATCTTCTTGTCTATCTACAAATTTAAAATTATTTTCTATTCTATTTTCATTTTATAGGTTTAAAATCTATCATTAATAAATTCAGTTGTTATTTAATTGCACAAATTGCACTTTTATAAAATTGAAAATTTATATTATGGAAAACTTTGAACCCGCAAACAAAATTCAGGATTTACAATACTTTGGAGAATTCGGTGGAGTAAACCCATCCATCTCAGACAGTTCTACCTATACATTTCTTTCGGCTAAGACCATGTTTGATACTTTTGAAGGAAATACGGAGGGTTGTTATTTGTATTCACGACATTCTACGCCCAGCAACCTGTATTTAAGTGAAGCTCTTGCCCAAATGGAAGGAACTGAAAGTGCGAATGTGACTGCCTCAGGAATGGGCGCTATTACTTCAACCCTTCTTCAACTATGCAAAGGAGGAGATCACATCGTATCGAGTCGAACTATTTATGGAGGGACTTATGCCTTTATGAAGAATTTTCTTCCAAGCTATAATATAAATACGTCCTTTGTGGATATTACGGATTTGGATGGAGTAGAAGCAGCCATCACAGAAAATACGAAAGTCCTTTTTTGTGAAACCGTCAGCAACCCACTTTTAGAAGTGGCGGATCTTAAGAAACTAGCCGATTTAGCAAAAAAGCACAATTTAAAACTTGTGGTCGACAATACGTTTTCTCCGCTTTCGATTTCTCCCCAGAAACTTGGGACAGATATCACTATTCACAGTTTGACGAAGTTCATCAATGGAAGTAGTGACGCTGTTGCGGGCGTGGTTTGTGCGCCAAGTGAATTTATAAACGATTTGAAAGATGTAAACACAGGAGCGTGCATGCTGCTTGGACCCACGCTTGATAGCTTAAGAGCAGCGAGTATACTCAAGAACCTACGAACTCTTCACATCCGAATCAAAAAACATAGCGAAAATGCGCTCTATTTAGCCGAGCGATTTGAAAAGGAGGGTTTAACGGTGAAATATCCAGGTCTTAAAAGTCATAAGCAGCATGAACTTTTCAAAAGCATGATGAATACGCAGTATGGCTTTGGTGGACTTTTAACTTTGGATGTTCAATCCACAGAGAAAGCCAATGAACTTATGGAACTTATGCAAAAGGAAAACTTAGGGTATTTAGCAGTTAGCCTTGGTTTTTATAAAACACTTTTCTCTTGCTCTGGAAGCTCTACTTCTTCTGAAATTCCAGAAATAGAAAGAAAAGAAATGGGACTATCTGATGGTCTTATTCGTATGTCGATTGGACTAGATCACGATATTCAAAGAACTTATGAAAAAATGAAGTGGTGTATGCAGCAGGTCGGTGTACTATCGTAATAATTAGCTGAACTCAAACGATTCGTTTACTACTTATAAGCAATACCCACCAAACCCTAGAAGTTCAGGTGGGTTTCTTATTTTGAGTATGTATACTCAAACCTAAGTTCTTACCTGGTTTTTTCAAGCATGATTAATTGCGTACCTGTGAAGGATCCGTTTAATTGAAGTGTACCTTCCAGAACCATGGTCTTATTAGTTACATCAATGACTGAAATATAGTTTCGTGAGTTGTACTCAACGTAGTTTTCTTTCTCACTTGATTGCGGGTTTTTTCCGTACTTATATTTGTAAGAAATCCACTCTTCATCCGTCGTGGCGCAGTGAAAAGGTTTGAACTTACTTCTTTTGGTCTTAAATTCAATTATATCCTCACTACCTGCGCACGAGCTCTCATACTGATTTGCAGGGTTCTCATCTTTTGCAAATGTGTCATAGCTTCCATTGTATACGCCTACAATTTTCCATTTGCCCTCTAATCGATCTTCATCAATTTTTCCTTGTGCTTTTTTCACGGCCCAGCCCACACCGTTTACGGTGCCTTTCACCACTTTATATCCAACCTTGGCTGCTGTTTTCACGACTCCGACCGCAGTGTTTACCAAACAGGAAGTTAAAGTAAAACATAGGACAAGTATGAGAGCTATTTTTAGAATTGATTTCATAAGAATATGTTTAGTTTGATTTGTAGACGCTCAATGAGGGTACTCATGGAAAATCCATTATTAAATTAAAGTGATTTAAGGCAGAGAGTACAAAAATGGCTCCATAGTGTTCTTGCAATTGAATATAGAAACTGTCCCTAGAATTTTTGTAGATTTACCTAGTCTTTACCTGTTTTTCTTATCCCTGAAACTAAACTCAAATGACTCTACTTGTAATTCTTGAAATCCTTTACGGAATCCTCGTGGTACTCGTCTGCTTTCGAATTATCCTTGATACAAGGAATGCAACAAAGTCACTTGCTTATGTTTTGTTTACCATCTTTGTACCTGTAATTGGAATGGGGTTTTATTTCCTGTTTGGTATTAATTACCGCCATCGCCATATGTACAAAAAGAAGCTCTTCAAGGATGAAAAACTCGCGTTAGATCTTCGAACCAAACTCTTTGAATATTCAAAAGAAACTTATTTAGGTAGAGATAAGAGCCTGTCACAAACAAGAGAGCTTTCTTATATGCTCATGCACGATCTTCTAAGTCCCTTAACCTCTGGAAATGAGGTCAAAATTCTTAGAAATGGAGAAGAGAAGTTTCCAGAAGTAATTAAGGCCTTAAAGAGCGCAAAAGAGCATATCCACATAGAGTACTACATATACAATGACGATGAAATCGGAAATGAAATAGGAGACATTCTACTTCAAAAAGCGAAAGAAGGAGTTCGCGTTCGTGTGATTTACGATGATTTTGGAAGTGGACGAGGATGCAAAAGACTTATGAAAAGACTTAGTGAAGGGGGAGTAGAAGTGCATCCATTTTTGAAAATATATTTTATTGCCTTTGCCAATCGAATCAATTATCGTAACCACCGAAAAATTATTTTAGTAGACGGGAAAATTGGGTTTGTGGGAGGAATTAACATCAGCGATAATTATATCAACCAAGGGGATTCGCCTGAGAATCTATATTGGCGAGATACGCATCTTAAAATTGTAGGACCCGGGGTGTTTTATCTTCAATTTCTATTTCTATGCGACTGGAATTTTTGTGCAAAACAGTCTTTAGAACCGACGAATGAATTTTTTCCTGCGCCAGAAACGCAGGAGTCCAATGAAAACAAAGTGGTTCAGATTGCCTCAAGCGGTCCGGATTCACCTACGCCAACCATTTTGTTTTCGATTTTGCAAGCCATCAATTTGGCCCAAAAGGAGATTTTAATTACTAGTCCGTATTTCATTCCTGATGAAAGCCTTTTGAATGCGCTGATTATTGCCTCACACAGTGGAATCAAGATTAAACTTCTTGTACCGAGAAAATCAGATTCAAAAATTGTGAAGCTCGCTTCCCGTTCTTATTACGCGCAATTACTTAATGCAGGAGTGGAAATATACCTATACAAAAAAGGCTTTGTGCATGCCAAAACTATGGTGGTGGATAGTTTCTTAGCCATTGTAGGAACGGCCAATATGGACATTCGGAGTTTTGATTTAAATTTTGAAGTCAATGCTGTGGTCTATGACCACGAAACAGCAGAAGAACTAAGAAATGATTTTGAAAACGATTTATTGGATTCCGAACTACTCGAGAAAGAGAGATGGCTTAGAAGAGGAAAACCGATTGAGCTTTTGGAGAGTACTATGCGTCTGATTTCTCCTTTGCTTTAGGCTCTTTTGCGCCCCTAGATGAGACTTTCTGCATTGCATAAAAAGAAATAAAGTAGTAGATTTGATAAAAATTATCCTATGAATTTACTAATAAGACTTTTAATTACAGCTGTTTCAGCTTATGTACTGCAAATGATTCTCAGCGGAGTTCATATTGAAGGTTTTGGAACTGCAATTATCTTTGCCATCGTTTTAGGGATTGTGAATCTGATTTTTAAGCCCATCATGCAAATTTTAGGCTTTCCACTCACAGTTCTTACTCTAGGGCTTTTTGCGCTTGTTATTAACGCTCTAGTCATTATGATTGTCGATTACTTTGTGGACGGAATGACGATCGATGGCTTTGGATGGGCATTTATCTTTAGTATTTTACTCTCAATCATTACCTCTGTCATTGGTGGAGCGGTAAACAAAGACTAATCCTTTTAATAAAGTCCAATGAAATCGTACGAAAATGCAAGTCCTGATCTCTTTGCAAAAATAACGTCAGGTGTTTTCATTTTAGCTATTCTTGTGGCGCTCGGTTTTTGGGCTTACAGCCCAAATCCAGAAGCAAGAAGATCAGGCATGTTCCTTGGACTCATTTTACTTTTTGCCCTTACGATCGTTTGGCTTCTAATTCCCTCACTTGGTAGATCGGAGAGTCATTTTGAAATTCACACCAAGCTCCACGCTATTGATATTCCTTTTAGAGAAATTGAGTCTATAGAGGCTAAACCATACAAAGGACTCTATTTACGACTCTTTGGTGTAGGCGGACTCCTAGGCTATTTTGGTTATTTCAACAAAGGGGAAGTGTGGTACGTAATGAATCGACAAAAGACCCTTCGCATTACAACCAAAGCTGGAAAAGTCTATGTCGTCAGTCCCAAAGATCCACTTGCCGTAGTAAGTGATTTAGAAAAATATATTAACCCTTAATAAAAAACTGTATGAAATTAAAACATACTGTTATGGCCCTTGCGGCCCCTTTCTTAATGAATGCACAGAATGTAATGACTCCAGAGATTCTCTGGACTCTTAACCGACTAGGTGTTTCGGCGGTTTCGCCCGACCAAGCAACCCTTATCTATAAACTTAGCCAAACGGATCTTAAATCCGAAAAGTCAAGTAGCAAAAACTACCTACTTTCTGTAGGAAACAAGAAAGCATCGCAGCTGGATTTAGGAAAAAAATCCTTAGTGCAATGGGACAAAAATGGTCTTTATGCGCAGGAAGGAAAAATCCTTTACATCTCCAAAGACTCTGGAAAAACCTGGACAGAGTTTTTCCATCTTGGCGATGCGGAGAATGTTAGAATTTCTCCAGACGGCAAAAAAGTAGCCTTTAGCAAAGAAGTTAAAGTAGAAACCATCCTTGGAAAAGACAAATACAAAGACACGCCTAAATCCACGGCGCATATTTACTCAGACTTAAACCACAGACACTGGGATTACTTTAATGAAGGAAAATACAACCATGTGTTTGTTGTAAATGTTTCAGACAAGAAAGAGAAAGCCATTGATCTTTTAGAAGGAAAACCATGGGATTCTCCACAGCGTCCTTTTGGTGGAGCTGAAGATTTTGTTTGGAGTCCAGATTCCTCAAAACTTCTTTACGTGACTAAAGCCTTAAGTGGAAAAGAGTATGCTCAATCGACCAATACGGATCTTTATTCCTACGATTTAGAAAGCAAAACCACAACGAACCTTACGGCGGGGATGATGGGGTATGACGTGAATCCTAAATTCTCTCCAAACGGACAGTACTTAAGCTGGCAGTCCATGAAACGGGATGGATATGAAGCCGATAAGAATGACCTTGTCGTATTAAACCTTAAGACAGGCGAAAAGATAAATCTTACGGAGTCATGGGATGAGAGCGTAAGTGGAGATGTCTTTTGGTCAAAAGATTCAAAAAACCTTTATTTCACAGCCGCATTTAAAGCCACAAAACAGCTATTTTCCGTGGGAGTAGAAGGGAAGGATAAAGCCTCTGTGAAGCAGCTTACCACTGGGGATTTTGACGTCAATGAAATTTTCCTTCAATCCAAAGACCAGCTACTGGTTTCAAGAGCCGATATGAACCATAGTGCAGATCTTTATCTAGTGAACCTCAAAAATGGAAAATTCGATCAAGTAACTTCTGTGAATGCCGAGACCTATGCTAAATTAAAGCCTGCTAAAACGGAGCTAAAAATGGTGAAAACCACAGACGGCAAAGAAATGGGTGTATGGATGGTGTATCCGCCGGATTTTGATCCGAACAAAAAATACCCAACACTTCTTTACTGTCAAGGAGGTCCTCAGTCTGCGTTGACTCAGTTTTTTAGTACAAGATGGAACTTAGGACTTATCGCGGCTAACGGATACATCGTGGTGGCTCCTAACCGTCGTGGAATGCCAGGATGGGGAACCGAGTGGAACGAAGCGATTTCAAGAGATTGGGGAGGCCAGGTAATGCAAGACTACCTTGCAGCCACCGATTACGCGCTTGATCTTCCTTATGTGGACAGCGAAAGAATGGGAGCTGTAGGTGCAAGTTACGGTGGGTACAGCGTCTTTATGCTTGCAGGAATTCATGAAAACAGATTCAAAACCTTTATTGCGCATGATGGACTTTTTGATATGAATTCGTGGTATTTAACCACCGAAGAACTTTGGTTCGCCAACTGGGACATCGGAAAACCTTCTGAATCCCCTAAACCTAGAGCTTACACTGACTTTAATCCCATGAACCACGTTCAAAAATGGAATAAACCCATTATGATCATTCAGGGAGGTATTGATTACCGCGTTCCTTATGAGCAGGGGCAAGAAGCTTTCCAAGCCGCTCAGTTAAAAGGACTCAAATCTAAATTCCTTTACTTCCCAAATGAGAACCACTGGGTTTTAAATCCTCACAACGGTCTCGTATGGCAAAGAGAGTTTTTTGAGTGGCTTAAAGAGACGCTTTAAATAAGTACATAAACTTATATTTCAAAACCTTTCAGGCGTACTTCTGAAAGGTTTTGTGTTTCCTATAGTGTAGGCTTACTGTTTACTTGACTTTGCCTATTAAATAGCGTATCTTTGCCCTCTAATTTTTAAACCGTAATTTAAAAAATGAAAACATCCCACTTTAATTTTGACTTGCCAGAAGAACTATTGGCTGAACACCCAAGCGAACACAGAGACGAGGCTAGACTGATGGTTTTAGACCGCAAAACGGAAACCATTGAACACAAGCTTTTCAAAGATGTGATTGACTACTTCGATGAAAAAGACCTTTTCATCTTCAACAATACCAAAGTATTCCCAGCAAGGCTCTATGGGAACAAAGAAAAAACAGGAGCAAAAATTGAAGTTTTCTTATTAAGAGAACTTGACAAAGAAACAAGAGTATGGGATGTACTAGTGGATCCCGCTCGTAAGATTCGTATCGGAAACAAACTATTCTTCACGGAAGACGAAGGTTTAGTAGCCGAAGTAATCGACAACACCACTTCAAGAGGGCGTACACTACGTTTCCTTTACGATGGTAGCTACGAAGAATTTAGAAGCAAACTAAAAGAACTTGGAGAAACTCCACTTCCAAAATACATCAAAAGGGATGTAGAGAAAGAAGATGCAGAACGTTACCAAACGATTTATGCAAAAGTCGAAGGTGCAGTAGCGGCTCCCACTGCAGGACTTCATTTCTCTAAACACCTAATGAAGAGACTCGAGATCAAAGGAATCGACTTTGCAGAAATCACCCTTCATATTGGACTTGGAACCTTTAACCCAATTGAGGTAGAAGACTTATCTAAGCACAAAATGGAAAGTGAAGAAGCGATCATTGACCAGAAGAATGCCGACATTATTAACAAAGCGGTAGAAGAAGGAAGAAGAGTTTGCGCCGTAGGAACTACGACCATGAGAGCTCTGGAAACTTCTGTTTCTTCCAACCGTAAAATTGGACCTTACCACGGATGGACAAACAAGTTTATCTATCCTCCGCATGAATTTGGTGTGGCCAATGCCATGATTACAAATTTCCACACGCCGAAATCTACACTCCTTATGATGATTGCAGCCTTTGCCAACAAAGATTTCATCATGAGAGCGTACGAAGAAGCGATTAAAGAAAAATACAAATTCTACTCCTACGGAGACGCGATGCTTATCCTTTAAGCTAGGAAATTAGAGTTTTATTTTACTGTCGAAGTGCAGTAGCGATTAATTTTAAAGAAAAACGATTGTAATAACGTATTGCAATCGTTTTTTGATTTTAAAAAGGACTTAAGGCATATTGGTGAGCAGATCTGGATATTGTATCTCCTATTCTTTAGAGAAGTGCAAGAGGCTCATGAGATTTTCTATTTTGATTCTTTCCTTTTAAAAAAACAAAGAATACTTGATAAAAACCTTTCTTAAGGTTTGGTTTATTGAATCCACTTAAGGAAAAGAGAAAGCGCAAGATCACAGACCTTTTTTCGTTCTAAATCTCTTCTAATTCTTTTGTAAATTTGTTTTGACAATTTAAAATTTCATCCCATGAAAAAGTTAATATTTCTAGGCGTAGCGCTCATAAGCATGTCCTTCATGAGTGCACAGAAAGTATCAGAGAAAGAAGTTCCAGCTGCCGTGAAAGCTGTATTGAAAACCAATTATCCCAATGCAAAGGACCTTAAATGGGAAAAAGAGAGAAGAAACTTTGAGGCCGAGTTTGAAATCGGTAAAACGGATTATTCCGTTCTCATTAATCCTGCAGGAAGAATTCTTGAAACCGAAATGGAAATCCCTAAGGATGAGCTGCCAGGCAGTGTATTTGGATATATCATGAAAAACTATCCTAGAGATAAAATCAAAGAGGCTACTAAAATCACGAATCGCAATCATGTAGTGCGCTATGAAGTAGAAGTTGAGGACTACGATCTGATTTTTAACAACGAGGGTAAGTTTTTAAGAAGAACTAAAAATTAAAAACTTCTTATACGTCCCTTGTTTTGAAGGTTTAGCGCTAAGGTTTCATCACAAGCTCCTAAAATGCAATGGCTTAAAATTTTGTATCTTTGCAAACTTTAATAACCTAACGTTTGAAAGATATTCGCACCTTAAGTCTGGAAGAGTTAAAAGCTCATTTTCTAACCCTCGGAGAAAAACCCTTCCGAGCCAAACAAGTATACGATTGGCTCTGGAGCAAGAACCTTCATTCCATTGACGAGATGACGAATCTATCAAAGGATCTTCGAGAATCGCTTAAGAAGGAATTTACCATTAATCCAATCGCTGTGGATTTGCTTCAAAAATCCTCAGACGGAACGATTAAAAATGGAGTCAAATTGCATGACGGACTACTTGTAGAAAGTGTCCTTATTCCTACGCCTACAAGAACGACTGCCTGCGTCTCTTCCCAAGTGGGATGTTCACTTAACTGTGAGTTTTGTGCGACGGCGAAACTAAAAAGGATGCGTAATTTAGAAGTGGCTGAGATTGTAGACCAAGTAGCTCTCATTGATAGGCAAAGTAGATTATACTACGATAGACCCCTTAGCAATATTGTGTTTATGGGAATGGGAGAGCCTATGATGAACTACAAGAACGTAGTAGAAGCCATTCGCAAAATCACGACTCCTGAGGGGCTTGGAATGTCGCCTCGACGCATCACAGTTTCCACTTCGGGCATTCCGAAAATGATTAAAATGCTTGCGGACGAAGAGATCAAAGTAAAGCTTGCGCTTTCTCTTCACTCTGCCATTGAAGAAACGAGAAACGACATTATGCCATTCTCAACGAAGTTTCCACTTGTGGACATTATGGACTCACTTCAATATTGGTATGAAAAAACAGGCTCTGTGATTACCTTTGAGTACTGCGTATGGAAAGGGATCAACGATACGGATAAAGATATTAAAGCCCTTATTCGCTATGCGAAACAAGTACCTTCCAAAGTAAATCTAATTCAATACAATCCGATTGGTGAAGGAAAATTTGATCACCGAAGCATTGAGGCGGAAGAGCGCTATGTATCGGAACTCACCAAAGCAGGAGTGACTGTCATGGTTCGAAAAAGTAGAGGAGGAGACATTGATGCAGCCTGCGGACAGCTAGCCAATAAATCGGCGGAGTAACCTTCTCATTTTCTTATTCTCTTTCTTTTGTTCTTTGGTTGGATTTTTGAATCTACTTCGTAGTGCTATTTTTAAACTAGAACGTTTATGAGATTCTATCTTCTTTTTGCCTCTCTCTTTCTTTTGTCCTTTCCAAAGGCTCAGAATCACTACGATTGGTTTAAAATCAAAAAATACAAGGTCTCTACCTTAGATTCAAAAATAAAAGAAAATTCGAGTCTGGATTTTCATAAGGATAAGCTTTATACTTTGAATGACGGGGGCAACCCAGCAGAACTCTTTGAGCTCGATCCCACGAGCGGAAAAATTCTGAATGTTCATTCTCTTTCATTTCCGAATAAGGACTGGGAAGCGCTTAGCTCTGATTCTTTAAGTTTTTATATAGGGGACTTTGGAAATAACGCCGGATCAAGGAAGGACTTAACCATATACAAGGTAGACGGTGAGTCTTTTGCGCTGCAGAAAAAAATGGGTTTCTATTTCCCTGAGCAGCCGAAAGCGAAAGCAAAATTACACCAACATGATTTTGATGTGGAATCTCTACTTTTCTTAGATAACAAATTGCACGTCTTTACAAAGCAATGGCAAAGCCAAAAGGTCTCTCATTATCTCGTCGATCCAAATACAGATATAACTAATTCTCCCGCTCAGCTTCTTGAAACTTTTGATTCCGGGTTTATGGCTACGGATGTCGCTTTTGATCAGGGTAAGCTTTATATGGTTGGATATACGAAAAAGATGGAGGTTTTCTTAAGTGTATTTACAAGGGATTCGGATGGGAAATTCTTTTCTAGTCTCCCTAAAAAATACTTTCTAGGGCTTAGTTCAAGCATTGGTCAAATTGAATCCATTGCTATTCATAAAGAGAGAGTCTATCTTTCTGGGGAAGAATTTCGATATCGATTCCTTCATGCGGCGCCTGCCCTTTATAGCTTCCCTTTAGAAAAATTGAAATAAGTTTTTAAAGCGCTCGGAAAATCTTATATTTGCTTCTTCATAATACCCTTTATCACCTCTATTTGTGTCAAATACTGTAGAAGAAATTAAAAAGCCCATTGCGCAGGAAATGAAACTTTTCGAACAAAAGTTTTATCAGTCCATGCAAAGCAATGTCCCCCTACTAGATAAGGTGACTCGATTCATTGTCACGACCAAAGGAAAACAAATGCGTCCGATGTTTGTTTTTCTTTGTGCAAAACTCTTGGGTGAAGTTTCTGAAAAAACCTTCCGAGGGGCTTCTATGATTGAGCTTATTCACACCGCCACGCTTGTTCATGATGATGTAGTGGACGAGAGTTTCAAAAGAAGAAACTTTTTTTCTATCAATGCGCTTTGGAAAAACAAAATTGCAGTTTTGGTAGGAGACTATCTTCTAGCTAAATCTGTTTTACTTTCTACGGACAACAAAGAATACGATCTTCTGAATGTCATTTCAAGAACCATTCGAGAAATGAGTGAAGGAGAGCTATTGCAATTAGAAAAAGCACGTAAACTGGACATTACAGAAGAAGTCTATTACGAAATCATTCGTCAAAAAACAGCGACTTTAATTGCTGCTTGCTGCGAAATTGGCGTTTTGTCCGTAGGTGCAGATGAAGAAACCGCAAGGAAATTCAAGGATTTTGGTACCTACACGGGGATGGCATTTCAGATCAAAGATGATCTCTTTGATTACCTAAGTTCCAATCTTATTGGAAAGCCTGTGGGAATTGACATTAAAGAAAAGAAAATGACGCTTCCTCTTATTTATACGCTGAGAGAGGCGAATCCTACTAATCGTAAGTATTACCTAGATACCATTCGCAGACATAACAACAATCCGAAACGAGTAAAAGAACTCATTCAGTTTGTGAAAGATTCTGGAGGACTTGGCTATGCGATGATGGTAATGAAGGATTATCAGCAAAAAGCAAAAGATTTAATTCAAGAATTTCCAGATTCAGATGCAAAAAAATCACTAAATCTAATGCTTGATTACGTGATTGAACGAAAATTCTAATTCCCTACTTTTTTTTACGTATTTCGCAATGCGATTTTGAAACATTCCTGATACTCAAAAGGTTGTGTTTTAAACAAATATAGTATATTTGTCAAAAGCTAAAGTTTATGCAAACCACCTATATAGAAACCCAAAAATTATCGTTTGAAGATTTTAAAAAATCCGTTTTAGAGGATTATAAGCTCGGACGTATTTCTAGAGAAATGTCCCTTTTAGGACGACGAGAAGTACTTACTGGAAAAGCGAAGTTTGGAATCTTTGGAGACGGAAAGGAACTTCCTCAACTTGCGATGGCCAAAGTCTTTCGTGAGGGCGATTGGAGATCGGGATACTACCGTGACCAAACTTTTGCAATGGCCATTGGGGCCCTTACGCCAGAGAGTTTCTATGCTCAGCTTTATGCGGACACTAGTGTCGAGAGAGAACCTGCCTCTGCAGGTCGTCAAATGAATGGACATTACGGAACTAGAACTTTAAATCCAGACGGAAGCTGGAAGAATTTAGCCGAATTAAGAAACATATCTGCGGATATTTCCCCCACCGCAGGGCAGATGCCAAGACTACTGGGTCTTGCGCAGGCTTCGAAAGTTTACAAAACCTTATCCTTTGAAGGAAGCGAAAGGTTCTCCAACAAGGGAAATGAAGTGGCTTTTGGAACCATTGGAGATGCCTCTACAGCAGAAGGCCATTTTTGGGAAACTCTAAATGCAGCCTGCGCCCTACAAGTTCCCATGATCGTATCGATTTGGGATGATGGGTATGGAATTTCGGTTCCTACGCACAACCAAAGAGCCAAAGTGGACATCTCTGAAATGCTTTCTGGATTTCAAAGAAAAGAAGGGGAAGCGCAAGGATGTGAAATCATTCAAGTGAGAGCTTGGGATTACCCTTCGCTTTTAGATGCGTACGCAAAAGCAGAGCATTATGCCCGTAATAAAAGTGTTCCTGTGGTCGTCCACGTAATTGAAGTAACTCAGCCTCAAGGGCACTCTACTTCAGGATCGCACGAGCGTTACAAGGATGAGCAAAGACTTTCTTGGGAAGGAGAATTTGATGGCCTTGTGAAATTCAAAGAATGGATCTTAGATTATTCTGTGGAACTTAGTGGAAAAGAAGAAGGATTAGCCACAAAAGAAGAGCTTGACGCAATCGATGCAGAGGCTAAAAAAATCACGAAGACGGCTCAAAAGGCCTCATGGGACAGTTACCAAGGAGCCATAGAAGAAATTAAATCGCAATTGCTTCCTCTTGTGGAAAAGCTTGTCGCAATAGAAAGCAGAATAAGCGACGAAATCGCTCGATTTAACACACTTGTCTCTGTAGGTAAAAAAGACATTTTCCACCTTGTTCGTCGAGCGCTTCTGTTGTCACGTAATGTGCCCTCAGAAAGAAGAGACGCGTTAAAAGAAAAATATTTGGAGCTTTTCGAAATTGAAAGAGACAACTATTCCTCTCATCTTTACTCCGAGTCAGAATGGAAATCCACTCTTGTAAAAGAGGTGAAACCCGTCTTTAGTGAAAACTCTCAAGAAGTAGACGGAAGAGTAGTGGTTAGAAACAATTTTGATAAATTGTTTGAAAAGTATCCTAATACTCTTGTTTTTGGGGAAGACTCTGGTAATATCGGAGACGTAAACCAAGGACTAGAAGGCATGCAAGAAAAATACGGAGAACTTCGTGTTGCGGATACAGGAATTAGAGAAGCGACCATCCTTGGCCAAGGAATTGGTCTTGCGATGAGAGGTCTTAGACCGATTGCCGAAATCCAATACCTTGATTATATTCTTTACTGTCTACAAGGAATGAGTGATGATTTAGCTACGGTTCAGTATAGAACCAAAGGAGGACAAAAAGCCCCTGTGATTATCCGTACTCGTGGACACAGATTAGAAGGAATTTGGCATTCCGGATCCCCAATGGCAGGAATCTTAAATTTAGTCAAAGGTATTCAAGTTTTGGTTCCAAGAAACCTAACCATTGCGGCTGGATTCTACAACACGATGCTTCAAAGTGATGAACCTGCTTTAATCGTAGAATGTTTGAACGGATACCGACTAAAAGAGAAGCAGCCTGATAACCTTGGAGAATTTACGATTCCTGTAGGGAAGATTGACATTACAAAAGAGGGTAGCGATGTAACTATTGTAACCTATGGATCGACGTGGAAAGTCGTGACTGAGGCCGCAGCTAGTCTAGAAGAACTTGGAATTAATGCAGAGGTAATCGATGTGCAGTCTCTTATTCCCTTTGACCTTGAAAACGAAATCCTCGAGAGTCTTAAAAAAACTTCTCGTTTAGTCATTGTGGACGAAGATGTGGAAGGAGGAGCTTCCGCCTTCCTACTACAACAAATCATGGAGAAACAAAAGGGCTTCCGATACCTTGATAGCGATCCCCTAACGATTACAGCAAACAACCATAGACCTGCCTACGCAAGTGATGGAGATTACTTCTCTAAACCTTCAGTAGACGATGTGGTGGAGAAAATTTACAATTTGTTTCATGAGGTGAACCCGCAAAAGTTTACCGCTTTGTAAAAAGAGAGTAGATACAAAAAAAGCGAGCCAGAGTGGCTTGCTTTTTTTATATCGTTTAAAACAAAAGCCAGCGCTTTATGTTTTCTCTTTTTAAAAGTCCATAAGATTCCAAATCTTCAATGAAAGTCGTTTCCGAGTGAGGACGTAGGGAAATCGATTCAAAGGTTTTCTTGCGGTGCGCATAGCCCTCCATAAATTCCTTGTTCGTTTCAAATCTCTGACGATCGGACTTTCTCATCCACGTGATAAACTGGGTGGGAGTGGATTTCCAAACACTCTTTCCACGATGTAAAAGTGTGTATTTCATTGCGATAGGCTTTTAAAGTAACCAAAATTAATAATTTTTTTTTACAAGGCTGTGAACCCAAAATTAATTCCCTAAAATCGAATGTGAGCTGCAATAGCAAAGCCGAAAGCCTAAATTCTCTCTTTCGATCGAGCTATAAATCACAGCGGGGCAATCGAAAAAAGAGCTTTCAAAAGACTAGCTAGAGCCTAAGAATCGATTTAAACAGAATGCCTACTTAATTCACAAGAATTTTCCTTATTTTTGTGACTAAATAATTTCAATATGAACTACGATATCATTGTTGTGGGAAGTGGTCCTGGAGGCTACGTGACTGCGATCAGAGCCGCTCAATTAGGATTTAAAACCGCGATTGTTGAAAAAGAAAACCTAGGGGGAATTTGCCTTAACTGGGGGTGTATTCCAACCAAGGCCTTATTAAAGTCAGCCCATGTCTTTAATTATCTGAAACATGCCGAAGACTACGGACTAAACAAAGTGGAAAATCCAGGATTCGATTTTTCCAAAGTGATCGATAGAAGTAGAGGCGTGGCTTCCAAAATGAGTGGAGGGATTCAGTTTCTAATGAAAAAGAATAAAATTGAAGTCATTAAAGGAACTGCGAAAGTAATTCCTGGTAAGAAGATTAAAGTAACTAAAGAAGACGGATCTACTGCTGAATACAGCGCAGAGCATATTATTCTAGCAACAGGAGCTCGTTCAAGAGTACTTCCTAGCCTTCCACAAGACGGGAAGAAAGTTATTGGATACCGCGAGGCTCTTTCTATGGAGAAACAACCTAAATCCATGATTGTTGTAGGATCTGGAGCCATTGGAGTGGAGTTCTCTGACTTCTATAACGCAATGGGTACGAAAGTAACCATTGTGGAATATATGCCCAATATAGTTCCTGTAGAAGACGAAGAAGTTTCTAAACAATTAGAGAAATCGCTAACGAAAGCAGGAATCAAGATTATGACGAATTCTTCTGTAGAGTCTGTTGACACTTCAGGCGAAGGCGTAAAAGCAAAAGTAAAAACCAAAGACGGAGAAATCACTTTAGAAGCTGATGTTTTACTCTCTGCCGTTGGAATCTCTGCAAACATTGAAAACATCGGTCTTGAAGAAACCGGAATTCAAACGGAGAAAGGACATGTCTTAGTAAACGAATGGTACGAAACGTCTGTTCCAGGTTACTATGCAATTGGCGATATTATCCCTACGCAAGCTTTGGCTCACGTAGCTTCTGCAGAAGGAATTACTTGCGTAGAAAAGATCAAAGGATTAGACATCGAACGCATCGACTACGGAAACATTCCAGGATGTACCTATACACATCCAGAAGTGGCTTCTGTAGGTCTTACAGAGAAGAAAGCAAAAGAACAAGGTTTTGATATCAAAGTCGGAAAATTCCCACTTTCTGCCTCTGGAAAAGCCACCGCAAACGGAAACACAGACGGATTTATCAAAGTTATTTTTGATGCTAAATACGGTGAGTGGTTAGGATGCCATATGGTAGGAGAAGGAGTGACTGACTTAATCGCGGAAGCGGTGGTTGCAAGAAAACTTGAAACGACGGGACACGAGATTATCAAATCTGTACATCCACACCCAACGATCTCTGAAGCAGTGATGGAAGCTGTAGCCGCAGCTTACGGGGAAGTGATTCACATCTAGACCCCAAAATAGTTATAAAGTGGAGCAGTCCACGTAAAGAGCTCCAGGAAATCTGGAGCTTTTTTTTATTCCAAAAGTGTATCCCTAAATTTAAAAACAAAAAGCCAGGTCTCTACTCCTGGCTTTTGCTTATTAAAATGTATTCTTCTTTATTTCTCATCCGCAGAAGGTCCATAAATGCCGGGTAGAGGAATATCTAACATACGCATATAGACGGTTAACTGTCCCCGGTGGTGAATTAGGTGGTTGGTAATAATATATCGAAGTGCAGCCAATTTTGGAAGCTCTGAAAGCACGTGATCTCCTGCTTTGAATTGCCAATTGCCAAACCAAAACTCCTCTGCTTGCGCATTTACGAAGTCTGTGTTTTTCTTTAAACTATCGGCTAGGATCGTTTTTAGATCTTCAATGCTAGTCGCTGTACTAGGCTTATAATCGGTGTGGAAGTTAAACTCATTCTTTTCTAAGGCTAAAGCTACCCAAGAGTGCAGTTCTACGACGTGGGAAGCTAATGCCCCCAAAGTCATTGATTTTTGGTGGGGTTTGTAATTCCAATGCTCATTCGATAGATTATCTAAAATACGCTGAGTGTTCTTAGTCTCGTGCGCTAATTCCGCTAAAATGCCTTCTTTTATGCTCATTTTATTTTAAGTTTTTAATTCTACTAAGATACGGCTTTTGCATCGATGAAACGACCTTATTCATTGAACTTTTCACTTTTAAGACTTTAATCATAGGACCCTAGTATTCCCCTAATTGTAACGCCTCGGTTTTAACCGCATTGCTTACTTTTGTTCTATATTAATCTTATACATTCAAAAAATATGGATTCCTATATTTTAGAAAACATAAAACTCATCGAAGATCGCATGGCCAAGGCGTGCAAAGAATTTAATCGTGACGCAAAAGAAGTCAAACTTCTTATGGCCACGAAAACCGTAGACCCTGAAAAAATTAAGTTAGCGCTTAGCTCTGGGCATACGCTTATTGCAGAAAACCGAATTCAGGAACTCAAAGAAAAATTTCTACCCCTTCAGGAAATTAACCACATCAACCATTTTATTGGCCATTTGCAGACCAACAAACTAAAAGAACTTCTTCGCTATGAAGTCACCTGCCTACATTCGGTTGACCGAGTGGATTTAGCTGAGAAGCTTCAAGCAAGATTGGAGAGAGAAAACAAAACCTTGGAGGTACTCTTACAAGTCAATACTTCAAAGGAAGAGAGTAAATTCGGGGTAGATCCGATGGACGCGATTACTTTATGTAGATCTGTGGCCGCGCTTAGGAATTTGAAGATAAAAGGACTCATGACTATTGGCCTATTTAGTGATGACAAAGTAAAGGTAGAGGCCTGCTTCAAGCGTTTGGCCTCCATTCGTGATCAAATTAAGGAGGCTCAAATACCCGGCGTTGAAATGAATGAGCTTTCCATGGGAATGAGTGGCGATCTTGAACTTGCCATTAAACACGGAGCTACGATTATTCGCGTGGGTACTGCGATATTCGGGAAGCGTAGTACGCCCGATTCTTTTTATTGGAATGAAGGAGCAAAACTCTAATCTTTCTTTTGCCCACTTTCATTCAAAAATTCCTATTTCGAATATTTTTTCTACTTTTAAATAAAAATTAGAGAGGTGTATAATCTAGGTTTAGCTCTTTGTGGTGGGGGTACGAAAGGACTCGCTCACGCAGGAGTCATCAAGTTCTTAAACGAAAACGATATTCACCCTGATGTTCTTGCGGGCACCAGTGCAGGCGCAATTGTAGCCAGCTTTTATGCCTTAGGGAAATCTCCTCAAGAAACGATGGATTTCTTTAAATCCGTTTACTTTTTTAAATGGAATCATTTTTCCTTATTAAGAGGCGGTGGATTCATCCATTCCGACACGTTCAAGAGATACCTAGATCCCGTGTTTGAAGACCGCGTGATCGACGATTTGGATAAGAAAGTGTTTATCACGGCTACCAACATCCTAAGCGGAAAACTAGAGGTTTTTGCGGGAGATGTAAAAGTATCCGATGCAATCATTGCCTCTTGCGCAGTTCCAATGATTGCTACTCCCTACAAGATCGGAGATGGGCTCTATAACGATGGAGCCATCTTGAACAACTTTCCTTCCGATGTTTTAAAGTACAGCGCCAAGAAAATCATAGGCGTGTATTTTTCCCCTAAGAAAGAAGCTAAGCAAGAAGATCTAAGATCCGTGATGGCAGTTACCTCACGCGCTTATGATTTAATGACCTCGCAGGTTGAAATAGGCAAAAGTGGAATGTGCGACTGGTTTATTAACCCCGCCGAACTCGTGAACTTTCATATGTTTGAAGGAAAGAAAAGTCGAATGACCCAAATGTTTCAAATAGGCTATCAGGCAGCGAAAGACAGTTATTTTAAAGGTATTCTTTAGTAAACGACTCTCTCACCACATTTCTTGCAATAATTCGCATCATCGTCTATGTCCTCATTTCCACACCGAGGACAAACTTTTTCTAGATTTTGTCTTTTGTTTCTCATTTCGGCAGTGACGATTCCTGTAGGAACAGCGATAATGGAATAACCCGCTAGCATAAGGATGGTCGCAAAGAATTTTCCAATGGGCGTATGAGGGGAGACGTCTCCATAGCCTACGGTCGTTACGGTAACCACAGCCCAATAAATACTTTGAGGAATGCTTTCAAATCCTTCACGATGTCCTTCTACCATATACATCATGGAGCCTACAATGACCGAAAAGATCATTAAAAAAAGAAGGAAGATGTAAATCTTACGCGAACTGTTTCGAAGGGCGCGAATAATAAAGGTTCCGTCATTCATGAAATCCAGAAGGTTAAGAATTCTAAAGATCCTTAGCATTCTTAGCATTCGAATGATTAGGAAGTATTTCGTGATCGGGAAAAAGAGACTTAAGTAAAAAGGAACGATGGCCAGAAGGTCAATGAGTCCAAAGAAGCTGAATATATAGCTTCTTTTGTTTCGTATGGTGATAATTCGAAGTATGTATTCAATGGTGAATACAACCGAGATTAAAATTTCAAGTACAATGAAATAGATATGGTATTCGATATCAATCGTCGGCACGCTTTCCAGCATGACAATGAGGGCACTTAGAGCGATGAGAATTAAAAGACAAATATCAAATAATTTGCCCATCGGTGTATCCGCACGATAAATAATGCGATACATCTGACGCTTCCATTTTTTTCTCTCGGGAATGTAGTTGTATTCCTGTTCGAACTCTGGTGGGCTAAATTCCATATAATAATTTGAAAATAATCACTAATTTCGCTACAAACTTAATAAAAAATGCGGTTACACGAAGTCATTTCCCAATTGGAAACAAGAATCCATCCAAGTAGTGCTGAGGATTTTGATAATGTAGGACTATTGTGCGGGAACCTATCTCGCGAGGTCACGGGAATCCTCGTTTGCCACGATGCGTTAGAATCCGTCGTAGAAGAAGCGATTGAGCAGAATAAAAATTTAATCGTGTGCTTTCATCCGATTCTTTTCTCGGGTATTAAAAAGATTACAGGAAAGGATTATGTAGAGCGTTCTCTTATCAAAGCCATCGAAAACAAGATCGCGATTTATGCAATTCACACTTCTTTTGATAATGATTATTTTGGCGTTAATTATGGAATCTGCCAAGCGCTAGGACTGCATGAGCAGAAGATCCTTATGCCAAAAGAAAGGCAGCTTAGTCAATTGCAGCTTTATGTGCCACGGGATTACACCGAGGAAGTAAAAGAAGCGCTGTTTGAAGCAGGCGCAGGGAATATCGGATTCTATGACGAGTGCAGTTTCACTTTGCAAGGAGAGGGCACGTTTCGACCCAAAGAAGGATCCAATCCCTTTTCAGGCCATCTTAATGAGCGATCGAAAGCAGAGGAAGATCTTATAAGCGTGATTTTTGAATCTTACAAATCCTCCCAAATCATAAATGCTTTTAAAAAGGCGCATCCCTACGAAGAAATCGCCTATCAAATCCATCGACTCGAAAACCAAAATTCGTATTCGGGACTGGGTCGATATGGAGAGCTTCCAGCGGCCCTAAGTCAGGGGGCCTTTTTGGAACTAGTCAAAAGTGTTTTCAATCTGGAAGTGATTCGTCACTCTAAGGATACGGGTAAGCCCATTCAGCGAGTAGGCGTGCTTGGCGGGAGCGGCGCTAGCGGAATTCAGGCGGCAAAATGGGCAAACTGTGATGCTTATTTGACTGGGGATTTAAAGTATCACGATTTCTTTCAGGCTGAAAATCAAATACTGCTTTGTGATATTGGGCATTTTGAATCGGAACAGTTTGTTACTCAACAATTATTTGACATATTGTCGGAAAAATTTCCTAAATTTGCAATCTCTAAAACAAAGGAGAAAACTAATCCTGTTAATTATTTTTTATAAAAATATGGCTAAGAAAACAAGCGAAATTTCAGTGGAAGAAAAACTAAGAGCGCTATACGATCTTCAAATAATCGATTCTCGATTGGATGAAATCCGTAACACTAGAGGTGAGCTTCCAATCGAAGTAGAAGATTTAGAAATTGAAATCGAAGGCCTTGAAAAGCGTGCGTTGAAATTTGAAGAGGAAATCGCAGAGCAAAACGCAGAGATTAACACCAAGAACGAGGTGATAAGTCACGCGAATACGCTTATCGAAAAGTACAAAGCTCAGCAGGACAACGTAAGAAACAACAAAGAGTTTGAAGCTCTTGCAAAAGAAATTGAATTCCAAGAATTGGAAATTCAACTAGCAGAAAAGCGCGTAAAAGAATTTGGATTCAAAATCGAAAGCAAAAGCGAAGCGCTTGAAGAATTAAAACAAAAGATTACGGAATACAAAGAGCATCTAAAATTCAAGAAAGAAGAATTAGAAGGTCTTATCGCAGAAACTCAGAAAGAAGAAGAGTATCTTAATTCAAAAAGCGAGGAATTTGCGACAAAAATCGACGAAAGACTTTTAAAGTCTTACAAAAGAATTCGCGACAACTCTCCTAATGGTCTTGCGGTGGTAGGTCTTGAAAGAGGAGCTCCAAAAGGATCTTTCTTCATGGTGCCCCCTCAAAAGCAAATGGAAATCGCCCAAAGAAAGAAAATCATCATCGACGAGCACAGTGGGAAAATTCTCGTTGACGACGATTTAGTAATGGAAGAGATTGAAAAAATGAAAGACGTTATAAAATTCTAAAAATTAATAAAAATAGATTTGGTAGCCCTTGGAAAAATTTCCAAGGGTTTTTTCTGAGCCTTAGTTCAGAAAGAAGATTTACTATAAATTGGGCTATTAACCGTGGAAAGAAGGGGGCATCGTAACTTAAATGCAGATGCCCTTAATTCTTTTTTTTCGATCTTTCTGCTTCTACCTAGGCCTAAAAAACGCTCTCTACAAATTGTAGAGAGCGTAAAAAAATAATAAGTAAAATAATTTAAAGTAACGGTTTGTTTAGGCTCGTGAATACATACGGTTGTATAGATCCAAATAACGCTCTTTTACAGCCTTTCTTTTTAATTTAAGGGTAGGTGTTAGCTGACCATCTTCAATGGACCATACCTCAGGCGTAAGCTCAAATTTCTTGATTTGCTCCCAATGCCCTAGGTTTTTATTGATTTCCTCAATTTCTTTTTCAATTCTTTGCTTTAACTGCTCGTTGGAAGCGATTTCTTTTTCGCTCGTTCCAATTGAGTATCCTTTGCGCTCTGCCCAAGCTTTTGCAAAATTAAAATCGGGTTGGATAAGGGCACATGGCATTTTTTCTCCCTCACCGACCACCATAATTTGCTCGATGAATTTAGAAGCTTTAGCAATATTTTCGATGACCTGAGGGGCTATGTATTTCCCTCCAGAGGTTTTAAACATTTCTTTCTTACGGTCTGTGATTTGGAGATAGCCTTCGCTGTCCACATGTCCGATGTCTCCCGTCTTAAAGTATCCGTCTGGAGTAAAGACCTCAGAGGTGAGTTCTTCGTTCTTAAAATAGCCTTTAAAAACGCTTGGTCCTTTAACTGTGATTTCTCCGTCTGATTGAATCTTTACGTCTAAGTTTTCAAGCGGATGTCCCACCGTTCCTACTTTAATGTTTCCGATGGAATTTACAGAAATTACAGGGGAAGTTTCCGTCAGCCCATAGCCTTCTAAAATTGTAATACCTGCATTTTGGAAAAGTAGGTTTAATCGACTTGAAAGCGCCGCTGATCCTGATACAAGACAAATGATATTTCCTCCAAGTCCAGCTCTCCATTTTGAGAAGACCAGTTTGTCTGCTAATTTTTGTTTTAATCCAGAAGGAGCTGAAATGCTTTGTTTTGCTTCGTTTACGCTAAGAGCCCAAAGGAATATTTTCGATTTAAGTCCTCCAGCGCTTGTACCTTTGTCGTAAATTTTATCGTATACTTTTTCAAGAAGCCTTGGAACCACGCTCATATAATGAGGTTCCACTTCTTTAATATTGTCTCCCATTTTCTCAATGCTTTCTGCAAAATAGATCGAGAGTCCATTGTATTGGAACAAATAAAAGAGCATTCTTTCAAAAATATGACAAATAGGAAGGAAGCTAAGCACCTTTGTATCCTTATGAGAGAGTCCTTTTTTCCTTGGAATGCGGCTATTGGAAGCAAGTACGTTGGAAACAATGTTGTGGTGGGTAAGCATTACTCCTTTAGGTCTTCCGGTCGTACCTGAAGTATAGATAATGGTCGCTAAATCCTCAGGATTAATCGTTTTTGCAATATCATCGACTTCGCCTTGGTTACTAGGATCCATACCCAAATCAAGGACCTCTTGCCAATTGGCTACCCCTGGAATTTCATCAAAACTAAAGACTCCTTGCAAGGAAGGAACTTCTGCTTTAATAGAATTCACTTTCTCATAAAGCGCTGCGTCCGACAAAAAGCAATACTTAATTTCTGCATTGTTAAATATGTAATTGTAATCTTCTGCGCTTATGGAAGGGTAGACGGGAACGGAAATCGCACCAATTTGCAAAATTCCTAAATCCATAATTGCCCATTCTGTTCTTGTAGCAGTGGTAATTAAGGCAATTTTATCTCCAGGTTTAATACCTAGCTTCAAAAGTCCTCGGGAAACCGTATTTCCTTCATTAATGTATTCCTTAGTGGAAATCGATTTCCATTTGCCCTCGTACTTTGTTGCAAACATCGTCTCGTTGGGATATTTTGCCATGGCATGATGGGCAATATCAAATAAGCGTCTTATGGACATATTAGTAGTATTTTAATTATTTGTAGTGATTCTTTAAATTCCTAGGAAAGGTTCTTGTAAATGTATCATTTTTTTGACAAACCTCAAAAAAACTTTATTTTTTAAGTTCCTTGTAAAATTGTAATTTTACCCCTTATTAAAAAAACGTGATATGAACTTTAATTTGTCAGAAGAACACCTGATGATTCAACAAGCCGCAAGAGATTTTGCGAAGAGTGAATTGTTGCCTGGGGTCATTGAAAGAGACCGTGATCAAAAATTCCCTCACGAGCAAGTCAAAAAAATGGGCGAAATGGGACTACTAGGAATGATGGTAGATCCCAAATATGGAGGAGCTGGAATGGACAGCCTTTCTTATGTGATTGCAATGGAAGAAATCGCAAAGGTAGATGCGTCTGCGGCCGTCGTAATGTCAGTGAACAACTCTCTTGTTTGCGCCGGACTTGAAAAATTTGCAAGCGAAGAGCAAAAAATGAAATACCTAGTGCCCCTAGCGAGTGGACAAGTAATTGGTGCGTTTGCACTTTCTGAGCCAGAAGCGGGTTCGGACGCAACGTCTCAAAAAACAACGGCCGTTGATAAGGGAGACCACTACCTTTTAAACGGAGTAAAAAACTGGATTACCAATGGAGGAACTGCCGAGTATTACATTGTAATAGCGCAGACCGATCCAGAGAAAAAACACAAAGGAATCAACGCATTCATCGTCGAGAGAGGATGGGAAGGATTCGAAGTAGGTCCAAAAGAAGACAAACTTGGAATTCGCGGAAGCGATACGCATTCTTTATTGTTTACGGACGTAAAAGTTCCCAAAGAGAACCGCATTGGAGAAGACGGATTCGGATTTAAATTTGCGATGGCTGTACTTAACGGAGGTCGTATTGGAATCGCTTCTCAAGCCCTCGGTATTGCCGCCGGAGCTTATGAACTCGCTTTGAACTATGCAAAGCAAAGAAAAGCCTTTGGAACGGAAATTATTAATCACCAAGCAATTGCATTTAAACTAGCAGACATGGCAACTCAAATTACAGCTGCCAGAATGCTTTGTTTCAAAGCGGCGTTTGAAAAAGACGAAGGAAAAGACATTTCAGAAAGTGGAGCGATGGCAAAACTTTACTCCTCTCAAGTGGCTATGGACACGACCGTAGAGGCCGTTCAAATTCACGGAGGTTACGGATACGTAAAAGAATACCACGTGGAGAGAATGATGAGAGATGCGAAAATTACGCAGATTTACGAAGGAACCTCTGAGATCCAAAAAATTGTGATCTCTCGTTCGATCTCAAAATAAAAAGTAACCCAAAGCGCTTTGAGGCCCCTAGGTTTCTAAGCGCTTTTTAATTTATTCCTTATGAAATATACATGGATCGCCCTTTCCGTTGTGATACTTCTTCTAGGTATCTTTGGTTGGTATAAATACTATTTTGTCTTTGGAGAAGGCGTAAAATCAGGGTACCTGAATTTTGCGGTTCGCAAAGGATATGTCTTTAAAACCTTTGAAGGCAAAATTATTCAAGAAGGTTTTGGCAAAGGAAAAACGGGAAATTTAACTTCTTATGAATTTGAGTTTTCTGTAGAAGATCCTGCCGTCTTTAAGGTGCTAGAAGAGAACAGTGGAAAACAGTTCGATTTGCACTACAAAGAATACAATGGAACTCTTCCTTGGAGAGGCAATACAAGGTATATTGTCGATAAGGTGGTGAATATGAAATAGCACCCCAAAAAAAGTAGAATGAAAAAGTATATTTTAAAAAGAGAGCGAGTATTTCATCTGTTATCCCTAATGGCGGTGGCAGCTTCCATCTTCACAAATGATTTTCTAACCAAAATGGGTCTTGTGGTTTTAGGGGTATTTGGCCTCTTTGTTGTGGCCCTTGTGAAAGGAAATAAAAGTACGATTCTTATCTACTTAGTGCTCCTTGTCGTGGCGTTAGGCGTAGGACTCTACCTTGGCACACAACGCGGTTTAATCCCTGGAAAGCTTTAAGTTTTACTTTAGATAGACCTTGTTAAAAAACCCACTTTCAGTAATTTGAAGGTGGTTTTTTTAATAAGTATTGCTAGAATTTAGGCTTATATTTAGCATAAGGATCCTCTGGATCACTATCGGGCTCTTCTTTCGAAGGAGTATCCTCTTTAGCCCTAGTCTTGGGCTTAGGGGCAAAACGGGAAATGTCATCAGAGGCTTGCGCTGGTGTACTTTCATTTGGTTTGCTGGACTCTTTTTCTGGGGCACTAGGTTCTGGCCTTGGCATAGGTTCTTTTGTGGTTTCAAGAAGGGAAGCCTTCTTTTGTGCTTTTCTTTTTTGCGCTCTCTTCCAGAAATAAATGCATACTATGACAAGAAGCAGAAGAGGCCAAAAGGGGAGTAAAAAGATAAGCGCTTGTTTCGCATAGTCAAGTCCTTGCATAAAGGCATTTTTCGCGGGCTCACGATCGTTCGGGTTATCCTTAGCCTCATTTGAATTTGAAATAAGAGGACTGTTTCCTGCGTAGGAGGAAGACTGCTCTAAGGTTAATTCAAGGGTTGATAGCTCCTCTGTAGAGCCATTAAAACTCCAGGTCTCCATCGATTTGGTACGCAAAGTACCCAGTTTAGTTCCAAAATAGTCAAGGGCCCTTTCAAAATGACGAGTGGGAATTAAAAGGGTTAGCTCTCTTGTCGATTTTCCCTGCACTTCTCCATAACTCTCAGATTTAATTTTTGCATCGTAAAGATGGATTCCATTTTCAAGTGTGCTATTAGCCCTGTCAAGATCCTCTACACTTACTTTCATGCTCGCTCTTGATCCGCGCATCTCGACGGTTGTGTTCGCCTGCGAATTTGCAGGGCTTGCAGAAGATAGAGTAGTAGAATCTACCTCTTTAGAACTACCCGCTGCGACCGCACTTGAAGGAGATTTTGGTTTTGCTTTTGTTTGGTTTGCGATTTTATTTAGGGTCTTTGTCACTGTGCCTAAAATATCAAACGCGCTTGAGTTTTCATTAATCTCAAGTCTTGCAGAGTCTACCGCTTTTAAAAGATCAGTGCTTTTTTCAATCGTTCCTGCGGTTTCTTTTAAAACTGTATTAAGGGAGTCTATCGCTTTAGCATTGCCTTTGATTAGGCGCTCCGCAGATCTTTTATGCTTTTCAATCTGCGGGACAATCACGCGGTGAAACTCAGCAGAATCTTCCACCATAAGGGAGATAGAATCCATATTTTTCAGTCCTTCTTTGGCTGATTTTATAAGCTCATTAGCCTGCGAAAGGGTATCTTTTGTTTCCTTAAACTCCGTTTTTGAACAGGAGCTAAGAAGGGCGAATAAAGGTATATAGAAAATGGAATGTTTCATTATTTGTTTTTACTTTACGCTTTACTGCAATTTGCATTCCCAAATTAAAATTAGGCCTCAAAACTTACCGGCCAGGCTTTGAAAGGCTTTATCATTTTGCAACAAATCCATTTGCTTTTGACCCCTACACAAAAAAGCCGACTATTGATATTGTCTTTGGTCAGTCCTTTACTCTTTTAAGGTTCTATTCGCTTAAAAATCAATTTTCAGATAACTTAATCTCAAAGTAGCACACATCGGCGTTGTGATAATGAGAAGGAAGATTCATGAAGTTTTTCAACTTTTTGATTCCCAAAAAGCGAAATCCACAATTTTTGTAGTGTTGGATCAGCTTTGTATTTTCACCACAAGTATCCATGCGGATATATTTTTTATCTTTCGCAAACTCCTTTGCCCAATCTACAATGGATTTTACAAAATTGTGGCCTCGGAAACTCGGGTTGGTTGCTATTCTATGAATGTAAAGAGAAGATACCCCATCGTCCTCTTCCCAAATTTCGGGGTCGCTGTATGCAATGGCCCAAACGCAGGCAATCTCATTATCAATTAGTAATTTGAATTGTCGATTTTCAGCAATTTCTTCTTCTATTAAGGTTTGATCAAATTCCGGCCATTGGTTTGCGGGAAACCTTTCTTTCTGAAATGCGGTGGCTAATTTATAAAGTCTAAATATATCAGGAATATCTTTTTCGGTGCTATTTACAATTTTCATTTTCGATTGATTCTAAATTACGGATTCTAACCTACCAACTCCAATCCTCCCCACATATCTCAATTTGCAGTGTTCCACTTGCCGTCCTCAATTGCGCTTTTTAGCTCATAACCCCAAAATCATAAGACGGCTGTATAACCGATTTTGAAAACGGGCACCTCAAAACTAGGAAAAAAAGCTTCCTTAGTGTTTGTATTCACTAATGAAATGAAGTTTCACATTAGGGAATTTCTCTTGCGTCATTTGAATGGTGAAGGCCGAATCGGCAAGGAAAACAAGCTGATCAAATTTATCGCGGGCTAAATAGCGCTGCTTAAGTCTTGCAAATTCGGCGAATTCAGCAGACTTCTCATCCGCCTCGACCCAACAAGCCTTGTGAATGGAAATAGGCTCATAGGTACATTTGGCTCCGTATTCATGCTCAAGTCTATATTGAATGACTTCGTACTGAAGCGCTCCCACGGTTCCAATAATCTTACGTCCGTTCATTTCTAAAGTGAAGAGCTGCGCAACCCCTTCGTCCATTAGTTGATCGATCCCTTTTGCAAGTTGCTTTGCCTTAAGTGGATCGGTATTGTTGATGTAACGGAAATGTTCTGGAGAGAAGGAAGGTATGCCTTTAAACATTAGTTTTTCGCCTGCTGTTAGCGTATCTCCAATTCGGAAATTTCCCGTATCGTGAAGTCCCACAATATCGCCAGGGTAACTTTCGTCTACAATTTCTTTTTTGTCCGCAAAGAACGCATTCGGAGCCGAAAACTTCATTTTCTTATTCTCTCTGACAAGCAAATAATTTTCATTTCGTTTAAAGGTTCCAGAGACAATCTTAACAAAGGCAAGGCGGTCTCGGTGTTTTGGATCCATATTGGCATGAATCTTAAAGACAAAGCCTGTAAAATTCTTTTCCTCTGGTTTTACCAGTCGGATGTCCGATTCTTTAGGCTGAGGCATAGGCGCAATTTGAATAAATGCATCCAAGAGTTCACGAACTCCGAAGTTGTTTAAAGCAGAGCCAAAGAAAACAGGTTGCAATTCTCCATCCATGTATTTTTGACGATCAAACTCTGGATACACACTTTCAATGAGTTCTAGTTCTTCACGAAGCGTTTCCGCGGCTTTTTGGCCTACCATTTTGTCTACGATTGGATCGTTTAAGTCGTCAATTTTAACGGATTGACCTACTTTTTGTTTTCTTTCTTCCACGAACAGCTCAATGTTCTTTTCCCACAAATTATAGATTCCTTGAAAATCAGAACCCATTCCAATAGGAAGCGATAAAGGCACGACTTGAAGGCCTAGCTTTTGTTCTACTTCGTCTAGAAGATCGAACGCGTCTTTTCCTTCACGGTCTAGTTTATTGATGAACACAATCATAGGAATGTTTCTCATACGGCAGACTTGTACGAGCTTTTCCGTCTGTTCCTCAACCCCTTTAGCAACATCAATCACCACAATGACTGAATCCACAGCCGTAAGAGTACGAAAGGTATCTTCGGCAAAATCTTTGTGACCTGGGGTATCCAGGATATTAATCTTATGTCCTTTGTATTCAAAAGCAAGCACCGAAGTGGCCACAGAGATTCCTCTTTGGCGTTCGATTTCCATGAAATCGGAAGTCGCTCCTTTTTTTACTTTGTTGGACTTGACGGCCCCTGCCTCTTGGATGGCGCCTCCAAAGAGAAGGAGTTTTTCCGTAAGGGTGGTTTTCCCGGCATCCGGGTGGGCAATAATGCCAAAGGTTTTTCGTTTTTGTATTTCTGCTGTTAAACTAGCCATATCGATATTTGTAGCTGCAAAATTCGTGTTTTTTCTTTAGAATTAAAAACTCTCGAAGCTCTAAGTTTCTTTATATTTGTCCTAAATACAAAAACACTATGGAAAACTTTTCCCCCATTAGGCCCAAATACGTTTTTACTTGGAAAGGAGCCCTTGCGCTTTTCTTTGGAGGTTTTATCCCCCTACTAGGCTTCTCCTTCTTGAATGTACTCTCTACCATGGTCTTTGGAAAAAATTTTCAATATGAAAATTTGTATTTTATCCTCTCCAATGCAGCCATGTGGATAGGGGCGATTTACGCCTTTGACTATTTTATATGTCGTCCTACCACGGGAAAAAAACTTTCTTTTAATTTTTCAACCAAGAACCTATCAACCTATCTACTTATTTTCCCTCTTATGCTTGGGATGATGTTCATTGCGGAGTATTTCACGGAACTACTTCCCACTACAGGACCTGTTTTTGGAGAGCTTTATGAATGGTTTTCCCAGCTAATGAATATGTTTACGCAAGAGCCTATCACTATGATTGTGATGGCCGTTGTGATGGCGCCCCTTTTTGAAGAAGTTGTGTTTCGGGGAATCATTCAAAAAGGACTGCAAAATGGAGGGATAAGCCCCTTAAAATCCATTTGGATTAGTGCTTTTCTTTTTGGACTGATTCATGGTAATCCTTGGCAATTTGTGGGCGCTGTGCTTCTAGGCTATGTTTTGGGACTGGTTTATTACCGAACCAAGTCTCTACTTATGCCGATACTTTTGCACGCTTTTAACAATGCCCTCTCAAGTATCTTAATTATGTACGTAGGTACGGAGAGTTTCTCGGAGTTCTTTGGAATTCCGTCCCTTGTACTGCTCGGTGTAGGAGTGGTACTGTTTGGGATCTTTTTTTACCTATTCACAGAAAAATACGAAATTCATCACGCAGAATAATTCTTATCTTTACCCCTATGAAATCCTTACTTGTCGCCACCCACAACGAACATAAAAAAGAAGAAATCCAACAGATGTTGGAAAGAAAATTCCTAGTCAAATCTCTACGAGATGTAGAGCTTTTCGAAGAAATTATTGAAGACGGAAATTCATTTTTTGAGAATGCACTAATCAAAGCAGACTACTGCTATAAAAAGACAGGCATTCCCAGTTTAGGAGACGATTCCGGACTTGTAGTGGAAGCTTTAGACGGAAGACCTGGGATTTATTCCGCGCGCTATGCCTCGGATCATGATTTTGCGCGAAACATTGATAAAGTTCTTGAGGAATTAGAAGGTAAGGAGAATCGTAATGCTTATTTTGTCACTGTGATGTGCTACATGACCAAAGAGGGACCTAAATACTACGAAGGCCGGGTCTACGGTACACTCTTAAAAGAGAACAAAGGGACACAGGGGTTTGGATACGATCCGATTTTTGTACCCACGGGGTATCAAAAATCGTTTGCGGAGATGGATCCCATGGAAAAAAATAAGATTAGTCACCGAAGAGTAGCGCTTGATAAGTTCATAGAAGACCTTGAGAATCTTCCGTCTTAAATACGGATTCTTTCCGCTCATTCACCTTCTTTATTTAAACGAGCGTGGTGGCTAGTAAAATGATACTTATGACAATGAGACCATAGTATACAAATTGAAAGAAGAGGGCGTCTTTAAGTTTTCGATTGATGTATCTTCCTATAAAAATAGCGGGGATCGTTGAAAGCAGAGAATAAAGGAAATAAGTGTTTACCTGCGTCGTAAGAAGTCCTTTGTAATAGAATCCTATGACACTTAGAAGACTAACGGGTAAGAAATAAGCTTGCAATGTCGCTCGAAAATGAGTGGGAGTCCAGCTTCTCAAATTCCCATAAATCACAAGGGGAGGTCCATTGAGTCCATAGGCACCTCCTAAGATCCCGGAAAGAAACCCACAGAGAAACAAACCCCATTTTGAATCCTTCTTAAGAGTTTGCTGCTTTTTTGAAAAAAGAGAATAAAGTGAATAGAGTAGAATGAGAAGGGCTAGCATGATTTTCATAATCCCCTCGTCTGCATTCGTTAATATGTATATGCCTAAAGGCAGGCCCAGTAAAGCATAAAGAATAAGCCATTTGGCACTGTCAAAATGAATCTTTTTATGGTCTTGAATTACAATCACGAGCGCAATCACCACCGAAAGCATCACGGCAAGCGGGACAGCTACTTCCGCAGGAAGAAAAAAAAGTAACAGAGGCACCGCAACCAGCGCTTCCCCGAATCCAAGAGAAGAGCGAACTAAGGTAGCGAAAAAGCTAATGAGCAAAACGGCAAAAAGAATCAAGCGAACTTCGTTTTAAAAAGGAGGTGAGAGGCCAAATTTACAAAAATCCCATTAGCCTCCGCCCCAAGAGAAAATTCTTTTCAAACCTAAGACTTCGAAAGCCTTTTCAATTCACTTATTTTATTTAACTTTGTTTCTCACGGGAAGCGCCCGTTATTTATTATTTTCAACGATTGAGCAGTTACCTCACTATACTAGGCTTTAACTCAGCCATCCCTACAATTAATTCCTCACCCACAGCCCAATTTTTGGAAATGGAGGAGAGGCATTTTCTAGTGGACTGTGGCGAGGGCACGCAGGTACAGCTGCGTAAAGCCAAAGCTAGGTTTTCCAAAATCAACCATATCTTCATTTCTCATTTGCACGGCGATCACTGTTTTGGACTTCCAGGACTCATTGCTTCCTTTCGACTGCTTGGAAGAGAAATCCCACTGCATGTCTACGGACCGAAAGGAATTAAAGAAATGCTTGAAACTATTTTTCGCCTTACAGAAACCCACAAAGGCTTTGAGGTAATTTACCATGAACTTAGTTCTAGCGTTTCGGAGCTGATTTATGAGGATGCAAGAATTGAAGTCCATACGATTCCGTTAGATCATCGAATCTATTGCAATGGCTATCTCTTTAAAGAAAAACCAAAAGACAGGCATCTCAACATGGCTGAAATTTCTAAATACAAAGAGATTGAGAAATGCGATTACCATAATTTAAAGAAAGGAAAGGATTT
>JAEWIE010000025.1 GCA_023387375.1 Bacteroidota bacterium | reverse complement strand
TAACAGGGCAAGTCACTCCTTATTATACCTTCCTTAGCAAAGTAGCAACTTTGATTGAAGAGGTGCAAGTACCCAGTGTACGGCTAAGTGGAGATTTATCTCAGGATTCAAAGCTACTTGCTAAAAGAAGCGCGGCAGAGCAAGTACAAGCTGCTATAGGTCTTCCGCAAGCACCGGAAAAGCCCCGCGAAAAAGCGTATACGTCGGCGACTGAAACACTTTTGCCGATGCTTTTAGGGAGTTTGAATGTTCATGCCCTGTATGAAGTCATTAGTGGGGACGGAAGAAGAAAGAAGAGTCTTTATGAATTTGAGGATTTACAAAGTGAAATTAATTGGGTAAGGCAGAGAATTCCGGAGTCCTATTTTATTGAAAAAGGTATTCCTTCAAATAGAATTGGAGAGTTTTTAGGCTATGCCTTTTCAGCAAACCCAAAGGTAAGAACTTATGCAAGAGCCAAAAATCTCTCAGGAGCAATGGTCGAGCTTGAAACCCCAATAGAGGTGTATGTGAAAAGACTTAACAAGTCGAATCATCCATAGTTTCATTCCACTATAAAAAACAATTTCCTATGAAAACCCATTTTATTTTCCTGTTTCTTTTTTTGACGGCTTATATGAGCGCACAAAAAGTAATCATTGGACGCGTTAGTGTAGAAGGAGACCGAAGTGTGGCGGGCGTAAGTGTATACAATGCCACCACGGAAAAATTAACCCAATCGGATAACGAGGGTCATTTTCTCATTTATGGAAGTGTCGGAGATGAAATCCGTTTCATTAAGCCTGGTTTTCAAAGGATTAGTTACCATGTGAAAGAGGAAAGTTTTAACTCTTCTGTGACCATTAATTTAGCGCTTTTAGAACATGAAATAGAAGAAGTCGTGATTGGATTTCGTCCTTCAGGAATTCTTAGTAAAGATTCCCGAGCTTTAGATCGGCCGCTTCGAGAAAGAAAACTAAACGATGAAATGGCCGCTTATATGATGAAACCACCAGCAGGGGGCGCGTATCCAAGTAATAATATGCCTTCCACGCTTGCTTTGGGACCCAATTTCTCTCAAGGACAGGTGGATTTAGTAAAGATTGCGGGTGGCTTAGCAGAGCTTTTTAACAAAGCGACCACCCCAATGCCTCCACCGAATTATGCCCAAAGAGAAGCTTTCTATAAGCGCGTAAAAGAAGCGACGGATTTGGAGTATTATAAATCCCGCGGACTCGACGAGTACGATTTTGATATCTACCTGGCTTATGCCGATGAAAGACTAGATCTAGTGAAGAAATTTCGACTGCGTTTTGATATCAAAGCCATTGAAATAGAGCTAAAAGGACTACTTGCGAACTATTTAGATACACGTGTGAGAGTTCAAAAAGAGAAAGAGCTCCCCATGTAGTATTTTACATTTGATTAAAGGGACCAAAAAGCGGAACAAGATTTGTTCTTAGGGTAAAGTACATATAAAACCAAATCCAATTTTCACAATGAACAAATCTATACTTGCCGTTTCGATTGCGGCCCTAGGCTTTATTATTGGCGTGGCTCTTTTTGGCTCCGCTATTAAGAACCGCAACAAAGCCGATAACACGATCTCGGTGACAGGCCTTGGAACCAAAACATTCACCTCGGATCTAATTACATGGGAAGGAAGTTTCTCTCGAACTAGTTTTGAGCTTCAAAGCGCGTACTCTGAACTTGCAGCCGATCGAAGTGTGATATCCGAATATTTGAAATCCAAAGGAATTAAACCGACAGAAATGGTCTTTTCTGCTGTGGATATTCAAAAACTATATAACTATTCGAACGACTCCAATGGAAATAGCACCCGAAATTTTGGAGGCTACCAACTAATGCAAAAGGTATCCATTGAGAGTAAAGAAGTAGGGAAGATAGAGGACCTTTCCAGAAATATTACAGAGATTATTAATAGAGGAATTGAATTTACGTCCACTACCCCTAATTATTTTTACACGAAACTCTCTGAAGTGAAACAGCAAATGATTGCTGATGCAACCAAGGATGCGAAAGAAAGAGCAGAGAAAATTGCAGACAATGCTGGCGCTAAATTAGGAAAACTGAAAAAAGGATCCACGGGAGTCATTCAAATTACAGCGCCCAATTCGACAGAGGAATATTCATGGGGCGGTACTTACAATACTTCGTCTAAAGAGAAAGAATCGAGCATTACAGTGAAGCTTGAATACGAAGTCAAATAATAAAGTAGCTTAATTTACAATCAAAAGTGGAATGTCTTCAATAATTCACTAAATTAGCTTCTACATTATTCAATTGCAATGAAATTTAGACCTCTATTTGTGCTTGGGATGACCCTAAGTATGCTGCTTAGCTGTAGTTCCGAAGGCGGACGTGATCCTGATCCTTCGCCAAATCCTGATCCCACGCCTAATCCTCCTCCAGGAGAAGTAGTGGTAAAACCCGACTTTAAGGTCATTAATGTGACGACTCACGATGGAAAACCCTTTACTGTGGGCGCCCTTCCACCAAGCGGAAAAGCCATCGGTGGGGAAGGAGGAGCCGTCATGATGCAAGCTTTCTACTGGGACGTTCCCATGGGCGGTACCTGGTGGGACAAAATGAGTGAAAAAGTAAGTGCCTGGTCAAGTGCAGGTATTGGGGCCATTTGGCTTCCTCCTGTTTCCAAAGGTCAAAGCGGAAAGTTTTCCATGGGATACGATCCGTATGATTACTTTGATTTTGGCCAGTACAATCAGCACGGTACCACCGAGACTCGTTTTGGCTCTAAAGACGAACTTGTGAATCTTATTACAAAAGCGCACCAAAGCAATGTGATGGTCTATGCCGATATTGTATTAAACCACAATAGTGGAGGAGGCTCACAGTATAACCCTTATACAAAAACCAATACCTGGACTGATTTCACGGCGGTAGCTTCTGGACTTTTTAAAAGAGATTACGAATCCTTTTATCCAAACAGTACAGGAACGCATGATGAGGGAAGTTTCGGCGATATGCCAGATTTAAGTCACGCTAATCCCTATGTGCAGGAATGGTTTTGGAAGAAACCAGAATCTGTAGGGCAGTACTACAAAAACACACTTAAATTTGATGGATGGCGTTTTGATTACGTAAAAGGATTTGGTTCTTGGGTAGTAAAAGATTGGAATGCTGCTGTAGGAGGCTTCTCTGTAGGAGAACTTTGGGATACCAACTTGCAACTCATTGACGACTGGGTAAAATCCTCAGGAAGTAATGTCTTTGATTTTTCTACCTATTACAAAATGGAAGAGGCCTTTGATCATGACAACTTAATGAAGCTTACCGATGCCATGTACTGGAAACAAAATCCACATAAATCCGTCACGTTTGTGACCAACCATGACACGGATGATATTTGGAATAAGAAATACGCTTATGCGTATATTCTTACGCACGAAGGATATCCTACGATCTTTTATAGAGATTATGAAGAGTGGCTTGATAAAGCTTCCCTAAACACGCTTATAAAAATCCATAATGAAAGAGCCACAGGGACCACTTCCATTCTTTACGCTGACAAAGATGAATACATTGCGCGCCGTAATGGATACAATGGAAACCCAGGCCTTATTGTGTACATAAATACCTCGAACACATACCAAGAGAAATGGGTAGAAAGCAATTGGGTATCCAAAGAAATCGCGGATTTAACTGGAAATGAAACCGCTTATAAAACCACCACACGCAGTGATCGTTGGGTGAAAATTAAGTGTCCACCCGGATCCTATGCCGTCTGGTCTGTGAACTAAAACGACATAAAAAGTAAAACCGTCTCAGAAAAGAGGCGGTTTTTTCTATATAGGTATTTGAATGTATTTGGACGAATAGTGCTTTTTTTCTTAAAAAAATGCCTTTTTTAGTGGTACACCACATCGTAAATTTCTTCTTTTAAAGCTTTTGTATCATGATGTCTATAATTACTAAGAAGCCATAAATCTAGTGGATTTTTGTCCTCTCCATAGGCCGGTTGCCGATAGTCTTTATCCACAACTTCTAACCCCAGTTTTTTGTAAAAGGAAAGCCGACGCTTTGCATCTAGATTTAAATCTTCAGGTTCACATTCGAGAACAATTTTCGAATAGTCTTTAAAAAGATCCGCAAGTACTTTGGATCCGAAGCTTTGATTTCGAAACTCATCAAAAATTTCAAAGTGTTCTACAAATACGCAGTTTGACAATGGCCATAAGATTAGATAACCTAAGTCTTTTGAGTCTACTAGAAGAGAGCGCACTTGTACATTTGGATTTTTAAGCAGCGTAAAGAACTGCTCTTTGCTTCGTCTTTCGTCACTTGGAAAGTACGATTCATAAGCGTTATATATAGGCAGAGCTCGATAGTGGTCCTCTGAATCCACATGGATGTAATCTATCTTCATCAAATGTAATCTAAATTTTATAAAAGCAAAAATAAGGTCTTTTTCCTCTAGGTTCTTACACTTAAAACAATACGATTTACAAAATGTAAAATTCAGATGCTCTAAAGTGAATAAGAATCGGTAGAGCCTTGATTTGCCTCATTTAAAGATCGAATACGCTCGGTCGACGCGTTACAAAGATATCCTTAAGCCAAAGGAAGAATGCAAGGACAAGATAGAGTAGAAACACAAAACCTACGGTCGCAAAAGTAGAGTAGATGAAGAACACGCGAAGTTTTGAAACAGGAATTCCCAGTTTCGCACCTAGGCGCGTCAGTACACCAAACCATTCTCTTTCGAGTTTGTGCCGAATATTGGTTATGAATTTAGGTTCGCTCATAAAATGCCTTCTTCTCTAAGGTTCAAATTTAAGTATTTTTTGAATTTAAAAATTTCTCTGTGGTTCTTTTGTACATCTCTTCATAGAGAGGCACAATTTTGTGCAAATCAAAACTTTCTGCTTGATGCTTGGCGTTCACTTTCATTTGGCAAAGTAATTCGGGATCACTTAGAAGTTTAATGGTGTAATTGCTCATCACCTCTACATTTCCAATCTCTGCTAAATAACCGGTTACACCTTGAATGTTTACCTCGGGAATTCCACCGGCATTAGAACTAATAACAGGAGTTGCAGCGGCCATGGCTTCAAGTGCGGCGAGTCCAAAACTTTCCTGCTCGGAAGGAAGAAGGAACACATCCGAAAGCTCTAGGATTCGGTAGAGATCGTTTACTTTTCCAAGTAATCGAATTTTGTCAATGAGCTCTGGATTTTGTTCTAGGAATTGGTTGACAAGTTCCATGTCAGGTCCTTCTCCTATAATGACAAGTTTAGATTTTATTTTAGCCTGTACATTTTTAAAGATTTGAAGAACGTCTTGTATCCTTTTTACAGGACGTAAATTCGAGACGTGAATTAGTATTTTTTCATCCTTTTTTGCAAATTGGTCTCTTTGGCAAGGAATCTCAGGGGTGAATACGGTGTTGTCAATGAAATTCGTGATCACCTCAATAGGTTTGGTAATATTGAAAGCCTTGAGCGTATCTTTCTTTAAACTTTCCGAGACGGACGTAACCGCATCACTTTGGTTGATGGAGAACTCCACTGCATGTTTGTAGCTTGGAAACTGACCTACAAGAGTAATGTCCGTTCCATGCAATGTAGTGACTAGTGGTACATCTTTCCCTTCTTCTTTTAGCATTTGCTTCGCAGTAAACGCAGCATAAGCATATGGAATGGCATAATGCGCATGAAGTAGATCTAATTTATAAAGGTTGACTACCCGATAAATCATCGAGCTAAGCGCAATATCATAAGGTTGGTACTGAAACAGAGGATAAGTCTGAAGGTTTACCTTATGAAAGAAGATATTTGGGTTTGTGATGTCTAATCGAGCAGGCAGATTGTTTGAAATAAAATGCACTTCGTAGCCTTTGTCTGCGAGTGCCATTCCAAGTTCCGTGGCTACAATGCCGCTACCTCCATAGGTAGGGTAGCAAAGAATTCCTATTTTCATTATTCGATGACGATTTGAGGAGTTGATTTGGGTTGTGTCGAAACTTCCTTGGGTTGGGTTGAAGTTTCGCTTGGCTGAGTGAAAGTCTCCTTTGTGGGTAGAAGAATTCCATCGCCCGCTTGTAACTGGGCGCTAATACTTACGGGAAGTTTTCCCTCAAAAGGATTTTGTCCTAAAAATGCTTTAGCGCTCGCCATTTGCGAGTCTATATTGTTTTCGTAGGCAACTACGAGTCCTGAAATCCCTTCTCGATCCATGTCTAGTAAGGCGTATGGGGAAGCAAACACAGAAAGGAGAACTTCATGGCTACTTGCTAAATTCTTAAGAATATCTTTTGATTCTTTTGAGATTTTATAAGGTTTGTAAGCCGTCGAATTGTCTTTGTGTAGTCCTACGATTACTTTGGATCCTTTTGGAATTGAGTTTATATTTGATTTAGAAATGGTTTTTACAGTCGTTCCTACCTGAATTGCATTTACAAACTCTTTAAAAGGGGCTTCTTCTAACCCTACATAATAGTAGGTTTCGTTGCAAGAAAGAGGAAGAATATCGTTCTCATTACGTAAAAGAGTAAGAGCTTTCGAGTAGACTTTTTGCGCCATTTGTTTGTGGCTTTGATTGTTTAAATCGTAGTCTAGATTCTCGGTAGAAATAGGTTCAAAGGAAGTAAGACCTAAGAAATACTTCGTCTCTAGAATTTTCTTTACACTTTCTTCTAAACGAGACTTTGGAATGGTTCCGTTTTCAAGTCCTTCTTTAATAAGTTTTTTGCCCTGAGAAACGCCTTGAGAAAAAAGCATAATATCATTTCCTGCTTGAAAAGCAAGGAAATCAAGTTCTCCAGGTTTGTAATGTTTTGCCACAGCACCCATGTTTAAGGCGTCTGTAATAATAAGTCCTTTGTATCCGTAAGTTTCTTTCAAAAGACCTGTAATCACGTTATGAGAAATGGAGGCGGGTATCCCTTTTTTAGGTTCTAGAGCGGGAACATAGAGGTGAGCAACCATGACACCGCCTACGCCCTCATTCATCATTTCTTTAAAAGGAGCAAGTTCGATTTTTTCTAATCGATCTTTTGAATGAGCTACAACGGGAAGGTCTAAATGTGAATCCGTACTTGTATCGCCATGTCCTGGAAAATGCTTGATGGCGGCAAGAACCCCATGGTTTTGAAGCCCTTTTGTGTAGGCACTAGCAGAGAGTACTACATTCTCCACTTCCGATCCGAAGCTTCGGTTTCCAATGATGGGATTGCTCGGGTTGGTGTTTACATCCACAACGGGGGCAAAAACCCAATTGACTCCCATTCGTTTCGCGTCCGCTGCAATTTGCGAGGCCATTTCGGTGACAACGCTTTTGTCTGTGATGGCACCTAAGGCCATGGCCCAAGGTAGCTTGTAGGCTTTTTCAATTCTTTGGAAAATTCCCCATTCTGCGTCCATACCTACTAGCATAGGAACTTTGCTGTGCGGTTGCAATTCATTTAGGATCTCAATTTCTCGTTTGGCATCGTCTTGCATTAAGATGAGTCCTCCTAACTTTTCTGTTTTTACTAGGGTTTTCACCTTCTCAATCTCTTGTTCTCCCTTGTTTGTATAGAGGGCAACAATAAATAATTGACCTAATTTTTCATCCTCTGATAAGCTTTCATAGGTTTTGTTTACCCACTGCTCAGCCTCGTTCTTTTTCGTATCTGTAAGGTCTAAAGGTTTGTATTGCGCTGATAAGAAGCTACTTAAAAAGAAACTTAGTAGAAGAGTGGAATACAAAGAAAATGGCTTCATAGGACGATGTTTACGTAAAGAAACAAAAATACAACATTATAATTTTACACTCCCCATGCAGAGAATAAAGTTTTTGGCATTTGTTTTGGATACTTAAGAGTAATTATCAATAAATACCAATAAAAACTATGAAAAAGTTATTACCCCTACTGATGCTCGCCTTCGTTGGACTTTTCGCGCTTAGCTGTGACAATTCAGACGATAGAGATTATGGGCAAGATTACGATACGTATCCCGTGATGAAAGACGTAAGTGGAACCTTTAGCGCTTCCAATGACTATTCTCTTCAACAGTCCATTCAACTTCCACAAACGGATGTGGTTTTAGTGTACAGAAATGTATCTTCTAGTGGAACGGTTTGGCAATTAATCCCCAAAACAGAATACCTTAGCGATGGACGTGAACTTGATTATAACTTCCTTTTCTCAAGAGATCTAGTAGAGATCTATACTGAAGCGAATTTTGATCAAGCAACCATGACAAGTGCTGAGAAAGCGCAGTATCTAAACAGTCAACAATTTAGAATTGTTTTGGTACCAGCATCTACTGCAGCAACTTTAAAAAGCAAAGAATACAATTCCGTACTTAATGCAATTAAAGTCTCTGCACCGCAGAAATAAATAGAATAGAAAAAACACAAATTCTATATAAAAGGCCGTTTTCTGCAGGATAGAAAACGGCCTTTGTTTTTTATTAAAAAGAGGCCTCTTTATAGAAGGCCTTTTTGTGTTTATTAGAATCGTTCTTATTAAAAGAAGAACTCATTTAGGGAAAAGCGTAGCTATCCCGTTTTTGAATCCCTTAAGCTAATTTAGAAATTTAAAAGTTAAAAATCACTAGGGGTTAAGAATCGGAATCGTCTTTTAATAAGTGTTTGAAATAGGTTCGTTTTACTCTTAGGTAGTCTCTACTCTCATCGGTGGCTTCAATTTGAAGCGGAATGCGAGAGTTAAGTCGAATGCCACTTTCCTCCACGTATTTAATTTTATCCGGATTGTTTGTAAGAAGGTTCACTTCTTTGATTTCAAGGAATTTAAGAATTTCTATGGCGACTGAAAAATCACGGTCGTCTGCAGGAAGTCCTAACTGTAAATTTGCTTGTACAGTATCAAGTCCACTCTCTTGCAAAGAGTAAGCTCTTAGTTTGTTTATAATACCAATATTACGTCCTTCCTGGCGTAAGTAGATGAGAATTCCCCCGTTTTCTTGCAGGTATTTTAAAGCGTGATCGAGCTGCTGCCCGCATTCGCATTTTTTGGAGTGAAAGATTTCACCCGTCATGCACTCGGAGTGAATCCGAACGTTTACCGGTTTTGAAAAGTCAGTGCCTTCGGCAGTGAGCGCCAAATGCGGCATCCAATCAGTTTCGATTTCTGAGAATGCGGTAATGTTGAAATAGCCAAATTCGGTAGGAACCCTAGATTCAGCTTGTTTTTTGACCATAATATGAGATGGATTAAAAGATTATTTGCCCCCTGGCGGCCTACTTAGAAGTTCTAGTTGGGCAATGTTACTTTTTATTCTGACCAAATAGCGATTGATTACCTCATCGTCAGATGGAGAGAGATAGCGTCTTAATTTTTGAATTTTCTTGTACGAGGATTCGACTTTCTCTAGTGCACGTTCTTGGCCTACTAGATTGTAAGCTTGCACGGCGTATACGTATTCCTTTACATGAAACTTTAAATCCCCGACTTCTTCATTTAAAGCGGAGTTCCGGAATTTTGGAAAAGTAGACATGTGCGAGGAAAGCTCGGAGGCATAGAAAATTTTTCCTGATTTTTCCGTGAAATTACCGCCAGTCCTTTCTCTCGAAGCCGAAGCTGCATCCATGCTCGATTGAATCGGAGAAAGGGTCACTTTTTCCGAAGAACAGGAGACTAAAAAGGTAAGTAGGGTGATAACTGAAGTTAAAAATTTCATTTTTGCGCATCCTTTCTATATAGGATCGGGTTAAGACTCTCATCGTTATACATTTTCATCTGTTTGTATACCTTCATCCTAACAAAACCGTTCTCTATATCCAAAAGAAGCTGATCGATGGCACTCATAAGGTCTAACTGTTGTTCTAGAAGAACAAGCAGTTTTGCCTTGCATTTTACCTTATGTTCTAAGCTTGCCGATTCTCTATTGGCTTCTTGGTCCATGTGGTAGATTTTAAGCGCTAAAATCGAAAGCCTATCAAGAGCCCAAGCGGGAGTTTCCGTGTTTAGAACCGAGTCCTCTACAGGGACAATGTTTTTGTATTTTTCCAAAAACCAACTGTCAATATACTCAACAAGATCAGTTCGATTCTGATTCGATTTATCAATTCTCCTTTTGAGTGCAAGTGCCTCGATAGGGTCTATTTGCTCGTCTCGGATAAGATCCTCTAAATGCCATTGAACGGTGTCAATCCAGTTCTTTGCATACAAAAGTCGTTCCAAACTACCCTCCTCGTAAGGGTTAGAATCAGGTGCATCGATCTGATCGTCGATATGATAATGAATGACAGACAGGTTAAAAACCTGCCATGCTAATTCGGAAAAGGACATGGGGCGTAAGGGATTTCTTATGGGTTAGTCTGCTCGTCGGATTTTGGATCCTGATTTTTTTTATCTTCGTCTTTTACCGCATCTTTAAATTCTTTGATGCCTGATCCCACACCTTTCATAAGTTCAGGAATTTTCTTTGCACCAAATAAAACCACAATAATAAGGGCAATGATTAGTATTTCTTTAAAACCTAACATGAGTATTTTAATTAAGATTATTATAGTGCAAATGTAAACTATTTTTTAATTATTTTAACCATCCCATTGGATCCACGGGCGTGGTTCCATTCCAGATTTGGAAGTCTAAAGTGTAGGATCCGTCGAAATCGGCTCCTACCACTCCAATTGGGGCACCAGCCACGATCGATTGATTGGCAGATACAGATACCGATTCTAAATTGGAATAAATGGTGAAGTACGTACCGTGTCGTACCACCACGGTTTTTGTTCCTCCGTCCACAAAGACTCTTGATACCACACCTGGATATACACTTTTGGCTACCGTACCTCTAGGTACCGCAATTTTAATTCCTGAGTTTTCCTCAACAATGTTTTTAAAAACAGGGTGGGGTTGACGTCCGAATCTATGGGTGATCGTTCCATATACGGGCATAGCCAGTGATCCTCGGTTGGCTGCAAAGTTTCCAGCGGAAGCTTTTCCAACCCCGTATGCGGTCATTGTTTTGGCTTCTACTGCTTCTTTTGCATCTTCGTTTGCTTTAGAGAGTTTTTCTTCATTTGCTTTGGCTGCCGAAAGCTTATTTGCTGCTGCTTTTGCTTTTGCCGCCGCATCCGCTGCTTCTCTTGCCGCTGCAATTCTTCTTGCTTCTGCTTTTTCGGCTTCGTCTGCTTTTCGGGCATCTTGTGCTTTCTTCGCCTCGGCTGCTTCTGCAAGTCGAGTTTTTTCGGCCTCTTCTGCTGCTTTTTTGTCAGCTATGTCCTGTAGTCTTTTGGCTTCTTCAGCCGCTTTTTTCTTCGCTGCCTCTGCTTCCGCAATTCTAGCGCGGTTAGCGGCTTCAATTCTTGCCTTCTCACGATCGGCAATGATCTTGGCTTGACGCTCTGCTTCGGCTCTTTTCGCCGCTTCTGCCGCTTCCTTGGCCTTTGCTAAACGTATTTCTTCCGCAATGATGGCTCTTAATTTTCCTTCTAGAGCTCTGGATTCTGCCTGCTTTTGTTTTAATTCTTTTGAGAGCTCCACTTCATTGGCTTTGAACTGCGCAAGGAGTCCCTCTTTTTGTTTTCTTTCCGCTTCGATAGTAGAAAGTTCTGTTTGTTGAGAACGAAGAAGCGTTTCCTTGTCTTTTACCGATCTCTGACGAGATTCAATGTTCATCTCTATTTTCTTTGCCACGCCCATAATCTCGGCGGCTTTTTGGTCTTGATAATTGCTGTAGGTTTTTAGGTATTGTGCGCGACGTATAGCTTCTCCTAAATTGCGAGAAGAGAGAATGAAAGTTACTTTGTTTTGAACTCCTTTGTTTTTGTAAGCTTTGACAAGAACTTCTGCGTAGTTTTTTCGAAGTTGGGCAAGTTCTCGTCTCTGGCGATTGATTTCGAGTTGCTTTAGATAGATATCGTCTTCAATTAGCCTTTTTTCCTTTTGAGTGTTTTGATAAACCTTTTCTCGAAGCCTGATTTTCTTGTTCACTTCCTCTAAGTAGGCGACGGAGAGTTTAGCCTCGCTTTTGGCTTTGGCTAAATTACTGTTGATCTTAGCGATCTCTTTTTTTAATGCATTGTTTTGTGCTTGAAGCTGAGTTTTACTCTGAGAAAAACTTAGCATGAAGCACAGTAGGGCAGCCCCTGAAAAAAGTTTCTTTGCTGTCATTTAATCGTCACTTTTTTGTAACCTGAAGGCACGCTATAGGGCGTAGACATTTTTGTAAGTTCAAATTTCGTATTTTCTATCTCCACTTGACTTTCCTTTTTGCCTTTTATAATTAGTTTAACATTCTTTGCGAGTCGCTCACTGCCTACAGTCTCAAAATTAGAATAGTAGACCTCGAGCCGACTCGGTGAGTTTATTTGTTGCAATAATACTTTTTTTAAATCAAAATTGGAAGCATATTCTAAAGTAATTTGATACTCTGCACTACTGTCACTTGAGCCAAAACGCTGGTTTTCTTTCGATACGAGGGTATAGGAAGAGGTTCCTTTGGTGAGTCTAAAGTCTTTCGAATCGATCGGAAGGAAAGTTTTTCCGATGAGTAATTTTTGTAAGGATTGCAAATCGATAAAATCTACTCCTAAAAGATTATTCAAATACTCATAGGAAGAGTCAATATAGGTTTTGTTCCACTTTTCATATCCTTTGAAGCCCTCAGGTGTGGCTATTCCTCGAGCTACACTTAAGAAAAGGGCTGAAAAGTTCATCCAAACTTTTTTATCCTTCTCTAAATAGAGTGTTCCATCAATGGTAGGTATAAACTTCCCGGTCTGCGCATTGATTTTGCTTGAGATTTTTAAAGTTTCAAACTCGGGTGAGCGGTTTATATTCGTCCACAGGGCTTTCGCATCCACTTCTTTGTTAATGTCCGTGGGTTTTTGCACCCTAGGTTGGCTTGTGCAACTTAAAACGAGAAGTAGCGTTAGAAATGAAAGTAGAAGCGTAGTAGATTTCATAAGTGTAAGGTTTTAGTGGCAAATGCAAGATTAAAGCCAAAACACACAACCCTTAAAGGTTGTGTGTTTTGGCTAATTTATTGCGCTAACAGGCACCCAATCATTTATTTGGAAAAGAAATCCAAAACAGAATAGTCTCCAAGAGAAATTTCTCTTGAAACGCCGTAATATTCGGCAGAATTTCCAATCATGGAATTGCTTAAGTTTCCATGGTCAATTGTGGTCTTCTCTTGAATAAGAGAATTGTCAATGTTTGAGTTTTCAATCACTGTATTGTTTCCAAGGGAAACATTAGGACCTACTTTCGAGTTCGTGATTTTTACGTTCTCTCCAATAAAACAAGGAGGAATGATTAAGCTATTTTTGATAATGGCTGAAGATGGATAGTTCGCAAAACTCTCTTTTTCGTAGTTTAGGATTTTGCTGTTCGTTTCTACTGTCGCATTTTTGTTTCCACAGTCCATCCAGTCGTTCACTTTTCCTAGGGAGAATTTGGCACCTTTGCTACGTAAGTTTTCTAAAGCTGTGGTTAATTGGTATTCTCCTCCTTCTCTAATGTCTTTGTCCATGATGTCGTTGATCTCCTTCATAAGGGTCTCCGCTGACTTGAAGTAATAGATACCTATGATGGCTAAATCGGATACAAACTCTTTTGGCTTTTCCACGAAATCAGTGATGTAGCCATTGTCGTCTAGCTTGACAACACCAAAGGCGCTTGGATCTTCCACCTGTTTTACCCAAATCACACCGTCAGAGGTTTTATCCAAATTGAAATCTGCTCTAAACAAAGTGTCCGCAAAGGCTACAACCACGTCGCCTTGCATAGAGGCTTCTGCACATTTGATGGCATGAGCTGTTCCTAAAGGTTCGTCCTGCGTATACACAGTTCCTTTGGCTCCGAGTTTTTCTGCTACTGCAATCAAGTGCTGTTCCACTTCAGCTCCGAAATCGCCAATGATAAAAGCAATTTCTTCAATGGGTTCATTGGCTACTTTTGCAATGTCTTCTACGAGGCGCTGCACGATGGGTTTTCCACCAATCGGGATTAATGGTTTTGGAACCGTGAGTGTATGAGGTCTTAATCGAGAGCCTCTTCCGGCCATAGGAACTATAATTTTCATAAAAGAATGTGTTTTAAATTAGGTTCAATTATTAAGTTTTCGAATTTTACTTAAAACTCGAAGTATAAGTAAAATTGGAGATCGAATTTATTTCTGGGTGCTTCCAAAGCCGCCACTACCGCGAATCGAATCGCTTAGGGTTTCTACGACTTCCCACTGGGCGCACTCATGCTGCGCGATTACCATCTGCGCAATTCGTTCCCCGTTTTGAATCGTAAAGTTTTCTTTGGATAAGTTAATGAGAATCACGCCTACTTCGCCTCTGTAATCGGCATCAATGGTACCGGGAGAATTAAGAACTGTAATTCCGTTTTTAATCGCAAGGCCGCTTCTAGGTCTTACCTGCGCTTCATATCCTTGGGGAAGTTCAATGGAAAGTCCAGTTGGAATAATTTTTCGCTCAAGAGGCTCAAGCGTTACTGGAGAGTCTAGAAATGCATATAGGTCCATACCTGCTGCGCACGGCGTTTGGTATTTTGGAAGTTCGTGCGAGGAGCGATTAATTATTTTTATTTTCATTGTTTTCAAATCTTTTTTAATAGGCCTCTTTGACTATAGAGTATGGAGAATGTAAATATCAGAAAAATTCCGTTTCCAATCCATAGATTTGCATTAAATAATTGATACGAAACAAAAGAGAGGCCAATTAAGCCGGCTAAAGTTAAACAAATTCTTCGAGTAGGGTAAGGAATAGGGTAGTGTTTTTGACCTAAGAAGTAGGAAAGTACCATCATTAGGAAATAAGCACCAAGTGTGACATAAGCGGAGACCATAAATCCGTACTCTTTTAAAAACAAGAAGTTAAGAACAAGGGTAAAGAGGGCTCCAATCCAAGAAATATACGTCCCAAAAAGGGTTCGGTCCGTGACTTTATACCATGTCGAAAGGTTATAGTAAATTCCGAAAAATAAATTGGCAACGATGATAATCGGGATGATATCGACCGCGATCCAATAGGAGGAATTCGGGATAAATAGTGTCTTAAGCCAAGAAATGTTTACAATTAAACCCAGGGCCATACAAGAGGCAAAGTAGGTGAAATACTCGGTAATCTTCGCATACGTTTCTTTTGCGTTCACCTCGTTCATCTGTTTGAAGAAGTAAGGCTCGATACCCATTCGATAAGCTGTGACAAAGAGGGTCATTAGCACCGCAAGTTTGTATGCGCCACCATACGCTCCTGCATCCTCAGCGGGAATTAAGAAGAGCTGCGTCGCTTTGTCTAGGTTCTCATTGATCATAAAGGCTAGTCCTGCTATCATGACCGGCCATGCATATTTGATCATTCGCTTGAAAAGGGATCCCACAAACTGAAATCTTACTTTTAAGAGAATTGGAAGCAGCATTATAATTCCAAAGAGGGAGCCAATTAAATTGCTATAGAATGTAAATGATACGTTGTGGTTAAGTCCCATGCTTTTCGAAACCTCCCGCGGAATCCATAAAAACAATGCAATTACAAACACAGTGTGGATGAGACTTTGCGCAACACGGATTACGGAATAAACAATCGGTTTGTTATGAAAACGCAAATAAGCAAACGGAATAATACAAACGGCATCAAAAAAAGCGATCCAGGCCATCCAACGGATGTACTCAGGAGTGCTTCCATAACCCATAAACTCGGCAATGAACCCCGTAAAGAGAAGACAGGTGGTTAGGAATATAGCGGCATTAATCGCGATGAACCAAAAGGAAGTACTAAACGTTTTTTTCTCCATGTTCTTTTCTGCTGCAAAGCGGAAATAGGCCGTTTCAAATCCAAAGGTCAGGAAAATATTGACAAACGAAATGATTGCATATAGATTGGTGAACTGCGCAAATTCATCAGGACTGATGAAGTTGATGTAAAGCGGATTGAGTAAAAACACGATTATTCGTGGAAGAATAGCTCCAAGTCCGTAGATAAGTGTTTCGCTTAATAATTTTTTCAAATTCAATCAATTTAGGGCAAAGGTAAAAAATAGGATGGATTTCCAAGTTTTAATCTTAGACTGAAATAGA
>JAEWIE010000054.1 GCA_023387375.1 Bacteroidota bacterium | reverse complement strand
GGCCGATTTTTTCAATTCAAAATCTTAATTTTGTAGCTTGCACGATTCAAGTTTAATTTAATTTTAAAAAGCATAATGTTCTACGATCATAAGGCCATTGAAAAGAAATGGCAAGACTATTGGCGTGATAACCAAACTTACAAAACCAGTGCGGATTTTGAAAAACCAAAATTCTATGCATTGGACATGTTTCCTTACCCTTCTGGAGCTGGGCTCCATGTAGGGCACCCGCTAGGTTACATCGCCTCCGATATCTATGCACGTTACAAAAGGCATCAAGGATTTAACGTACTCCATCCCATTGGATATGATTCTTTTGGACTTCCTGCAGAACAGTATGCAATTCAAACGGGACAACATCCGGCCATTACAACAGAAAATAATATTGAGCGTTATGAACAACAACTAAGGAATTTAGGATTTTCCTTTGATTGGAGTCGCGAAATTAGAACTTCAAACCCTGAGTACTACAGATGGACCCAGTGGATCTTTATTGAACTTTTTCATTCATGGTATAACAAAAGCACGGATAAGGCTGAACCTATTGAGAGTTTAATTCATCACTTTGAGAAGTTTGGAACCACTAACCTTGACGCAGAACAGGGAGAGATCCTTAGTTTTACTGCTGAGGAATGGAACGAGGCTTCCGAGCAAGATCAACAAGATATTTTACTCAATTATAGACTTGCTTACAGAGCAGAAACCACGGTGAATTGGTGTCCGGGTCTTGGAACTGTGCTTGCTAATGATGAGGTAAAGGATGGGAAGTCAGAAAGAGGAGGATTCCCTGTTTACCAAAAAAAGATGATGCAATGGAGCATGCGAATTACGGCATATTCCGAGCGATTACTTTCTGGTTTAGAATCTTTAGATTGGCCAGAACCGCTTAAGGATGCCCAAACCTATTGGATCGGGAAATCGCAAGGCGCTAAGGTTCAGTTTTCGACTCAAAGCGGTGAAACCATCGAGGTCTTTACAACACGGCCAGATACACTTTTCGGTGCCACATTCATGGTTTTAGCCCCAGAGCATCCGTTGGTAGAGAAGCTGACGACTCAAGAGAATAAAGAACAAATCGAGCTTTATATTAGTGATACTCAGAAAAAATCGGAGAGAGACCGTATGACAGAGGTTAAGAAGGTCAGTGGCGCATTTACAGGAAGTTATGTGACCAATCCTTTTACTTTGGAATTAATGCCTATCTACATTTCTGATTACGTACTAATGGGGTACGGTACAGGGGCGGTTATGGCTGTTCCTGCACATGATGAAAGAGACCATCGATTTGCAAAAGCTTTTGAACTTCCCATTGTGAGTGTAATTAAAAACGATTTGGATCTCGATGTCGAATCGTTCGACTCAAAAGATTCGGTTTGTGAAAATTCACAATTTTTGGATGGTCTGGACTTTGAATCAGCGAAGAGTCGAATGATTAAGGAAATTGAGCGAAGAGGAATCGGACACGGTACAACGAATTATAGGCAAAGAGACGCTATCTTCTCGAGACAACGTTTCTGGGGTGAACCGGTTCCTATTTATTATAAGGATGGACTTCCTTATACACTTCCTAAAGAAGCACTTCCATTAGAGCTTCCAAAGGTTGATAACTATTTGCCAACTCCCGAGGGAAATCCTCCGTTAGGGAATGCCTCGGTCTTTGCTTGGGATGAAAAAAATCAGAAAGTGGTAGAAACCAATTTGATTGATCATGAGACTGTCTTTCCATTGGAGCTTTCAACAATGCCAGGATGGGCCGGAAGTTCTTGGTATTTTCTTCGCTACATGGATCCCTCTAACACAGATGTATTTGTAGATCCAAAGCTGGCTACCTATTGGGGACAAGTCGATTTGTATATTGGTGGAAGTGAGCACGCCACTGGGCATCTACTTTATTCACGCTTTTGGAACCAGTTTTTATACGATCGTGGATGGGCTGTCGTACAGGAGCCATTCAAAAAATTAATTAACCAAGGTATGATCCTTGGAATGAGCGCGTTTGTATTTCGAATTGAAGGAACAACCCAGTTTGTTTCAAAAAATTTAGCTTCGCAGTATAGCACGCAAAAGCTGCACGTGGATGTTTCTCTGTTAAAGGGTGCCACTGATGAATTAGACCTTGAAAAGTTCAAAGCTTGGAGAAAGGACTTTGAGAACGCAGAGTTTCTATTAGAAGATGGGAAGTATTTGACGGAAAGAGAGGTGGAGAAAATGTCTAAATCTAAATTTAATGTGGTAAATCCAGATGATATTTGCGAAGAATATGGAGCCGATGCTTTAAGACTTTACGAAATGTTCTTAGGTCCTCTAGAGCAAAGTAAGCCTTGGAATACACAAGGACTCTCTGGAGTTTATGGATTCTTAAAGAAATTCTATAATTTATATTTCAAAGGAGACGACTTTACGGTAAGTGATCAAGAGCCTAGCAAAGAAGAATTTAAGATCCTTCATACCTTATTAAAGAAGTTTAATTATGATTTGGAGCATTTCTCGTTCAATACCTCGGTGTCTCAGTTTATGATTGCTGTGAATGAGCTAAATCGATTAAAGTGCAACAAAAGAGAGATTTTGGCTCCTCTTGCGGTCATTGTTTCTCCTTACGCTCCTCATCTTTGTGAAGAGCTTTGGAATCTACTAGGGAATTCCACTAGCATAGAATTTGAAGCCTTTCCAAAATTAAATGAGGCTTATTTAGCAGAAGACAAGATCGACTATCCTGTTAGTTTTAATGGGAAGATGCGGTTCAAGATCACTCTAGATGCGGGAATTAGCGTGGAAGAGATTGAAAAGCTGATACTAGAAGATTCCAGGACACAAGGACATTTGGCGGGGAATTCACCAAAAAAAGTCATTATCGTTCCAAAAAAAATTATTAATATTGTAGTCTAATTATCAAATTACACGAAAATAAAATGATAATTTCGAAAAAATAAAGTTTGATATTTTCAATAGTTTAATGATTTCACGCTAAATAAAAATAGTTTACATTTTTTCGCAATAAAATTGCAAAATCACCAATGTTAATTTGGATTAACATAGAAAAAAAATTGTGAACTTTCAGTGAAACCCTTGCATTAATAAAAAATTTGCCTTTATTTTACCGCTCGAAAAATTAAAATAATTATAATTTAGTTAAATATGGAAATGAATGTTTCAAACACAGAGGAGCAAGTAGTTGCTAAAAAGTCAGGAGGGTTAAAGCCTGCATTAATTCTCCCAATTTTATTCGTTATCGGATATTGTATTTATTTTTTCGTTCTTGGGAACTCAGGGAACTTTAAGCCGGATCCAAGAATCGAAGGCGTAAGTTCAGTTGCTTTTACAGATCTTGATAGAGCAGAATTGCATCCAGAAGGATTCTTAGGAATTATTTACATGGGTGGGTATATCGTTCCAGTGCTTATTACGTTCATGCTAATTGTACTAGTTTTTGCACTTGAGCGTGCAATTATGCTAAATAAAGCAGAAGGTCAAGGGAACTTAGATGAGTTCGTTCTTAGAATTAGAGCGCTTCTTAACGAAGGTAAAATTGACGAAGCGATGGATGAGTGCGATCAACAAAAAGGGACTGTTGGTAATGTAGTAAAAGAAGGACTTACTTCTTACAAAGCATTATCGCATGACACGTCAATGACAAAAGAGCAAAAGATGGTCGCTCTAAATAAAGCCATTGAAGAAGCAACTACGCTTGAAATGCCAATGCTTGAAAAGAACATGATGATTCTTTCAACATTAGGTACAGTAGCAACGTTAGTCGCTCTACTTGGTACAGTAATGGGGATGATTGCAGCATTTAGTGCGTTAGGTCAAGGAGGAGGAACTCCAGACTCTGCAGCATTATCAGTTGGTATTTCTGAAGCCCTAATTAACACAGCATTAGGTATTGGTACATCAGCTGTAGCGATTATCTTCTACAACTATTTTACTTCTAAGATTGACGGTATGACATTCAAAATCGACGAGATTGCAATGTCTATCCAACAGTCATTCGCTGAGCACCAATAAGAAGGTGTTAGGATAGTTTCGGACTTTACGTCCTTAGAGACATCCAGTGAATTTTTAGAAGTTTAATAAAAAATAATGATATAATGGCGAGAGTCAAACCAAAGAGACATAATATTCGCGTAGATATGACGGCCATGACCGATGTGTCGTTCTTACTACTGACGTTTTTTATCCTCACCGCCCAGTTTGCAAAACCGGACGTGGAGACCATCACGACGCCATCTTCAATTTCTGAAAAGCTACTTCCAGATGCAAGTTTAATGACTATATTAAGCACCACGGACGGAAGATTCTATTTCACTCCAGTAGAGAATGGAACAGAAAGAATTCAGCTTTTAGATAATATGGCGAAGAAGTACGGTACCACTTTCACAAATGCGGAGAGAGCTGCATTTTCAAAAGTTCAAGCGGTAGGAGTGCCAATGAGCCAATTAAAAGGATTTCTTAATTTATCCGAAGACGATCGAAAAGCGTTCAAAGCGCCTGGGATTCCAATGGATGAAAACAGTAAGGAGTTGATTGATTGGGTTCAGCAAAGTTTAGCGGTTAATACAGACTATAAACTGGCAATAAAAGGAGATACCAATACCAAGTATGACAGAGTTAAAAGTCTGTTTGAAGGGTTAAGAGATATTGATTTTCTTAAGTTTTGGTTAATTACAAATCAGGAAGTAGCTAATTAATAGAGAAATGGCAGAAGTACAAGTTAAAGATCAGAGTGGCAAGGGCGGCAAAGTTCGTTCTAAGAAGCAGCCACCACACGTAGACTTAACACCAATGGTGGATTTGGCCTTTCTTTTGATTACATTCTTTATGTTGGTGACCACCTTCAATAAACCGAATGTAATGGATTTAGGATTACCTGCGAAACCAAAGGAAAATCAGAAGAGTCCCGATACAGAGATTAAATTGAGTAACTCAATTTCAATCATTATTGGTAAAGACAATAGAATCTTCTATCATCAGCAAGATCAAGCTGGGTTGAATCCTTCAACCATGTTTGAAACAACTCTTGATAGAGAAGGAATTAGAAAAGTAATTCAGCAAGCAAAAGCTGGGGCAGAAGATGAAACCAAATTTACTGTGATCATTAAGCCTACAGATGAAGCCTTATACAAGAATTTTGTTGACATGTTAGACGAAATGGCAATTACCAAAAGCGAGCAATACGGTATTACCGATATTCGAAGCTATGAGCAAGCCGTTTATGATCAGAAAGTGGGTGAAGGTACTGCAAGTACATCGCCAGCGGGAGGTCAACAATAATTAGTTAATTGTAAATGAATATTTAAATGGCAGATGAAAATGCATACAATGATAGTCTAAGTTTAGACGAAATTGTATTTGAGAACAGAAATAAAACCTACGGTGCCTATAATCTTCGTAAGATTTATCCACGAAACTTGACAAAGGCTTTCGTATTAGGGACTGTGATATTCTGTGTGGGAGCAATTACGCCGTTCGTTGTCATGAAGATTAAGCAAATGAGCGCTGTTGAGAAGCAGGAAGTCAATGCAAATCTAATTGACATTGTACCGGAAGAAACGATTATTGAACAACCCAAAGAAGAAGAACCACCGCCCCCACCACCACCACCAAAAGAAGAACCGAAAATTGAGGTAATTCAAAACGTGGTACCAGAGCCGAAAAGAGCGCCGAAGGTGGAAACTCCACCTCCGCCAATTACCAAGCAATTGGAAACGACGACTGGACTTCAGAATCAGGAAGGTGTAAAAGCACCTAGCTATACGCCACCTCCGCCACCTCCGTCAACAGGGACAAAGGCAGCGACAGTAGAAGCGAAACCAGCACCAAGTACAACGGAAGTTTATAGTGAAGTTGAACAACAGGCTGAGTTCCCAGGTGGAATTAATTCATTCCGTAACCGAGTAGGTAGTAACTTTGATACTTCTGTAATGTCAGGAGGGGAAGGAACATTAAAAACGGAAATTACCTTTGTAGTAGAAAGAGATGGTACTCTTACGCAAGTGAAGGCAACAGGACCAAACTCTGACTTTAACCGAGAAGCAGAAAGAACGGTAAAATCTATCCGTAACAAATGGAAGCCGGCCAAGATTAATGGTCAAAGCGTTCGTTATAGATTTAGATTACCTTTAAGTATGAATTTTGAGTAGTCTCTACTAATAAAAATGAAAAAAGAGAAGCGCTGCTTCTCTTTTTTTTTATATTTTTGCCCATATGGTGTTTAATTGGCTTTCTTTAGCAACTGGACTTTGTTACGTCATTCTTGGTGTATTTGTCATCATTTATAAATTTTTTGTCATCGACTTAGAGCCCAATGTGGCTTATGGTCTAGGTGCCATTCTGATTGTGTATGGATTCTTCCGTACCTACAGAGGATTTAAAAAGCTTCAAAAAAGCAAAGATGAGATATAGTGTAGTAATTCTATGCCTGCTTTTTGCAGTGCTTGGATGCAAAAAGAAAGAGAAAGGAGAAGACCCCCAGGTAAGCAATTACCATCAAGGAGAATTCACGATTCTTACAGACGATTCTTTTAAAAGTGTAACAGAAGCTCTTGCAGATGCTTATTCAATTAATTATCCGGATACAAAAATTGAAGTAAAGGTCCAGAAGGAGGATCTTGCTTTTATGGATGTTCTTAAAGGGAAATCTAAACTTGCAGTTATGTCAAGGGTTCTCTCAGAAGAGGAAATTAGGGAGTATGAGGGTGCTTTTGACATTAAATACAAACCCGCGTACTTCGCAGCGGATGCAGTTGTATTTGTCGTAGACAAGAACTCTACACGAGAAGAGATTAGTCTTGACGAAATTGAAAGAGAACTGAATTCTGAGAAAAAGAATTTGATCTTTGACGGGACCAATTCTGGGAATCTGAATTTTGTTGCACATCACTTTAAGAAAGATCCGAAAGAACTAAAATTCTCTACGATCAGTGGAAATGAAAATGTGATTCGTGAATTAGCGAAGCATTCGGGTCGTATTGGAGTAATTAGTTTAAATACGTTTAGTAGACCGTATTCTAAGGAAGCAGAAGAGCTTCGCTCTATGGTGAAAGTTTTAAAGGTAAGTGACGGGAAAAAAAGTCTGCTGCCGAGTCCACAAGCAATTCAAAGTTTAGATTATCCGTTTACTCGACTTATATATATGTTGAGTGGGGAGAATACCTTTGGAATGGCCAATGGAATTATGAGGTTTGCCTCCTCTCAAAAAGGACAAATTGTAGTCAGCAAAGAAGGATTACAACCTTATTTTATTTTCAAACGTGAAGTGGAAATGAGATAACTTGCAATTTTGGAACGAAAATTGTGTAAATGAACTGGAAACTTTTTAAAAATAGTAATAGTAAATGAAAAATATGATTGTAATAACGAAGAAAATTGCGTTGGGTGCAGGAGTATTGCTTATGGCAAATATGACTTTTGGACAGACGCTTGAAGAGGGTATTGTGAATGTAGATAGTCACAAGTACGCAAAGGCAAAAGAAATTTTTAACGCACTTATTGCAAATGAACCAAAAGAGGGGGATAATTACTTCTACCTAGGAAATTCTTACCTTTCGCAGTTTGATCCTAACTTTGATACGGCGGCTGAGTACTTTAAAAAAGGACTTGAAGTTGATAGCAAAAGTTATTTAAATAAGATCGGACTTGCATCAATTAAAATAGCAAAAGGAGATAGATCAGGTATCTCAGATATTCAGAAAGTAGTTTCAGACACAAGAGAAAAAGATGCTGAGGTGCTTTACCGTGCGGCAGAAGCCTTGACAATGTTTGAAGCTTTAAACTCACCAGATTTAGCAATTGATTACTTAAACAAAGCAATTGAAAGATCGAGAAGAGGAGTTCCAGCGAATTATTATTATTCACTAGGAGATGCCTATCGTTTGAAAAAAGATCCAGGTAGTGCAATGTCTGCATATGAGAAAGCTTCTGCAGTAGCGAAAAATAAAGCCTCTGTCTTCACTAGAATGGCTACTCTTTGGATGGCCGCAAACCAGTGGGAACAAGCAGAAACCAATATCAACAAAGCATTAGCTGTGGACCCAACTTATGCACCAGCTTACAAAGCAAGTGCAGCGTTTAACTTCCGTTTTAGAAACAACGCAGCGGTGACAAAAAACCTGATTGATTATACAAAGTATGCAGATGAGGATCCTTATACTCAACTAGAGATTGCAAAATTGTACTTCATCAATGATGACTACGCAAAGGCAAAAGAAGTTCTGAATAAGATTTTCGACAAAGTGGATGATCCAATCAAATATAAGTTACGTGCTTATTTAGATTATGGTGCAGACCATAACATTGCTAGTGCGCAAGAAAACCTAACCAAGTTTGTGACTACAGTGACGGACAAATCTAGAATCCAACCGGCTGACGAAGGATTGCAAGGATTATTGTATGCAGCAGAAAGTGCACAGACAGAAGATCCTGCGCAAAAGGCTGATTTACTAGCAAAAGCTCATCAAAAGATTGCAATTGCTAAAAAAGCAAAAGACGAAACCATGGATTGGGATGTAGAATTAATTAAGGCTCAAGGTGGCGGTGGTGCAAACCAGGCAGCTGCAGATTCAGGACCTACATCTCCTCAAATTCAAAGTCTGAAAGCAAAAGTAGCTAAAAACCCTCAAGATGCGGAGTCTTTAGTAGCATTAGGTGCTGCCTACCAAGAAGTTCAGAATTGGGATGGAGCTGTAATTACATGGGATCGAATGATTGCCTTATCGCCGGAGTGGGCTTATTCTTACTATGCAAAAGGAGTGGCCTACCAACAATTAGGTAGCCATGAGCTTGCAGAGAGATCTTACCAAAAGTATATTGATCTAGTCCTTAGCCAAACTCCAGAACAGCAAGCGCAAAGTAAAGAAACTTTATCGTACGCATATTATTTAGTAGCGTTCTATAACCAGGATAAAGATCTTGCGAAAGCAAAAGATTACGTTGCAAAAGCCATCCAGATTAATCCTTCTTATACAGATGCGATTTCTCTTCAAACGGCACTTTCTGAGAAAGAATAAAAACCCAACTTATAGTATTATCCCTCTTCCTTACGAAGAGGGATTTTTTTTCTTAAATTTGACAAATGAAAGTAGATATATTAGCTTTTGGCGCTCATCCAGACGATGTGGAACTAGGCTGTGGTGGAACACTTTCCCTGCTTGTGGAGCAGGGGAAGACAGTCGCTATTGTGGATCTAACCAAAGGCGAGCTTGGAACTCGGGGAACGGACAAAACGAGAGCCGAGGAAGCAGCCAATGCATCAAAAATACTGGGTGTATCCGATCGGGTAAACTTAGGACTGCCAGATGGATTCCTTGAGAACAGAAAAGACTACCAAATGGAAATGGTCAAAATGATTCGTAAGTTCCAACCGGAAATCGTTCTTGCTAATGCTATCGAAGATCGTCACCCCGACCATGCAAAAGGTGCTAAATTAGCGTCAGATGCTTGTTTTCTATCGGGACTAGTGAAAATCGAAACAAGTCTTGACAACGGCCCACAGAAGCCTTGGAGACCAAAGCAGGTTTTCCATTACATTCAATGGAAGGAAATTAAGCCTGATTTTGTGATTGATATTACTTCTCATATGGAAAAGAAAATTGAGGCATGTCTCGCGTACAAAACTCAATTTTTTGATCCCGATTCGGATGAACCGATGACGCCAATAGCCACAAAAGATTTTTTAGAAAGCCTTACTTATAGGGCGCAAAACCTAGGAAGGCTCTCAGGAGTAGATTACGCAGAGGGCTTTACAAGCGAAAAACTACTTGGACTTAAAAATTTTGATAATATAATTTTGTAATTGTGGTAAAAGCATTATATTTGCACCCACAAAACGGTGGTTGTAGCTCAGTTGGTTAGAGCGTCGGATTGTGGTTCCGAAGGTCGTGGGTTCGAAACCCATCATCCACCCAAAAAAAGCGTACTTGAAATTTAGGTACGCTTTTTTATTTTTACGAATGGGCTAGGAATAGCAAATTCGATTCCTTATAAGTCCTCAGGTGTATCGATCGTATAGGAACGAGGCTTGAAATCCTTTTCATGACGGTCCGAAATGACATCCTCACCCTTTTCTCCAATAATAAAATCTGTAGATTCTGAAAACATTTCCTGAAAAGCTTTAAAGTCTTCTTTGTAAAGGTAGATTTTATGCTTTTCGAAGCTCGCTTCTCCGTTCTCTCCGAAGTTCTTTTTGCTTTCGGTAATCGTAAGATAATAATCTCCTGCTTTTGTTTCACGAACGTCGAAAAAGTAGGTTCTTCTTCCTGCCTTTAAAACCTTTGTGAATATTTCATTCTCGTGGCGCTCCTTGTAATCACTCATTGTCAGATGTTTTTTTAAAAAATGTAGTGAAGCAAATATAAAAGAATTCTTTTAATTTGAAAATATTTTTTTTGGAGGCGCCTTTTACGGTACAAAACAGCTTTACGCTTTCCTATAATGGGGATTACTCAAAAGAAGGCGTTAAATCTAAAATATGATCTGCTCGTCTTGCGCTGCTCTCGCGATGGGTAATAAGGATCGAAGTACGGTTCTTTAAGTCCCGCTCTATATTTTGAAGAATATTTTGTTCGGTCTCTGTGTCGAGGGCAGAAAGAGAATCGTCAAAAATGATGATTTGCGGTTCCTTTATCAGTGCCCTAGCGATGCAAATTCTCTGCTTTTGTCCTCCCGACAACATAACGCCGCGTTCTCCGACCAAAGTTTGGTATTGATTTTTAAATTTGATAATGTTTTTATGAACATCGGCTTTTTTTGCATACTCTTCGATTTGCTCTTGTGTGGGATTGTCCACTGCAAAACCAATATTTTGAAAAATCGTGTCTGAAAACAGATAACTTTCTTGCGGGATTAGTCCGATGTAATCTCGGTAGTTGGTCAAATTATGTTCTTTTAAATCTTTTCCATCGATTAAGATGGTTCCCTCTGTGGGGTCAATCAATCTCGCCAAGAGCAGTGCAATCGTAGTTTTACCACTTCCTGTTTTGCCCATGATAGCAAGACTTTCACCCGCTTTTACATGAAAAGAAAGATTGTGGAGTGCCTCAATTCCCGTATTTGGGTATGTATACGAGACATTTCTAAATTCGATATCTCCGCGAATAGGATACTGTTCTGAACTTATATTAGTGATTTCTGATTTTTTTTCGAGAAACTCATTGATCCTGCTCATGGAAGCCGCCGCTCTCTGGTTTACCGAAACAACCCACCCAACCATAGAGAAGGGCCAAATCAGAATGTTAATGTAGAGAAAGAAATCTGCAATCTTACCCACGGAGATTTCGCCTGCTAAGTATTTTTGTCCTCCGACAAGAAGAATGACCACATTTAGAAGTCCGATGACAAGTAAGATAATGGTGAAGAAATACGCCTCTGTTTTTGCAAGGTCTAAAGCCTTGTCTTGATAGTCTTTAACTTTAACACCGTATTTTTTATCGATATACTTTTCTTTCGCAAAGTATTTGACCACACGAATACCCGAAAAACTATCTTGTACAAAAGTGGAAATTGCAGATTGGCTTTTCTGCATTACTTTAGATTTTTTATTGATAATAGAACTAACCTTGTAGATGATAAGGGAAAGAATAGGAAGAGGAATTAGGGTCCAGAGTGTCATCTCAACATCGGTCCGAATCATATAGATACTGGTAATGATTAGAAGTACCAGTAGATTGACTACATACATAACTCCTGGTCCTAAGTACATTCGAACGGCGACAACGTCTTCACTTAATCGATTCATTAAGTCTCCAATGGTGGAGTTCTTAAAATCTGTAAGAGACCATTCTTGATAATGACGGTAGATTTTGTTCTTTAATTCAAATTCAATTCTACGTGACGAGACGATAATTGTTTGTCGCATCATAAAGGTGAAGAATCCCGTTAGTAGCGATGAGCCTACGATGATAGCTACATAGATCAGTACTTGCTTATTGAATCCTAGATTTCCTGTGGATGAGATCTCGTCCACTGATCTACCGACGAACTGAACCTTGAAAATGTTAAAGAAGTTACTTGCAATGATAAAAAGAAAGCCCCAAAACAAAAGCACGCGGTGCTTCCAAAAATAAGGGTTTAGTGTTTTAAGTGCATTCATTTTCTTTACCTGGTTAGGAATGCAAAAATAAACAAAAATAAATGGTTCGCTTGGTTCTATCGCATAAAATCAAGGATTCATAAATAGATCTGCACCCGCTTTTCATTGGACTTAGTTGCGAGCCATCAGAAGGAATAACTGTTTTAAAGACAAGAAAAATCCGCATCTTTTTTCTATCTTTGCAAATTAAAAGTTCTTTGAATGTTAGGAAGAAGACAAATTCGTGAAAAAGTGGTTGAAAACCTCTATTCATATAGGCAAAACCCAATCCCATATGAAGTTTTAGAGAAAAATATGTTTTCTGAAATTGAAAAAATTTTCAATTTGTATGTATACCAGTTGAATTTTTTGGTTGCACTTAAAAGTCTAGCCGAAAAGCAAATTGAAATTGGGAAAAGTAAGTATATCAAATCGGACAATGATTTGAATCCCAATCAGAAATTCGTCAACAACTATGTACTTGAGCTTATTGAAGGCAATACAGAAAGATTGAATTTTACCTCGAAGCATCAAGAATTGGAATGGGAGTTACATGACGATTTGCTTGTGAAAACCTTCCAAAGGATGACCGCAGGGAAACGTTATCAAGATTTTATGAATTTGGATTCGCATAGTTTTGAAGATGATCAAAAGTTCATTGGAAAACTATTTCTTCGATATGTGGCAGAGAATGAAGATTTTCACGATCGCTTAGAAGAAAAGGAAATGAGCTGGGCAGATGATTTCCACATTGCGAACTCCATGGTGCAAAAGACCCTTGGTTTTTTGAAGCCGGATCAGCCAAGTCATACACTCATAAAGATGTTAAAGGATGAACAGGACAAATCCTTTGCCCGGAAAATACTCTGGGAAGCAATCAACAAGTGGGAACAGACAGAACAGAAGATTAAAGATAGACTAGAAAATTGGGATTTAGAACGAATTTCCTTGATGGACAAAATCATACTCATCGCAGGAATAACTGAGTTCGATTATTTCAAAGCTACACCTTCACGGATAATCATCAACGAATACGTTGAGATTTCTAAAATTTATGGCTCAGAAAAATCTCATATATTTATAAACGGAATATTAGATAAATATTCAAAAGATACGAACCGAATAAATTAAGAAAAATGAAAAAAAGTATTTTAATTCCGATGGTATTGCTAATGGGTTTAGCCTCTTGTAAAAAAGACCAAACTCCAGAACAATTAACAACCACTACAGAAACGGAAGCTCAAGTGGCTGCGCCAGCAGGCCCTATAACAACCCTCGCTTTGTCAGAAGGGCATTGGGATTTTAAGAATGTAAAAAAAGGAGAATCTGTTGAGCACATATATGAGGTTACAAACACAGGAGACAATCCACTTATTATTTCTGAAGTGGTTCCCGGTTGTGGCTGTACTGCGCCAGAATTCACCAAAGAGCCTATTCTTCCGGGAGAAAAAGGGCAAGTGATGTTAAGATTTGATTCTTCAAGCTTTGAAGGTTTTCAAAACAAACAAGCGCAAGTTTATGCTAACGTAGAAAACTCTCCTGTTATTATTTCGTTTACGGCTAACGTTACAAAACCTTAATTTATGTTGAATGTATTTTTACAAACAGCGCCAGGGGAAGGTTCTATGATGCCTACTTTGGTGATGTTCGGACTATTCTTTGTTTTCATGTATTTTGTGATGCTACGCCCACAAATGAAAAAGCAAAAGAAGGAGCAAAATTTTCAAAGTTCGTTGAAAGTGGGACAGCGTATTGTAACCACTTCAGGAATGCACGGAAGAATAGCGCAAGTAGAAGAAGATGGGGTTGTAATTGAAACCCTTTCAGGTAAACTTAAGTTTGAGAAATCAGCTGTTTCTCGTGAATTTACTGCAGCTCGTTTCCCTGAACCAGGAGATGTGAAAGCAAAATAATTCCACTTTAAACATAAAAAAAGCCTGCGCAGAATTTACTCTTCGCAGGTTTTTTTATTTCTTCTTGCTAGTTGTATTCACACGTTAAGATTATTTATTCGGTTTAGAGCTCATTCTAAACAAAAGAGTACCGCCTTGAATCAATTGCTGATGACTTATAAATGGCGTTTGTATCTTTTTCCCATTCCAGAGAACTTCTTTCACATAGACATTCTTTTCCGATTGATTTTCGGTTTTGATATTCAAGGTTTTTCCATTTTCGAAGTTTACGGATGCCGATTTCACCAAAGGACTTCCAAGGGCATATTCGTCCGATCCAGGTAAGACAGGATAAAAACCTAGTGAGGAAAAGATATACCAGGCGGACATTTGTCCTGCATCATCATTTCCACATAGACCGTCGGGCTTATCATTATACATCGTACGAAGAATTCCGCGCACACGCATTTGTGTTTTATAAGGATCGTTCGTCCAGTTGTATAAATAGGGAATATGGTGACCTGGCTCATTTCCATGCACGTAATTTCCTATAATCCCGTCTCTAGTAATATCTTCGTTTTTTTCAATGTACTTATCTGCAATCTCCGTGGTGAAAATTTCGTCTAGATGCGTGGAAAATTTGTCTTTGCCTCCCATCATGGAAATCATGTGCGAAATGTTTTGCGGAACATACAGTCCATAGTTGAAGGCATTTCCTTCGATGAATCCTTGTCCATGTGTGTCCATAGGATCAAATTCTTTTTTGAACTGCCCATTGGCGAGACGAGGATGCATGAATCCTGTTTCTGGATTGTAAACATTTTGGTAGTTTTCTGCTCTTTTTAAATAGGTTTGTTCCGCATTTTTATCTCCTGCTAATTTTGCGATTTGAGCGATAGCCCAGTCGTCATATGCGTATTCTAATGTTTTAGAAACGGACGCACTGTTTAGATCTTCCGGAACATAACCATATTTTAGATAGGACTCGATTCCATCGTAATAGGAAAGATTCGAAGAATGGATGGCAGCCTCTAATACTCGTTTAGGGTCGAGATTGGTCGTGCCTTTCGTAAGAGCATCGGCTAGAGCAGATACAGAGTGGTACCCAATCATACACCAGTTTTCATTTGCATAATGAGACCATATAGGCAGTGCTTTGTGAACGCTTTGGTCATAATGAGCCATCATCGAATGCATCATATCGTTGTTTCGAGTGGGTTGAATCAGATTGTACAGTGGATGCAAAGCTCGGTAGGTATCCCAAAGTGAAAAAATACTGTAGTTGGTAAAACCATCGCTCTTATGTAGATTTTGGTCTAAACCCAGATAAGTTCCATCTACATCTTCATAGATGATAGGCGAAAGCATAGTGTGGTAGAGTGCTGTATAGAAAGTAGTCTTGTCCTGCTTTGTTAAAGAATTGACCTGTATTTTAGAGAGCTCTTTTTCCCATTTTGCTTCGGTATCTGATTTTTGTTTTTCAAAATCCCATCCTGGAATTTCGTGCTCTAGGTTTTTTAGAGCGCCCGCGGTGGATGTATTCGATAGCGCAAATTTGACTTTGAGTTCCTGATTTTCTCTTGTGTCAAAATTGAAATAGGCTCGTATTTCTCTACCTGCAAATTCAGGGAAATTTTCATTTTCATTAAACTTTCGATAAAAACCATTGTAGACAGGCTTGTCGTACCGTTTTCGACCATAACTTGTAAACGGTTGTGAAAATTTCATCGCAAAATACACTTTTCTCGTTCTGGCCCATCCTGTGGTTTCGCGATATCCTACTACGGTGTAGTCGTTTTCGACGCGAACAAAAGTCCAAACATTTTTTCCGTCAAAATTGTAGATATTGTGCATCAAATCCAGAATCAGATGCGCTTTGTCTGTCTTGGGAAAGGTGTATTTATGGAATCCTACGCGCTCTGAGGCTGTCAATTCTGCTTTAATATTGTAGTCTTTCAGGTTTACCGTATAGTAACCGGGACTTGCTTTTTCACTTTCTTTATCGTACTGGGAATGATAACCGCTTCGAGGCCGATTTGCCTCACCAGGCTCTAGTTGAAGCTCCCCGGTGGTGGGCATCACGAGAAAATCCCCTAAATCACTGTGACCTACTCCACTAAAATGGGTATGCGCAAAACCAAATATGGTCGGATCCTCGTATTGGTATCCAGCAGTATAGCGATAGGTAAGTGGATTGTACTTTCCATCCAGTGCATAAGGTTCTTGGTTTGTATTGGGTGAGAGCTGGACGCTACCAAAGGGCGCCGCGGCACCTGGAAATGTATGTCCCATGGTTTTGGTGCCAATAAATGGATTGACATAAGAAGTGAGTGATTGCGCTTCGGACATTAGGCTAACGAGTAAAATAGGTAGTAATTTTAGGAATTTCATCGAACAAATTTGTTCAAAAATAAGAAATCCCAGTCATTGACTGGGATTTCTAGATGATTTAAATTTCTTTATTCCGAAATTTTTAAATGAAGTTCCTCAAGTTGAAGATCAGACACAAGGCTTGGTGCGTCAATCATGACATCCCGGCCTGAATTGTTTTTTGGGAAGGCGATATAATCTCTAATCACTTCATTTCCATCTAAAATGGCCACTAATCTATCAAAGCCAAAGGCTAGACCAGCGTGCGGTGGAGCACCATATTTAAAAGCATCCATTAAAAATCCGAATTGTGATTGTGCCTGTTCTTTGGTGAACCCTAATAGATCAAACATTTTGCTTTGTAATTTTTGATCGAAGATTCGAACGGAACCTCCGCCAATTTCATTTCCATTGAGAACGAGGTCATACGCGTTCGCTCTTACTTTTTCAGGCTCAGTTTCTAAAAGTGAAATATCTTCTGTCTTTGGAGAGGTGAACGGATGGTGCATCGCATGGTAACGATTGGACTCGTCATCCCATTCGAGAAGAGGGAAATCCACTACCCATAATGGAGCAAATTCATTTGGTTTTCTAAGACCGAGTTGATTTCCAAGCTCCATTCGAAGCGCCGAGAGTTGGGTTCTTACTTTTTGGTGCTCACCACTAAGTACTAACATTAAATCACCTGGTTTTGCACCGAATTTTTCAGCAATCTGCTTTAAGTCCTCAGGAGTGAAGAATTTATTGACAGAAGAAGTTAATGTTTCATCCTTTTGGTATTTAATCCAAACCAGGCCTGTAGCTCCAATTTGCGGACGTTTAATCCACTCGACTAGCGCATCAATTTGCTTGCGTGTGTACTCGGCACAGCCCTCTACGTTGATTCCTACCACAAGGGGAGCCTGATCAAAGACCGGAAAGTCTTTGCCTTTCATTTCTTCATTGAGTTCCACAAACTCCATTCCAAATCGGATGTCTGGTTTGTCATTTCCATATCGAGTCATTGCCTCCTCATAGGTCATTCTAGGAAAGGGTCCGAAGCTTTTGCCTGTAATATCTTGCAAGAGCTTGGTGGTTAGTCCTTCAAAAATTTCAAGTACTTCTTCTTGCTCGACAAAGGCCATCTCACAGTCTATTTGCGTGAATTCAGGTTGTCTGTCTGCACGTAAATCTTCGTCCCGGAAACATTTTACGATTTGGAAATATCGATCCATACCTCCCACCATTAGTAACTGCTTAAAGGTTTGAGGGGATTGTGGAAGTGCATAAAACTGCCCTGGATTCATCCGGCTAGGAACAACAAAGTCTCTAGCACCTTCTGGCGTGGATTTAATTAGCACGGGGGTTTCTACCTCTATAAATTCTTTCTCTGTAAGATAGTTTCTTACTTTTTGCGCCATCTGATGGCGGAAAATTAATTTGTTTTTGACGGGATTTCTTCGAATGTCTAAGTAACGATACTTCATGCGAAGCTCTTCTCCACCATCGGTTTGATCTTCAATGGTAAAAGGTGGAAGTTCAGAGGCGTTTAAGATTTGCAATTCTTTCACTAAGATTTCAATCTCGCCGGTTGGGATTTTTGGATTCTTTGAGGCTCTTTCAATTACGGTTCCTTTAATTTGGATCACATACTCGCGGCCAAGTTCCTTTACCCTCTCCATTAATTCTTCTGTCGAACGCTCCTGATCAAAAACCAATTGCGTGATTCCGTATCTGTCCCTTAAATCAATCCAAACCATAAAACCTTTGTCTCGAATCGTTTGTACCCATCCGGATAGCATTATTTCCTGGTTTAGATTTGATAGAGTTAACTCTCCGTTAGTGTGCGTTCTGAACATAAAAGTGTGTCTTAATTATAGTGAAAAACTTCCAAAATAAACGGAGAGTTTTCATCAGCAAAGATACGGTATTTCATGAGAATTGAGAAAAATGAAGAGGGGAAGATTCGCTAAGGCTTTGAGGCCAGATTGCAATTTCAAATTAGAACCAAGATGGATTCTTTAAATATTTTGTAACTTTGGATAACAACCAAAAAAATATTATATATGGGAAAAGGAGATAAAAAAACAACGAAAGGAAAACGAATCGCTGGAAGTTATGGGAAAACACGTCCAAGAAAAAGAAAATCAAGCGCGCCTGTAGCTGTTGTGGAGAAAGCAGAAGAGCCGAAAGCCTCAAAGCCAAAGGCTGCCAAAAAGAAAAAAACCGAAGAGTAATCTTCGGTTTTTTTGTAGAGTTTAACTTCGTCCAAGAATACTTCCTAGAAGTCCTCCAAGTCCCCCTTGATTATTTTCTTTTGGATCGGATCCTAAAACCCCTCCAAGTAAGTCCTCTAATGGATTTGAGCTCGAATTTTGAGATGAAGATCCAAGCACTTGACCTAAAATATCGCTCAGCGGATTGTTTCCACCTTGTGCCTGCTGTTGGGCTTGACCTAAGATTCCCCCTAGTAAATCGCCAATGCCTCCCGAATTCACATGGTTCGTTTGTTTTTGGTTTCCGATGTAGCCCATAATGACGGGAGCTAGCATAGAGAGGATAGGACCTATTTTGTCCATTGAAATCCCTGTGTTTTTAGAAAGTTGGTTTTCAACCTGCGTCTTTTGTGAACCAAAAATATGGTCCAAAATAGAAGAACCTTCTTGTTCTCTTGCGTCAATCTGTGAGAGATCATTTAAAATACTTCCGTCATGATCCTTGTCTAAAGCATTATTTAAAGACTCCGCTTCTGCTTTGTCCTTCGTTTTGTTTTTTAGATACGAAATGACTAAAGGAGCAGCGACTGCAAGTAGTGCGATAATTTGATTTTTAGAAATCCCGAATTTGTTTTCACCGCGTTGTGCGATTTGATTCCCTGCGTTTCCCGCGATTAAATCTAGTAAGCTCATAGTTGATTTGGTGTTTAATTAAAACCATATACCATCAAATATTATACCTACTTTTTATTAATTTTAGTTACAATTATGCTTTGTTTTTGAAAATCGGCACATTTGAACAGGCTTCGCCGAACATCAAAGATTTTACAATTGGTTTTAGTTTTTGAACTAAATCTATGTAAGCATTTTCAGGAATGTCAAACTCATTGCATCCTTTGACCAGAATTCTCTTTCCTTCATAAGAACTAAAATCACTCGATTCAATAACCTCGTGAAGTAGGAGGACTAACAAATCTTTTTCGTTCCCGTAAATCACCTTTCTTGCATGCCCTGTTAATTTAGAGGCAATTAAAAAGTAAGCCCACAAAGGAACAATGGCGTCCACTGAATTGTAAACGTATACATAGGCGTCTTGAAAATCCGTCGGATCTAATTTTTCGACTTTCTCACGAAAATCCTTTTCTTTTAGGATTAACTCTTGAAAGAGGAAATCCTTAATATCAAGTCCCACGCGCTTTCCAGAGGGCAAGAGTGTGGCGATATCAAAGTTAATGAGTCCACTTTCTGCGATTTTATTTTTGATTTCAAATGTTTCTGCCATCTTTTCTGTTTTAAATTAGAACGAGCCTTGTAATGCCTGCTTGCATTTTTTATTTAGCTAGAATTTATTTCGTCGTACAAACTTTATGAACATTCGTGTCCTGTACGATTTTGATTGGTAAAAATCCTTCGTTTTCTAGCAGTACAAAGATACGAAATCAAGATTTGATAGGAGTCTTCGATTTCTCACGAATGAGGTTAAAAAATGAAAAAGATTTTAAAGAATTGGACCTTTATTTTGTCTTCTTGAGGGCAGGAATGTAGCTCCTGCGAAAAGAAAAGACGATCCAGAAGCCACGCGAATGGTGAGGTGAGAGTATCGGTGAGGCGCCGGTTATAAACTTAGATTTATAGAAATATCAAAAATTAGCAATAACTTTGAAACCATAATTGTAAATTGCGCTCGCGGTGTCCATTCCTTCTTAATGTAGGGTTTTCGTCATCCTTTTAAATCATCAGATACTCATGAAATATTATATTATTGCGGGAGAAGCTTCAGGGGATTTGCACGGCTCTAATTTAATTAAGGCACTTATTCAGAAAGATTCTAGTGCTGAGTTTCGATTTTGGGGTGGTGATCTTATGGCAAAGGCAGCTTCGAGCGGGCCTGTCAAGCATATTAAAGAGCTTGCCTTTATGGGATTTCTAGAAGTTGTGCTCAACCTCAAAACTATCTTAAGTAATATTCGTTTTTGTAAAAATGACATCAAAGCCTACATGCCGGATGTTCTTGTCCTAATTGATTACCCTGGATTTAATCTTAGGATTGCAAAGTTTGCAAAAGAGCTAGGAATTCGAGTGGTGTATTACATATCTCCCCAATTGTGGGCATGGAAAGAAGGTCGAGTAGAATCGATTCGAAGCGATGTCGATCAGATGCTAGTAATCCTACCTTTTGAAAAGCAGTTTTATGAAAAGCATGGTATTCATGTGGACTTTGTAGGGCATCCACTACTGGATGCTGTAGGGAAACTAGAACCTATTGACCGGAAGGCTTTCCTGGAACGAAATAAGCTGGGGCAGGAGCCAATTATTGCTCTATTGCCAGGGTCAAGAGAACAAGAGGTTCAAAAGATGCTGAAGACCATGCTATCGGTGCGTTCTCATTTTTCGAATTATCAATTTGTCATTGCAGGGGCGCCTAGTCTTTCGCCAAGTTTCTATGAGCAATTTACGGATTCGAAAGTTCATTTTGTCTCTAATCAAACCTATGACTTGTTAAGAGTTTCGCACGCTGCACTAGTGACCTCAGGCACAGCAACTTTAGAGACTGCTCTTTTGAATGTACCGCAAGTGGTCTGTTATCGAGGAAGCCGCGTTTCGTATGAAATCGCTAAACGATTGTTGAAAAATATTCAGTACATTAGTCTTGTCAATTTAATTATGGGAAGAGAAGTGGTAAAAGAATTGATTCAGGATGAATTATCTGAAAAACTACTTGTCTTAGAGTTAAGCAAAGTGCTTAGTGGACCAAAGCGGGAACAGATTCTGAGCGATTATCAGGAGCTTCGAGGCGTTTTAGGTGGGAGTGGTGCTAGTGAAAAAGCAGCTGAGCTAATCACGGGCACAAGGCATTCAAAATAGATTGATAAGAGGATTAATTTCGATTATTTCCATCGAGAATTCAATGAGCTTTTGAGCTTATTTCATTGTAAGTGCTTAATTATCATAGGTTAATATTTAGAAATATTATAAACTAGGCGATTGTGATTTTTCTCATTCGCTTTGCCTTTAACAATTTTTTAACTTTGTAAAAATTCAAATTAACATTTTTATATGGGAGGTTTAACTAGTTCTACTATTGGTAGAAAGTATGCAATGGCATTGTCAGCAATGTTTTTGTTGATTTTTCTCATCATGCACTTGGCAGTCAACTTTTTGTCCGTTATAAGTGCTGATGCGTTTAATGAGGCTGCGGACTTCATGGGACACAATCCTTTAATTCAGTTCTTAATGCAACCTATCTTATTGTTTGCCGTTTTGTTCCACTTCATTATGGGATTTGTTCTTGAAATCAAGAACCGAAAGGCAAGACCAATTTCGTACTCGGTGAATGGCGCTTCTGCAAATTCCACATGGATGTCACGGAATATGATTATTTCAGGGGCTGTTGTCCTTGTGTTCTTAGGAGTTCATTTGCTTGATTTTTGGTTTCCTACGATTTCGAAAAATTATTTAGGAGCAGAAAGCACAGGTACTGAATTTGATCATTTGCGAGTTCAATTCTCTGAACTATGGAGAGTAGCTCTTTATGTCTTTGCCTTCATTTTATTAGGTCTACACTTAGCGCACGGATTCCAATCTTCATTCCAATCCATTGGTGCAAGACATCCACAGTACACACCAATGATCAAAGCCATTGGAAATTGGTACTCTATTCTAATTCCAGCAGGGTTCATCTTTGTTGCGTTATTCCATTTTTTAACTTAATAATATCAAAGTAGATATGAGTAAATTAGATTCAAAAGTTCCAGCAGGTCCGCTTGAGGACAAATGGACAAATCATAAAAATCATATGAACTTGGTTTCGCCAAACAACCGCGATAAAATTGATATTATTGTGGTCGGTACAGGACTCGCAGGAGGTTCCGCTGCTGCGACTTTGGCAGAGCAAGGATACAATGTAAAAGCATTTTGCTACCAAGATTCTCCTCGCCGTGCGCACTCGATTGCCGCGCAGGGAGGTATTAATGCTGCAAAAAATTACCAAGGAGACGGGGATTCAACTTATCGTCTTTTTTATGATACAATTAAAGGAGGAGACTACCGTTCAAGAGAAGCAAACGTATATCGTTTAGCAGAGGTATCTGCCAATATAATTGACCAGTGTGTCGCACAAGGCGTTCCTTTTGGAAGAGAATATGGAGGTCAGCTTGATAACCGATCTTTCGGTGGAGTTCAAGTAAAGAGGACCTTCTATGCCAAAGGACAAACAGGACAGCAGCTTTTGCTTGGTGCTTACTCAGCAATGAGTCGCCAAATTGGTAAAGGTAGAATTAAGATGTATAACCGTCATGAAATGATGGATTTGGTCTTAGTAGATGGAAAAGCGAGAGGGATCATTGCACGTAACTTAGTGACAGGTGAGATTGAAAGACATTCTGCGCACGCAGTTGTGATTGCATCCGGAGGTTATGGTAATGTTTATTTCCTTTCTACCAATGCAATGGGATCTAATGCGTCTGCTGCTTGGAAGATTCACAAGAAAGGTGCGTACTTCGCAAATCCATGCTACGTACAAATCCACCCTACATGTATTCCGGTTCACGGAACTCAACAATCGAAATTAACCTTAATGTCTGAGTCACTACGTAACTCTGGACGTATTTGGGTACCGAAAAAGATTGAGGATGCGCAAGCGATTAGAGAAGGAAAACTGAAACCTGAAAATATCAAACCAGAAGACAGAGACTATTACTTAGAGCGCCGTTATCCAGCCTTTGGAAACTTAGTTCCAAGAGACGTAGCTTCTCGTGCAGCGAAAGAGCGTTGTGATGCAGGGTTCGGAATTGAAAATAACGAAACAAAAGAAGGAGTATTCTTAGACTTCTCTACGGAAATCACGAAGAAAGGAAAAGAGGCTGCTCTTGAAAATAACATTCATAATCCAAGTGATAAGGAGATTTATGATCTCGGTAAAGCTTGGGTGGAAGAGAAGTACGGTAACTTATTTGTGATGTATGAAAAAATCACAGCGGAAAACCCGTATGTAACCCCAATGCGAATCTATCCTGCGGTTCACTATACCATGGGAGGAGTTTGGGTTGACTACAACTTGCAGTCTACAATTCCAGGATGTTTCGTCATCGGAGAAGCAAACTTCTCAGATCACGGTGCGAACCGCCTAGGAGCATCCGCTCTTATGCAAGGTCTTGCAGACGGTTATTTTGTGCTTCCTTATACGATTGCTGATTATTTAGCTGCCGATATTAGTACTGGGAAAATTCCTACTGAGACCGCAGATTTTGATACGGCTGAAAAAGAAGTAAAAGATCGAATTGATTTCTTTATCAACAATAACGGAAAGCACTCCGTCGATTATTTCCACAAGAAATTGGGCCACATTATGTGGAACAAGGTGGGGATGGCAAGAACGCCGGAAGGATTGCAAGAAGCGATTCGAGAAATTGAAGAAGTTCGAAACGAATTCTGGAAAGAGGTGAAAGTTCCAGGAGAAGCCAATTCTATGAACATGGAATTAGAAAAAGCGTTCCGTGTTGCTGACTTCTTAGAATTAGGACAACTAATGGCGAAAGACGCATTAGAAAGAAACGAATCTTGTGGAGGCCACTACAGAGTAGACCATTCTACTTCCGAGGGTGAGGCACAACGAGATGATGAGAATTTCATGTATGCTTCGGTTTGGGAATATAAAGGGCAAGATATCAATGCAGAAGCATTGCATAAGGAAGCGCTTGAATACGAAAACATCGAAGTAAAACAAAGAAGCTACAAATAAGTAAGATATGAAAGCATTAACGACTTTCACCTTGCTTAAGGTGAGCCACGTGAAGACCCCATGGGCACATGTAACTGATGGTAGTCTATGTGGTCGTACTGAGAAATTTTATTCATCTCCTAAACAGTAAAGAAAATGAGTGCAAAAAAAGGACTTAATCTGACTCTGAAGATTTGGAGACAGAAAAACAATAAAACAAAAGGACAATTCGAAGTCTATAAAATTTCGGATGTATCTACAGATTCATCTTTCCTAGAAATGCTCGATATCTTAAACGAGAACCTAGTGAACGAGGGAAAAGAGCCGGTGGCTTTTGACCATGACTGTAGAGAAGGGATCTGTGGTATGTGTTCCTTATATATTAATGGGCGTCCCCACGGACCGGACACAGGAATTACTACCTGCCAGCTGCACATGAGAATGTTCAAAGACGGGGAAACCATTACAATTGAACCATGGAGAAGTGCTGCTTTTCCGGTCATTAAAGACCTTGTAGTCGATCGTTCTGCTTTTGATAGAATCATGGCTGCAGGAGGGTTTGTTTCTGTAAATACGTCTGGAAATACGCTGGATGCAAACGCAATTCCCGTTCCAAAAGAGGACGCTGACAAAGCGATGGATGCGGCCGCATGTATTGGATGTGGTGCATGTGTGGCCACCTGTAAAAATGGATCTGCAATGCTATTTGTGGGCGCAAAAGTTTCCCAATTCGCTCTTCTTCCACAGGGACGTGTTGAGGCGAAAAGACGTGTCCTTCACATGGTAGAGGCTATGGACGAAGAAGGATTTGGTAACTGTTCCAATACAGGGGCTTGTGAGGTCGAATGTCCAAAAGGAATTTCTCTCGAAGTCATTGCAAGAATGAACCGTGAATACATGGGCGCTCTTACAAACAAAGGATAAATTAAGACGATTTATATTCCCTATCGTCCCACAGAAGTGGGACGATATTTTTTTTGGTTAAACTTTTCATAAATTCGTAAAATATATTTCGCTGAAACAAGGCAATAGCTTAATTTTGCGCAGTTTGAAAAGATTAATCATGAAACAATATTTGTTAGTATTTGCGATGGCGCTTTTGGCGGTCTCGTGTTCAAAAAAGGTAGAAATCAAAGGGAAATTGACAGGTGCTTCCCCTTTAGAGCGTGTGGAGATTATTGAAGCCTCAAGTGTAAGTACACTTCCCCTGCTCAATATAGGCGTGAATGCACAAGGTGAGTTTTCAGGTTCATTTGAACCGGAGAAGAATGGCCTCTTCGTCATTACCTATGGCGGTTCTTCTAATGTGGTATATCTTAAAAAGGGACAGACTCTTGAGATTGAAGGTGTAGGTCTAAGCTTCCCAACAAGCTATGTAATCAAGGGGGATGCAAAAGCCAACAATGACTTCCTGAAAGAAGCGCAAACGGGATTTGAAACGTATGCACTTCAAATTAATATGGAAGAGCTCATCAAAAAGGATGAAGCTGCCTTCTTAAAAGATTTCAAATCTATTGAAGATTCGGTGTATTCAATTTTTGCAGCTAGTGCAAAAAAGAACAAAGCCGACTCGGACGTCTTAGACTTTAAAAAACAAGAAGCTAAGATTCGACTTCTAGGTGTTTTAGACGGATATGAACAAATGCATGGACAAGCCGCTCAGAAACCAAATTTCAAAACCAGCGCTGAATTCAAAAAGCGAAAAGACCAGATGCTTAGCAATAGCGATCAAATGCTGCGTGATTACCCGCTGTTTAGAGAATATCTACTGAATCAAGTCGTTGGTGATTTTCAAAAATACCGTGCAAGTTTACCTGCAAAAGCGCCAGGTGATGAGCTTATTTCCGAAACTTTTGCTAATTATCTTGAGACAAGAAAAGATCTTTCTACTATAGCAAAAGACTATTTGTTCTCGACAGTTCTGATTCAAGGTGATTTAAACTTCATGAATAGCAAAAAATACGATCAGATCACTGCTTTAATTGACAAGACGATCAGCAATTCCAAAATTAAAGCGGACATAAAGAAACTGCAAGTCGTTTTAATGGGTCATAAGGAAGGGAAAGCTCCGGAACTTAAATTGATGGACAAAAACGGGAAAGCCACGGGATTATCCGATCTTAAAGGCAAACCTTCGTTTGTGGTCTTTTATGCCTCTTGGAATCCGGGAATAGCCATTTCAACTGTGCCTGCAATCAAAACTATAACTAGTACTTATGGAGACAAAGCGAATTATGTGTATGTGAATTTAGATGACACAAGGGATCAATTCCTAAAAACAAGCAGTGCTTTATTTAAAGATCTTCCAGGAACTCAGTATTGGGTTGAAGGGGGTATTGGGGCTAAGGCCGCAACAGATTTTGGATTGTATGGATTTAAGATTCCAAGTTATGTCTTACTAGACAAGGACGGGAAGCTGTTCGCAAGACCATTCTTCAGTCTACAAGATCCGCAGTTTGGGGAAACCATGGAAAAACTTACTGGCGTTAAAAAGCCCGCTCCTGAAGTGCTAACTCCATCTCCAGCTGCGCCGCTAGAAAACGCAGAGGCTGCAAAATAAGAGTGCAATTATAAAGTAATCCACTTTGGATTGCGATCATAAGTATAGAAACCATGTGAATAATTCGCATGGTTTTTATATTGTGTGCCAATAGCCGAGTCAATACTTAAAAGAATAAAAGAGTTGAGATTTTTGATGTAAGGGCCCCCATTTGTCATTATCTAAAAAATTCTTGATGCCCATTTAGGGGTATTGCAATTGCAAATTTCAAGATGGGTAGTTCCGCGGAAAAGCTTATTTTTGCCAAATGAAAAAAAGAACCCTTATTCTTGAAAACATTGCTTTAACCTCGGCGGGTGCTAAAGGTGTTGCGGTAGGAAAAACGCCAGAAGGAAAAACAGTTTTGGTTTCTGGTGCTGTGCCTGGCGACGTAGTGCATGCACGAGTAAAGAAGTCGAAAAGTAAATATTACGAAGCGCAAGTACACGAACTCGTTCAGGCTTCTGAAGATCGTGTGCAACCTAAATGTATTCATTTCGGTGTGTGTGGAGGATGCAAATGGCAAAATCTCTCCTACGAAAAGCAATTAGAGTATAAGGAATCCGAAGTACTAAATAATCTTCGCCGAATTGGAGGCGTTGAAAATTTTGATGCGCTTCCTATTTTGGGTTGCAATGATCCCTATTACTACCGCAACAAGATGGAGTTTTCATTTTCAAATTCCCGCTGGCTTACACAACAGGAAATCGATTCGTCAGGAAATTTAGGTTCTCGTGATGCTTTAGGATTCCATATTCCTGGAATGTGGAGTAAGATTTTGAACTTAAGTGAATGCCATTTGCAAGAGAACCCTTCTAATGCGATACGACTTGCGGTGCGTGATTACTCTATAGAGAAAGGTCTCGAGTTCTTTGACCCTCGAAATCAAGAAGGATTTTTAAGAACTTTAATGCTTAGGCAAAATTCAAGTGGAGAATGGATGGTACTATTCCAATTGTATAGAGAAGAGCATGAAAATCAAAAAGCTCTATTTGATTACCTGCTAGGTAAGTTTCCAGAAATATCCACTTTGCTCTTCGCAATTAATTCCAAAGGAAATGATTCCGTATACGATTTGGATATACAGACTTATTACGGTAGCGGTTTTTTAATGGAGCAAATGGACGGTTTAGAATTTAAAATTGGTCCTAAATCTTTTTTTCAAACCAACTACAAACAAGCCTTAGAACTTTATCGCAAAACCTTAGAGTTTGCAGACTTAAAAGGAGATGAGGTTGTATACGATTTGTATACGGGGACTGGCACAATTGCCCAATACGTCGCGCGTTATGCAAAGCAAGTTATTGGCATTGAATCGGTTCCCGAAGCAATTGACGCAGCCAAAGCACACGCGAAATTGAACGGACTAGAGAACTGCAGTTTCTACTGTGGTGACATGAAAGAAGTATTTAGCGATTCTTTTTTAGAATCGCATCCCAAAGCGGACGTGCTTATTACAGATCCCCCAAGAGATGGAATGCATCAAAAAGTAGTGGAACAAATTCTCAAATTGTCGCCTAATCGTATTGTTTATGTGAGTTGCAATTCGGCGACGCAGGCTCGAGATATTGCGCTAATGAAAGATCATTACAAAGTGGTAAAAGTTCTTCCAGTGGATATGTTTCCTCAAACCCATCATGTTGAAAATATCGCCCTACTAGAGCGGCTTTGAGAACAATAATTTTGCTATCTTTAGCAAAATTTAAACTCCATGAAGAAAATCATTGTTTTCCTTTCTCTGATTGCATTGCAAGTCTCCGGTGGACTAATGCAAGCGCAAAGTGATTCAGCAAAGGTAAAGACCGATTCTGCAAAAGCAAAAACGGCTAGTCCAGCGGCGGCAAAAACCCCCGTAAAAATTAAGCCTTATAAGGATGTAATCACGGCCAAAGCCAAAACTGATCAGGGCATTATTACCGTACACCAAATTGATGACAAATACTTTTTTGAAGTCCCAGATTCTGTCTTAAAAAAGGAATTTCTACTAGTGAGTAGACTCTCAAAGGCAGCAGCAGGAATGAGAACAGGAACCACTGGTTATGCTGGAGATCAAATTGCTCAGCATGTTGTTTCTTTCGAAAAAGGCCCTTCTGATAAGCTTTTTATTCGATCCATTTCGTATGCGGATTATGTACAAGATTCCACTGCATCAATGTACAATTCGGTTATTAGAAATAACACACATGCCATTGTCCATGCCTTTGATGTAAAAGCCTATGGACCTACGAAGAAATCCACAGTAGTGGAAATTACAGATCTTATCAATGGTGACAATGAACTTGTTAGTTTCTCTGCTTCCCGAAAGAATTCCTTCCGTGTAGGAGCGTTGCAAAAAGATAAATCCTTTACGAATTATGTAAAGTCATTTCCAACCAATATTGAAATAAATACCACCAAAACTTTTGCAAGAACAGCCGGAAGAATAGATCCTAGCGTAAGTGCTGCAAATCGTCCTGTCATCAGTGGTAATTATACGGTTGAAATCAATTCTTCACTCGTCTTATTGCCTGAAGATAAAATGCAGGCTCGTTATTATGATCCACGTGTAGGATATTTCACTGTGGGGTATACAGATTTTGATCTAGATCCTCAAGGGGTGAAGAGAGTTTCCGTTATCAAGAGATGGAGACTAGAGCCAAGACTGCAAGATGTGGCACGTTACAACAAAGGAGAACTTGTTGAACCAGCAAAACAAATCGTATTCTACATTGATCCAGCAACGCCTAAAAAGTGGATCCCATACCTTGTGGCTGGTGTAAATGATTGGCAAGGAGCTTTTGAACAAGCAGGGTTTAAAAACGCAATTGTAGCCAAAGTGCCTAACAGCAAAACAGATCCAGAATGGAGTTTGGAGGACGCTAGGTTTTCTGCAATCGTTTACAAACCTTCAGATGTACCTAATGCCTCTGGGCCTTCCATTTCAGACCCAAGGACGGGAGAAATCATGGAGAGTCATATCAATTGGTATCACAACGTAATGTCTCTTTTGAGAAACTGGTATTTTGTGCAAGCGGCACCAAACGATCCAAGAGCTCGAACGATGGAATTTGACGACAAGTTAATGGGGGAATTGATTCGATTTGTCTCTTCTCATGAAGTAGGGCATACCCTTGGGCTTCGTCACAATTTTGGATCTTCATCCACTGTTCCGGTGGAGAAATTAAGAGATAAAAAATGGTTAGAGAAAAATGGGCATACCCCTTCTATCATGGATTATGCTCGATTCAACTACGTAGCTCAACCTGAGGATAAAGTGGGTAGTCTTGGAATTATGCCAAGAATTGGAGACTACGACAAATGGGCTATTGAATGGGGATATAGAAGATTCAATCAATTTAAAACTCCTGATGCAGAAAAAGCTTTCCTTAACAAATGGGTTATTAAAGAGCTTGAAAACAAAAGGCTTTGGTTTGGTACGGAATCCAATCCGTTTGACCCAAGATCGCAAAGTGAACAAGTAGGAGACAATGCAATGATTGGGAGCAGCTATGGAATTAAGAACTTGCAGCGGATCATGAAAGACTTGGACAAATGGACGCGTGTTGACAACGAAGATTACTCGAATTTGTCGACTATGTATGATCAAGTTACAGGACAATTCAACCGATACCTAGGGCATGTCTCTAAATACATTGGAGGGGAATTAGAAACTCCAAAAACAGTGGAACAAAAAGGCCCTATTTACGAAGTGGTTTCAAAACAAGAGCAAAAAGAAGCGCTTAGTTTCCTTAACGAACAAATTTTCAAAACGCCAGAATGGCTCATGAAGAAAGAAGTGTTTGAAAACACAAGCAAGTCTCCCGTGAGCGTGGTGGAAGGTCTACAAAAGAATGTACTCAGTCGTATTTTAAATCCGATGATTCTTCAAAAGATGTATACTTCTCAATCGATCGATAAAAATGCTTATGCATTAGATGAGTATATGCAAGATTTAAAAGGATACGTTTGGACTGGTACTTCACCAGACATCTATAAGCGTAACTTACAACGTAACTATGTACATACATTAGTATCGCTCGTCTCTGCAAAACCAAGTACGGCAAGTTCTTCCGCAAGAGGTTCTTCATTCACTATGTCTTCTAACTCAGATGTAACTGCAGTGGCAAGAGGGGTGCTTCGAGATATTCAAAAGGAAGCAAAAGGACTTGCAAGCTCTAGTTCAGACCGCATGGCGCGTTATCATTTTGCCGATATTGATTATCAAATCGAAAAAGCATTAGATCCGAAATAAGAATTTTTATGAAATATAGTTTTAGTCTTCTTCTTAGTTTGTTTTTTCTTTTCTCGTGCAGTTCTGATGACGATATTTGCGTCAGCGGGGAGGCTACACCTAGATTAAAAATCAAATTTAAGGAGGGAACTAAGGATTTGCAAGTGTCACGGATCATTTTGGATGTGGACTATGGAGAAGGACCTAAGAATGTTATTGACATGCAAAGAGTGGACTCAATTATGGTTCCTCTACGTGTCGACAATCAGGATTTTACAGATTTGTACGTTCGTACTTCACCGGAGGCGAGTGCAAGTAAAATTAGAATTTCCTACACTTCGAAGTCCAAATATGTATCCCCGGCCTGCGGAATAAAAAAATTATATTACGATTTAAATACTCAATTAGAAACGAGTGCTGAAGTGATACGACTTGAGCAAGCACAAACCACAGTAATCGATGAATTGCCTACGCACCTTTATGTTGTTTTTTAGTATTGCATTTGTAAGTGCTTCTGCCCAGCAGAAGGACTCTTTGCAAGTCGAAAAAAAATACCAACCCAATTTTATGGTGGGTGGAGATTTGCTCAATGCGGGTATTTCGTTTTTCTCTGACCGTAAGGTGTATCAGGGATTTATTTCAACACATTTGAAAAAGGACCTTCACCTGATTGCGGAGTTGGGATATGAGGATAACCTTTACGACAAGAATGGGTATGAAGCGTACGCGAAAGGAGCTTATTTGAAAGCAGGTGGTTTTTACATGCTCATGAAAGATACGGAGAATGAATTCAATGGATTCTATGCAGGACCTAAATTAGCTGCCTCAATGTATGAACAGCATTACGTAAAAGTGCCTGTAAGAGGAAGTCAAGGTGGAGATTCTTTTGTCGGGTTTGATCCTTCCAATCAGACCAGTGTTTGGATTGAAGGTGCTATCGGGGGAAGAGTTCAGCTTTTTAAAAGTGCCTTTTACATTGATGTCAATGTACAACCTCGGTATTTGGTATACACGACGAAACAAGAAGAAATTACCCCAATGATTGTTCCTGGATTTGGAAAGTCCTCTTCTAATTTTAATCTAGGATTCGCCTGGAACCTTGCATTTAAGTTTTAGATCTTTGTAGTTAATAACAAACAAATCCCACCAGAAACGGTGGGATTTGTTATTTGCGCGTGGAATTGTACTAATCTTCCTTCTTAAAAAGTTTTTCAAGAACACAAGTGGTTTGTTCTTGTAGTTCCGCAAGATCACCATTGTTGTAAATAATGTATGAGGTTTTTCGAACCTTGTCTTTCTCTGCCATTTGTTGATCCATGATGTTTTCAACTTCGCGATACGTTTTGGAATCACGATCCATTACTCGTTTGATTCTTATATTGTCTTCGGCGGTTACAAGGATGCTTTTGTAGCATTCTTTGTCAAGTCCTAGCTCAAAGAGCAGAGCAGTTTCTTTGAAAACATAAGGACTTGATTGGTTTTTAGTCCAGTTTTCAAAATCGTTTTTTACAGCAGGATGAATCAGGTGGTTTAAGGAAGTAAGCAATTTTGAATTTTGAAACACTACACTTGAAACAAAGGTGCGGTTGTATTCTCCATCTGAATTGTAAGCCTCTGGGCCTAACAACTCTATGATTTTTATTTTGAGTTGCGCATCGATATTTACGATCTCTTTTGCTCTTTTATCGGAATTATAAACGGGATAACCCATTTGCTTAATGTAATTTGCCACGGTTGTTTTTCCGGAGCCAATACCACCCGTTAATCCGATCACCTTCGGTTCGGGTTCCGGCGTACTCGTATCGCCTTCTTCTGAAATGTCCATAATTTTTTTTAATTAAAGTTCAAAGATAAAGAATTTGCTAAACGCAGGAAAAAGAGAATGAAAAGAAATGGTTGATTATTAATAACCAAATACTTCATTAAAACTATAGGTTTGGTCTAGTTTAATTCCTTTTTCAGTCATTTTTAGAGTGGCTAGTTCATGGTATGCATCATGTTCTAAAAATAAGAGGTAGTCATTGTCTATGCACTGTTTTAAGAAGCGGTCTTTTTCCTCCATGGTGAGAAGCGGTCTTGTGTCATAACCCATCACATAAACCAGAGGAACATGTCCAACGGTAGGAATTAGGTCGGCGGCAAAAACAATTGTTTTGTCTTGGTATTTAAGTACCGGTAACATTTGTTTTTCAGTGTGACCGTCAACAAAAATAATGTCCATTTTTAGGTCTGGCGCAAATCCATAATTTCCCTGAGAAGGGAGGGGTAGCATTTGAAGTTGTCCAGATTCCTCGATTGGAAGGATGTTTTCTGTTAAGAAGCTCGCTTTTTCTCGTGGGTTAGGGTTTACAGCCCAATCCCAGTGGTTTACATTGCTCCAATAGGTGGCATTTTTAAAAGAAGGACGATAACCTGTTTTCTCATCGTTCCATTCAATTGCACCTCCACAATGATCAAAATGCAGGTGTGTTAAAAAGACATCGGTAATGTCGTCTTTTACAAAACCGTATTTCGATAGGTTTTTCTCAAGACTTTCGTCTCCAAAAAGTGAGTAGTGGCTGAAGAATTTTTCATTTTGCTTGTCCCCAAGCCCACAGTCAATTAATATAAGTTTTTTTCCATCTTCGATTAACAAGGATCGCATGCCCATGGAAATTAAATTTCGCTCGTCAGCGGGATTGGTTCTTTCCCAAAGGGATTTTGGAACGACACCAAACATGGCACCCCCGTCTAATTTAAAATTTCCACATTGAATAGGATAGAGTTTCATATCGTTTGGAATTTGATTCTATTGCAGTTGAATTTGATGTCTAAATGTAAGTAAATTAAGGTAAACTTCCATGTGTTTTTTGAATAATGGTCTGCTCTCTAAAAAAGAGAACCTGGATTGGAAGGTGGATTTAACTTCAGATGTAAATAGGCTTTTTGGGTAACTTCGCGGCCTCTAGGAGTGCGGATAATAAATCCTTCCTGTATAAGAAAAGGTTCATAAACTTCCTCTAAGGTTTCTGGGTTTTCTCCTAGAGAGGTGGCGAGAGCCGAAATTCCTACTGGTTTGCTTTTGAAATTTTCAATCATGACGCGCATGATCTTATTGTCCATTTCATCCAGTCCATTTTCATCGACGTTAAGGGAGTTTAAAGCAAATTTTGTAATCTTTAGTTCAATTTCTCCGTTGCCTTTAATTTCTGCAAAGTCGCGAACTCTTCTCAAAAGTGCATTGGCGATACGAGGCGTTCCTCGACTTCGTCTCGCAATCTCAATGGCGGCATCCTCATAGATTTTAATACCAAGAACCCGCGCGCTTCGTTGAACAATTGTGGAGAGGAGATCTATGTTGTAATATTCAAGGCGATTTTGAATTCCAAATCGGGCTAGCATAGGCTTCGTTAGCATTCCGCTTCGAGTGGTGGCTCCAATTAGGGTAAAGGGATTCAGTGCGATTTGCACGCTTCGAGCATTAGGTCCTGTTTCTAATAGAATATCAATTTTGTAGTCCTCCATTGCAGAGTAAAGATATTCTTCCACGATTGGAGAAAGCCGGTGAATTTCATCAATAAAAAGCACATCATTTTCATCTAGATTGGTCAGTAGTCCCGCAAGACTTCCAGGTTTGTCCAAAACAGGCCCAGAACTGACTTTTAAATTAACTCCAAGCTCATGGGCAATAATGTGCGCGAGCGTTGTTTTTCCTAGGCCTGGAGGGCCATGTAATAAAACATGGTCTAAAGCTCCTCCTCGGTTTTTTGCAGCCGCGACAAAAACCTGTAAATTCTCTAATGTCCTTTGTTGACCTGCGAAATCATCAAAACTTTGAGGACGAATGGTCTCCTCTTGGGAGAGTTCCTCAAAGGAATAGTTTTCTTTATCAGGATGAAGGAATTCTGGCATTTTAATTTCGTTTTTTGTCTTTTCAAATTTAAGCTTTTTTAAAGAATCCCACCCGAGGGTATAAAAACTTTGTTTCCGTAATTTCAAATGTCTAAATTTACCTTCATGAAATTACTAGGTCCATTTAAACAAATTATTACCTTAAGTGGTCTTCCATTGCGTGGTGCAATTGCAGACCAAAGTCTTGAGGTCCTATCTGATGCCGGGGTTCTAATTGAGAACGGCATGATTAAAAAGCTCGGAAATTTTGAGTTGCTTAAGAATGAAGCAAGTAGTGTCGAGTGGGTGCAGGGAGAGAAAGTTCTTCTTCCTGGACTAGTGGACTGCCATACGCATCTTTGCTTTTCCGGAAATCGAGCAAATGATTTTGCGATGCGAAATGCGGGGCGGACGTACTTAGAGATCGCGCAAAGTGGAGGTGGAATTTGGAGCTCTGTGCAGCATACGAGAGCGGCTGATGAAAAGGAGTTGTTAGAAACAATGCTTGAACGACTCGACTATCTCAAATCGATTGGCATAACCACCGTGGAAATTAAGTCGGGCTATGGGCTGGATTTAGAGCATGAAGTAAAGATGCTTCGTGCGATTCAGAAGGCAAAATCGCAAACAAGTCTTTCGCTGATCTCAACCTGCCTGGCAGCTCATATGAAGCCCAAAGATTATGATCCAGAAAATCATGAGGGAAAATCCTATTTAGAGTATATTCTAGCAGAAATTTTACCCGTGGTTAAAAAGGAGGATTTAGCTACTAGAGTAGATATATTTATTGAGAAATCAGCCTTTCAACCAGAGGAAAGTCTCGACTATCTCGAAAAAGCAAAAGCATTAGGGTTTGAATTGACGGTTCATGCAGATCAATTTACGCCTGGCAGTTCACAAATTGCAGTTCAGGTGGGTGCGAAGTCTGCCGACCATTTGGAAGCAAGTAGCGAACAAGATATAGAGATCCTCGCGACATCAAATACAGTCGCTGTGGCGCTGCCAGGCGCTAGTATAGGTCTTGGAGAGCCTTTTACTCCCGCACGCAAATTGTTAGATGGAGGCGCAATACTTGCCATTGGAAGTGACTGGAATCCAGGTTCAGCTCCGATGGGGAATTTGATCACTCAAGCCAGTATTTTGGCTACGTACGAAAAACTTAGTACAGCAGAAGTATTCGCGGGGATTACGTTCCGTGCGGCGCACGCTTTAGGACTTGAAGATCGTGGTCGTATAGAGGAGGGAAAAAGAGCTGATTTTGTTCTCTTTGACACCGATAATTATCAAAATATTTTATACCGGCAAGGAGTACTTTCTCCAAGTGCAACCATTATAAAGGGAGAGCTGCAATATGGAAAATTATAAAACTTTTTGGAAGGGTAGGAACGACGGCGAGAGTCCACTTGCAAAACGTTTGTTTCAAGCTGTAGATTTTACTTTGCCTACAAATTCGAACGGATTTGGAATGGTCGGATTCGAAGTGGACGAAGGGGTTTTGCGCAATCAAGGCCGAGTGGGTGCTCGGCATGCTCCCAATACGATTCGCACTGCGCTCGCAAATTTTCCTGTCCATAGTAGGTCTTTGCGATTGCATGATCTTGGCAATATTGACTGTGTAGATGGAAATTTAGAAAGGGCTCAAGATAGGCTTAGTGAAGAGGTTTCAACGATCCTTAAGACAGGAGCAAGATCCATCGTGCTTGGAGGAGGGCATGAAATTACCTTGGGTCATTTTAAGGGAATTCGTTCCGCCTTCCCAGATAAAAAAATTGGAATTCTAAATTTTGATGCTCATTTTGACAATCGACAGCCTCCTTCTGATGGACGGGGCAACTCTGGAACTGGATTTTGGCAAATTTCGCAAATGGAGTCTCTTCATTCACTGCACATCGGGATTCAGCGGAATTCCAATACCCTAGCTCTATTTGATACAGCGCATACCCTTGGTATGAAGTATATTTTAGCAGATGAACTCTATTTTGAAAATTTGCCCTCTGTTCGAGAGAGAATTGAAGAATTCATAGGGGAATTGGACATCCTTTATTTAACCATCTGTATGGATGTTTTTAATGCTTCGATTGCGCCAGGCGTATCAGCGCTTGCCTGCAACGGTATCTTTGCTGATGCATGCTTTATGAATGTTTTACGCCAGATATTAAATTCTAATAAAGTCGTTTCAATGGACGTGGCCGAAGTGAACCCCACATACGATATTGCCAACCGCACCAGTCGTTTGGCAGCAAGTTTACTCAATGAATGGTTTCTTATTCCAAGTTAAATAGGCTTTTTTTCGTAATTTTACGTTATGCAAGAACTTATTAATAAAAAGCTGAAATCAGCGAATAAAGCTTTTTTGGCTTGGAAGCAGATTGATTTCAAAGAAAGACAAACTTTGCTTGAAAATTTATCAAAGTTGCTTCTAGAAGAGAAGCTTCAACATGCAAAGCTGATGACGAAAGAGATGCATAAACCCATTTCCCAATCCCTTGCGGAGATCGAGAAATGCGCAGGCATGTCTCATTATTATGCAACACTTTCTCCTGTTCTTCAAAAGCAGAAAGTGCAAACAGAAATGAAAATCTCAGAGGTTCATTTTGAACCTATGGGAGTGATTCTTGGGGTCATGCCTTGGAATTATCCTTTTTGGCAAGTACTTCGATTTGCCATTCCGACGATTTTAGCTGGCAATACCGTAGTGATAAAGCACGCCTCTATTTGCGAAAAAAGTGGCGATGCGATTGAAAAGTTATTCAAAAAGGCAGGATTTCCAAAAGGTGTCTTTACTCATCTTAAGATTGGACATCAAGAAGTAGAAGAATTAATTCAGGATCCTATCATTAAGGCTGTATCCTTGACGGGTAGCGAAGGTGCAGGGCGCGCGATTGCAAGAGCAGCGGGAGAGAACCTAAAAAAATGTGTACTTGAACTGGGTGGAAGTGATCCTTTTATCGTTTTAGAGGATGCAGATATCAAAAAAGCAGCAAAAGACGCTGCTGCCGCTAGATTGCAAAACTGTGGACAAACCTGTGTTGCAGCCAAACGGATAATCATTCATGAAAAAATTTATGACAAATTCATGAAACTGTTTGTGGCAGCGTATGCCAAATACCATTCTGAAGACCCTGAGTCAAAAGATACAGTAATGGGCATTATGGCGAGAGCTGATCTAGCTTCTGACCTGCAACGTCAATACAAGGCGGCGCTTAAAGACGGAGCGAAAATAATTAGTCCACTTCAAAAGATCGGCAAAATGGGCTTCGAACCTGGTTTGATCGAAGTGAATCCTGGAAACCCGATTGTCAATGAAGAGCTCTTTGGTCCTTTAGGAATGGTCTTTAAAGCAAAGAATGATAAAGAGGCCTTACGCATTGCAAACGAGACAATGTTTGGACTTGCAAGTGCGGTCTACACCAAAAGCAAGAAAAAGGCTCAGTTTTTTGCAGCAGAACTTGAAGTCGGAAGTGTAGCCATTAACCAAATCTTTAGGTCAGATTGGCGAATGCCATTCGGGGGTAGAAAGAACTCGGGTTACGGCGTGGAATTGTCCGAAGCTACCCTTCATGAATTTACAATCCGAAAATCCGTAATTGGAAGCGTGTAGAGAGTGGAGTTCTTACGATAATTTAAAATAAAAAACCTGCAAAATTTACTTTGCAGGTTTTTTTGGTTTTTGCTTAGATTTTAGTTAATCGTAAGGTATTTGTTTTCCCGCCTTGTTCGGCCGGTGTTGCGTTTAGATTGATAACAAAGTCATCCTCTTCCACAAAGGCTAATTCCTTTGCCTTTTTGTTTACCTCGATAATGGTCTCATCTGTACCTGATGATCCTTCGTAGTAATAGGCTCTTACACCCCATAAAAGGTTAAGCATCGTGATTACGCGTTTGTTAGCACTAAAGACAATAATGTTTGAGTTGGGTCTGTGTGCTGAGATCTGGAACGCCGTATAGCCTGAGTAAGTAAGCGTGATGATGGCTTGCACGTCAGTCGTCTTTGCAATTCTCACGGCCGCCAAACAAATTCTGTTGGTGATGAAACGCTCGTCAATGCAATTGAATTCTTTTTCGATTGGGCTTACCTTGGATTGGTAAAAATGCGTATTTTCAATGTTCTTCACGATTTTACTCATGTTTTTCACAACATCCACGGGATATTTTCCAACGGAAGTTTCGCCCGAAAGCATAACGGCATCTGCACCATCTAAAACGGAGTTAGCCACGTCATTTACTTCTGCTCGGGTAGGCGTGAGGCTACTGATCATGGTCTCCATCATTTGAGTCGCGATAATCACAGGTTTAGCAAAGCTTCTTGCTTTTTCAACCAAGAGTTTTTGAATAGCAGGAACTTCCTCCATAGGAACTTCCACGCCCAAATCTCCTCTAGCGACCATTAAGCCATCACATTCCAATAGAATCTCATCAATGTTTTTAACTCCTTCCGGTTTTTCAATTTTCGCAATGATGGGAGTTTTGGTCTTATTGGTCGGGTGATTTGCTATAATCTCTTTTAAATCTTTGATGTCTTGTGCATGTCTAACAAAGGAAAGAGCGATCCAATCAAGTTCAAGGTCTAAAATGAAGTTGGCATCTTTGATGTCCTTTTCTGTTAATGCTGGCAAGGACACGTTTGTATTGGGAAGGTTTACTCCCTTTTTGGAACTAAGAGGCCCTCCTTGAATAGTGACCGCTTTGACCGTATCTTTCTCATTGGTTTCTGTAACTTGAAGTACCAATTTTCCATCGTCGATTAGAATTCGCTCTCCGACCTTTACATCGCGTGGGAATTCTTGGTAAGTCATGTATACTTGAGAAGAGTTACCCTCTATGTTTTCATTGGTGAAAGTGAGAATGTCTCCAGGATTCAGATAAGATCCTTCTTTAACGACACCAACACGTAGTTTCGGTCCTTGTAAATCCCCTAGGATTCCGACAGAGGTACCAAGTTCATTATTAAGTTCTCGAATGGATTTTACATGCGTTTTAACTAAGTCATAGTCAGCATGGGAAAAGTTGATTCGAAAGATGTCTACTCCTGCTTTTATAAGGTCTTTCATTACTTCTTTTTTAGAAGAAGCGGGACCGAGTGTCGCTATGATTTTAGTTTTCTTTAAGTGCTTATTCATAATATTGAATTAATTGAAAGAGTTCTTCATTAGAACTCAATAGAAATTGCTGGATCGGAAACATAAGGTTTTCCGGCTGCAAAATTAAGGAAAAATCAGCATATACATCGCTGGTTTTAATTAGGTAGTCTACTTCTTTATGATTTGGTAATAAATAATTAACATGTTCCTCGTCTGTGAATAACTCAAGAACTTGTTTTTTTTGAATTTTTTGATAGGAAGAATTGGAAATAAATTGGAAACAAGTTTGTGTTTCCTGATGATAGGCTTCAAACCGGTTGTGGTAATAATCGTGGTATTCGGCACATTTCACTAAATCTTGTACTCGTGCGAAATCCGAATCATTGGCTTTGTTAATGTGGTAGAATAGTTCGAAGTCTGGCAGGTGTTTTGTAAGTCGTACCAGCCCGAGGGTGAGATCATCGTCGCGCTCAGATTCAAGAAAGAGTTTTTGAATTTTCAAGAATATGCTCTTTTTTATTTAAGGTGTAAAAAGCGCGTTGTGCGGCTTTTTCTTCTGCTTTTTTCTTAGAGGATTCTGTCGCTGTTGAAACTTTGTCGCTCGCAAGCCAAACAGTGCTTCTAAAGACCGTTGAATGGTTGGGCAGCTCTTCTTCCATGGTTTCGTAGCGAAGAGCCAGCTTTTGCTTTTGCGACCATTCTAATAAAAGGCCTTTATAACTTACGATTTTGTTTTCTAATTTACCAATTTCTTTGGGAGTCAAAAGCTTGTTAAGAATTATGGTTTGGCATGCTTCATACCCAATATCGAGATAAACAGCGCCAATAAGCGCTTCAAACAGGTTTCCTGCTATGTTTTCCCCAAGAGCCGACGAAAATTTATTTTGAATTAGGCTTGTAAGCTTTAAATCGTCTCCAATTTTATTCAAGTTCTTACGGTTGACAATTTTGGATTTCATTTGCGTTAGATATCCTTCGTTTGCCTTAGGGTAGGTTTTGAACAAATAACAAGAAATAACAGAACCTAGAATTGAGTCGCCCAAAAATTCAAGACGCTCATAATTTTTTACTTTTTTTGAGGACATTTTTAATGTAAATGCCTCTTGATACACGTCGATTCGCCCAACGGGTTGTCCAATGATTTTGGAAATGCCCAAGCTTAGAGCGAGTTCTTTTTCAGAGTAATTTCTGCTTTTTTTACCTAGGAATTTAGAAAGGTACTTCTGTAACTCCACTTTTTCGACCTTTAGATTCTTTTAAATAATACGCAAGCGTTATGTCCGCCAAATCCGAAAGTATTGCTCATCGCTACATCCACCTGTTTTTTAACGGCATGGTTAAAGGTGAAGTTTAGTCTTTCGTCGATTCTTTCGTCGTCTGTAAAGTGGTTAATGGTAGGAGGTACAATTCCATGAATAATGGTGTGAATTGCGGCAATGGCTTCGATCACCCCTGCAGCGCCGAGCAAATGCCCAGTCATCGATTTTGTAGAGTTGATTTGGATGTCAAATGCGTGGTCTCCTAATAGTTTTGAAATCGCATTGGATTCTGCAATATCCCCTAACGGGGTAGATGTTCCATGCATATTGATGTGGTCTACTTCATTCGCGTCAACCTGTGCATCTTCTAAACAATTTTTCATCACAAGATAAGCTCCTAAACCTTCGGGATGCGGAGCCGTCATGTGGTAGGCGTCTGCGCTCATTCCTCCGCCTTTTAACTCAGCGTAGATAGTAGCACCGCGTTTTACCGCATGCTCGTATTCTTCTAAGATGATGGTTCCTGCTCCTTCTCCTAAAACAAAACCGTCACGGTCTTTGTCAAAGGGACGGGAGGCTGTCGTCGGGCTGTCGTTACGGGTAGAAAGAGCCATCATGGCGTTGAATCCGCCAACTCCACTGGCCGTCACTGCTGCTTCGGAACCTCCACAGACAATCACGTCTGCTTTTCCTAATTGAATAAGCATTTTTGAATCAATCAGGGCATTGGCTGAAGATGCGCACGCAGATACAGTGGTGTAATTAGGTCCGTGAAATCCGTATTCCATTGAAATATGACCTGGAGTAATGTCCGCGATCATTTTGGGAATAAAAAAGGGGTTGAATCGAGGAATGTCTGTGTTCGCCCATCCTAAGACTTCGTTCTCGAAGGTTTCAAGACCTCCAATGCCCGAGCCCCAGATAACGCCCACTCGATTTCGATCCACGTCTGCATTAAGAATGCCAGAATGTTCGACAGCTTCGCGTGCAGCTACTAATCCAAGCTGCGTATTTCTGTCCATTTTTTTTGCCTCTTTCTTTTCAAAGTGGTCTAATGGATTGAAATTCTTAACCTCGCAGGCAAATTTCGTTTTGAAATTTGTGGCATCAAAAAGAGTAATCGGAGCGGCACCGCTCTTACCTTGGGTAAGGCTTTCCCAGTATTCTTTTGCATTATTACCAATCGGTGTTAGTGCACCAAATCCTGTTACAACTACTCTTTTTAATTCCATAAATTTTTTAATTATCTAACGAATAGATTCAGATTATTTATTTACCACTTCTTCGATGTATGCAATCGCATGACCTACAGTTGTGATTTTTTCAGCCTGATCGTCAGGAATCTGAATGTTGAATTCTTTTTCGAACTCCATGATAAGCTCTACAGTGTCTAATGAATCAGCTCCTAGATCGTTAGTGAAGCTAGCTTCTGGAGTTACTTCTGTTTCTTCAACGTCAAGCTTATCAGCGATGATAGCTTTTACTCTTGATGCAATGTCTGACATAATAATAGTATTTTTAATTATTGTTTAATTGGTGCAAATATAAAAAAAACTTAATCAATTATCCTTTTTTTAGTATTTTTTAGGGAATTTGTAATGTGTCAAAAAAAGCTCTGCAATAGAAGCAGTGGGAAAAATTCGATTTCAATGGATATTTCCTTATTTTTGCCATTCTAAGAATCAATACACTATGACGGATTTTGATAACGACGACGATGTTTTTACAGGCAAAGAGCATACGCCTTTAAGAGAGGACGCTTTTGAAAAAACGCCCATGGAAAAAGTGGAGCGAATTGAAATTCTTTTTGGACAAATCATGGAAACCCTTGGATTAGATATGGAGGATGATTCGCTTAAGGACTCCCCTAAGAGGGTTGCCAAGATGTATGTCAATGAGATTTTCGGTGGACTACTTCCTGAAAACAAGCCGCGAATTTCTACTTTTAGTAATAAATACAAGTATCGCCAAATGCTAGTGGAAAAGGATATTACAGTGTATTCCTTTTGTGAACATCATTTTCTACCGATTATTGGCCGCGCGCATGTGGCCTATATATCCAATGGAGAAGTTATTGGACTTTCCAAGATTAATCGAATCGTTGATTATTATGCCAAAAGGCCTCAAGTTCAAGAGCGGTTAACGATGCAAATTGTGGATGCACTAAAGCAGGCTCTGGGGACAAAGGATGTAGCTTGTATCATTGATGCTAAACATCTCTGCGTCAATTGTCGTGGAATTAAAGACACGGCAAGCTCAACGATTACTGCAGAGTTAAGCGGAATTTTCAGGACCAATCCAATCACAAGGCAGGAATTTCTACATTATGTAGGGAGTCATGCGAAAATTGACTAAAATTTAAATCAATGGAACTAAAAATATACAATTCCCTCACGGGACAAAAAGAAATATTCAAACCCATTCTAGAAGGGAATATAGGAATGTATGTTTGTGGACCTACCGTCTACAGCAATGTGCATATGGGGAACGTAAGAACTTTTATGTCTTTCGATTTTATTTACCGCACACTTCTTTATCTAGGTTATAAAGTTCGGTATGTTAGAAACATTACGGATGCAGGGCATTTAACCGACGACGGAAACGTCGATAATGATCGATTTGTGAAACAAAGTAGATTAGAGAAGCTCGAACCGATGGAGATCGTACAAAAGTACACAGTTGATTTTCACAAAGTATTAGAGCAGTTTAATTTACTGCCGCCAAATATTGAACCGACCGCAACAGGGCATATCTTGGAACAGCTAGAACTTACAAAGTTACTTTTAGAAAAAGGATATGCATATGAAACAGGGGGCTCGGTCTATTTTGATGTACATGCCTATAATGAGAAAGGAGGAAACTATGGCGAATTAAGCAAACGCAATATTGAAGAACTCTATGCAAATACCCGTATTCTAGATGGGCAAGATGAAAAGAAAAATCCACAAGATTTTGCACTTTGGAAAAATGCTTCCCCTGCGCACATCATGAAGTGGCCTTCTCCTTGGGGAGAAGGGTTTCCAGGGTGGCATTTGGAGTGTACCGCTATGAGTACAAAGTATTTAGGAGAAAAATTTGATATTCATGGAGGAGGGATGGATTTAAAATTTCCGCATCATGAATGTGAAATTGCCCAAGGAACAGCATGCAACGGAACTTCACCTGTTAATTATTGGATGCATACAAACATGCTTACTTTAAACGCGCAGAAAATGAGTAAGTCCACAGGGAACACAATTCTGCCCATGGAGTTAATCACAGGAGACAATACTTTCTTCGAAAAACCTTTTGCGCCTACTGTTGTTCGATTCTTTTTCTTGCAAGCTCACTATCGTAGTGTAGTGGATTTGTCCAATGAGGCTCTAGTAGCGAGTGAAAAAGGCTATCTACGACTAATGGAAGCACTTGAGATCCTTACAGGTATGGATTCTACGGAGTCGAATAAAGGATCGTTTGATGTACAAGCTTGGAAAGAAAAATGCGATCAGGCCTTACTTGATGATTTTAATTCTCCAATTCTAATTGCTCATTTGTTTGAGGCTGTAAAAGTTATTTTTGCTTTGAAAGACGGTAAAGAAAGTCTTGGCAAGGAAGATTTAGCGCTGTTAACGACTTCGCTTCAAACTTATGTATTTGATGTACTGGGTCTAGAAGAAGTTGCTAAGCAGCATTCCGATAAGCTAGATTCCACACTCCAAGTTTTGATCGATCTTCGAAATCAAGCTAGACAAGCAAAAAACTGGGAGCTTTCTGATGAAATACGCGACAAGCTTCTAGCCGAAGGTATTGAACTTAAAGATTCACGCGAAGGCACTTCTTATCTTATTAACTAAACAAAAGGAATTCCTTTTTTATAGTCTAAAATGGAGCTTTGGTTTTAACCAGAGCTCCATTTGTGTAAAGTGCTGATTAGTAGGAAGTAAGCTATAGGGTTGCCTTCGCTTTTTTGTCCAATTAAACAAGGGGATATTGCTTTTATTTTTTTAAATTGCATCGCTATTAAAAGCAAGCTGAGAGTGCGAGCATGGCACTTTATGCAAAAGACTACTACACAGTAATTTAAATACTACTAATTGGCATGAAAATCATTTTTAATATTCATTATAACACCCAAATTGGGGAGAGAATTCAACTTGTATTATTTGAGAACGAGCAAGAAAAGTTAATTTACCCCCTGGAGTATACCGACAATGGAAATTGGCGAGTGGAGGTGGATTATTTTACAAGAGACTTTTGCTATCAGTACCAATTGGTAACAGAGGAGGGGAGAGTTTTAAAAACGGAGTTTTCTTTTCATCAGTTGCAATTAGTTCATACCTATAATGAATACAAAGTTTACGATGTCTGGAACCTTAAGAATTTTCCAGAGAACTATCTAAACAATAAAATTCTAAAAAATACGCGTCGGGATTTTAAGGCTGAAAGGCTACAAATATTAAAACGTCATACCCATCTTTTTCGAATAGAAGCTCCTATTTATAAAGCGAATCAGCGTTTGGTTCTTTTGGGTAGCGCACCGGAATTAGGCTCTTGGGAATATTTGAAAACGGTGCCTATGGCGCAAACAGCTCAAGGCGTTTGGGAGGTAGCGGTGGAAATTGCTCAAGACAACTTTATTCAATACAAGTACGGGATATTAGATGAATTAACGGGCGAAGTTTTTGAGGTCGAGTATGGCAAAAACCGCTGGGCGCTTTCAAACCTTGAACCTCAAGTTTTACAGATTCAAGCGGATCATTATTTTCGTTTTAAAGCGCAAGAGTTATACCATGCAGCAGGAGTTGCAGTGCCTGTTTTTTCCCTTCGTAGTGAAAATGGATTTGGAGTGGGTGAGTTCAGTGATTTAAAATTATTAGCAGAGTGGGCGGAAAAAACAAATCTATCCGTGGTACAGACGCTGCCAATTAACGATACGACGGCAAATTTTACGTGGACCGATTCTTATCCTTATGCACCGATTTCCCTTTATGCTCTGCATCCAATTTACATTAATATTGAAGAATTACCTTTTAAACTTGATGAGGAAAAATCACTTGAGTTTTTAGCAAAGAAAGCGGAATTAAATTCGTTCGAACTTGTAGATTATGAACAAGTGATCGAAAATAAGTGGCACTTCATCACTCTTTTGTTTGAACAAAACAAACAGGTAATTTTAAAAGAAAAGGCATTTAAAAAGTTTCAGAACGAAAACAAAGACTGGCTCCATCCCTATGCCGCCTTTTGCATCCTTCGAGATCAAAATAAGACACCGAACTTTGAGCAGTGGAAAACGCATCGAAAGTATGTGGCCGGTAAAATTGCCCCTTTTTTCCAGGCGGATCATAAATTCTATGATACAGCGATGCTTCATTTGTGGGTGCAGTACCAACTACATTTGCAGTTGACGGACGCCGTGGACTACGCACACTCCATTGGAATCTCTTTGAAAGGGGATCTTCCTATTGGAATTTATCGATACTCCGTGGAAGCTTGGACCGAACCGCAGCTTTATGGCATGGATTTTCAAGCGGGGGCTCCACCCGATCAGTTTACAGAAATTGGTCAAAATTGGGGATTTCCAACTTACAATTGGGAAGCGATGAAAGAGGATGGATACCGCTGGTGGAAAAGTCGTTTTCAAGCTCTAGAGAAATATTTCGATGCTATGCGAATTGATCACATTCTTGGGTTTTTCCGGATTTGGCGTATGCCTATTTCTGCGACGCAGGGAATTTTGGGGTATTTTTATCCTGCCATTCCAGTGACTCTCGAGGAATTTCAAAGTCGCGGGATTCACTTTGATTGGGATCGATTTGTTCGGCCTTATGTAAATGAGCAGATACTTTGGGACTTCTTTGGCTCTGAAAACAATCGAGTGCGTGATTTCTTTATGAATGCGGAGTCTAGTGGATTGTTTCGGTTCAAGCCCGAGTTCGATACACAGCGAAAACTTAGCGATTTTTTTAGGGATAATCCTTGGGGATGGATTGAAGATAAACTCCTAACATTATGCGCAAACGTCTTGTTTCTAGAAGAGCACAAAGAGGGACACGCCGTATATCATCCACGGTTTGGAGTAGAAAACACGGCGTCATTTCAGCACTTAGATGATTCGATGCAAAATGCGATACGAGAGTTGTATTCGGATTATTTTTTCCATCGTCAAGAATCTCTCTGGTCTGCAAGTGCAATGGAAAAGCTCCCTGCGATTCTAAATTCTACTGATATGCTGATTTGTGGAGAAGATTTAGGCATGGTACCCAAATGTGTTCCTGAGGTAATGGATTCCCTTGCCATTACGGCTCTCAAGGTACAGCGTATGCCTTCGGAGGATATACTTTGGTACGACCCGAAAAATGCGGGTTATATGAACGTTGTTACCGGCTCCTCACACGATAGTTCGACCCTAAGACAATGGTGGTGTGAAGATCCTGTATTGACTCAAAAATACTACAACGCGCAGTTGAATCAAGGGGGCAATGCGCCAGATAACTTAGAGCCTGCGTTAGCTGAAATTATCATGTTGCAACATTTGTATAACGAAGCGATGCTTTCGGTTTTCCCAATTCAAGAATTCTTTGCCACGGATCGTGAACTTAGAAATCCAGATAAAGATCTTGAGCGAATTAACGATCCAGCTCAATTCCCACACTATTGGCGATATAGAATGCATCTGACACTCGAGTTTTTAGGAGAGCAAGACTCCTTTAACAAGAAAATAGCATACTGGATTCAAGATTCAGGACGAAAATCTCTCTGATCTGGCAGTTTATCATTTTGATTATCAATAAGTAAAGAAAGAAGTTGAATTTAGGATTTAACTTCTTTTTTGTTTTTGTATCTATATGTATAGAGAAGCTCGAGATGAACTTCTTATAAATTAACTAAATCACAAAGTAAAATGAAAAAAATATTACTAACCGTAGCCTTAGGTCTTTTTGGACTAAGTACTGCACAATACTATCCATCAAGTGGGGGAAATTCACAGTACCAGAGTGGGTGGTACGGAGATGAGGATCATTATTTCGCGGACGATTACTATTATGAGTATCCCGACGATTATTATGTCGATGATTACTACCGTAGTTTTTATAATGATTACCGTCGAAGCATAACTCGCGTCAATTGGAATCGCTTATTTAGAGAGCTGCGTTTAAATTCATGGCAAGCGAATATGATCATTGAGCTAAACAGACAATTTCCAGATTATTATTCTTGGAACTCCTACTACCATAGCAATCCTAACCGGTGGTATTACGACCGTTTCTATGCATTAGAACAGATTCTGGGTCCTAGAGCGTTCTCAATTTATCAGAACTACTATTACCATGGAAGAAGTCCTATACAATTTTATGTGAATTTCTGGCGAACCAATTATAGACCAAGGTATTATTCTTATTACGTCGTGCCGCGTTACCGGAATGTAAATATCAATCTGTACAAAATCAATCGTAGAGACTACCACCGAAATGTAGGAACCCAATACGGTTGGAATCAGCCTAGGAATTCGAACGATGCTCGATTTAAATCCAGTTCAAAGGGTACGTTAAGAAATGGATCAGTAAATAATTCAACAGTTGTTTCAAGTCGAAATAATGGTTTTAAATCTTCCACAAGCGCCTCTTCTTCGCAGAGAGCAAGTGGACTTAGAACAGGAACGGCAACAAATGTTAGGACTGAGCCAAGCAAAACCGCGCAGGCCAATACGCGCTCAACAAATGGATTCCGCACGGGTACAGCAAGGGCGAATTCTAGTGTAAGGTCTTCATCAAGTGCGCGCACTAGTAGACCTGCAGTTTCAAGCTCTTCTTCTAGAGCCACTAGTAATCGCTCTGCAGGTATGAGAAGTTCGAGAAGTACCGCGAGCTCTTCCAAAGCAGTGAGTTCTTCAAACGGATCCTCAAGTAGAGGCAGTGGAATGCGAGGGTCTAGATAGATTAAATATAGTTTAAGTTAATGTTACGATTGGGAAGGGTTTTAGGATCCTTCCTTTTCTTTTTGTAGTTTTACCCGATCTCTGTGTTTATTTCTATTAAAATGTTAAGTATGAGGATTTTGTATGCGATTCAAGGGACCGGAAACGGACATGTAAGTCGGGCTCGCGAGGTGATTCCCCACTTACAAAAACATGGATCTGTAGATGTCCTTCTTAGCGGGACGCAGAACGAAGTAGGCCTTGAACAAGAAATCAAATATCGTATGAGTGGTATGGGCTTTGTGTTTGGGAAGAGTGGAGGTATCGACATTGGTGCAACCTGGAGAGGTATGCATACAAGGCAGTTAATTTCGGACATCAAAAACTTACCCGTAGAATCCTACGACTTAGTAATAAGTGATTACGAACCTATTAGTGCCTGGGCATGCAAATTTCGAAAGAAAAAATGCGTCGCCCTTTCTCACCAGTGTGCCTATGAGTCTACTTTTACACCTCAACTGAATGGATTTCATTGGGGGAAAATGATTTTGGAACATTACGCGCCGACAAAGGAAGCGGTCGGATTTCACTTTCAAGCCTACGATCACTTTATACATACGCCTATTATTCGCAAAGAAATTCGAGATTTATCACCGGAGAAACTTGGTCACTATACCGTTTATCTTCCCGCTTATAGTGATGCGTTAATCGAAAAACTTTTAAGTTTTCATACAAGTGTAAAATGGGAGGTGTTTTCAAAACATGCCGAGAACGAGTATACAAAAGATCATATCCACATCGTTCCTATTAGCAATCAGAAATTCCAAAAATCTCTTTCCCAATGTGAAGGATTCTTGACTGGAGGTGGATTTGAGGGACCAGCAGAAAGCTTATTCTTAGGAAAAAAGCTTTTAAGTGTACCGTTGAAAAACCAGTATGAACAGCAGTGCAATTCTTTAGCTTTAGAAAAAATGGGAATCGAAATCATTTGGAAAGAGTCTGAATTTGAGAAAAAATTAGCACGCTGGATAAAATCTGACAACCGAATCGAAGTAGACTATCCAGATCAAACCGCAGAAATTGTGGCGGATCTAATTCGAAAACATGCCGTTTGAAGTTTAACATAATATTATGATTTGCGCCTTTAACCTTGATACTCAAATCGTATCAAAGAAGTATAAAAAGCCAAATACTTTATTAATAGCAAAAATTGGAAAGATGAAAAAAATGATTATTAGTGCCCTTGTTGTTTCCGGCGGTTTCATGTTCGCGCAGCAAACTTCTGTTCCAAGCATGAAAGACAAGCCAAGTCGAGAGGTACAAATGAAAAAAATAAAAGCAGCTCATTTTGAGCAAATGCAAAAGAGTCTTGATCTTTCAGCGGCTCAATTAGAACAAATCAAAGCCTTACATGAAAAGCAAATTGCAGAACGTATGGCGGAAAGAAGCAAAATGCAAGAACTTCGTAAAGAGCGTATAAAGGAGTATAAAGCAAAGCAAGAGAAGAAAAATGAGGAAATGAAAGCCATCCTCTCTAAAGAGCAATATGCAAAATGGGAAGCAATGAGAGCGGAGAGAATGGCGCAGAATAAAGCAAGATTGCAAAATAAGACCACTAAAAAAACAATGGAAGGAAAAGGAGGTTTCCATAAAAAAACCGTCTTTGAACCGAAAGAAATTGCAAAATAAACCAGTGCAAGTCGAACCTAATAAGTTCATAATTTTAGTTTTAATGAGAAGGGGGAGAAAGTGATTTCTTCCTCTTTTTTATAAGGATTTAGAGGTGACTTGAAAGTGCGTTGTCGTGAAGGGGGAAATTTCATGTTTTTGAGTAAGGAGAATTACCAAGAGAATTAGTAACTTTAAACTTTCAAATACTATAAAAAAAAGAAATTATGATAAGTGAAAAGATTGCGCAATTGCTAAATGCGCAAATTGCTAACGAACAATATGCTGCGCAGTATTATCTGTCGATGTCTGCTTGGTTTCATGCCAAGGATCTGGAGGGAATCGCAAATTATTTCAGAGTTCAAAGCAAAGAAGAATTGATGCACGCAGATAAAATCTTTGATTATATTCTAGATGTGGGTCGTGAGGTTCAGATGGAAGGAATTGAAAAACCTCCTTTTGAAT
>JAEWIE010000017.1 GCA_023387375.1 Bacteroidota bacterium | reverse complement strand
CGTAAATAAACCACAAGCTTTGCAGTGGTCGCACACAAGGAAGAGCTACTGGCGAACTGCAGGCAGCGCAATCTTGGAACGCACGATTACCACGGAGCGGTTACGAAAATCGGGATATATCTTCCTTGCTGATTACTACAAAAAGGTACGAATTGTAAACTAAGGAACCGCCGTGTACCGAACGGTACGCACGGTGGTGTGAGAGGTCGGATAGGGAATTAATCCCTATCCTCCTACTCGATTGAGAGTATGTCCTTAATTTTTATAGGTCAGGACCTCGGGTGGAATCTTTCCTTTCTGGCAATAAGTCCTCTAATTCAGAAGGGTAATTTTGAATTCGCCATTCGCTCGCGAGTTTGCCTTTTTCCATTTTTTCAATAGCATACAATTTAAAACCATGTTCATGTTCGTCGAGTAAATAGTCATAAGGGCCGATAGGCGATATCAGTTTAACCAGGACGGGCGAGATTTCCAGCGCAATAAATAGACCCATAATGAAAAGCGATGCGAGGGCCATAATCTTTGATTTTTCGCCTAGTTCATCTAGAGCTTGTAGCCTTGCCGCAAATCCATTAAAACTTTCTTCAAAAACGTCTGTTTTTTTACGTTCTGATTCTAGGTTTTGGTAGACTTTTGAAATTTCTTGATCCAAATAGGCGCGCCGCTCCGCAACGCTCTTTTGGTAATTGTCTAAATCGATACGCCTTTGTTCCTTTAGCTCGGTCTTACGTTTTGCGTTGGGGCCAAAACCTTCTTTTCCAGAAGTTAGTCCCGTTTTGGTTCCGAGAATTTCTTTTTCAAGTTCCACAGAAGCGGAATCATAGGAGGCTCTTAGAATAGCCGTCTTTTCTGCAATTTGTTTCTTTTCCTCTTCGAAAGGACTAGTTTGCTTTAAGATTCTTGTATTCATTTCGGATTGCAATTCCGCTTTGTTTCTCTGAATGATACTACTAAGCTGCTTGTTTACTTCCTTTTCAAAAACCTTTAATTCTAAGGGTTTTGAAATAACGATACCAAGGAAAGTCGCGAGCAAAATTCTAGGCATGGCCATGAAGAACTGATGCCAAAAGGTTCCTGTTTTTTTAATAGACGAAACGATATACCGGTCTAAATTAAAAATCATTAATCCCCAAAGAAGGCCAAATGCGCTGGCTGCCCAATAGTTATCAAAGACTGTGTAAAGGGCATATCCCGCTGAAAGCGTAGCGAATGCCGCTGTAAAAAGAATAACTCCGCCAATTCCTGCAAATTTATTCCACTCACTTGGAGACTTTCTTAAAAGCATAAGGTTGCCCCCTGAGCATAGAATTAAAAATTTCTGAAACCAATTCATAGAATGGTTTGAAGGTTTTGTATTTTGATGTGGTTTGTTCATAACAGTAGGACTAAAACTAATAAGTGTGATTATTTAGAACAATGTTACAGATAGTATTAGGTTTAACCAAGTAAAATAATTGTAAAGTACTTTTACAAATCAAGACAGTTGAAAATTAGGGAGTTATTTGATTCGGTCGGGGTTTTGTTTTAGAAAACTATCCCATCCACTATACGATTTGTCCGTTTGAATTGCATTTGAATTGTAATGATGACAGACCGCGACAGCTAATCCGTCGGACGCATCTAGGTATTTTGTAGGGAACTCTTTTAGTTTAAGTAAAGATTTAAGCATGGCTGCGACTTGCTCCTTGCTCGCATTACCATTGCCCGTGATGGCCATTTTGATTTTCTTAGGCGAGTACTCTCTAATTGGAATATCGCGGTAAAGTGAAGCCGCCATTGCTACTCCCTGCGCTCGGCCAAGTTTCAACATAGATTGCACGTTTTTCCCATAAAATGGCGCTTCTAAGGCAACTTCATCAGGATGATACTCATCAATAAGAGCTAGGGTTCTTTCGAAAATATGTTTTAATTTCGTTTCGTGATTAGGATACTTCTTGAGGATGAGTTCATGGATGGAAACAAGTTGCATCTTCTCTTTTTCGACAGAGATGATCCCAAATCCCATAATGGTTGTTCCTGGGTCAATTCCTAGTATAATTCGCTGCTTGTTCACTTTACAAAAGTAAGACTTTTATTAGTTGAAATTCGTGGGTAAGTTCTTTTTCATATGCGCAAAGGCGAATTCAATCCGATCACTCTGTTTTTTAATCTCTAGATGGTACTTAAAAATGGCTTGTTTTCCTAGTCGTTCATCGGCATGATTGGAAAGGATGACAACCGAGGTTTTGGATAGAGGATAATAAAGTAGGAGGGAGGCAGATCCTTTTACATAGCCTGTATGGAAATAGTTTTCAGGCTGCTTGCGGGATTTCATAAGACCATATCCGTAATAAATTTCACCTAAGATGGGGTGAACAACTTTTGTATCTGAGTTATGCATACGTTCGACTGATGCTTTGCTTAAGAAAGTTCCAGCATAAAGCGTTTGATTCCAGTTATGGAGATCGTTCGCTGTAGAAAGAATTCCGCCCGCCGCGAGACCGATCTGATCATTCAGAAGCCGTTGAGGCATATTGGTCACAGCCTGTACGGAACTATAGGGGCCGATGTAGGCTGAGGCAAAATTTTTCGGTTTCGAATGAGATGAAGAGTATGTGTTTTTAAGTCCAATTTGAGCGAATAATTGGGTTTGTAATTCTTCTAAATTTTGCTTGGAAATGCTTTCTAGTAACTTTCCAACATAATTAATTCCCTTGTTCGAATAATGGTACTTTTGACCCGGAATCGACACCAAATTGGGCGCGAAATCAACAATTCCCGAAGTGTGGTTGAGAAGTTGTGATACTTTTATCTGATTCCATTTTGGCTTCTTAAATTCAGGTAGGTAACTACTTATAGAGTCCTCAAGCTTTATTTTTCCTTGTTCAACTAATTTTAGAGTTAATGCTGCCGCAAATTGCTTACTTATAGAAGCGATCGCGAACACAGAAGAGTCTGAAATTGGAATTTTTTCTTGGAAGTTTTCAAATCCTTTTAATTTTTGATACAAAAGTTCTCCATTTTGCATTATGGAAACCACGCCGTTAAAATCGCTGTCACTAAGAAGCGAATCAAGTTGAGTTTGATAAAGGGCACGCTGAAAATCAACTATAGTATTGCCTTTCGGTTTTTGAATGGATGCAACCTCAATTTTCTTCGATTCGCAAGCGCCGAGCATCAAGAGTAATGCTATAAAGTAAATTGTTGGCCATTGAAGTACTTTCATTTGTGTTTGTTTTCTTAAATGTACTAAAAATCAATGAATCGAAAAGCACGAATCGTACCGTGGCATTGTATACAATAGGAATATGTATCAAATAAAAAAAGCTACCCCATGGATAACTTTTAGATCATTCTTACAATGTAAGATTTACATATTACGTCGGTATTTTCCACCTACTTCAAATAATGCGTTGGTGATTTGACCCAGGGAACAGTATTTACCCGCTTCCATCATTACCTCAAAGAGGTTTTCTTGATTAATGGCTGCAGATTGCAGTTTTTCTAGCCATGCTGAAGATTCGGAATCATTGGATTTTTGATAAACCTCTAAATTCTTAATCTGGTGCTGTTTCTCTTCTTCTGTGGATCGGATCACTTCTCGTGGGAGAATCGTAGGAGATCCATCCTTTCCTAAGAAAGTGTTTACTCCAATAAGTGGATATTCTCCCGTATGCTTTAACCATTCGTAGTGCATGGATTCTTCTTGAATTTTAGAACGCTGGTACATGGTTTCCATAGCACCTAGGACGCCCCCGCGTTCTGTAATACGGTCGAATTCCAGATAAACGGCTTGCTCTACTAAATCAGTCAACTCTTCGATAATGAACGATCCCTGAAGCGGGTTTTCGTTTTTAGCAAGTCCTAACTCTTTGTTGATAATTAACTGAATTGCCATAGCTCGACGTACGGACTCTTCTGTAGGCGTAGTAATTGCTTCATCGTATGCATTGGTGTGCAGTGAGTTGCAATTGTCATAGATCGCATAAAGTGCTTGCAAAGTAGTACGGATATCGTTGAAATCAATTTCCTGCGCATGCAAAGAGCGACCCGAGGTTTGAATATGGTATTTAAGCATTTGTGAGCGTTCATCGGCTCCGTATTTTAACTTCATTGCTTTAGACCAAATTCTTCTTGCTACTCTACCAATAACGGCATATTCCGGATCAATTCCGTTGGAGAAGAAGAAGGATAGGTTCGGAGCAAATGCATTTATATCCATCCCTCTCGAGAGGTAATACTCGACATAAGTGAATCCATTGGCTAAAGTAAAGGCCAATTGAGAAATAGGATTTGCGCCCGCCTCTGCAATGTGGTACCCTGAAATGGAAACCGAATAGAAGTTTCTCACTTTTTCTGAGATAAAGTACTCTTGCACATCCCCCATTAATCGAAGAGCAAACTCTGTAGAGAAAATACAAGTGTTTTGCGCTTGGTCTTCTTTTAATATGTCTGCCTGCACGGTTCCACGTACTTGAGCAATGGTTTGCGCCTTAATTAACTCGTATTGTTTTTTGTCTAAAACTTCGTCTCCCGTAAGACCAAGAAGTTTTAGTCCTAAACCATTGTTGCCCTTTGGAATTGGACCTTCGTAGGAGGGTCTTTTTAATCCTTGGTCATCAAATTTGGCTTTTAGTTTCTTTTCGACGACATCCCAAAGCTTATGTTCCTCGATGTACTTTTCGCAATTTTGATCGATTGCGGCGTTCATAAAGAAAGAAAGTAACATTGGAGCAGGTCCATTGATCGTCATGGAGACGGATGTGAGAGGATCTACAAGATCAAATCCTGAGTATAATTTTTTAGCGTCGTCAAGAGTCGCAATCGATACCCCTGCATTTCCAATCTTTCCATAAATATCAGGAGGTAGTGCCGGATCTTGCCCGTATAGAGTGACGGAGTCGAATGCTGTAGAAAGTCTTTTCGCTGGCATTTCGGCAGAAACATAATGGAATCTTCGGTTGGTTCTTTCAGGTCCTCCTTCTCCCGCAAACATTCTTGTGGGATCTTCACCTGTTCTCTTGAACGGATAGATTCCTGCTGTGAACGGAAATTTCCCAGGGACATTTTCTTTTCCTTTCCAGCGAATAAGATCTCCCCAATCCTTGAATTTAGGAAGTGCAATTTTAGGAATATCAAGTCCCGATAAACTTTTTGATTTTGTCTCCACCGAGATTCCTTTGCCTCTCACAAGGTAAGTGAAGGAGTCTTCTTCCATTTCTTTTTTGAAGGCATCCCAATTTTCTAAAAAGTCACTGTTTTCAGCAAGTAGATTTTTTCTTGTTTTGTCTTGAAGAGTTTGCAGTTTTTCTTTGGTTTCTGCATCATCCGCAAGCAGTGATTTAGACCCTTCTAGTACGTAGAGGTTTTTAGCTATCTCAGCCTGTTCTTGTAATTCCTTTTCGTATCGATCGTTATTCTCGACGATTTCAGAAAGATATCTCACACGGCTTGGAGGAATCACGACTGAATCTTGTACGTGATTGTGCTCAATATAAGGACTAAATTTCGTGTCGTGATTTTCGTATAACTCTTCAATTTTCGAATTCAGTTTTTCAATAATGTCATTAAAAAGCTGCGTGATGCCCCAATCGTTGAATTGACTGGCTTTGGTTGCATACACAGGCATTTCATCCAATTGCTTGTCAAACAGTACGTGATTACGTTGGTACTGTTTTCTTACCGCTTGGAGCGCATCGAGTGCTCCTCGTTTATCTGATTTGTTTAAGGCGATGAAATCCGCATAGTCAAGCATGTCTATTTTCTCTAGTTGTGTAGAGGCTCCATATTCAGGAGTCATTACATAGAGTGATACGTCTGCAATTTCCGTTATTTCAGATCCGCTTTGTCCAATCCCAGAGGTTTCGAGGATGATTAAATCCGGTCCTGCAATCTTTAATACATCAATAGCAGAATGGATGTAAGGAGAAACCGAGACATTGTTCTCTCTTGTGGCCATAGATCGCATATAGACTCGTGAATCGTGGATGGAATTCATACGGATTCGGTCTCCTAATAAAGCGCCGCCCGTTTTCTTTTTGGAGGGGTCTACAGAAATGATGGCTATCTTTTTCTCTGGATTCGCTCGTAGGAAACGTCTTACGATTTCATCTGTAAGGGAGGATTTCCCTGCACCTCCGGTCCCTGTAATTCCAAGAATAGGAACTTGGCGCGTTTTTGCTTTCTCTTTTAGAGCGGAAACAAGATCTGCTTTTTGATCGGAAAAGTTCTCGACTGCAGATATCATATGTGCGATGGACTTTGAATTGTCGAAATGAAGAGAGTCTAGATCTTGCACCTCTACCGATTCTCCCGTCGGGAAATCCGATTTAGAGACGAGGTCGTTTATCATTCCTTGAAGTCCAAGTTCTCTTCCGTCGTCTGGAGAATAAATGCGATCGATTCCGTAGTCCGCTAAATCTTTGATTTCACTAGGAAGGATTACTCCACCACCGCCGCCAAAAATCTTCACCTGAGGAGATCCTTTTTCTCGAAGAAGATCGTAAATATATTTGAAGTATTCGTTATGGCCTCCTTGATATGAAGTAAGGGCAATCGCGTTCGCATCTTCTTGAATTGCGGTGCTAACCACTTCTTGTGCAGACTTGTCATGTCCAAGGTGAATGACTTCACATCCCGTCGCTTGGATCATTCTGCGCATAATGTTGATTGCAGCGTCGTGCCCATCAAAGAGGGAGGCTGCAGTCACAATTCTCACTTTATTTTTCGGTTGATATTGCTTGTTTTCCATAAAGATTCTAAACGATTTGTCAATCTTCAAAGATATGAATTCGGGAGTAAAGCCACAATTTCCAATTTCTAATGGATTCAAAGCTGAGAATTTTGAGTTGGAGCCTGTAAAAGAATAGTATTATCTTTGTAAAAATAAATCTATGCGAAATACGATTGCATGCCTTCTCATTGGTACCCTAGTGAGTTTTGCATTTAACTATTATTTAGTAGGGAATGCAGAATTTAGTATTACACTCTACAATGCTTTTGCATTTGGACTAGGATGGGCTATGGCCTATTTTGTGGATCGACCAAGTTGGCCACTTTCCAAAAAACTAGGGTTGTCACTACTAGGAATCGGGCTTCTTGTTGTGATTGGATTTATTTTCTTTGATTTTGAAGTTGCGGTTCCCTCCGTCATTAAATTCTCTACCGTCTTTGTTGCTTACTATTTAATTGCGAGTTTTCGCTCGAGCAAGTCCTTAAGAAACTAATTAGGGAGTTTAAAAGAGGAGAAAGGATAGGAGATTGGCTAAGATTTTTCGTCCGTTTTGAATCAAAATAAAGCTAAGGAGCTTACTCAAAAGTGGCTACAAAGTGCTATAGTCTTAAATTTCAAGTAATTTCTTGAAATGCATTCAATAAAATTTTTCCAATTTTAAAAAAATAGTGTACCTTTGCACACCCGTAGAGGGATAAATATGTTTAATCGTAAACGAAAAAGTGTGAATACATTAAGTTACAAAACCGTTTCAGCTAATAAAGCTACCGCTAATAAAGAATGGGTTGTGGTAGACGCTGAAGGACAGCCGTTAGGAAGACTAGCTTCCACGGTTGCAAAGATTTTGAGAGGTAAGCACAAAACGAACTTTACTCCCCATGTTGATTGTGGAGATAATGTAATTGTTTTGAACGCTGGTAAAATTACCCTTTCAGGAAACAAGTGGGCTGACAAGACTTACATCTGGCATACAGGTTATCCAGGTGGACAGAAGTCGCAGACAGCTGAAGAGCTATTAAAGAAAGATCCAATGAAAGTTTTGGAGAAATCCGTAAAAGGAATGCTTCCAAAAAACAAATTGGGTACGGCTATTTTCAAGAACCTTTATCTATATGAAGGAACTGAACATAAGCACGAAGCTCAACAGCCAAAAACTATTAATGTTAACGAATTTAAATAATTAATATGTCTACAGTTCATAAAATTGGAAGAAGAAAAACTTCAGTAGCTAGAGTTTATGTGAAACCAGGTTCTGGTAACTTCACTGTAAACGGAAAAGATGCTAAAGAATACTTCTCTACAGATGTTATGGTTTACAAAGTGAACCAACCCTTTTTACTTACCGAAACTGCAGGACAGTACGATGTTACTGTGAATGTATTTGGTGGAGGAAATACCGGTCAAGCGGAAGCTGTTCGTTTAGGTGTATCCAGAGCTCTTTGTGAAATTAACGCAGAGTTCAGACTTGCTCTTAAACCTCACGGTCTTCTTACTAGAGACGCTAGAATGGTCGAAAGAAAGAAACCAGGACAGAAGAAAGCAAGAAAGAGATTCCAATTCTCTAAACGTTAATTTTCAAGCCTTAGCCCTTTGGGATTTTCGATCGAATCTCTATGGATTCAGACGGAGATTTCAAAACCTAAGCAATTTATTTATTATTAATAAATGCCCCGTTTAGTTTAGCACCCAAACTTCACTCCCATCTAAAGTGTTGTTGATTGCAAAATAGCGGAATGTAAACTAAAAATAAGAAAGCGACATGGCAAAAGCAAATGTTAAAGACCTTTTAGAGGCAGGTGTACATTTCGGTCACATGACCAGAAAATGGAATCCAAATATGGCTCCATACATTTTTATGGAGAAGAACGGTATTCACATCGTAGACTTACATAAAACAGCAGTGAAATTAGACGAAGCGTGCAGCGCTTTAGAAAAAATCACTTCTGCAGGTAAAAAAGTTCTTTTCGTAGCTACAAAAAAGCAAGCGAAAGAAGTCGTGGCAAAACATGCTGCGGAACTTAATATGCCTTATATTACAGAAAGATGGCCAGGAGGAATGCTAACGAATTTCGTTACCATTAGAAAGGCTGTTAAGAAGATGAACCACATTGATAAAATGAAGAAAGACGGTACTTTCGAAACTTTATCTAAAAAAGAAAGACTTCAAGTAGATAGACAAAGAGCTAATTTAGAAAAGAACTTAGGTTCTATTTCTGACATGGTGAGACTTCCTTCTGCAGTTTTTGTAGTGGACATCATGAGAGAGCACATTGCTGTAACGGAAGCTAAAAAATTAGGTATCCCTGTATTTGGTATCGTAGATACAAACTCTGATCCTAGAAAAGTGGACTTCGTTATTCCTGGAAATGATGACGCTTCTAAATCAATTGATATGTTATTATCAGTTGTAGCAGATGCAATCAAAGAAGGGCAATCTCAAAGAAAAGCAGAAAAAGAAAAATCAAAAGAAGAAGGTGCTAAGGTATCTGCAGATGCAGACACTGACTTCGATGCAAAATAAGAATTTGATTTTCTGAGCATACAAAAAGAAGCTGCAATTTTGCAGCTTCTTTTTTTATTTAAATTTAAAAAACTCAGATTTAATGAATTTTAAATTTGATGTAGGTAATGGTTTTTCCCTTGGCAGAAAACAGCTGCTCGTAATGCGTTTGAATCTCACGAAGTAAGGGTGTATTAGGCTCATATTCCGGTGCACCATAGATGTCGTGATGTGCAGTGAGAATTTCGTGTCCTTGCCCTTGGAGAAGACCTAAGGTGTATCCGTGTAAGAATTCTGAATCGGTTTTTAAATGCATGATACCGTCCTTCTTTAGAATTTTCTTGTAGCGGCTTAAGAACTCAGGATGAGTCATACGATGCTTTGTTCTTCTGTATTTGATTTGGGGGTCTGGAAAAGTGATCCAAATTTCATCTACTTCATTCTGCTCGAAGAACCCATCGATCAGTTCGATTTGGGTTCGTAGAAAAACGGCGTTGGAAAGACCTGACTCGTGCGCTTCTTTCGCTCCAAACCAAAATCGAGCACCCTTAATATCGATTCCGATGAAGTTTTTATCTGGAAAAGCCTTGGCTAGTCCGACCGTGTATTCACCTTTTCCACAACCTAGTTCTAAAACGAGTGGATTGTCATTTTTGAAGACCTGCTCTCTCCATTTTCCTTTTAATTTGTAGCCTTCCAGGGCTTGCTCTCTTGTTGGTTGAAATACATTTGGAAGTATTCTATTTTCGGCAAATCGTGCCAGTTTGTTTTTTTTACCCATGTTCTAATTTCGTGTGCAAATTTAAGAAGATTGGAAAGAATTTTCATCAGAGAGTTTTGATAAATTTGAATCTCTGAGCCTTTTCTGATATATAGGGAGGTATTTCTCGATGTAGACTTTCGTGGATTCTAAATTTCCCGTTTCAATAAAAGGAATTAAGTTGTCTGAGGAATAAACAAACTGAAGAAAATTGTCAATCATGTTTGCGGGAATCTTCATTCTCGTAAAATAATCCTGACCCAAGTAATTTTTAATTTCCTTTATTCCTGACATCATTCTCTCATAATCATAGAGTCTTTGCTTTTTCTTGCGGTCTCCAGAGAATAGTTCGTATACGCTGCCTAAGTTAAGAGAGAGTCCTCCTCCTGAAAATCCAGCAATGGGATCAAGAACGGGACCCTTCTGTAGTTTTGGAGTGGGAAGTCCAAGCATATTTTGAATCTCTATTTTTTTTTCGTTCTCTTTTAAGCTAAGTACATCTCGGCGTAAGTTACCTGTCGGTTTCCAGCCGATGACGACTTCCTTAATTGTATGGTACATCGGAGAGAGTTCAATGATATTTAATCCTATGTTTAAGGTGCGTGAATCCATCGTTATGTCCTTCCTTTCGGAGAGTATAGAAGTAAAACGAATAACATCCCCAACCTTTGCCTTGATTTCAAATTCACCATTATAATTGGAAAGTACCGTGTGCTGATCGTTAATATTGGTCACGTACACTTGATTTAAATAGATTGCAGAATTTTCCCGCATGAAAATCTGACCCGTAAATGTCTGTGCCTGCATGAGAGAGAAGGCGAGTAAAAATGAGAGGAGTAGGGTCTTGTACATTAGAGTGTTTAGAAGTTAGCGACTGTCCTTTTGGATTGTTTTTGAACTTGAAAGTTAAGTGTTGAAAAGCTAAAATTCGAACTGATTATAGCTTTCTTTTTCGCTTGGCGCAGGAGTCAAAGATAGCAAAATAAAAACTCTGCCATTTTTGGCAGAGTTATATTTTCTCGATTATTTTTCGAGTTTATCCTAATGCAATTCTTACAAACCCTAATACTTTTAGGTCTTCATTAACAGATTTCACATAAGTGGCAACCGATTGGCTTCCGTCTTTGATATACGCTTGGTGAACAAGAGTATTGTCTTTGTAGAATCTCTGCATTTTTCCTTTAAGAATATTATCGATGATGTTTGCAGGTTTTCCTTCTTTTACAAGAAGTTCTCTTTCAATCTCCAATTCTTTTTCGATGGTATCTTGAGATACTTTTGTTTCGTCAAGTGCAATTGGGTTCATTGCAGCTACTTGCATCGAAACAGATTTTGCAACTTCTGCTGCTCCCTCTACATTTGCAGAAAGAGAAGTGATTGCAGCGATTTTGTTTCCAGCATGGATATAAGCTCCAAGGAAAGGTCCTTCGATTCTTTCAAATGCACCAATTTCAATTTTTTCTCCGATGACACCTGTTTGCTCGATTAGTTTGTCAGCAACGGTTAAACCATGGAAGTCAGAAGCTAAGAATTCTTCTTTTGTAGCGTAGAAGATTGCTTGTTCTGCTAATTCATTTGCTAATAGAACGAATGCATCGTTTTTAGCAACGAAATCTGTTTCACAATTCAATGAAATAATAGCACCAAGTGTTGCATCTTCGTTTACTTTAGCGATTACTGCACCTTCAGTAGACTCTCTATCTGCTCTGTTAGCAGCTACTTTTTGTCCTTTTTTTCTTAAGATATCAATTGCCTTATCGAAGTCGCCTTCTGCTTCCACTAAAGCTTTTTTGCAATCCATCATTCCGGCACCGGTGGTGTTTCTTAATTTTGCTACGTCTGCAGCTACTGGTGTGTACATATGTTTACGGTTTTATTTTAAAAACTAAGTATAATTGAGCTCTGTTTTAGAGCGTTGCAAAGATAAGAAATAATCTGCAAAAAATATAAGCGCTTTTTGGGTTAATTTCAAACCGAAAAAACTTGTATACATGGTTTTGTGTTCGCGTAAAAGAAGAGAATGACAAAGCCGAAGAAAACTTCGGCTTTGAACAATTTATTTCTTAATTGAAGGCTATCCTTTCCATTCCCCCATTTCGATGAACTTGTCTTGTCTTTGGCCTACAAGCTCTTTTGGAGTCATGTTTTTGTAGTGAGCAAGATTTTCAAGAATTGACGATTTTAAATTTTGGTATGCTGTTATTGGATCGTATTGCGCGCCTCCAAGTGGTTCTTCTACAATGCCGTCAATGATTTTATTCTTCAGCATATCTTTTGGTGTTAACTTTAAGGCATTGGCCGCATCTTCTTTGTGCTCCCAATTTCTCCAAAGAATAGAAGAGCAACTTTCTGGTGCAATCACTGAGTACCAAGTATACTGCAACATAAATACTTTATTGCCCACACCAATTCCAAGGGCTCCTCCGCTCGCACCCTCGCCAATAACGTAAGTGAGAATAGGAGTTTTAAGTTGAACCATTTCGTAAATGTTCTTTGCAATCGCTTCTCCTTGGCCACGTTCTTCCGCTTCTAAACCAGGATAGGCTCCCGGTGTGTCAAGAAGAGTAATAACAGGAATACTGAACTTCTCGGCAAGCTTCATTAAACGAAGGGCTTTACGGTATCCTTCGGGATTCGGCATTCCAAATCGTCTTTGTTGACGCTCTTTGGTTGTACGCCCCTTCTGTGTACCAATAATCATTACGCTGTTGCCGTCGATTTTTGCAAGTCCACCTACCATTGCACGGTCGTCCGCATATCCGCGGTCACCATGAAGTTCTAGAAAAGATCCTTCGTCAACAATTCCATTTATAAAGTCAAGTGAATAAGGACGGTCTGGATGCCTTGATAGCTGTACCGTCTGCCACGGAGTAAGATTCTCGTAAATGTCTTTCTTTTTAGCAAGGATTTTCTCCTCGATTTGGCCACAAGCAACCTGAACATCTACCCCACTTTCTTCCCCTAAAAGGGCGCAAGCTTGGTATTGATCCATCAGTTCTTTTATAGGCTGTTCAAATTCTAAATATTCCATTTAAGTTGTACTCAATTTATCGTCAAATGTAAGAAATAATACGGACTTTTCTACAAGGTCTCGCAAGCATGCTGGATTCGAGCTCTCGTTTCTTCTTTCCCAAGGATCTCCATGATGTCTGGAACATCGGGTCCTTTTAATTCCCCCACAAGGGCTAGGCGTAGAGGCATCATAAGTTTGCCCATGCCGACTTGTTGAGCCTCCGCATACGAGTGCAAAGCTTCACTAAGGCCTTGAGAAGTAAATTCAAGTCTCTCAAGTTCTTGGTCTAGTCCCAATAGTAAAGCACCGCTTTGTTCTGCCCATGCTTTTTTGCGCGCCTTTTCTTGGTATTCCTCAGGCTTTTCAAAGAAAAATTTTCCGTTAAGATAAATGTCCTTTACAAAAGTCGCTCTCTCTCTCATAAGGCTAATTATTCGAAGAAGCTTGTCGTCTGGAAGCTCACTGTTTTTGACTTCAGGTAATGCTTTTAAGTAAGTGAGGATTTCCTGTTCTGATTTGATCTGTAGATATTGATGATTAAACCATTCTGCTTTTTCTTTGCTAAATCGCGCGCCTGCTTTATGAACTTTTTCAAGATCAAATTCTTGGACAAGATCCTCCAAGGATAGAATCTCTTTGTCGTCTGCAGGAGACCATCCAAGCAAAGCAAGGAAATTGATGAAAGATTCTGGGAAATATCCTTCTTCACGATAGCCTTTTGAGATCACACCTGTTGCAGGATCCTTGAAGTTCATTGGAAAGACTGGGAAACCAAATTTATCGCCGTCTCTTTTGCTAAGTTTTCCTTTGCCTTCTGGTTTTAAGATCAAAGAAAGATGTGCAAATTTAGGAGCTTCCCAATTCATTGCTTCGTAGAGAAGGGTATGGAGTCCTAAAGAGGGTAGCCATTCTTCTCCTCGAATCACATGAGAGATTTTCATTTCGTGGTCGTCAATGATATTTGCGAAGTGATACGTGGGCATTCCATCGTTCTTTACAAGCACTTTGTCATCAAGCGTGTTTGTGTTGACCGCAAATCGACCGCGAATCATATCCTCTAGTTGAAGAATACGATCTACAGGCATTTTAAATCGAACCACATACGGCGTATTTTGATCCAAAAGATCTTGCACTTCTTTTTCAGAAAGTGAAAGCGAATTCCTTAAGCGAGTTCTTGTAAAATAATCGTAAGCGAAGACTTCCCCGCGACTTTCGTATTCACTACGAACGGCATCGAGTTCTTCAGGCGTGTCAAAAGCGATGTATGCATAGTCTGTTTTCAGAATTTCAGCTGTGTATTTATCGTATATTTCTCTACGCTCACTTTGGCGATACGGACCATAAGGACCCCCGTGTATTGGGCTTTCATCTGGGATTAGTCCACACCACTCTAAGGCTTCAAGAATATACTGCTCGGCACCGGGTACATAGCGTGTGGTGTCCGTGTCTTCAATTCGAAGCACAAAATCGCCTCCCATTTTTTTTGCAAACAGATAATCGTATAAGGCCGTTCTTAAACCTCCTAAATGTAATGGGCCTGTGGGACTTGGTGCAAATCGCACTCTTACTTTATTCATGAGAAATAATGTTAAGTTGCAAATTTACTAATTTAAGCTTGGAAAAAATTGGGTAGCTTTGCACAATTTCAAATTTTGCGCATGAAAATTCACAAGCAAAATAAATTTTTGTTTTACGTCAAGGGATTTGTAACGGATCGTTTGCCTACTAGAAGGGCAAGTGCTAAAATTTCAGGTCTTAAATTTGGTTTTTCTGAGCAAGAGCTTGCGGTCATCGAAGAAAGGGTTGAATATTACAATCGTATCGATAAGCCGAAATCGATTGAAGGGAAGACCCAAGTGAGAGATCTGTTGAAACCAAGAACCCCGAAGTCCTATTTTTTTGATACCTATCGCTATGCGCGGTACTTTGGGCTGGATCGGTTTATCGATTATGTATTTGGCGACGTCATTGAAGTTCCTGCCACTCCCTCTGTGGTGAAGAGCCGACCGATCCAGGGAAGTAATGAAAATAGTGTTCTTTTAAAGCTAAATCAAGCGAGGCATTTTATACGTGTTGGAAATGACAAGCCGTTTCTTGAGAAAAAAAATCTGCTCATTGGAAGATGCGCAATCTTCCAAGAGCATCGCTATGAGTTCTTCAAAATGTACTTTGGTCATCCTTTGACCGATTTAAGACAAGTGAACGGCACGGGCGGAAATCCAAGTTGGGTAGGTCCTAAAATTTCAATTAAAGACCATCTGGATTTTAAATTCATTCTTAGTTTGGAAGGAAATGACGTGGCGACCAATCTAAAGTGGATTATGTCCTCCAATTCGATTGCAGTGATGCCAAAGCCCAAATACGAAACTTGGTTTATGGAGGGCAAGTTAATTGGTGGAGTGCATTATATCGAGATCAAGGACGATTATTCGGATCTAATTGAGAAGCTGACCTATTACATCGAGAATCCAAAGGAATGCTTGCAGATACTAGAACACGCACAGGAGCATAGTGCGCAGTTCCGAAATAAAAAAAGTGAAGATTTGTGTAATCTCCTGGTACTCCAACGCTATTTTGAATGGTGCAGGCCTTAACTTTGTAAAGGAAGGTCAATCGCCTCAAAAGGGGGTAACCCAAGAATATAATGAATCCAGTTGGTGAAACTATATTTTTGTTGGAGCGAAGGATCTAAGGGGTGGTAAGGCCTTTTTAAAAACTCGTCTAAACCCTCAAAATTGGAGTTTTCCTCCCATACATAGAAATTATTGGGATGATAAAATTCGTATTTTTTGACCTCCTCGTTGTTTGTGATTAGTTTTTTCTCGTGACCAATGGCTTCGAAGGTTCGAAATGAAAGCCCATTGTGTCTACCGTTTACAAAGTCAATTAATACGCCCGCTTTCTTTACATTTTCCAAATTTTGATCAAAACCGATAAAGGAATCAATGAACTGAGCTCCCACCTGTTTGTATTGCTGTGCAAGTGAGGCGTTTTTGGTCAGTATAAGAATTCTAGGAACAAAGTCGGCAGAATGGATTTGTTGGATGATTTTCGCGATAGGTTCCATTCTGCTTTTAAAGTAGCTTCCTACAAAGTAAACGACTTTGGGATCAGCTTCTCCTTGAAACGCAGAGGGGTAATCAAAATAAAAATTCGTTGCAGGGAGTACACTTTTTCTTTTTTTGATGTCGGCTGGATCAAAAACAAAAAACCGATCAAATAGGGGAATGTAACGCTTTACCTGTGGAAACAAATCAATGCCATCCCACTGGTAAGCACAAGTTGTTTTGCAGTGCGTTAAGGTCCATTTTAAAAATTTGATTGGAAAACAATCAGGTCGAATAAAAAGGGCAAAATCAGCTTTGTCTGTTAGCTTATTAATTTCATTTTCAAACTTCGTTTTGTAGGGATTAAACCTAAGTCTGTTTTTGTAATCGCGGTCTTGAAAGAAGCTTTTGCGCACAAAATTTGTAAGTTTTTGAATCTTGTTTTTGTAGGTGTATTCTTGAGGAAAAGAAATATCGAGGACCTTGAACCCTAAATGCTCGAGGTTTTTTTTGATTTCATTACTTACATTGTAAGCTGTGGGAGCACCGAAAATAATTACTTTTTGTTTTTCCATTCGTTTCGAAGTGATTCGTAAGTTTGAAAGACATATTTACTCTGCAATCGAGCGATTTTTAGCCCGATTTTACCATCTAGAAATCCTAATTTTAAAACGTAGGTCTTAAAAAACCGAAAGGCCGTTTTGATTATTTGTGTAAAGGGATTGTAGTGCTTATGTTTTAGATATAATTCTTTGCCTTTCAATTGTGCATATTTGCGCATCTTGGCTCTATAGGATAAAAGATCCCGTACAGAGTAATGTAGAAGCTTGGATTGTAGTACGCCGACTTCTCCCTCCACATGCAGAGTCTCATGAACCAATTTTTCAGAAATATAATGGCATTTTGATTTACGAAATAGCCTAAAGTTCTTGTCCCTTTGCGTGCCTGAATAGCGGATGGGTTTGTTTTCAAAGAAAAACAAGCGGTAGAAATAATAGGCCTCTTTGCGATCAGGGCTTCGAAGGGTTTCTAGAATTTCGGTGCGTAAATCGCTCGGAATCCGTTCGTCTGCATCGAGAAATAAAACCCAATCGTGCTTCGCCTTTGAAAGTGCAAAATTGCGTTGAGATGTGAAATCCTCAAAGCAGTGGCTAATCACCCTCGTTTTTGGGTGGTGATTAGCAATTTCTACTGTCTTGTCCGAGCTGAAAGAATCAATGACCAAAATTTCATCACATATATCAAAGGAGTCTAGAACCTCTTTGATATTGTATTCTTCGTTGTACGTGATAATTAGGCCACTGATTTTTTCGATCATTTACAAGTCCTATGCTTTGAATTCACGCACTGTCTTTTTAATAATTTCCACGCATTCATCCAATTGTTTCTCTGATATTACCAAAGGGGGTGCCAAACGGATTATGTTACCATGAGTGGGCTTCGCAAGTAGGCCATTTTCTTTAAGCGCTACACACAGATCCCATGCAGTGGAGGAGTCTGGAGTATCGTTGATCAAGATTGCATTTAAGAGTCCTTTGCCCCGTACTGCTGTAAGCAAGTCGGACTCCTCAACTAATTTTTGGATTTCTGTTCTAAAATAGTCTCCTAAACTTTGAGCTCGTTCCGAAAGTTTTTCCTCCATAACGACTTCAAGCGCTGCCACCGCCACGGCGCAGGCAATTGGGTTTCCGCCGAAGGTACTTCCGTGCTGTCCTGGATTAATTACTTCCATGATAGGGTTGTCAGCCAGTACAGCAGAAACAGGATACATTCCGCCTGAAAGTGCTTTCCCTAAAACAAGAATGTCTGGTTGAACCTCCTCATGATGGCAAGCGATAAGTTTTCCTGTTCTTGCAATACCGGTTTGAACTTCGTCTGCGATAAAAAGTACGCGATGTTTTTTACAAAGTTCCGAAACCGCCTTTAAGTATCCGTCTTTAGGTACATAGACTCCCGCTTCACCTTGGATCGGTTCCACAAGAAAGGCTGCAATAGAGTCGCCTTGCTCGGAAAGCACTTTTTCCAAAGCATCAATATCGTCGTAAGGTATTTTTATAAAGCCCGGTGTGAAAGGTCCGTAGTTTTGGAAGGCGTCAGGATCGTTTGAAAACGAAACAATGGTAGTGGTGCGCCCATGAAAATTATTTTCACAAACGACAATTTTTGCTTGGTTTGGCGTAATTCCTTTTTTCTCATAAGCCCATTTCCGCGCTATTTTCACCGCTGTTTCCACAGCTTCTGCGCCTGAATTCATGGGAAGTACTTTATCGTACCCGAAAAGAGTAGTAATGGTTTTTTCATAAATCCCTAGTTGATTGTTATAAAAGGCGCGTGAGGTAAGGGCAAGGGTTTGCGCTTGGTCTACTAGAGCCTTTACAATTTTGGGGTGAGAGTGACCTTGGTTTACGGCGGAATAGGCAGAAAGAAAATCATAATATTTTTTACCTTCTACATCCCAGACATAGGGACCTTCTCCCTTTTCAAGAACCACGGGAAGGGGATGGTAATTGTGAGCACCGTATTGGTTTTCAAGATCGATGTAGTATTGTGAATTCTTTTTTGGAGAAGTGTTTTCAGACATGTGTTTCTATTTTTACAGATTAATTATTTAATTGAATAACAAACAAAAGGTCGGCTTCCTTAAAAGTAATGCCGACCTATGTTTAAAGTATGGATTGAAAATGCTTTGGGTTCAAATTGAACTTTTATTGCATTTCGTACTCTTTGCTCATCACAAAAGATTCCATGAATTTAGTCGTGTATTCTCCACTTAAGAAAGCAGGGTCATCCATTAGTTGACGGTGGAAAGGAATGGTTGTTTTAATTCCTTCAATGTAAAATTCATCTAGAGCACGCTTCATTTTAGCAATCGCTTCCTCACGGGTTTGGGCGGTTGTAATAAGCTTTGCAATCATAGAGTCATAATTGGAAGGGATTGAGTAACCTGAATACACGTGCGTATCCATTCTTACTCCATGTCCACCCGGAATATTGAGTCCCTTAATTTTCCCTGGACTTGGTCTAAAGTCATTGTACGGATCTTCCGCGTTGATACGACATTCGATCGCATGTAATTTTGGGAAGTGATTTTTTCCTTGGATTGGAGTACCTGCCGCAAGTAAAATTTGTTCCTTAATTAAGTCGTAATCAATTACTTGTTCCGTAATAGGATGTTCTACTTGGATTCGCGTATTCATTTCCATGAAGTAGAAATTTCTATGCTTGTCTACTAGGAATTCAATAGTTCCCACTCCTTCGTATCCAATATATTCTGCCGCTTTAACGGCCGCATCTCCCATTTTATTACGAAGTTCATCGGTCATAAACGGAGAAGGCGTTTCTTCTATTAATTTTTGATTTCTTCTCTGAATAGAGCAGTCTCTTTCCGAAAGGTGACATGCTTTTCCGTATTGATCACCGGCAATTTGAATTTCAATATGTCTTGGCTCTTCAATTAGCTTCTCCATATACATTCCACCGTTGCCAAAGGCTGCAACTGCTTCTTGAATTGCAGATTCCCAATGTTCTTTTAGGTCTTCTTCTTTCCATACAGCGCGCATTCCTTTTCCTCCACCTCCAGCAGTCGCTTTAATCATGACAGGGTAACCCGTCTCTTTTGCAATTCGAACCGCATCCTCGTAAGAGTCAATAAGCCCGTCTGATCCAGGTACACAGGGAACTCCAGCAGCTTTCATGGTCGCTTTCGCATTCGCTTTGTCTCCCATTCTTTCGATTTGTTCAGGAGTTGCACCGATAAATTTGATGTTATTTTTAGCACAAATACGCGAAAAGTTGGCGTTTTCAGAAAGGAATCCGTATCCGGGATGAATCGCATCTGCATTGGTGATTTCAGCCGCTGCAATAATATTAGGGATCTTCAAGTAAGAATCCTTACTCATTGCAGGTCCGATGCAAACCGCTTCGTCTGCAAATCGTACATGCAGACTGTCTTTGTCTGCCGTGGAATAAACGGCAACTGTTTTGATTCCCATTTCTTTGCAAGTCCGAAGAATGCGCATGGCAATTTCTCCTCGGTTTGCGATAAGTATTTTTTTGAACATCTTATTTGAATAATTTAAGTTAGTAATTTTCCGATCTCTATTTTATTCGATCGATAAAGTCTAAATGATTCCTTAAGATGGATCCACTAAAAATAAAGGTTGGTCGTATTCCACAGGCGTGGCATCGTCCACTAAAATTTTGACAATTTTCCCTGAAACTTCGGATTCAATTTGATTGAAAAGTTTCATTGCTTCAATAACGCAAACGACTTTTCCTTCTGTAACAGAGTCTCCTACGTTTACAAATACGTCTTTGTCTGGAGACGGTTTTCTATAGAAAGTTCCGATCATTGGGGATTTGATCGTGACATATTTACTGTCGTCTGTACTTGCTGCAGGCTCACTTGAAGGAGCGCTGGTTGCAACGGGTGCTGGCGCAGCTGGTGCTGGCGCAGGGGCCGCAGGTTGATACATTTGCGGCTGCAATGCGTATCCTACATTTTCATTTCCACCAAGAGGAGTCTTGATAGTGATTTCGAAGTCTTTTGTTTTGTACTTCACTTCGGATACTTCCGATTTTGAGACAAACTTGATCAGATTTTGTATGTCTTTAATGTCCATAACTTGATATTTGAATAATGCCCAAAAATACAAAAAAACAACAAAAAACCACTCATTTTTACTAAAAATGAGTGGTTTTTATATAAAATTGAAGAACTGTGGCTTTTCGACCTAGTTTTCTTCTGTTGTTTCAGTTTCTTTTTCCATTACGACTTTACCTCTGTAGTAAAGTTTTCCTTCGTGCCAGTGTGCTCTATGGTATAAGTGCATTTCACCAGTAGTTGCGTCTTTCGCTAATTGAGGAGCGACTGCTTTATAATGAGTTCTTCTCTTGTCTCTTCTTGTGCTGGATTGTCTTCTTTTTGGATGTGCCATTTCTAATTATTTTTTAATTGATGAGTGATGAGAGAGGATTATTGTTTCTCATCTCATCTATTTAAAATATTTATTTTTAATTTTTTTCTTTCAGTTTTTTGAGCGCTTCCCATCTCGGGTCTACTTCTTGCTGCTCATTTTCATCTGCGAACTTCTGCTCTGATTCTTTCGCTTCTTTTTCACTAAACAATGCATAGCGCTCAACAAGTTCCCAATCTTCCTTCGCGATCGAAGGTGAGATTTTCTTCATCGGTATTGCAAGAACGACCATCTCGTATAAGATTTGTGCCATGTTAAAGGCGTGGTCGCTCGAAGGAATCGTAATGACTTCCTCATTGCTATCATCATAGGTCTCACCGAAATTAACTAGTAATTTCAACTCTGGGTTGATTTCGTAGTCAAATATTTCGCCTGTGATGTCGCACTCTAGGGCGACATTACCGTGAACTTCGATCCAAAATTCAAGAAAAGTCGTGTGCTTTTCGAGTAGGATTTCGGCTACTAACCTAGGGTTAGTAAATTCTTGTTCCGCTTCATGTAGTTCAAAGAACGATTGATCTATCTCAAATTGGAATTTATGTTTTCCGTTTTTCAATCCGGAAAAGACTACTTCGTAGTTTCTAAATTTGTCCATAAAATGAGGTTGCAAAAATATGCATTTTTTTTGATTTAGCAAATATATTTAGAGGCAAATACTCTTTTTAGGAGCTTGAGTTTCAAATTACTCTAATTGCCTTTGGTATGACTCTCTTTTTTTACCATCTTCCAAAGGATTAATGACTAGGTACATCTTCGTCAACTCCAGTGTCTTTATTTGTGTTTTTCGGTTTTAATCGATTCGACATGAGGTCATTATATTCATTTCTGTTTTTAAAGAGTTTTACTGCAGTGAATATAGCCTCTGAAAAACTTCGTTCATCCGCAATGCCTTGTCCTGCAATATCGTATGCAACGCCGTGGTCAGGCGAGGTACGAATGAAGGGAAGTCCGGCCGTGTAATTAACGCCTGTTTCGTAAGCTATGGTTTTGAAAGGAGCAAGTCCTTGATCGTGATACATAGCTAGAACCGCATCGTAGTGTCTATATTTCTCTGGCTGAAAGAAACTGTCTGCTGGAAAAGGACCAAAGGTCAAAATTCCATTCTCAAACATTTCATTGATTGCAGGTTGTATAATTTCAATTTCTTCAGATCCAATCGTTCCGCCATCCCCCGCGTGGGGATTTAGTCCAAGTACTGCGATTTTCGGTTTTTGGATTTGGTAATCTTCAATTAAGCATTGATTCAAAATTCGGATCTGTTTTTTCAATAACTCTTTGGAAAGTTTTTGAGGCACTTCGGAAAGAGGGATGTGATGAGTGGATACAGCTACTTTTAAATCTTCTGTGACTAGAAACATGAGACCTTTTTTGTCCATTTGTGCTTCTAAGTACGGAGTGTGTCCCGCATAGGCGAATCCATGCTTAATCATTTCATCTTTATTAATTGGAGCTGTGATCAGCACATCAATATCTCCTTCTTTTAACGCTTGTGTTGCGGTCTCCAAAGAATCGATGGCCATTTTTGTCGATTCATCCGTAGGTGTACCTAACTGGACGTTTACATTGTCCTTCCAAAGGTTTACCATATTTAGTTTGCCATCCTGGGCTTCGGAGGCTTTTGTAATATAATTAAAATTAATTTGAAGCTTGAAAATGTTTTTCTGGTATGTGAAGAGCTTTCCTGAGGCAAAAATGACCGGAGTGAAAAATTCGGTTATATTTTTATCGTGTAAAGTTTTCATGATAATTTCGGGGCCGATCCCATTAAAATCGCCTATCGATATACCGACTCGCACTTTTGGATATTTAGAACTCATAGTTTATTATTATCTTTGAAAAGAATTTGAAAGATACAAAATTAACAAAAAGTACAATATGTTCACGGGAATAATTGAAGGCCTTGGTCGTGTGGAGAAAATACAAAGAAGTGGACGCAATGTGGATTTTACACTAAGCTCCCCTTTCACAAAGGAGCTAAAAGTAGACCAGAGTGTGGCGCATGACGGGTGTTGTTTAACGGTAGTCGCAATTGAGGAGGATCGCTATGTTGTGAATGCTATTGAGGAAACACTAACGAAAACCAAATTAGGAGATTGGGAAGTTGGTTCACAGGTGAATTTGGAGCGCTGTACTGTTTTAGGAGGACGTCTGGATGGACATATAGTGCAGGGCCACGTAGATCAAACTGGAACGGTTTTAGGTATAGAAGATGTGGAGGGTAGTTATTTGGTACGAATTGGTTACGAGCCGAGCCATGGGTTTCTAACGGTGGCGCAAGGATCCATTACCATCAATGGTATTAGTTTGACTGTGGCACGAAGTCAAGATTCTGAATTTTCTGTGGCGATAATTCCTTATACATGGGAATTTACAAATATGCATACTTTAAAAGTCGGGCAAAAGGTTAATCTTGAATTTGATATCATCGGAAAATACGTGACTAAATTAATGTCAAGACAAAATGCCGTTAAGTAGATACAAAGGTTATAGCTTCCGAAATCGAGTTTTTTGGGGCTTTATGATAGTTTGTTTGATGAGTATCACAGCCTCGTCAATCCTTTCCTTTGTTCTGTTGAAAAACAATGCGATAGAGCAGAATCTGACCGAGCAACAAGCCAAGTCAGATGCCCTTATGGCTTCGCTAGACTATGCGGTTAGTCATCAACAGTTTTTTTCTGAAGATTTACCTCGAATTTTAGGCAACAAGATTTATGAGATAGCGGATATTAATAAAGCAGACATAATTATTTATGATCTCAAAGGAAATTATTTGGTATCTAATAAAGACAGTGATCGTGTCAAAAATGAGCGTCTTCCGCTATCTATTTTAAACGATGTACTTGCATCGGATCGACGTGTGGATTTTACCACTTACGATAGCCGAATCCAGGCAAATGTCGTGTCCTCATATATGATTCTAAAGAACAATACACTTGAGCCTATAGGGATTGTGTATTTTCCCTATTATCATAGTGATTCTGCTTACTTAAATGTCATGTATAAGTACGCTAAATACATTTTATTAGTTAATGTTTTTATCATTCTTTTCTCCTTGTGGCTAAGTTGGGGAATTTCTAAAAATTTAACGAAAACGCTAACCAAGTTTTCAAGTCTGATAAACAAACTTACCCTTTTTGAAAAAGATTTAAAACCGATTCGATATTATAAAGATGACGAATTAAGTTCTCTTGTGAAATCTTATAACAAGATGATTCTCAAAATACAAGAGCAAAAAGAACGTCTTTCCTTTACCGAGAAGGAAAGAGCTTGGAGAGAAATGGCAAAACAAGTGGCTCATGAGGTTAAAAATCCGCTGACACCAATGAAGCTTACTATCCAGAATTTTCGTCGCAAGTTTGATCCAAGCGATCCCGATATCGTAGAGAAAGTAGCTCGAATGAGTGATTCGGTGGTGGAACAAATTGATCTCGTTGCCACCGTTGCCTCCGCCTTCTCACAATTTGCACAACTACCTGATAAACACGACGAAGTCTTTAGTCTCAACAAAGAAATACAAAGCATTATACGCATCTTTAACGATGATAATGTTTTTGTGCATGCCAATCGAGATGATATTCAAGTGAAAATGGATAGAATCTATTTAAACCGGATCGTAACCAACTTAATCACCAATGCAAGACAAGCTGCAGATGACAATAGGCGTTCGATTATTAATGTGGATTTGGAGCAAATTCAAAAACGAATCACGATTTCCGTAGAGGATAATGGGGTCGGGATACCAGAGGAAATGTTTGAAAGGATCTTCGAGCCCAACTTTACATCAAAAAATTCGGGGATGGGCCTTGGTCTTACTATGGTAAGAAGAATGGTTGAAGAGTACAAGGGTGAAATTCATGTGAAGTCAGAGCTTGGGAAGTTTAGCCGTTTTATTGTGACTTTGCCTACTAATCTTTAATGAAGCCATTCCGTTTTAAAAAGTTTGAAATTAAGCAGTCTTCCAAAGTATTTCGAGTGGGTACAGATGGGGTTCTACTTGGAGCTCTTGCAAGTGTCACCCAGAGTAAAAATGCCTTGGAAGTCGGCGTGGGCACAGGACTTATCTCTCTAATGCTTGCACAGCGCAATTCCAAATTAAATATAAAGGGTATTGATATTAATCCTTTGGCTGCGCTACTTGCGAAAGAGAATTTTGAAGCCTCGAGCTACTCTTCGCGCTTAAGCGTCGAAAAGATAGATTTCAAAGAATTATCGAAGCGAGGTTCTTATGATTTGATAGTCTCAAATCCACCTTATTTTTTGCCTAACCATTCTAGCAAGGATAAAATTGCACGTCAAACTCTACATCTTAATTTTCCAGAATTGATCGAAGGCGTAGGAAGACATTTGTCTTCTCACGGAACTTTTAGTGTCATAATTCCAAGTCAATTTAAAGATGAGTTTGCGGAGTATGCAGTTAGGGTAGGGCTATTCTTATCAAGAATGGTTTCGATTCGAGGAACGCATAGTGGTCCTGTTGTGAGAGTGATTCTTGAATTTAAATTTGGAAAGCAAGATCTTATTAATGAAAGTCTAACCATTGAAGAAAAACCGCGGGTTTATTCAAAAGAGTACCTTGAACTCACGAAGGAGTTTCATCTTTTTAATCGAGACTAAAAATATTTCTATTGTGAAAAATGGTCTGAATGACGAAAAGTCGCAGACCTTAGGCCTCAAATAATTCGGTTGTATCCATCACGCTTACTTCTCCGTCTTCGCATTTGATGGCTTCGCCTGGGAAGTTTTGAATCATGTGATAGTCGTGAGTTGCCATGACCACAGCGGAATTGTTTTCCATAGCGACGCGTTTAAGAAGCGTCATGATTTCATTAGAAGTCTCAGGATCTAAGTTTCCGGTGGGTTCATCCGCAAGGATTAGTTGAGGGTGGTTAAGGAGTGCTCTTGCAATGGCAACACGCTGCTGTTCACCTCCGGAGAGTTCATGGGGCATTTTGTGCTTTTTGCTTTTCATTCCCACACTGCTTAGTACTTCGTCAATTCGGTCTTGAATAGCACTGTTTTCTTTCCAACCCGTAGCTTCAAGAACAAATTTTAGATTTTTTTCAACCGTTCGGTCTGGGAGTAGTTGGAAATCTTGGAATACAATTCCTAATTTTCTTCTTAAGTCTGGAATTTGAGAAGTTTTAAGTTCTGCGAGGTTGTAGCCCACCACATTTCCGTGGCCTTGTTGCAATGGAATGTGTCCATACAATGTCTTTAATAGAGAGCTTTTTCCAGATCCCGTTTTACCAATCAGATAGCAAAATCGACCTTTTTTGATGGTAAGGTTCACATCGCTTAAAACTGTAAAACTCTTTTGCGCAATTCTTGCACGACTTAGACTAATAATATTGTCTCCTGATAAGTTACTGTGTGGCATTTTATTTTTTGGGCTTAGGTTGGTAAACTTAGCTCGTCAAAAATAGAGAAAACTTCTATATTTACTCTAATTTTTTGGAAAAATTAACAACAAAAAATGCCTGAAAAATTTCTTTTTCAAGCATAAATATGTGATTCGCAAAAGAATTATCTTTTCGCACGAGCAGAGCTAACGCTCAAGCTCTTTCTTCCTTTAGCTCTTCTTGCAGCTAAAACTCTTCTACCGTTTGGAGTAGACATTCTTTCTCTGAAACCGTGCTTGTTTCTTTTCTTTCTTTCTGATGGTTGGAATGTTCTTTTGCTCATTTCTAATATCTTTAGTGTAAAACTATCTCTTGATTTTCAGAATGCAAAAATACAAATTATTTTATACCCTACAAACTTTATTCTAAAAAAAGAAAAGAATTCTGGCAAGGCGATAGACCAAAGAGTACTGAGAAGAGAGCAAGCAAATGATATCTCGTTTTCCTCTTCTAGCGCGCTTAAATTTTGAACAAAGAAAATCTTACCTTTGCAAAAATCCTTATTTATGTTTACACCCTCCGAGCTTCTCGATATTCATGCTTTATTAACTCCTGAAAGGAAAATTGTGATTTTAACACACTACAATCCAGATGGAGACGCCATTGGTTCTTCCTTGGGACTAAAGCACTTTCTACGAGCTCGTGGAGTGGAAGCTGAGGTGGTTGTACCTAATGATTTTCCTAAGTTTTTGAAATGGATGCCAGAGGCGAAAAAGATAACCATTGCAGATTATAAACGAAAAAAAGCGTGGGATCTTATCGCTGAGGCAGAGGTTTTGTTTGTTCTTGATTTCAACGCTTCGCACCGACTAGGCAACCTCGTGGGACCTTGGCTCGAGAGAGCAAAAGGAGTAAAAATATTAATTGACCACCACCAGCAACCAGAAGAATTTGATTTTGTCTATTCCGATACAACGGTGCCTGCTACATCACAAATGATATATCACTTTATTGAGGCATTGGAGCAGGAAAACCTGATTGAGCTAGAAGCTGCGCAGTGTCTTTACTGTGGAATTATGACCGATACCGGAGGATTTCGTTTCCGATCAACAAGTTCAACAACGCACCGAATCGTGGCCAATTTGATTGACCACGGTGCGGATCCGGCGTTTGTTTCCAGTCAGACATGGGATACCAACTCGCTTTCTCGTTTAAAACTACTAGCGCTTGTACTGGGGCGAATGGAAGTGATAAAAGACGGACAAGTTGCCATTTTGTATCTAACCAGGGAGGAATCAAAATCCTATGGATTTGAGAAAGGAGATACCGAAGGATTTGTAAACTATGGTTTAAGCATCCTTGGATCTAAAATGGCTGCTTTTTTCATGGAAGATCTGTATGAAGACTTCATTAAGATTTCGTTCCGTTCCAAGGACGATGTGGATGTAAACAAATTTGCTCGTGCTTATTTTAACGGAGGAGGTCACATCAATGCGGCAGGAGGAAGATATGAGCAAACGATTGAAAAAACCATTGAAAGGTTCAAGAATTTAATCGTGTCCGAATCATGGAGCGATAGCCGTATTGGTTAAGAGTTCATGGTTTATGACCTGTCCGCAGACTTCGGGAAGCTCTAAATGGCCGTTGTGTCCACAATCTAAAATATAGGCTTTGATATTGGCTTTTTGGGGAAGATCTTTATAGAGTTTGTCCGAGTCAATAGCCTGATCATGCCTTCCTAAAACAAACATGATTTTACAATCCAGTTCTTCAATCACTGTTTTCCTATTGGGGCGCTCGATCATTCCTTTTACGCTCGCGAGAACACCTGTAACAGGTGTGGAAAGTGCAACCTCTTTAGCGAGTTGGATAGGGCCAGTTAAAGCTTCCAACTCGTAAGGATTAAATAGGGGGGGTATTCCTGCGTTTGCGTAGGACTTGTAGTTTTCTGAAATTATTCTTAGGCTTCTTTCACGTTGGTCTTTTTTATCTGCATTGTCTTCAAAGTAACTAGAAAAGAACAGCGTTAAACTCTTTAAGGACTGAGGATAGAGTTCTGCAAAGGCAAGCGCTGTATATCCTCCCATAGAATGTCCCAGGAGATGCACACGATTTCTTTGCAAATGGATAAGGACTTCCATCACGTCCTTCGCCATTTTATCCATTAAATTTACATCATGGATAGGTTCAGATTCTCCGTGACCAGGTAAATCAATACTTATAATTGTGAATTCCTTACTTAAATAGGGGGTCATTAACTGCCAAATCTCTGTGCTTTCCATGAACCCATGAAGCAAAACTAGTGTTTGAGGACCTTCTCCATATTGAGTGAAATGTAGCATAGATAGTTTAAATTTAAAAGTGAATATCAATATACTCTACAAAACCCTGGCCACCGACTTTATCCTGTAGTCGATAGAAGTATTGTTTGCCTTCCTTAGCAAAAGTCATTTTCTTATTTCTTCTATAGGATGAATTGGGAAAGGTTTGGCTGATTTCCCCTTCAAAATTTATATATTTTTCCGAAACTTTCCTAAGTTCTCCGTCAATTTTGAGACTTTGTTTTCCTTGCGTAATTGTCCCCGTGACTTTATATAGATCTCGTCCAATATTCTCAAGCTTGATTGGACCTTTATAATTTGCCTCATCGCTTTGAAAAGAAAGTGTAGCCTTTTGGCCAAGGGCTGAAAATTGATTTTGTTTATTGCGTGCCTTAATTTGTTCGTTCAGTTTTTGCCGCTCTATATTAAGGGAATCGATCCGACGATTTTCCAATTCGACAGCAGACAACGTATTTTTCTTTTTGCAGGCCACTGAAAGTAGGGCAAAGCACAGAAGGGCAGGCGCTATACTTTTCATCTTTTTTTTCAAAGATAAAAAAAAGAGTACTATCGTCAACTACTCTTTTTATGAAGGATTGTTTATTTATTTTGCTTGTAGTAGCGGACTCCGCATTCCAAGAATTTTTTAAAATCTTCTTTAGGCATATATCCCGATATAGGATGGTTAATGACTTCGCCCTCAGGAGTGACCATCACGTAGTGAGGTTGTGAGTTGTTATTAAAGTTAATTTGTTGGAATAAGCTCCACCTATCTCCAATGGTTTTTATTTTCTTCATTTTTCCACCTCCCATATCAATTCGGGTTTGCTGCTCCAAAGGAAGCTCTTCCTTGTCATCAATGTATAGCGAAGCTAAAACAACCTCGTTTTGCAGAATCGGAAGAATGTCAGGTTCTGTCCACACAAATTCTTCCATTTTGCGGCAATTCTCGCAGCCGTACCCTGTGAAGTCGATAAGAATTGGTTTGTTTTGTTCTTTTGCAAGCTTAATGGCTTCGAAGTAGTCGTGCGCCGGATGCATGCCCAGAATTCCATCTCCTTCCTCATGTAAATAACTCACGTTTAGTGGAGGAAGGATACCAGAAAGCATTTGTAGTTTTGGTCGTTCACCAGGGATTAACCCTTGAGCGAGATAAATTAAAAATCCAATGCCAAGAACTCCAAAGAGTTTACGTCCCAGGGATATTTTGGGATTCTTATCATCGTGTGGGAATCTGATCTTACCGAAGAGGTAAAGGACAAGGGCAAGAGTGATTATAATCCACAATGCTATAAACAATTCTCTTTTTAAAAGGAAGGTTTTTGAAACTAAATCGGCTTTGGAAAGGAACTTCAGTGCAAGTCCCACTTCGATGAATCCTAAAACTACTTTTACGGTATTCATCCAGCCACCCGATTTGGGAAGGCTTTGAAGGGCTTGTGGGAATAGTGCCAGAAGACCAAAAACAATCGCCCAAGCAAGACCAAAGCCACCTAAAGCAAAAGTTAGTAGCATGGGAACATTGGCTGATCCTGTCACGGCACTTCCTAATAAGGATCCTAAAATAGGACCTGTACAAGAAAAGGACACAATCACAAGGGTTAATGCCATAAAGAAAATACCAATAAATCCACCTGATTCTTCTGCTTGGGAGGACTTGTTAGCAATCGAGCTTGGAAGCATGATTTCAAAATAGCCAAAGAAGCTGAACGCGAAAACCATGAAAATCACAAAGAAAGTCAGGTTAAGCCAAACGGAAGTGGATATCTGATTGAAAATATTTCCTGCAATACCATCCACCAAATGAAAAGGTACACTCAAGAGTACGAAGATCAAAAGGATGAAAAAGCCGTAAACTACCGCATCTCTTCTTCCTTTCGCTTTGTTTTTTGCTCCCTTCGTAAAGAAAGAAACAGTCAAAGGAATCATCGGGAATACGCACGGCGTTAGAAGTGCAATCATTCCTCCAATGAATCCAAGGAGCAAATAAGTCCAATAGTTCTCTGAATAACTTTTGATTGCATTTCCACAATCCGTTAAAGGATTTTTATAATCTAAAGTGCTTATTTTTAAATTTGTAGGATCTAACTTCGAGGGATCACTGCTAGAGCTAATTTCTGCGGGTACAAGTTCCTGGTCTTGCACAACGCTATCGCTTTGTACCTCTCCTGAGAGTGTGGATTCGGGCTCTACTGTGGAGCTGGCCACTGTCGCAGAGGGTTGCAATTTCTTTTCGAACTCGACCGTATTGGGGGCTAAGCAAACTCGGTCGTCACAAGTTTGGTAAGTGAATTCCGCAACAATTGTAGCCGCCTTACTTGGGTTCTTAAGTTTGAATTTCTGTTTGAACTGTGCTTTGTTTGAATAGTAGACAATTTGAGTCCCAAAAGCTTCAGAGTATTCATCAAATTTTTTACCCACTTCTTTTACACCGCCCACGAGTTCAATGCCCTGTGGCGAAGAAACAATTAGTTCCGTTGGAATTCCAGAGTCAGGCGGTAAATCTTTTGAATAGATATGCCAGTTTGGTTCTAGCGTCGCGTTAATTGTAGCCTCATAGAGGTTGGCGCCAAGAGATTCAATGTTAAATTTTAAATGAACAGGATCTTTAATTTGTCCCGAAACGGTTGTTAGAAGAAAGGTTAGTACAAGGGTTAACCAAGTTTTTAATTGCATTGTCGTAGTGTTCTTTGTTTAATTTTCATTTTTACTTAAAAATGAATAAACGTTATGATAATGGTTTTCCGCCCTAAAGCGGCGATCTTGTCTGAAAGGTAGTATACCTAAAATTTGATCCCGCGCATCGCATAAAATCCAAATTTTAGATTTTGCTAAAATAGATAATTTTTCGTCCTTATAAAACTTTGAGATTTTCTTTTTGCCCATCATCCCTACAGGATAGAAAAAATCACCTGTTATTTTATGCCGAATCTTGAGCGGAAACTCTATTTGATCCGCCTTAAATTGCCAGTTTAAAGCCCCAAAGGATTCAAATTCGTCTTTTAGATGTGCAGGAAGTGAAAGGCTTCCTTTTGCATCTGTAATGCAAAATTCTTCTTGCATCTCAGAATTAAAAGAAGAAGGGGTGAGGAGCAGTTCTTGTCTGTTAAGAATTGCGATTTGATTACCCACCGCAAACGTACTTCCTGATTTGCTAATGAATAGTTTTTGCATCTCCTCAGGGCTAGAAAAACCAATCGACGACAAAATTTCATATTGCAAGGCCTTTGGCTTCTCATTTAGTGCTTTCAAGTTAAGGGATTGAAGTTTTCCTGAGCGGCTATAAGATCCATGATGAGTTAAAAATAGCGTGGCTTCCTGTTTAAGGTAGTCTTTTGCGAAAGCTATTATTTCAAGACTTCTATGAAAGTTCTCTAAGAAATTTTCATTGGTCTCCTTCAGCGGAGGGATAACGTGGTGACGAATTCGATTTCGCAGGTAATGGTCGGATTGATTGCTCTGATCTTCTCGGTACGCTACTTTGTTTTCCTTAGCGAAATCATATAGTTGATTTTTCGAAAAGGCGAGTAGGGGCCTTACAATTTCATTCTGGTTTGCAGGTATTCCACTCAGTCCCTTTAATCCACTGCCTCTTGAGAGGTTAATCAAGAAGGTTTCTAGTTGATCTTCAATATGATGTGCGGTGAACAGTAGGGGCAGCTTTCTCTCGTGTTGTACTTTTTTGAAAAAATCATAACGAAGCTTTCGTGCCCACAATTGAATAGAGCCTTGTGGTTTTTGATCCTTTGGACCTACTGAATAGAGGTGAAAGGGAATGTTGTGCGCATTGCAAAATTCACTGACAAGAAATTGGTCAAGGTCCGACTGCTCTTCTCTTAAATGATAGTTTACATGTGCGATTTCAAAACTTAGTCCTGCTTTGAGGCAAAGTGTGCTTAAAACCATAGAGTCCACCCCACCACTTACAGCCAATAAGAAACGCTCCGACTTCAAATTAGGAATTAATTCATGCAGAGATTTCTCAAAACGTGAAATTGTTAAAGGATTTGTTAAATAACTCATAAAGTGCGTTAAACACGCCAAAGATAGGATTTCTTTCGTTTATGAATTTGTAGATTTGCTTTTATTAAGTTAATTAAAACGAAAAAAGTATGAAAGTATTTAAATGGTTAAGCTTTGGAATGGTGGCTCTTGTTTTGGGTAGTTGCATTAGTAGAAAGCAGTACGATGAACTCAATACAAACTACCAACAAACCTCTGAACAGCTTACACAAAGTCAGCGACAAAACCGAGAGCTTGAAGCTAGGAATGTACAACTAGATAGTGAAAATAATTTACTAAAAAGTCAGCAAGACGCACTTAAATCTTCCCTTGATGCCTGTCTTGCTAACGCAGGAAAAGGTTCTCAAAATATTGACAATTTAATTGGTCAAATTAATTCCTCGAATCAGTACATAAAACAACTGATATCAACTAATGCGAAAAATGATAGTTTAAATCTTGCGCTTTCAAATAAATTAAAACGATCCCTAGATAACATTGCAGATCAAGATGTACAGGTTAAAGTTTTAAAAGGGGTGGTTATGATCTCTCTTTCAGACAAAATGCTATACAATACAGGAGACTATAAAGTACTCCCTGAAGCACGTGAAGTTTTAGGGAAAGTAGCTGCAGTCGTAAACGATTACGATACATACTCTGTATTAATTGAAGGGAATACGGACAACGTTCCTTTAAACTCAGCAAACCTTCCTAGAGACAATTGGGATCTATCTGCTCTTCGTGGGACTTCTATTGCGAGAATTCTCCAAAATGAATTTGGTGTCGATCCAGGTCGTATGACGGCAGGTGGGCGTAGTGAGTACAATCCTAAAACAACGAATGCATCGGTATCAGGACGTGCTGAGAATCGACGTACGGAGATTATCATCATGCCGAAACTCGATGAGTTTATGAAGTTAATGAATATTGCACCTAAGAACTAGAGGTTCATTTGCTTGCTAATCTAGGCCTACTCCTTTTTTGTGAGTGGGCTTTTTTGTATGAAAAATTGTAATTTTGAATAAAGTTTTAGATTATGAGTTATTTTGAAGAAAACTTGCCGGAAATGGACCGCTACTTGGAGGAGCACGCCTCTGTGGAGCCTACTTTGTTAAAACGCCTCCGACGTGAAACTTACCAGAAGACGACGCAGCCGCATATGATTTCAGGTTACCAACAAGGTCGTTTTCTTTCTATGATTTCGCAACTAAAGCGGCCGAAGACTATTTTAGAGATTGGTACCTTTACAGGTTACGCAACTTTGTGTCTTGGAGAAGGCCTTTCTTCTGACGGAAAAATAGTAACACTCGATATTAATGAAGATCTAGCCTATTTGCCAAAATCGTATTTCGAACAAAGCGATCTTTCTGATCGTATTGAGTTTCGACTTGAAAATGCAATAAAGTACCTAGAGAGTACAGACCAAACATTTGATTTGGTTTTTATAGATGCGGACAAAGAAAATTATGTGACCTACTTTGAGCTAATCAAACCCAAATTAAATCCAGGTGCGATTCTATTGTTCGACAATGTACTTTGGTATGGGAAGGTTCTTGAAAAAGAACCTACATTGAAGTCAACCCAAGTGATTCAGCGTTTAAACGATTTGATTGCGAAAGATGAAGGGTTTGAAAATCTTATTTTACCTTTGCGAGACGGAGTTCATGTAGCACTAAAAAAATAAAGTCCTTTCTTTTAGGGACATCACAAAATCTAGTTTTATGAGAAAGGCAATTTGTATGGAGAGCGTGGCTGCAATTCGCGAGGAAGATTCAAAGGGAGTTGCAATGGTAAGTCAGGCCCTTTACGGGGAAACCATGACGGTACTAGAAACCCGCAAACAAAGCGCTAAGATTGAACTCGACTGGGACGGAATCCAAGGTTGGATAGATCTGTCTCAAATTATTATTTTGGAATCGGGTGATAGTGTTGAGAATTCTAGTAGTTGCCTCAGTAAAAGATTTGCGCAAATGAAAGATGAAGATTCCGTCCTTCTGCTTTCCGTAGGATCAGAAGTTGTATCTACTAACCCAGAAGAGGTTATATCAAAGCGTAAGAAGATTGAAGCTCTAGCGTTAGAAATGCTCGGAGCGCCCTATCTCGAAGCCGGTAGAAGTTGTTTCGGATTAGATGGGTCGGCTTTGGTTCAGCTTATTTTTAAGGCGGTAGGACTACGTTTGCCTAGGTTTGCAAAAGAGCAGGCAGAATTAGGTGAGGTGCTATCCTTTGTGGGGGAAGCAGAGGCAGGAGATGTTGCTTTTTTTGAAGATACAGAAGGTCAAATTGTGCATGCAGGTATTATGATGGCGGATCAGAAGATAGTTCATGTATACGGTCGTGTACGAATGGATTGTTTAGATTCTTCAGGAATCTTTAATCCTCAGCTCAATACGCATTCGCATAAGCTTCGATTTATCAAAAGAATTCTTGACTAGTTTGAACGATTATTAGGATTTTTTATGTCTGTACTCTATCCCATTTTTGTTCGATTGCTTGTTCTTGGTTTCAAAATTGGCGCATTGTTTAATTCGAAACTAAGACTTGGACTTCAGGGTAGAAAAAAGAGCTTACAAAAAGTCCG
>JAEWIE010000015.1 GCA_023387375.1 Bacteroidota bacterium | reverse complement strand
AGGATTTCATCCCAAGGCTTTAAAGGGGCAATTTTGAAATCAAATTCTAAGTACGTTTCCATGGGGCAAAGATAATAAAAATAAGGCCTGATTTCTCAGACCTTATTCATTTAAAAAAGCAGGCTTGCTTAATTCTTTAAGCAAAAGCTTCAATTATTTTTGAAAAATCATCGATTTTAAGGGCCGCGCCTCCAATGAGTCCTCCATCAATATCACCTTGCGAAAAAATCTCTTTTGCATTGTCTGGTTTAACAGATCCACCGTAAAGAATAGGAATCGATTGCGCTACTTCCTCTCCATACTTAGCTGATATAATACTACGAATATGCGCATGAATTTCTTGAGCCTGCTCAGGACTCGCAGTCTCGCCGGTTCCAATCGCCCAAACCGGTTCGTAAGCAATCACAACCTTTTGAATTTCCTCCGCAGAGAGTCCAAATAGGGCCACTTCTGTTTGATTCTTTACCACATCAAGGTGCTCTCCCGCTTTTCTCTGCTCAAGGGTTTCTCCGTTGCAATAGATAGGCATAAGTCCAGCGTCTAAAAGTTTTTTTACTTTCACAGCGCAGTGAGAATCCGTTTCTCCATGGTACTGACGACGCTCAGAGTGCCCTACCAAAGAGCCTTCTACTCCTATTGATTTTAGCATCTGAACTGAGATTTCACCCGTGTAGGCTCCCTCCTCATGTTCACTTACGTCTTGAGTCAGCACTTTTACTTTGCCATGGTCTAAGACGTCCTTTGCCATCATCGCATAAAGCGCAGGCGGGGCTACGTGAACTTCGCAGGGAAGCTCATGGTTTGAGGTATAACTAAGGAGCTGCGTAAGAAGCTGCTGCGCTCCTACGTAATCTTTATTCATTTTCCAGTTTCCAGCGACAATCTTTTTTCTCATAAATTTCTTTCTTTTATTTTGTAATTCCTTCTAATTTAAACATAAACGCGTACACTAACGCTAGGTCTTTCAAGTAATCAAAACGACCCGAAGCGCCACCGTGACCGTAGGCCATATCCGTTTTTAGAAGAAGTACATTGTTATCTGTTTTTAGTGCGCGTAGTCTTGCAGTCCATTTTGCAGGCTCAAAGTACTGTACCTGAGAATCATGAAGTCCTGTCGTAACGAGTAGGTTCGGATAGTTTTTCTTCTCCACATTTTCATAAGGAGAATAGGATTTCATATACTCGTAGGCCTCTTTTTCGTTTGGATTTCCCCACTCGTCATACTCATTGGTCGTCAACGGAATCGATTCATCAAGCATTGTATTCACGACATCCACAAAAGGAACTTGAGCAATAATGCCATTAAAGAGTTCCGGCGCCATGTTGGCTACAGCTCCCACTAAGAGTCCTCCCGCAGAGCCTCCCTGCGCGTACATGTGCTTAGGTGAGGAATATTTCTCTTTTACTAGGTATTTTCCCGAATCGATGAAGTCAGTGAAGGTATTGATCTTCTTCATCATTTTTCCATCTTCATACCACTGCCTTCCCATTTCTTGTCCTCCACGAATGTGAGTAAGTACGTAGACAAAACCGCGGTCTAAAAGCGAAAGTCTAGTGGTGGAGAACGAAGCGTTCATCGAGCTACCGTAGGATCCATAAGCATAAAGTAGAAGTGGGTTTTGCCCGTCTTTCTTCATTCCTTTTTTGTATACGATAGACATTGGGATCATCACTCCGTCTCTTGCAGGAGCAAAGATTCGTTCGGTCACATAATTGGATTTGTCATAGCCACCAAGAACTTCCTGCTGTTTAAGAAGAACTCTTTTTCCTGTAGCTAAATTCTGTTCAAATTGAGACGATGGAGTCACCATCGAGGTGAATCCAAAACGGAACTCATCTGTATTGTATTCCGGATTCGAGGAAGCGCTCAAGGTATAAGCCGGTTCGTCAAATTTCAAAGCTTCTTTCTTTCCCGTTTTGCGGTTATGAATAATAAGCTGAGTAAGTCCATTTTGTCTTTCTTGAACCACGAGATAATTTTTGAACTCATCGATTCCTTCGATGAGCACATCGTCTCTATGTCCGATGTAATCTTTCCAATTCTCTACGCCCGTTGCATTAAGGGGCGTTTCCATAATTTTGAAATTAAGCGCATCCTTGTTGGTCGTAATTAAGAATCGATCCTCAAGGGCCGTCACGTCATAAAGTACATCTTCCATTCTAGGTTGAAAGACTTTAAAAGCCTCAAGAGGCTTGTCTGCATCTAAATACCATACTTCAGACGAGGTGGTCGCTGAGGAACTAATTAGAATGTATTTTTCGTTTTTACTCTTATACTGTCCAATGTAGTTCGTATTGTCTTTCTCTAAATAAACCACCTCGTCTTTGCTTGATGGAGTACCAAGCGTGTGACGCATGATTTTTTCCGACAAAAGAGTCTCTGGATTCTTTGCGGTGTAAAAAATCGTTTGATTGTCGTTTGCCCAAGTGGCGCGACCTGTGGTATTTTTAATTCCGAGGCTTTTGATTTCGCCCGTTTTTAAATCCTTTATAAAAAGTTCGTATTGCCTTCTCGACACATCGTCCACCCCAAAGATCATCTTTGAGTTGTCAGGTGAAATCGAAAATCCAGAGGCCGCGTAGTAAGCTTTGCCTTCTGCCAGTTTGTCTACGTCAAGAAGAAGTTCTTCTTTAGCGTTCAAAGAGCCTTTCTTTCTTGCGTACTTAAAGTACTGCTTTCCTTGCTCCGTGCGTGTGTAGTAATAATAGCCATTTCTAAAGACGGGCACAGACTCGTCCTGTTCTTTAATCTTCGCGCGCATTTCCTTGTAAAGGGATTCACGAAGAGGCTCCGTATCTTTCATCATAGCCTCCCAATAGGTGTTTTCCGCCGCTAGGTAGTCTACCACTTTTTGAGAGTCTTTTCCTTTTTTAAAATAGTCAATCATCCAGTAGTAAGGATCCTCGACGGAATCCCCATGGATGGTTCTTACATGAGACTGGGTCTCTGCGATTGGGGGCGAAATAGCCGGCCATTGTTGAGCATTTGTCATAGCACAAAAAATTATTCCGGATAGAATTAAAGATTTTTTCATAGTAGTCGTTTTATTTATGCGTTCCAAAGCGCTTTTAGTAATAAGTAGAAACGATGCTCATCAGGACTTACTTCTTCATCCGCCTTTATTAAACTCTTAGCAAACTTCAAAAATCCTTTTCTTTCCTCCTCTACCGAATCTTCTAAAAAGCAGCGGGCATGGAATTCAAAATGGTCTTTCCATTCCTCAGGTTTAAGGTGCGCAATGGCATCGATTTCATTGTCAAGATTAATACGAAAAGGAAATTCTTCCGCAAGATACTCCTGAATTTTAATTCCTTCCTCAGGAGAGAATTCATTATCGACCGAGGATAGAATCATAAGAAGATGGTATCCGGCGATGGATTTATTTGATTTTTGCATAGCGCTATTTAATTTTAAATTTGGACTTATTTTGAATACTCGGATATAGGTTTTTTAACGACAATTTTTCCTTTGTGAAGCACAAGAACAAACGGATTGCTTCGTGCAATGGTTTTAATGGCTGTCGGGTCCATGGTTGTATTTTCCAGATCCGAAAAGGTTTGAAGCGATGTGGAAACACCATAGACTAAAGGATGACCTCGAACCGCATTTTGCGCCTCTTGCAAATCCTGCTGAGAAAGGTTCTGCGGCGCGTAAGAAAAGAGTAATACGACATGCTCCGCATCCAAAATAAGAGGCGTAATGTCTTCTCCTTTTTTGTTTTCAATTCTAAATTTAAGCACCTCCGACTCATAGCCTTTTTTCACGAGTTCTTGTTTTGTGGCGCTTTGCTGAATTTTCCAATCCGAGCCTTCGCTCCAATAAGAGGCATCCGCTATGTAAGCATCCTGAGAGACTTCTTTCACTTCGCCTGTTTTCCTATTTTTTAAAGAATAGACGGTCTGATACTGAGCAGGGTTTTGTTTTAGTTTTTGTTTTTCTGCCTTTAAATCGGTTCCGACTTTGTAATCTCTAAAGTCAATTAAAGGCTCGCTCTTAATTCCAAAGCAAACAATAAAGACGGTTACCAAAAGGCCCAGTCCCATCGCGATCCATTTCCCTTTTTCACTTCCTCTCGAAGGCTCTGCTTTCGAGTATCCCCTCCATAGAAATAACAGTCCCACAAGAAGAATTATATCCTTCCAGAAACTTTGCCAGGGTTCTAACTTAAGGGCATCTCCAAAGCAGCCACAATCCGTGACTACATTAAAATAAGCGGAATAGAAAGTAAGGAACGCAAAAAACACACAAAGTGCAATAAGAATAAGAAGAGTCTTTTTGATTCGAAAACCAATGAGTAGCGCGACCCCTAAAAGAAGCTCTAAAGCAACCACAAAAATCGAAATAGCCAAAGCGTAAGACTCTAAAAACGGCATATTGAAAACGGCCGCAGAAAAATATTCTTCAAGTTTGAAGGAGAACCCTACAGGGTCCACCGCTTTTACAAAGCCAGAAATGATGAAGATAAGACCAATCAGAATTCGAAGAACGGATTTTACAAACATAAGGTTTCGTTTTTAAGTGGAAGGCATTAGTTTAATGAGACAGAACACAGCATAATTAAGCATGTCGTAGTAATTGGCATCGAGTCCTTCGGAGACATGGGTTTTGCCCCCATTGTCTTCGATTTGTTTCATGCGTAGTACCTTCTGGTAGATAAGATCCGTCATGGAGGAAATTCGCATGTCTCTCCAGGCTTCTCCATAATCGTGGTTTTTATTTTCCATAAGGGATTTGGCATTGGCTGCAAACTTATCGTACAGCTCGCTTACCTCACTTGGGTCCGCCGCAAGTTCATCTGAAATTCCTTCTTGTAGTTGGATTAGTCCTATAATACTATAATTAACAATGGCAATGAATCCGTCTACCTCACTTTCGTCTACCTTTTTCTGCTCGGTTAATTGAAGGGTACGAATGCGGTTAATCTTAATGTAAATCTGGTCTGTTACAGAACTAGGTCTAAGCACTCGCCATGCGGTGCCATAGTCTTTCATTTTAGATTGAAATACATCGCGGCACTGCCTAAGAGCACTGTCAAATTCATCTGAGGTCTTAATCATAGTAAAGCTTAAGGTTCAAAGATACTTAATTTTAAGAAATCTACCGAGGAGCAAGGAGCGCTTTTTGTCTATCAAATGTCTCGTCCTGAAATAGCGATACAAAAAGAAACCGTTATTATGGAAAAGAGAAGTAATTATGTAAAGCGTACTCAACGAGACTACAGTATGACTTTTAAGTTAAGTGTTGTAAAAGAAATCGAGTCGGGGGAGTTATCTACTCATGGTGCCTGTCGTAAGTATGGTATCCAAGCTCGTAGCACAGTTGTGAGTTGGCTCAGAAAATTTGGTACCTTTGATTGGGAGAACCAAACACCATCAAATATGCCAAAGTCACCAGAACAAAAGATTATGGAGCTTGAAGCACAAGTAAAGATTTTGCAAAAACAGAAAGCTTTTCTTGAAAGACAGGCTTATGTGGCAGATAAAAAGGCCATTATTTTCGATATGATGATCAATCTCGCCGAAGAGGAATATCAAATTGATATACGAAAAAACTCACCACCCGAACTATCGAATCTTTCCGAAAGGAACAAAAAGAAACCATAAGTTTCTCCTGTGCATTGTTCGGGGTAGACCGACAGGTTTATTATCGTCAATTAAAACGAAGAGCAAAGCGGCAACAAAATGCACAGCAGGTTGTGGATTGGATAGAAGAGCTGCGAATGATTCATCCAAAAATGGGTGGAAAGAAACTGTATTTTCTTTTGATAGATAAGCTTGAAAACTTAAAAATTGGCAGAGACAAATTCTTTGACATATTAAGAGCTAACCATTTGCTAATCAAGCCTAAAAGAAGCTATCACAAAACAACCAATTCATATCATCGTTTTAAAAAACATGAAAATTTGATTAAAGATTATCAATACAAAAAGCCTAATAATGTTTGGGTGTCAGACATTACCTACTTGGGAAACAGAGAGAACCCTGCCTATTTAAGTTTGATAACCGATGCTTATTCTAAGAAAATCGTAGGCTTTGATGTGTCAGACTCTTTGGCTACAGCATCTTGTTTAAATGCACTACAAATGGCATTGAAAAAAGAAAAGACAAAGAATCTTATTCACCATTCAGACAGGGGATTCCAGTATTGTTCCGATGACTATCAAAAGCTATTGAAAAAGCATAAGATACGTTGTAGCATGACCCAAGAATCAGATCCTTATGAGAATGCTATCGCCGAACGAATTAACGGAATTTTAAAACAGGAATATGATATTGATAAATTTAATGTAGATTTGAATACAAGAAAGATATTGGTTAAACAAGCTGTAAAAGTTTATAATGAGTTAAGACCACATTTGTCAAACCATTATTTAACACCAATGGAAATGCATCAGCAACAAAAATTAATACCAAAATCTTACAAAAAGAAAAACAGTACAAACACGAATATTTGTACTGTTTAAAAAAAGTTTTATTTGTTTAATCCTGTATCATTTTTTCAGGACGTTACAAAATTTTGCTATTTTTGTCCAATGACTAAAATCCTATCTAGCCCTTCGCAAAGTAGCTTTACGCTTAATTGCCAGGGACGTTTAATTTGCCTAGAAACGCCCAAATTAATGGGAATTCTAAATGTGACACCTGATTCTTTTTCGGACGCAGGAAAATTTCAGACGCAAAAAGCGGCCCTAGCCCAGGCGGAACTTATGGTCTCTGAGGGAGCCGATATTTTGGATTTAGGTCCCCAGTCCACAAGACCAGGAGCTAGCTTTCTATCCGCAAAAGAGGAAATTGAAAGACTAGGAAGCCTTATTCCCATCCTAAAAAAAGAATTTCCAGAGGTGCTTATTTCAGTAGATTCTTTTTGGTCAGAAACACTTCGCTTCGCTTTTGATCAAGGAATGGACATTGTAAATGACATTTCTGCGGGTCAGTACGATCCTAGCTTATTTGAAACCGTCGCAGATCTACAAATCCCTTACATTTTAATGCATGTGAATCCTACCTATGAATCCATGCATGAAAAGCATCCCGATCCAGAGATCACCACGACGGTGAACCGCTTTTTAGTAAATAAAGCCAGAGTGTTAACGCAAATGGGAGTGAAGGATATTATCCTTGATCCAGGCTTTGGTTTTGGAAAAACACAAGAGGATCAAGAGAAGTTAATTGGAGAGGTGGATTTTTTAGGTTTTGGAAACTATCCCCTACTAATTGGAATTTCTAGAAAATCGTTTATTTACAAACCACTAAACAAAACGCCACTCGATTCGAAGGTGGATGAATTAACCCAGGAGCTGCACTTAAAAGTATTAAGACAAGGCGCGAAAATCTTGCGCGTACATGAGGTAGCAAACGCCAAAAAGACGCTCTCTTTATTTCTCTCGGAGCAAAAAGGGAAGAAAGCTTAGTTTCTCTCGGATAGTTTTTTTGCATACTCCTTCGAAAACTGCTGCTGGTCTTTGTCCAGCTGCTCTTTCGTGGTAGGTAGCTCATAAGAGAAAAGAACTTCCTCTTTCTCATTTAAAAACACAAGTTCTTTTTTCTCTCCATCTATCATCTGAGCAAAAACACTCCACATCGAGGTATCTCTCGATTTTAAAAGATCAAAAAAATCGTTTGCTTTAATTTGTACCGTTTTCATGCGGCAAAGATAATCAAACCCTCTTAATTTTCAGCTGAGTTTCCTAATACCGAAAGTGGCGCTTAATTTTGCGCTCGGCTATTATACAAATGTTAAGACATTTACTTATTTTTACAGAATGATCTCGCAAAAAACAATTGATGCTATTTTTTCAGCCATTCGGGTCGAAGAAATCATAGGCGAATACGTCGTGCTTAAGCGCGCCGGATCTAACCTAAAAGGTCTTAGTCCTTTCAAGGACGAGAAGACGGCCTCTTTTGTGGTCTCCCCTTCGAAGCAAATTTGGAAAGACTTCTCCACGGGCAAAGGAGGAAGTGCCATTTCCTTTTTAATGGAAATTGAAAACTTCACCTATCCGGAAGCTTTGCGTTATGCCGCGAAGAAATACGGAATTGAAATTGAAGAAACAAACGTTCAAAAAACTCCCGAAGAACTTGCGGCGCAGGACGAAAAGGAACTCCTCTATAAAATCCATGAAATTGCAGCGGACTTTTTTAAAGAGCAGCTTTTTGAAACGCAGGAGGGGCAATCCATTGGACTTGCTTACTTTAAGGAAAGACAAATTAGAAAAGACCTAATTGAAAAATTTCAATTAGGCTATTCTCCTGAAAAAAGAGATGCCTTTACGCAGTATGCACTGGAGAAAGGCTATTCCAAAGAACTCTTAGAGAGTGCAGGACTTTCGGTTTTTCCCTCGAACTCGCCCTTAGGCGTGGACCGCTTTAGAGACCGCGTAATCTTCCCTATCCATAGTTTTTCAGGACGAGTGTTAGGCTTTGGAGCGAGAATCCTAAAGAACAACATAAAAACCGCAAAATACCTCAATTCTCCTGAGACCGGGATTTACCATAAGAGCGATGTTCTCTACGGGCTAAACCAAAGCAAGCAGGCCATCACAAAACAGAACCTTTGCCTTCTCGTAGAGGGTTATATGGACGTTATCGCGCTGCATCAAGCGGGCATTGAAAATGTGGTTTCTAGCTCTGGAACGGCTCTTACGACAGCTCAAATTAAACTCATCAAGCGACTTACGCAAAACGTTACCATTTTATTTGATGGGGATGCCGCTGGAATCCGAGCAAGCTTTAGAAGCATTGATCTTCTTTTAGCCCAGGGCATGAACATCCGAATCCTTTTGTTCCCGGATGGACACGATCCGGATTCTTTTGCCAAAGCCTATTCCCAAGAGTATGTGGAGGACTTTATCCAAAATGAGGCGCAGGATTTCATTAACTTTAAAGCCGAAGTTCTCTTAAAGGACATCGGTACCGACCCTATTAAAAAGGCGGAGTCCATTACGGACATCGTGCGCTCGATCGGGTATGTGGAGAACCCCCTTCAGCAGGAAATCTACCTAAAAGAAGTAGCGGATCGCTTTTCGCTTTCGCCTCAAAATCTCTTCAATGAACTTAGCGTTCAAAAGCAGGTGGTTAAAAACGAAAAACCTAAGCCTAGAGAGTCGCAGGTGGTGCCTACTCTTACGATCTCGCAGCCTGATTTCGAGTCGATTGACCCTATGCTCTTGCTAGAAGAAAAGCTTTTTGAACTTCTCTTCAAATACGGAGAGAAGATCATTACCCGAAAAGATAAAGAGGGCGGTGCATACCAAATTACAGTATTAGAAGAAATTGCGAATCATTTTCAACAGGATGGCTATCAGATGCGCTCTAGTTTAAATACGAAAATCTTTGAGGCTATTCTCGAGGGTCTTGAAAATGCGCAAATACGAACGGGAGGTTTTTTCCTTACCCTCATGGACCAAGAGTTAAATCAGAAGGCCGCCGATGCCCTTTTGACGCCTTACGAAAACAGCGATTGGAGTATACACAACATTTACTTTGATCAGGAATACGAACTTGTACCCCAAATTGTGGAACAGGTTTTAATTCGTCACAAAAGAAGCTATGTGGTTCATTTAATTCATGAACTAAAAAAAGAACTAGAATCCAGCGAAGACTCGGACAAGATATACACCAAAATCATTCGTTTAAATCAGCTTAAAATCCAAATGGACCAAGAGCTGCACCGAATCCTATGACATAATGGCTAATTTTTAGTTAGGAACACATTTTGAACAGTAGAGAATATAAAAACAATAGAAAGAACTTACTTATGAATATTAAAGACGACTTTAGAGATTTTTCTGTCAAACACTTAGGAAACAGTGGACTTGCAACAGATCAGTACATGAATCATTTTGGCCCTACAAACCTTACTCCTTACATTATGGAGGAAAGACGACTAAACGTGGCACAAATGGACGTGTTCTCAAGACTTATGATGGACCGCATCATCTTTTTAGGAACTGGAATCGATGACCAAGTGGCCAATATTGTAACGGCTCAGCTTCTATTCTTAGAGAGTTCAGATCCAAGCAAAGACATTCAAATCTACATCAACTCTCCAGGAGGAAGCGTTTATGCTGGTCTTGGAATTTACGATACAATGCAAATCATTAAACCGGACGTAGCGACCATCTGTACAGGGATTGCAGCCAGTATGGGAGCCGTTCTATTAGTAGCAGGACAGGAAGGAAAACGCTCTGCTCTTAAACACTCACGCGTTATGATTCACCAACCCTCAGGAGGCGCTCAAGGGGTGGCTTCCGATATGGAAATCAACCTTCGTGAAATGCTTAAATTAAAGAAAGAACTCTATGAGATTATTTCTGCGCACTCGGGTCAAACCTACGAATGGGTGGAGAAATCCTCTGACCGTGATTACTGGATGACTTCAAGTGAAGCAAAAGATTACGGAATGGTGGACGAAGTGCTTGAGCGCAAAATAGAACCGAAAAAATAAGAAAAGTACTCGAAACCACTTTGAAAAGAATCGGGCTATCCTTTTAGGATAGCCCGATTTATTTATACTCTAGGAAAAAACCTGGAGAACCAGGATTTTATCTCTGTTCAATTAAATAGATCTTTTACTTTCTCAAAGAAGGATTTTTCTTTTCCAGAAGGTTCTGCCACCATTTCTCCACTGGCAAGTTGCTGCTCAAAAAACTCCTTTTGTCCAGGCGTTAAGTTTTGAGGCGTCCACACATTAATATGCACGAACATATCCCCTTTTCCATAGCTATCAATGCTTGGAAGTCCTTTTCCGGCAAGTCTTAAAATCTTCCCGCTTTGGGTTCCTGCATCTACTTTTATTTTGACTGCGCCTCCCACGGTAGAGACTTCTTTGGAAGTTCCTAAGGCCGCTTCTGCAAAAGAGATATACAATTCTTGGTGAAGGTTATCCCCTTCTCTTTTAATCGTTTTATCAACTTCTTCTTCTACGACCACTAGTAAATCACCTGGCGTTCCTCCAAACGGAGCATCGTTTCCTTTGCCTCTCACGTTCAGTTGAATTCCTTCTCTTGCCCCTGCAGGAATGTTGATAGTAACCTCCTCGTCCTCACGTATGAGTCCTTGAGAATTGGCTCCTGCTGGAATTTTATCGGCCACTTTTCCAAGCCCTCCACACGTTCCACAAGTGGTCTGCGTTTGCATTTGACCAAACATGGTATTCATGACTTTTACTTGCGCTCCTGACCCGTGACAAGTAGGACAGGTTTTAGAAGTCACTCCTGGAGCGGCTTTCATTTTTTTGACCTTGATGGTTTTTTGAGTTCCCTCCACCATCTCTTTCAAATTAAGCTTTAGTCTTACGCGAAGATTAGAGCCTCTTGCTTGCTGCGTGCGACCCGAGCCGCCGCCTCCAAATCCTGAGAATCCTCCCCCGAAAATATCGCCGAATTGAGAGAAGATATCCTCCATGCTCATTCCACCGCCAAAGCCCCCGCCGAAACCTCCTCCAGCACCTCCTAGGCCCGCATGACCGTATTGATCGTAACGTGCTTTTTTCTGTGGATCGCTTAGTACTTCGTAAGCTTCTGCTGCTTCTTTAAAGTTTTCTTCCGCCTCTTTGTCACCTGGATTCTTGTCCGGGTGGAACTTGATGGCCAGTTTACGGTAGGCTTTTTTAATCTCCTCGGGACTCGCGCTTTTCGAGATGCCCAGAACTTCGTAATAATCTCGTTTTGACATAATATTTTAAATGGGAGAAGGCCTTTGTAAGGCCTTATGGGATTTTAGGTAAAAGACTTAGTTTCCAGTGACTACTTTTGCAAAACGAATGACTTTGTCATACAGGGTATAGCCGGTTTCCACCACGTCCACAATCTTTCCTTTCAACTCTTCGGAAGGAGCTGGAATTTGAGTAATCGCTTCGTGGAAGTCCACATCGAACGTATCTCCAGGATTCACTTCAATGGTTTTCAGACCTTTTTCCATGAGTTTTGATTTTAATTTTTGGTAAATTAACTCCACACCTTTGAGGTCTTCTTTATGATCTGTTTTTGCGATTTCCTTTAAGGCTCTTTCAAAATCGTCTAAGACGGCTAGCATAGAGCTCATAAGGTCTTGGTTTGCGAACTGGAAAAATTCCATTTTCTCTTTTGCCGTTCTTTTTTTATAGTTTTCGAATTCGGCAAACAGGCGGACATAGCGGTCTTTTTCCTGCAATAAAAGAGCTTCTGTCGATTCTTTCTCTTCTACAGGGCTATTCGCCTCTGCACTTGGAGTTTCAGATTCATTTGTAGATCCTTGCGCATCGCTTAAAATTTCTTCTTGCTTATCGTTGTTTTCTGACATAATATTAAATTAACTACGAGTGTCCACTCAAATTCATTGCCAAAACCAAGAAATGGAAATTTTGTCCGATTTCTTATGACCTTTGGTCAGATTAGGAAAGTATTTCCGAATAAAGAAGATAGAGATTAAGAAAAACAATGATAATGGTAATAATCCACACAATGAATTTCATACGAAAAGAGTTGACAAATTTGCCCATTTTTTTCTTGTCATTTGTGAAAAGAACCAGGGGAATGACCGCAAAACTAAGCTGCATTGAGAGGATCACTTGGCTTAAGATTAAAAGCTCTGTCGTTCCTCGTTCGCCATACAAGATCGTCACTATAAATGCTGGAATCACGGCAATAAGACGCGTGATTAACCGACGAAGCCATGGCTTTAGCTTTAGATCTAGAAAGCCTTCCATTACAATTTGCCCCGCGAGGGTTCCCGTAAGGGTGGAATTCTGCCCTGAGGCAAGTAGTGCTATGGCAAAGGCGACGCTAGCAAGTGAGGTTCCAAGTATAGGTTCTAGCATTCGGTGGGCATCATGAATATCGGCAATGTCATGATTTCCTGTGGTATGAAACGTGGCTGCGGCCACAATTAAAATGGCGGCATTAATTAAAAACGCGAGCCCAAGAGAAAGTGTACTGTCAAGAGTCGCAAACTTAATGGCTTCCTTCTTTCCTTTTTCGGTGCGCTCATAGGCCCTGGTTTGCACAATGCTACTATGCAGATAAAGATTATGAGGCATCACGGTGGCACCTAAAATCCCAATGGCAATATAAAGCATAGAAGGATTGGTTACGATTTCTTTCTGCGGAACGAGCCCACTTAAAATGGGATAGATCTCAGGCTGAGACACGATGATTTGATAGCCGAAACAGATTAAGATAATGAAAATAAGTCCTCCTACCACGCTCTCAAGTTTTCGAAAACCGCGGGATTGCAAAAGCAAAATCACAAAGACATCGACTATGGTAATGGCAACGCCCCATGTTAGAGGAATACCAAAGAGAAGATTTAGCGCGATTGCAGTTCCAATTACTTCGGCTAAATCCATCGCTGCAATCGCAATTTCACAAAAGAGCCAAAGCACAAAATTCACTCCTGGGGAATAATGATCTCGACAAGCCTGCGCTAAATCTCGCTCGGCAGCAATCCCTAACTTTAAGGAAAGATGCTGAAGTACAATGGCAAAGAGGTTCGAAATTAGAATCACAGAGAGCAGTGTATATCCAAATTGGGCTCCCCCTGCGATGTCCGTGGCCCAATTTCCAGGATCCATATACCCCACTGCGATCATGAGTCCTGGACCCATAAAGGCAAGAAGCTTTCGCCAAAATCCTGCCTCTTTTGGAATGGAAACAGAGGCAAAAGATTCGGATAAGGAATTGTGCTCTCGAGAACGTCTCCAGCCGGAGGAATTTCTACTCATTTTTAATTTGTTAGTTTAGTCTAACAAAAATACTAATTGTTATCTAATAACCAAGTTCTTTTTCTAAATAAATTTTTATACGTCCCTACTACTTACAAAAGAAAGATTCCGAAAACCCTAAGGATTTTCGGAATCAAAGTATATAGAATGCCCTAAGGGCTAGTGGTTTACTTTACGAAACGAACCGCTGTTTTACGGTCCGATTCACGCTCTTGATCCGTAGCTGATTCAGACACAACGGCAAATTCTTCCCCATATCCTTCTGCTTCTACGACTTGATTAGAGGCAAGAGCCGCTTTCACTGCATTCGCGCGGTCTTGAGAAAGTTTTTTATTAAGTGCATCGTCTCCCTTTTTGTCGGTATAAGCACCAATTTTAATTTTGGCCTCAGGATACGCGGCAAGGATTGCTTTCAAGTTGTCTAATTGTACTTGAGATTCTGGCGTTAAAGTCGTGGTTCCAAATTCGAAATTTAGATTGTCGAAATTAAACCAACGGTCTTTTAATTGATCATTACTAAGAGACGCGTACTCAGAAGAGTTTAAGAATTGTACCATTTGGTCTTCAATTCCGCCTTTGTAAGCATTTAAACTAGTTCCGTCAGGAAGCATTACGCTGATCGATTCTCTATTCATAGGCGTAGTGGCTAGAGAGTCCGTCACAAGCGTCATGGTATCTTCGTCGACCATCATGCTGTCCGTATCGCTCATCGTGGTTTGCGTTTGTTTGTTATCGCACTGTTTGAATAGGAAATATCCAGCTGCTAAAAGAAGCAGTAGTGGAAGTAACCATTTTAAAACGGAACCTGATTCTTTCTTAGGCTCAGCTTTCACATGGGTTGCCCCTGCTCTATGCACTTGCACTTTTGGAGTTTCCGTATCTACTGGACTCACTGGAGGCACTGGATTTACAGGAGTGGTTGGATCTGGAATGATTGAATCTCCAATTCCTAGTGACGCAAGAGAAAGACCTGCAGGAAGAAGAGTAGAAACTACTCCTTTTTGGTCTTTTAATAAAGAAGAAATTCCGCTAGCATCTAAATTTTGATCCGCTGCGTATTTTCCAATGGTTCCTAAAGAGGCTCCCGTGACCATGTTTAATAAAGAACTTGCGGACCCATTACTAATTCCTGCAAAACCTGCAATCGTATTAATTAGACCCGCAACTTTGTCACCAAATATTTTTTGTAACACAGAACTCACAAGAGAATTACCAGTAGTTCCTCCCAATAAATTACCCAGAAGACCTTCGCTTGAAGCTCCTGTAATGGAATTAAGTACCGTAGAATCGTCTGCATGGTTTGCCATTCCTCCAATGACGGAAGGGATTAATCCCGAGATAGCTTTTGAAATTCCAGATTCGCTTTCGCCCAGCTGCGTAGCAGCTTGCGAGACTAATGCAGGTCCTAATTGGCCCTTAATTAGCTCAATAATGTTTAATGCCATAATAGTTTATTTTTAATGTTAACTATTATTTATTAAGCAAATACTAATCCAAAGGCCTGAATGTTAAAGTATTTTAACTTTTCTTTAATAAGCTTTAGCAAATAGAACTCGGCGTGAAGACGGTTTTCCAGAAAGCAAAGAAATTCCCTCCTCAGGCTCGCTATCTAAAGGTATACAGCGAATGGTGGCTTTGGTTAATTGCTTGATTTGTTCCTCTTCTTCCTCGGTTCCATCCCAATGAGCAGAAATAAAGCCTCCTTTGGTTTCTAGAACTTCTTTAAACTCTTCAAAGCTGTCCACTCTTGTGGTATGCTTCTCTCTATAGTTTAAAGCTTTGGTATAAATATCCTTTTGAATCGTTTCAAGTAGGGATTCAATATAATCCTCTACTCCTTCAATTGGTCTAGATTCTTTCGTTAAGTTGTCTCTTCTTGCGATCTCAAGGGTTCCATTTGCAAGGTCACGCGCTCCAAGTGCAATTCTAACAGGTACTCCTTTTAATTCGTATTCCGCAAATTTCCAACCCGGTTTGTTTTGATCGTCATCGTCAAACTTCACAGAGATTCCTTTTGCACGAAGTTTTTCCTGAAGAGATTTTGCTACTTCGCTTACCTGTTCAAATTGCTCCTCTCCTTTAAAGATAGGTACAATCACCACTTGAATTGGCGCTAAAGTGGGAGGAAGCACAAGTCCTAAATCATCCGAATGCGCCATAATTAAGGCTCCAATTAAACGAGTAGAAACGCCCCAAGACGTAGCCCAGGCATGCTCTAATTTTCCTTCTTTGTTTGTAAATTTCACATCAAATGCTTTGGCAAAGTTCTGGCCTAAGAAATGTGAAGTTCCTGCCTGAAGGGCTTTTCCGTCTTGCATCATCGCTTCGATACAATAGGTTTCTACAGCCCCTGCAAAGCGCTCAGACGGAGATTTAATTCCACGAACGACCGGCAGAGCCATAAAGTTTTCTGCAAAGCTTGCATACACTTCAAGCATTCTTTCCGATTCTTCGAGCGCTTCTTTCTCTGTGGAGTGAGCCGTATGGCCTTCCTGCCACAAGAACTCAGCCGTTCTTAAAAAGAGTCTTGTTCTCATCTCCCAGCGAACCACGTTTGCCCACTGATTAATTAAGATAGGAAGATCTCTATAAGACTGGATCCAAGTTTTATAGGTATTCCAAATAATGGCCTCCGAAGTAGGTCTTACAATAAGTTCTTCTTCTAATTTGGCCTCTGGATCTACAATTAATTTTTGAGGATTGTCAGGATCGTTTTTAAGGCGGTAGTGTGTCACCACAGCGCATTCTTTGGCAAACCCTTCCGCATTTTTTTCCTCCGCTTCAAAAAGACTTTTCGGCACAAACAAAGGGAAATAGGCATTTTGGTGACCTGTTTCTTTGAATTTACGATCGAGTTCGTCTCTCATTTTCTCCCAAATGGCATATCCGTAGGGTTTAATCACCATGCTTCCTCTTACTCCTGAGTTTTCTGCAAGATCTGCTTTGACCACAAGTTCGTTATACCATTTGCTGTAATCTTCCTCTCTCGACGTTAATTTTGCCATAATAATCTTATTTTGTCTGTACTTTTAACTTTTTTGCTTCCTTTTAATCTAAATAAAAAGCGTAAATTTGAAAAGGCTAAAACCCTTTTGCTAATTTCTGTTTTTAAACGAATTGCAAATATAAATTAAATTAAAATCTTTCTTATCTATCATGAAAAAAAATATACATAAAAACCTGCCAAAGCGGCCTTTTTCACAAATAAGCCTTCTAGTAGGAGTCGCACTCATCGCGATTTCCTGTGGAGCCTACCCAGGGGGCTATAGTGAAACCGATGGCGTTTACTACGATCCTAACACAGACACCTTGCCTGTGGCTCAAGTGGGCGGAGAATACAACCAAGTAGGCGATTATTACCAATACGACGAACCCACGATCCTAGAGAAGAGCGAAAAAAACGTAAAAGATTCGAAAGCTCGTTACCAAAACGATAACTGGAACACGCTCGAAGCGACCGATTCCGATTGGGGAAACTACGCCGGATCCATCACAGAATATAGCGGTAGCGGTTGGGGTTATCCATATGGCTATGGATACGGACTTTATTCAGGCTACTGGCCAAGTCGTTTTAGCTTTAGTTTTGGTTGGGGATACTCGCCTTACTTTAGCTACCGTCCTTGGGGTTGGGGGTACATGCCTTACGATCCATGGGGATGGGGATATTCTCCTTTCTATGGCTATAATTCCTTCTATGGCTATGGGCCTTATTACGGATACGGACCTTATTACGGAGGCTATTATGGCAATTACTATGGATACGGAAACTATTACAATGGCTACTACGGTGGAAATTACAACACCTACCGCGCACCAAGAAGAAAAAGCGGTGTAGATGGAAATTACAGAAATCCAAGTACCAATACGATGAATAGCAATGCAGGATTTAGAAATTCAGGAACCTTCAGATCAAGCGTTCCTAGAACATCTAGCTCTACGCTTCGAAGAGGTACTTTAAACAACTCAAATCGTATGAACTCTACGACGAGAACACCGCAAAGAGTGGAGCCGAGAGTGGAGAACCGAACTCCTTATCGTACACCAGACAGTGGGTTTAGAAATTCGAACTCAGGTGGATTTAGAAACGACGGAGGTTTCCGTTCTTCGGGATCGTCAAGCTC
>JAEWIE010000059.1 GCA_023387375.1 Bacteroidota bacterium | reverse complement strand
GGCGCAATAGGAGATGCTATTAAATTTTCAACGCCACTATTGCTTCCTTCTTTCTACAAAAGCTCTTGCCCTTTAGTGCAGTCATCGAAAGGAAGTACTATTTCATCTTTAATAGAAGAGCAGTCCGCCGAAAAAATTCCTTATGGAAGATATGTAAAAAGCAAGGTATCGAGCGAATTAGAAAGCCTTCTTTTGCAACTGAAATAAAGAGGAAAATAAGAACTTAGAATTTCAAAAGACTTTTAATGAAACTCCAATTCAGGTATTTCTCTAGAGGATAAATGCCCATGAAATGATTCCCAATTCCAATCACACCCAACACGATTAAAGGTTTATAAACCAGATTGAGAAAAGGAGAGCTACTTTCGGGAAGAATGATGGAAAGTGTGATTCCAAGGGTGCATAGAATACTTGTGTATACCATTTCAATGGTAATAGGAAAGACTTGGAATTTCCAGAAATTGAACGCAATTTTAATGAGATTAAAAAGCGTGAGAGAGATTGCAGTGGCAAGGGCAATCCCAATAACTCCTAGGTTCGTTGTGCGTAAAAATAGAAAATTGAGTCCTACACTAGTCAAGGCTAAAAATAGCATGACAATAATGGTGAAGCGGTAGTATTTCGAGAGTGAAATAATATGCCCGTTAAATCCAGTGGCCAAATCAAAAATCATAGCAGATCCTAGGATCCAAATAACGGGAGAGGCTTCTCTAAGGGCTTCACCACTCGCGATAAAGTGCGTAAGATAAGGGAACCCGACCAAAATACAAGAGAAAAGAGTGGCTCCCAAAAAGAAAAGCATTAAAGATGTGCTTTTGTGAAAGCGATTGAGCTCCTCAAAATCATTCTCTTCAATGGATTTGTTGATAAGGGGAGCGGAAATATTAAAAAGTCCCATTTGAGGAATGAGAATAAAAGAGAGGACGGAAAGGATAATACTGTAGGCACCGTTTTCGCTAAAAGTAAGGTATTCACCAATCATAAAGTTATCGATCCGAAAGGCAATGTAATTGCCAATATTGCCTAGAAATCCAAATAGACTATAGTTTAAAACTTGCTTGTAAAAGCCTTCTTTTTGGATGTAGGAGGTGGAAAAATCGGGTTTTAATTTCTCAAGGGAATTTGCATAGAGCACATAACCAAAGAGCGCAAGAGTAAACATTGCAATTAAGAATCCGAAGGAGCCTTTCGTACTTACGCCCAAAAACACAAAAAGACAGAAAGTCCCTAGATTCGCTAGTTTTGGAAATAGATTCTCAAAAATATTAGGAACTACAATGCGTTTGTAGTTGGAGATGTATTTATTGAATACAGCGCTAAGCGCTAAAATCAGAATTAACGGAAGAATTAAAAACTTTAACTGAAAAAGTTGTGAGTCCTTAAATTGAGGAAAGAGATAAAAAAACAGGAAAAATCCACTTACAAATAATACGAAGTTAAGTACAACGCCTAAAAGCGAAAGACTTAGGAAATTTTGATGCTTTCCCTCTTTTTGCGTTTTGATAAAAAATTTTACATTCGAAAACGAGAGTCCAAATACGACAATAGGGAGAAGCATTTCTGCAGCCGGCAATATGTAACGCAGTTTCCCATAGAACTCCATGTCATAAGGAAACACGAAAAGTGCGGAGAGCGTGCCCAGCAAAAAACCAAAATACCCAATTAAGGAGTATTTAAAACTCTGTCGCGATACTACATTCATTTTTCGGGCACAAAGATAATGTTATTAATGTACGGAGAGCTAGAATTTGTTTGCAGCTTTGCTTGAGATTCGAAAAATGTCTTTTCTAGAGCGGTGAGCTCTAAAGTTTTTGGATCGACGTAAAAGGGTTTGTATCGCCAGGAGCAGACCTCTAAAATTAGAGGCCAAATAGGAGATTCATGGTGCCGCTGCTCAATTTCAACGAGGAGAGTGGGCTTAAATCGCTTGATGGTTTTTTGGGCTCCTTTAAGTGTTTTTTCTTCACTTCCTTCCACATCTATTTTTATATAGTCAAGCCTTTCAAAATGCTCCATAGGAGCCCAATCATCAAGGCGCATGACTTTCACCTTTTGAAATTCTCCTGATTCTTCTCCTTCTTCCTTTAAGTGGGTTTGCAAGGTTCCTCTTGATTTTATTTTGTGGCCATGAATCACAGGCACTTTAAATTCCGCCACCTTGTTTTGATCAGCAAGCGCAAGTGGAAAAATAGGAAGAGTTGGGAATAACCGTTTTAATCGTTTGTAGAGAATACGGTTGGGCTCAAACCCATACAAGTTCTCTGATTTAAGGTGTTTCTCGAGGGTGTATAAATATGATCCGACATTAGATCCAATGTCTAGAAAAACATCGTCTTTATGAACCTGTTTATTTAACCAATAAAGTTCAGGTTCTACCTTGCCCTCTATGCGGTGAGAAGCGTCTAGATGTTTTAATCTCTTAAAAAATCGCTCCTTGTAAATAGGGGGAGCTATGTAAGAAAGAGTTTCGGCCAATTGACTGTATAGAGACATATAGAGGCAGGTTCTTTTGAAACAAAGATACTGTTTTTGGTGAAAAGGAGTCAAATTAGGTAAATTTCTACAAGAGATTTATTTAGGACTCTTTTTAAAAACAAAAATCACTAAATTAAGCCTCCTTAAATGAAAAGACTCACTTTCCCTTTATATAAGTAGAAATTCGATTTTATTATGACTTTAAAAAGCACTCTGATTGCCTTTGTAGCGTTGCTATCTTTTAGTTCCTGCGCTGTGAATACTTCCGCCCCTTCCAAAGCGAATCCTTTTAATTGGCAAGCTGCCAATCTCTATTTTGTACTGCCAGATCGCTTTTTAAATGGTGATCCTACCAACGATAAATCCTTTGGTCGAATGGATTCTACTGCTCCTTATCGGGGATTTGAAGGTGGCGATTTAAGAGGGATGATTCAAAAATTAGAGGAAGGCTATTTTTCAGACTTGGGCATGAATGCGATATGGCTTACGCCTCTTGTGGAGCAAATTCATGGATCCGTGGACGAAGGCACAGGGCTTACCTATGCATACCACGGGTATTGGGCAAAAGATTGGACGGCGCTTGATCCTAATTTTGGATCGAAGGCGGATTTAAAAGAATTTGTAGAGAAAGCTCACAGGAGAGGAATTCGGATTGTACTTGATGCCGTAATTAACCATACGGGACCCGTAACGCCTACCGATAAAGTTTTTCCTTCTACTTGGGTAAGAACCAATCCTACCTGCACCCATGAAAATTACCATTCTACGACTTCGTGTACGCTTGTGGAAAACCTTCCGGATTTACGCACAGAAAGCGAACTACCTGTAGAGCTACCTGCAAACCTTGTGGATAAATGGAAAAAAGAGAATCGTTATGAAAAAGAGGTCGCTGAATTAGATGCATTCTTTAAAAAAACAGGTTATCCTAGGGCGCCGAAGTATTACGTCATGAAATGGCTAAGTGATTACATCAAAGAATTTGGAATCGATGGATATCGCGTGGATACCGTAAAGCATACCGAAGAGGATGTTTGGAAAGAGTTTGAGAAAGTAGCTCAGAGTGCCTTCTTAGAGTACAAAGCTGCAAATCCAAGGAATGTTCTGGATGATCAGGATTTCTTTCTCGTAGGGGAAGTGTATGGATATGGCGTTTCTCAAGATATGGATTATAATTATTCCGATCGCAAAGTGAATTACTTTGAAAATGGTTTTGATGCGCTTATTAATTTTGATTTTAAATCGGATGCAAATAGGGAGTATGAGCCCTTATTTTCTTATTACGATCAAAAGATTAATGGACCTTTAAAAGGGAAAACGGTTATGAACTATTTGACTTCCCATGACGATGGATCGCCTTTTGACAAAGAGAGAAAAAGAGGATATGAAGCTGCGAATAAACTACTTCTTTCCCCTGGAATTGCTCAAATCTATTATGGAGATGAATCGGGAAGGAGTTTACTATTAGAAGGAGCTGTGGGGGATGCCACTCTTCGTGGCAATATGAATTGGCAGGACATTAAATCGAATGCAAATACGCAAAAACTTTTGGCTCATTACCAGAAATTAGGTAAATTTCGCTCTGCGCATCCTGCAATAGGCGCAGGTAAACACCAAATGCTTTCGGAAAGTCCGTACTATTTTTCTAGAGTACTTGGAAATGACAAAGTCATTGTCGGTCTTTCCCTATCTCCAGGTAAAAAAGAGCTAAATGTAAGTGGCGTTTTTGCAGAAGGAGCGAGGGTCTTTGATGCCTATTCAGGCGTGAGTGCCAAAGTAAAAAACGGACAAGTAAGCTTTGACTCGACAGAGCAAATCGTCCTATTAGAATTAAAAAATAAATAAATAAAATGATTTCAATAAAAACGTCTTTTAAAAACATATTACTCCTTAGTTCCGTTTTTGTCTTTTCTTTAGGCTATGCTCAAAGAGCTCCAGAGTCTCCAAAAACTTCCTTTTCGAAAGAGGCATTAGCGGAAGGACTTACTTCAAAAGCCGGATCAAAAACAACGATAGGAGCTGTGCTTGAAAAGTACAAAGGAAAAATCCTTGTCATTGACTTTTGGGCAAGCTGGTGCCAAGACTGTATCCTCGCACTCCCTAAAACGCAAGAAATTAAGGATACCTATCCTCAGGTCGATTTTGTCTATTTTTCCTTAGATCGCTCCTACGAGCAGTGGAATCGAGGTCTAGTCAAATACAAAATGGAGTCGTGGGATCACTATTGGTTCGATCAGGGATGGAAAAACCCTTTTAATAACTACATTGAACTTAACTGGGTGCCAAGATTTATCGTGGTGGACCAGACTTCAAATATTGCACTTTACTATGCGATTTCACCTGAAGATCCCAATTTTGTGGCCGTTTTAGAGCGGTTAACCAACGAATAATATATTAGAAAAAAGAAGGGTTTAAATCCTTCTTTTTTTGTGACTGAAACAAGGAAAGTAAGCGACATATAAGAATCTGAATTAACAAATTCTTAATAAAAAGTAAAATAAGGATATGCTCCCAAGTGCGCTGGAGGCCGTTTTTTGGATGCAGTACGGGATGGAATAGGGGTGTAATCGTAAGAGGATGAGAGGGGTAGGGTGTGAGCTTTGCGCCTATGGCACAAAAATTTCTTATTAGCTGTTATTCAATTATTTGTTGTACTTTTGCAAAAATTTTTAAATTACTGAATGAATTTATTCTCCGAGTCCAATTTAAGTCCTGATTTACTTAAGGCAATTGGCGAACTGGGCTACGAGGCCCCGACAGAAATCCAAAAACAGACTATTCCTTTCATCTTATCAGATACTCGCGATTTAATCGCTCTAGCGCAGACGGGAACAGGCAAAACAGCAGCATTTTCGCTTCCGATTTTGGATATGATTGACGATACGAGTCGTAAAATCCAATTTTTGGTTCTTTGCCCGACACGCGAACTATGTCTTCAAATTTC
>JAEWIE010000048.1 GCA_023387375.1 Bacteroidota bacterium | reverse complement strand
CAGAGCAGATAACAAAGGATTTATGTCAGTAGAAAATCCTAATTTTCCTTCTTTGTCCACTCTTACGCTAGTGTCCAGCGTTTGATTGTTTCGAATGACCGTTAGGTTTACATCTTGATTTTGTTTTGTAGCAAGCACTTCTGTCACTTGATCAAAGAACGGAGTCGGCGTCCCGTCAATGGCCACAATTTTATCGCCTTTTTTTAATTCTGATCGCTGAGCGCCTCCATTCGGAGTAATGCTATCGATGACCGTTGGGAAACGTTGAGAGAAGTAAGCTTTGGCTTCATTTGCTTTTAAAACATCCGCTACACCCTGTTCGTTTACGGCAAAAGTGACTTCTTTGCCCTCGCGAAGTACTGTTACTTCCTCTGCAAAAAGCATATTCACTAGAGAGGTTTCGAAACGTTCTGCTGGCTTTCCATCAATGGCTAGGATTTTATCTCCTGTCATTAGACCCATTTTCTTTCCTTCCGCGCTCACCGAAATTCCATTTTCAAATTTTAGGTTGTCGTGGAAATTTTCGCCTTTGAAGTAAGAAAGAGAAGAGTAAATTAACCAAGCCAGGAAAAAGTTAACTGTGACCCCTCCAAGCATGATGATTAAACGTTGCCATGCGGGTTTGCTTCTGAATTCCCAAGGCTCAGCAGGTTTTTTAAGTTGTTCGGTGTCCATACTTTCGTCCACCATTCCTGCGATCTTCACATAGCCTCCTAAAGGAAGCCAACCAATTCCGTATTCAGTGCCACCAATTTTCTTTTTTACAATGGAAAACCAAGGGTCAAAAAAGAGGTAAAACTTCTCGACTCGCGTCTTAAAATATTTAGCAGGGATGAAATGTCCTAATTCATGGAGGCCCACAAGTATTGAGATACTTAGGAAGAACTGAAATAATTGAGCTATAGTCATTAATTGTATTTAAATAATAAGTGCGGCAAAGGTAGTAATTATCAAAAGCATGCCAAAACAAAAAGGTTCCCTTTAAAAGAGAACCTTATATCTTTATTTTCGAAAGGTTTAGAAGTTAAATGATACCCCTAAGCTACCGTTGTTACCAAACTCTCCGTAGATACCTACATTTTGGTTGAAGAAGTAACGAACTCCTAAGTGAGCTCCTAAACCAAAGTCTTTTCCTAGAACCCCAATGTTAACACCAGGATAGATGTCCCACTGTTCTGGTAAATTTAAAGGTTCTTGTAAGTGGAATCCAACACGTCCAAATACAAACAGGTTGTTGTCTTTGTTATCATCTTTATAGCCATCGAAATACACGTTAGCACCTGCACCAAGTGATACAATGTTTCCTAAACCGTAATCGTAACTACCTGTGATCCCAGTACCGTAACCCCATCCATTCAGACCGATTTGTACTTTTTGATCTCCTTTACCATTCCATGCTTGAGCGGAAACTAAGCTTCCTACGAACAGCATTGAGCATACTAAAATAAGCTTTTTCATAATTTTTTTAATTTTAATTGTTCATTCATCCCAATTCAAATATAAAGCCAAAAAAGATTTATTTGGTTTAGATGTGTAAATTATTATAAATTTAAGAAAAGTTCTATATGAAAACAATCAACCTTTTTGGGCTAAGTTTGGACATAAAGTGGCATGAGCCCACGTTCAATTTTAAGAAAATAGAATCTCTTACCGAGGATGTAGATGCGGATTTAATTGTACTGCCTGAAATGTTTCCTACTGGCTTTTCAATGACGCCTGAACAAATCGCAGATAAGGATGCCTCAAGTCTTGAATGGATGAAAGCCTATGCACAGCGCAAAAATGCCGCAATCTGCGGAAGTGTGGCGATTCAAGAAGGTGGAAGCTATTTGAATCGTATGTATTTCGTAACACCTGAAGGAGACTTTAGTTACTATGATAAACGACATCTTTTTTCTTTTTCGGGTGAAGACAAAGTTTATACGGCTGGAACCGATCGTATAGTTGTCGTATATAAGGGTATTCGCTTTTTATTGCAAGTGTGTTATGACCTTCGATTTCCTGTATTCTCTCGCTATAAGGAAGATTATGATGCAATCTTGTATGTCGCTAATTGGCCAGACAAAAGAGTCGAGCATTGGCAAAGCTTACTCAAAGCTCGCGCCATTGAAAACCAATGTTATGTTTTAGGGGTGAATCGAATAGGAGTGGATGGAAACGATTTGAATTATATTCCTAGTTCTTATCTGTATTTTGCCGATGGAAAGTCAGTCGCAGAAGAGACTAGCAATGGAATTACGGGCACAATTGATTTAAAGCGCCTTGACGAGTACCGAAACCATTACAAGTTCCTACTCGATCGAGATCCGTTTTTTCTAGAGGACTAACACTGCTAGGCATGTTTTTTCAAGAGAGATTCAAGTGTGTTGACATCGTGAACTCCACTTTGTTTGTAGAGCAGTTCTGAGTTTTTGAAAATTGCTAAAGTGGGAACTCCACGAACTCCGTATTCAGCCGCAATGCTTGGAAATTGATCTACGTCGATTTTGACAATTCGTGCGAGGTCTCCTATTTTTTCTTTTACTTCTGTTAAAACGGATGACTGTACTTTGCATGGACCGCACCAGGTCGCAAAAAAGTCGATGAGAACAGGACGCTCAGAATCGATAAGTTCTTTGAATTTTTGTGACATAACAAAGGATTTCTAACTGTGTTTAAAAAACGTTTAAGGACTAACTATCAACAATCATGCACTTATGTAAGTGAGATTCCATCTAGCTGCTTAATCGAATTGAAACCTCCTTCGACTTCTTTAAAATTTCGGATTCCTCTCGAATTAAGGATGCTACTTGCAATCATGCTTCGGTACCCTCCTGCGCAATGAATGTAGAATGGATGGTCTAAGTCCATTTTGCCTGCCCATTGAGAAATCTGATCTAAAGGTGCGTTAATTGCGCCCTCAATATGCTGAGATTGAAATTCCTCCGGTTTTCTAACATCAATAATCTTAACATCCGTTTCTTTTTCGTTCACAAAATTCTGTGCACTAACTCTTTCAATCGAATCGATTTCTTTGCCACATGCTTTCCAAGAAGAAAATCCTTCGTTTAAATAGCCAATTACATTGTCAAATCCTACTCGGGCAAGTCTTGTAATCGCCTCCTGCTCTGTTCCTTTTTCGGTTACAAGTAATAGGGGTTGTTTCACATCGACGATCATTGCTCCAACCCAAGGTGCGAAATCTCCTTTTAGTCCAATGTTAACAGAGTTGGGAATGAATCCTTTGTGGAATTCTGCAGCGGATCGAGTGTCCAATATAAGTGCGCCCGTCTGCTCGGCCGCGCTTTCAAATTCACTCGGTTCCAATGCTCTAAGGCTGTTGTTTAGTACTGTATCGAAGCTGGCATATCCACCTTTGTTGAGCGCCACATTCATTCCAAAGTATTGTGGAGGTGCGGATAGCCCATCAAGGACTGCCTCAACAAAAGCTTCTTTACTAGGCTGGTTTAGCGCGTAATTGGTTCTTTTTTGATTCCCAAGTGTATCGACTGTTTCTTTCTGCATGTTCTTACCGCAAGCAGAGCCCGCGCCATGCGCTGGGTAAACAAGAAGTTCGTCAGGCAGAGGCATAATTTTATTTTGAAGACTCTCGTAAAGTAGTCCTGCAAGTTCTTCTTGGGTTAAATTGGCTGCTTTCTGAGCCAAATCGGGTCTTCCGACATCTCCCAAAAACAGAGTGTCTCCAGAAAATATAGCATGTGGTTTTTGGTCTTCGTCAAACAGTAGATAAGTCGTACTTTCCATTGTATGTCCTGGAGTGTGAAGTACTTTAATTTTTACTTTCCCTACTTCTAAGATGTCACCATCTTTTGCGATCGTTGCTTCAAATGTAGGGTCTGCTGTGGGTCCGTAGATGATCGGAGCCCCTGTTTTTTCACTTAAATCCACGTGACCTGAGACGAAATCTGCATGAAAATGCGTTTCGAGAATATATTTTAACTGAACTCCATCTTGCGACAGGCGCTCAAGATACGGCTGGGTTTCCCTAAGGGGATCGATAATGACAGCTTCTCCTTCGGAAACAATGTAATAAGCTCCTTGCGCAAGGCATCCCGTATAAATTTGTTCAATTTTCATCTTTGCTAAAATTGTTTGTAGTTTTTTGCTATACAATGCAAATTTCGACTAATTATTTTAAATCTTTCGACTTCGTAGTTCATGGTTGCGATTGATGAAATCAATCAGGTGAAATAATCTAGATTTTAACACCGTTTTATCTTAAAATAAGTTCTTTAATAATAATGAAGATTCCCATGGTGAGCACGACCCAACCAAAGAGCGGTTTTAGTTTTTGAGATTCGATCCTTTTAGAAAAAGCAACTCCAACTAAGATCCCCACAATAGAGAGCCCAGTGAAGAAGAGAAGAAAAGGCCAATCAATATGTACTTTGTCTAAAGAGGAAGCAAATCCAATTAGGGAATTTATCGAAATGATAAATAGAGAAGTACCTACGGCCTGTTTCATGGAAACTCCAACTAACATCACCAGCGCAGGAACGATTAGAAATCCGCCCCCCGCACCAATGAAACCCGTAATGATCCCCACCAATAGGCCTTGCGAGGCAAGAAGTGTGTAGTTTGATTGTTGGAATTTTCTACCCCTTGGCCTTTCTTTTTTTTGTATCATTTTAATCGCAGAGATTAACATGAGAATGGCAAATAAAAGCAAGATAAACATCTCATTGGTAATGGTAATTCCCCAGCGGTTGATAATATAAGGCGGAAGGTGGGGAAGAACCACTCTTCTTGAAAAGAGTATTCCAAGAATGGAAGGAATTCCGAATTGGAGTGCCGAAGAAAATTGCACGTGTCCTTGTCGAACAAAACTTACAGAACCTACAGAGCTGGTAACCCCTACTACAAAAAGGGAGAATGTTGTCGCTGTAATAGCGTCTATGTCAAAAAGATAAGCGAATACGGGAACACTTAGAATACTGCCGCCGCCACCAATTAGTCCCATCACAAGACCGATGACGATAGCAAAAAAATAACCTAAAATATGCATTTAGAACCTAGTTGTTGATGCCTTCAAAGATAATATAATTTATTATTTCCGATTTTTGGTCTGGAGAAACGTACGATTTTCTCACTCTAAATGATTCGGATTATTTCTAGTGACTGCTGACCCACTTGTAGCCGATCTCCTACTTTTTTTGAAGTAAATTCTTGGTAAACAGGCGCTTGGTCGGAGACCGATATGATTGTGGTTTTGTTGGTTTCTGTGCTAGGAATCGATGCGCCGAGAAAATACCAATCTCCACTTGTCTCAACAAGCGCACCTTTTTCTATTTGATCATGAGGCTGATGTTTTTGTTCTTCTAAAAAATGCACTGTTAATTTTGCTTCACGCAGCAGTTTCTCAAAGCGAAGTTGCATATCCTTCGCTTCTGTTTGACGAGAGAAGTCTTCTGGTTCTCTAGTCTCCTGTTCGTCTATGTCAGAAGCAGTTTGGTATCTCTCTACCGAACTTTCTAAATTTTCTATAATGGCTTTTTGCTTTTCAATTAAGGCATCTATTAGTTCAGGTCGTGTCATAGAAATTGATTTGATGTACTAACAAATCTATGCAATTTATCTTAAAAAAAAGGATGGCATTTAAAGCCATCCTATTTTTAAGCCCGCTCTACTCTTAATGTCAAAAGTTTTTCGTAAACCCAATGCCAAGCGAGCGCCCTGGAGCAAGAATTCGTTGGTTTGAATCCGAAGAAAGGGTTCTGCTCAAATGCTCAGCATAGGCTGCATTAAATACATTGCTAATGCTTGCGAAAATAGAAGAGGATTTGAAAAGTGAGTATTTGAAGTCTAAATCGAGAAGGGTAAAACTAGACGTTTTAAGTTCGGAGAAAGACGGGTCAATTCGATTTTGTGCACCCGCATGTCTAAGATTTACGCCCACTTCCAAAGGTTCAAATTTGGCCGTGAGATTAAATCGTAGGTCTATTGGTGAAATTTCGGCAAGAGGAATTTTTGTGGAAAGATCCTCGGCATAGGTGTATGCAAGACCAAAGGAGCTGTGAAAATGCGGATTAAAATGATATTTGGCAGCCAACTCGAAGCCCGTTTTAAATGCGCGGTCTAAATTCACGTATTGTCTTACGCCAGGGCTTCCCATGGAAGATTTGGGTACATCCTGATTGATTTTTCCTGAAATGAACTCAGTTAGGTAAGAGTAAAATCCTGAGGCTTGAAACGAAAATGCATTGTTTTGATAGGAGACAATAAGATCCGTTTGAAAATTGCTCTCTGGTTTCAATTTGGGGTTCCCTAACATTTCATAATTGTCTAGGCCTTGAGGAAAACGATTGATATACCTCTCCGATAAACTGGCGCTGCGCTCTGCTCTTCCACTCCATAGAGCAAGAGAGAGAGCTGAACTTAGTCTCTTTGTATAACCCACACTAAAGCTATGGTTTAGGTTTTCTGATTTTCCATCGCCGTACAGAGCTATGAAAAGATCCGAGAGCTCCTTAGCTTCTCCCTTGTCATAATCCATCCGATAAGAAAGTGTTAGTTTTGAATTTCCCCACCGGGTTTGAAACTCATTAAACCAGCCTACTTGATTCAAAGTTGAATTCTGCCAGCTGGTCCCGTCTCGCTGCATCGAATGATCCATCATGGTCATTATCATTTCTTTATTTTCAGCACTTTGGGATTTGAAATCGAAGCCCGAGAAGAACTTGCTATTCTCCGTTTGAAAGGTAGCTTCTGTTCGTGCACCGTAAGTTTTTGCTAGGACGTTGGATACCATCGAGTGATTGTAGGTTCCCATGGAATGGTCTACCCAACTTCCATACCCTGAGAAATCAAGGACTTTTAATAATTTTCTGTCAAAATGAATTTTGTGTTCAAGTTGTGCCATCCACGTTTTGTCATAAAGCAAATCCATGCTGAGAGCTGCAAATTCAACATCTCTTGCCTGGTTAGTCGTAAGTTGAAGGGTGGATAGTTGATGTTCATTCCATTTCACGGTGGATTTTGAACCTACATTGTACCGCGTGAAACTAGAGGGGACCTCTGTTCCGTTGCCATCGTGATAAGAATCGGCCGTTTGATATCCGGCAAAGAGACTTGAGACTAAATTTTTGGATTGCAAGGATAAGCTTCCTTCACTCTTAAATAAATTACCATTCGATTCGTATCCCGAAGAGAATCGGCCTTTTAAAGTGGCGGAATCTTGAAAAGAGGGAGCTACAGTCACAAAATTGATGCTACCGCCAAGGGCGGGACCATACCGAAAATGATAAGGACCTTTGTAGATCTGCGCTTCTTGAACCATGTTCATGTTTACTTGGCTAGCGGGTGGGTCCATTCGACTTGGACATGCATTTAATGCGCTAAGACCACCATCGATAACAATGTTGAGCTGTTCATATTTAAATCCGCGTAAAACAGGATCCATTCCATATTGACCCGCTTTACGAACTCCGCTTATTTCGGGAAGTTGACTGAGAAACCGCCCGGCATCATGGGTGAGGCGATCCGTGTCTTGCAGCGCTAGGTCTTTTATTTTGGAGTCACTGTTTTGGGCTTTGCGAAGGGTGATTCGTTCAATTGAGTGGATTTTGGTGGTGTCCTGGTCTACTGTATTTTGTGCTAATAGTTGGCTGTGGGTGGTAATGAGAAAGGTGCAAAACGCTATAAGGATGCGATTTGAATAAGTTGTTGAAATCATAATTTTTGAATTTTTAAATGAAAATTGCGGGCTAAGTCCCATTAGGGGATATAGCATGAAAAAAAGTCAATTAAAAATTTAGGATTGAGGAGGCGCCGTTCTAACGTTATAAAATGGACTGCTCAAAAGAGAGGGAGAATAGGCAATCTTGCCTAAGCTTCGTTTAAATTTCTTAGGAGTACTGAGAGTGAAAGTACTTGCAGAAGGAAGAATGTGAAATTCAAATCCAATTTGCACAAGTCTAAAAAGAGAGTTTGAATTCTCACTTATTTTGCTTAGTTCACATTTCCCATGGCATTCAAGTTCTGGGCGGCTTTGATTCATACAATGAATTTCGTAAAAGCTGCGGTTGATCTCATAATCGACCAGCAGTAGAGAGTTTTGAAAACTAGCTACAAAGATTAGAAGAGATAATATGTGTAGGGAAACAAATTTCATTTCGTTCCTCAAAGTTAAAGATTAATATCGGTGAAACTCGCAGAAATAAAGGGTGAAAGAAGTGATATTTGTCACTTGTAGAAGAGCGGAATTTGTTTCATTTAATTATTTTTTGGCCGTGTTCTCTGTTCTTTTGGCAAAATATCCTAAATTTAACCAAAACAAAGTAAGATTACTTAATTATGGCAGATCGAACTAAATTCATAGAGGAGCTTCAAAAGCGCTATAGTCCCAAAGGTGAACACATTATTTTGGGAAAAGGAATGCTGGATACCGCAGTGGTTCCTGAGGTAAATGTCAGCTTACCTTTAAAGACCATCAACCGACACGGATTAATTGCAGGAGCCACGGGGACTGGAAAGACCAAAACAGTCCAGGTGTTTGCAGAACAATTGTCACACTTGGGAGTTCCGAGTTTGGTCTTGGACATTAAGGGAGATTTTTCGGGTATTGCTCAAAATGGAGAGAGAAACGATATTATTAAGGACCGTTATAGCAAAACACTATTAGAGTGGAATGCGCAGTCCTTTCCTGTGGAGCTCCTTAGTATTTCCGGTGAGAAGGGAGTGAAGCTCAGGGCAACCGTAACGGAGTTTGGTCCCTTACTGCTTTCTAAAATATTAGAACTAAACGAAACGCAGACCTCTATTATGTCGATCGTCTTTAAGTACTGTGACGACAAAGGACTTCCACTTATCGATCTTGACGATTTAAAGAAAGTACTTCAATACGTGACAAGCACGCCAGAGGGTAAAGCTCAGATCGCGGCTGATTACGGTTCTATTTCCTCCGCTTCTTTAGGGGCAATCTTAAGAAGTATTGTCGCTTTAGAGCAGCAAGGAGCAAGCGCATTGTTTGGTGAGCCTAGTTTTGACGTTCACGATTTACTTAAGACCCGAGATGGGAAAGGAGTGGTGAATATTTTACGAGTAGCGGACATTCAGAGTAGACCCATGCTCTTTTCAACCTTTATGCTCTCCCTGTTTGCAGAGATTTATATGACATTTCCAGAAGAGGGAGATTCTGGAAAACCGAAATTGGTTTTATTTATTGACGAAGCGCACCTGATTTTCAAAGAAGCGTCAAAAGCCTTACTTTCGCAGATTGAATCCATGGTCAAGCTAATTCGCTCAAAAGGCGTGGGTATTTATTTTATCACCCAAATTCCAGGAGATGTGCCTCCAGAGGTTTTATCACAATTGGGGATGAAAATCCAGCATGCACTTCGGGGATTTACAGCCAAAGATAGAAAGGAGATTAATAAGGCGGTTGAAAACTATCCCATCACGGAATTCTACGATGCGGGACAATTAATCCAAAATCTTGGAATAGGAGAGGCTTTTATAACGGCTCTTGATGAGAAGGGAATCCCAACCCCACTTGTGCATACGTATTTGATTTCGCCAGAATCCCGAATGGATGTGTTGAATGAGAGTGAAGTGACGGAGCTAACGTCTAATTCTTCGCTCGTCAAAAAATACGAAGAAACCTTAAACAAAGAGTCGGCTTTTGAACTCCTTACGAAACGAATGAAAAGTGCGGTGGAATCAGCTGAACCAGAGGTTAGAAAAACCACTCGTACTCCAAAACCGGAACCTGGTGTGCTAGAGAGTGTAATGCAAAGCAGAGCTGGACGAACCTTTACCACTACCTTAGCGAGGGAAGGAGCCAAATTTGTTTTAGGTATGCTGGGATTAGGCGGAAGGAAAAGATAAATAAAAAAAACAATCAAGAAGATGCCTAGGGCATTAATCGTGTGTAATGTATTCAATTATAGACATAGAAGGTAACGGCGGCGAATTTAGAAAAGAATGCATCATTGATATTGCTATTTACAAATTTGATGGTCATCGAATTGTAGATCAGTTTAGTTCACTTGTGAATTCACCAAAAGAGATTACTCCTTTTGTACAACGTTTGACTGGCATCACTTCAAAAATGGTGAAAACAGCGCCTAAATTTCATGAACTTGCACGTCGTGTGGTAGAAATCACAGAAGGAACAACCCTTGTTGGCCATAATATCGATTTTGATTACCGGATGCTGCGTCAAGAATTTAAGCGGCTAGGGTATGAGTACAAGATCAATACATTAGATACCATTCCTCTTGCGAAAAAGCTGATACCCGAGGCTGAGAGTTATTCTTTAGGCAAGCTAGTCAAGTCTTTAGGTATTCCTTTGACAGATGCGCATCGAGCAGCAGGGGATGCAAGGGCTACACTTGATTTGTTTAAGCTTTTAATTTCAAAAGACACGGATCTGCAAATTATTCGCCAGCAGTACGAGCAGGCGAATGCAAAAACGTATGTCAATAAGATCAAGGTGTTGACACGAGATATACCAAATGAAAAGGGACTGATCTACTTTCAAGATAAGTCGGGGGCTATTTTATTCTCTGACTATGTGGAAGATTTAAATAAGTTTGCAAAGTTTGTGTTTAATTCAAAAGCGAAACGCTTCCAATCACTTCAAACGCAAACGACCCAGATTCATTATGAACTTACGACTAGTGCACTTTTAGCTAAGCTAATGATGCAAAGTAGAGGAATTAAGAAGAGAGAATCGCTTGCTTATGGTCTTTATGATAAGTCTGGATCCTTAGAGGTGGAACGAATTGTGGCAAGTTCTAAAGCCATTCCCCTATTGAAGTTCAAGTCCTTTACACAGGGGCTTAAGGTTTTAAGTTATATTCGAAGTAATCCAGAATTTAATTCGAAAAAGGAGCTTGAGAAGGTTCTCGATTTAAAAGATAAGAATGGTATATGGACCTCTGCGGGTCGAAATCCGCAAGAATTCACATTCTATATCGTAAAACAAGAGGAGATTAAATTTTATGGATTTTATGAAATTCACACAGTTCTAAAGTCAAAGGAGAAATTGGAAAAAAGAAGTGTCTCCGTGAATGAATGCACTGCAGATCTTCAAAACGAAATGAAATTATCACTGCTCAAGCGAGAAATTCGAATCGAGCCTTTTCCTAAGAGTTAAATTAGAGAAAAATAGTTGTATTTCTCAACCCTATCGCCTAATTTTGACGCCATTATTCGTCTTTTTGACTTTAGGCAGGCTCTAAACCTGCCTTCTTAATCCTAATAATTATGACAAACCAAGAGCTTTTGGCGATCGCAGAAGAATTCTCAACTCCGCTTTATGTATATGATTTAGAGCAGATCAGAATTCAGTATGAAAAACTTCGTACTTCCTTTTCAAACAACACTAAATTCTTTTATGCAGCCAAGGCACTGAGCAATATCAATATTCTTAAATACATTGAAAGATTAGGCGCCAATTTAGACTGTGTCTCTATTAATGAAGTGAAACTGGGCGTAAAAGCAGGGTTTTCCTCAGATCGCATTCTCTTTACCCCTAATTGTGTGGATCTCAAAGAAATTGAAGAAGCGATGGCTCTTAATGTTCACATAAACATTGATAATATCTCTATTTTAGAGCAATTCGGAAACAAATACGGGGGAAGTTATCCTATTTTTGTGAGAATCAATCCGCATATTTTTGCGGGAGGTAATTATAAGATTTCGACAGGACATATAGATTCTAAGTTTGGAATTTCCATTCACCAAATACGTCATATAGAGAGAATTGTTGAGTCCACGAAAATTTTAGTTGAAGGATTGCATATGCACACAGGAAGTGAAATAAAAGACCCGGCTGTGTTTTTGCAACAACTTGAGATAATGTTTGAACTGGCAGATCGTTTTCCGAATTTAAAGTACTTCGATATGGGGAGTGGTTTTAAAGTGCCTTACCAAGAATCAGACATGGAAACTGATGTCAAGGCCCTTGGAAAAAAAGTGGAAGAAGCGATGGTCGCTTTTCATAAAGCCAGTGGAAAATCCTTCGAACTATGGTTTGAACCTGGAAAGTATCTAGTGAGTGGGTCGGGACATTTTCTGGTGAGTGCGAGTGTTATTAAGCAAACGACAGCCACCGTGTTCGTAGGTGTGAATTCAGGATTCAATCATCTCATTAGGCCCATGTTTTACGACTCGTACCATGAAATTGAAAATCTTTCGAATCCTTCTGGACCTGCAAGGATTTATACTGTGGTGGGGAATATTTGCGAAACCGATACATTTGCCTGGGACCGCAAAATCAATGAGGTACGAGAATCGGACATTGTTGTTTTTAGAAATGCAGGGGCTTACGGTTTTGAAATGAGCTCTAATTTCAATTCCAGACTAAAACCAGCTGAAGTGATGGTGCATGAAGGAAAGCCTGTTTTGATTCGTAAAAGAGAAGTATTCGAAGATTTATTGACCAATCAAATTGAAGTATTATAAAAAAATAAAAGTTCTATTAAAGAACATAAATGCTTTGTTAAAAAGAGAAAGAGAGGATTTAAAGTCCTCTCTTTTTAGTTTGAAATTGGAATTTTGCTAGCTCTAAATCTACTTTGTTTTCCCTGCCATTTTGGCAGAAAATTAGTATCTTTGCCTCCAAACTTTTAGTTTTATTTAAGTCTTTCTTGGAAAGAAGATAAGACTAAACTCAAAATAGGGAACCCGTGCAGGAAAAATACATAGACGAAACAAAACAAGGCGAAGCCTACGCAATAGCGGAAAAATCAGGAAATACCAAGAAACTTTTTCTTGAGAGTTATGGTTGTCAGATGAACTTCTCTGACAGTGAAATTGTAGCCTCTATTTTACGAGATGAGGGCTACAATACGACGCTTAACTCAGAGGAAGCGGATTTAATCTTATTAAATACTTGTTCTATTCGAGAAAAGGCGGAGCAAACCGTAAGAATGCGACTTTCTCAATTTAAAAATCAGAAAAAATCTAATCCTAATTTAACAGTGGGTGTGTTAGGCTGTATGGCTGAACGACTTAAAACAAAACTTCTTGAGGAGGAGCATTTAGTTGATCTCGTGGTAGGCCCCGATGCATACCGAGATTTACCCAATCTACTTAAAGAAACCGAGGGAGGTAGCGATGCGATCAATGTGATTCTTTCGAAAGAAGAAACGTATGCCGATATATCTCCCGTGCGATTGGGTGGAAACGGAGTTACCGCTTTTGTAACCATCACTCGAGGATGTGATAATATGTGCACGTTCTGCGTTGTTCCTTTTACAAGAGGAAGAGAACGAAGCAGAGATCCCCATTCTATTTTGAAAGAGTGTGAAGAACTTTATTCAAATGGATACAAGGAAGTCACTTTGCTAGGTCAGAACGTAGATAGCTATTTATGGTATGGAGGTGGGCCTAAAAAGGATTTTAAAAATGCCACGGAAATACAGAAAGCAACCGCTGTCGATTTTGCACATTTGTTAGAGCTTGTCGCCCAAAAGGTGCCTGGGATGAGAATCCGTTTTGCAACTTCAAATCCTCAAGATATGGATATTGAAGTGTTCAAAATGATTGCGAAATATGATAATATTTGCAAGTACGTGCATTTGCCAGTTCAAAGCGGTAGCAACGCTATTTTAAAAGCCATGAACCGCCAACATACCAGAGAGGAGTATTTGGATCTAATTCGCAAGGCGAAGGAACTTGTACCGGATATTGCTTTTTCGCAAGATATGATGACCGGTTTTTGTGGGGAAACACAGGAGGACCACGAACAAACTCTTTCCTTGATGAGAGAGGTGGAATACGATTATGGCTATATGTTCGCTTATTCAGAGAGGCCAGGAACTCCCGCTCACAAAAAACTTAAAGACGATATTCCTGCCGAAGTGAAGCAGCAAAGACTTGCAGAAATCATTAAACTTCAAGGAGAGTTGTCAAGAAAAAGAATGGAAGGATACGTGGGACGTTACCATGAAATTCTAATCGAAGGAACCTCTAAAAAAGACGAAAATCAATGGCGAGGTCGCAACACGCAGAATGCGGTATGTGTCTTCGATAAGCAAGTGGGGCAAAAAGTGGGCGATTTGGTCATGGTTTATGTGTATGGAAATACACAAGGAACGTTGTTAGGAAAACAAGAGCAAGCGCAGCTTGCACACTAAAAGCAGTAGCAATTTATGAGCGATTTACAAGCCATCAAAAATAGGTATGGAATCATAGGGAATTACCCGGCTCTGAACCGCGCTTTTGAAAAAGCGATTCAGGTCGCACCCACTGATATTACAGTACTTGTCATAGGGGAAAGTGGCGTGGGAAAAGAATTCATTCCGAAGATTATTCATTCAGAAAGCCGAAGAAAGCACCAGCCTTACATTGTTGTAAACTGTGGAGCGATTCCTGAAGGCACAATTGATTCTGAATTGTTTGGTCATGAGAAGGGCGCATTTACAGGCGCAACCACTACCCGAAAAGGCTATTTTGAAGTTGCGGACGGGGGGACCATTTTCTTAGATGAAGTGGGAGAGCTTCCGCTTCAAACGCAGGTAAGACTTCTCAGAGTGCTAGAAAGTGGGGAATTCATGAAAGTAGGATCCTCTCAAGTACAACAAACGAACGTTCGAATTGTGGCAGCGACAAACGTCAATATGATGAAGGCAATCGCTGATGGAAGATTTCGAGAAGATTTGTATTACCGCCTCAATACCGTGCAGATTGATATTCCCCCTCTTCGAGAGCGAAAAGGAGATATCCATTTGTTATTCCGAAAATTCGCAGTAGATTTTGCGGAGAAATATAGAATGCCAGAGATTGAGCTGACGCCAGATGCAATATCTTTTCTGGAAAGCAATTCGTTCCCTGGGAATGTTAGACAGCTTCGGAATTTAGTAGAGCAAATGACAGTAGTAGAGCAAAAAAGAGAGATCAATTCTGTTCGTCTCGCCGAATATTTGCCACAATCCAATCATTTGCCAGCCGTGGTTCAAAAAAGTGAACTTAGTAAAAATTCGGGCTCTGATTTTCATAATGAACGTGAGATCATGTACAAAATTCTTTTTGACATGCGTAGCGATCTGAATGATTTAAAGGCACTTACGTCAGAACTTATTAAAAGCAAAGAGAATTCTAACTTTAGCAACCAAGAACAAGATCTTATTAACCGAATATACACACCTGAATCAGGAAATTCAAATTCACTTTTGTATTTTGAAAATAGAAATGCGCCCACGTCTTCTAATTTGATGACGAGTCCTACAGAGCCGGAATATGAAGATGTGGAGGAGGTTGAAATCGAAGAATCTAAACCTGTATCTTTGTCTTTGCAAAACAATGAAAAGGATCTTATTGTTAAAGCTTTAGAAAAGCATAAAGGGAGACGAAACAAAGCAGCAGAAGAACTTGGAATTTCGCAGCGCACACTTTACCGCAAGATTAAACAATATAACCTAGAAGATTAACACAATGAATATAGGGCATCGCACCTCTTCCTTTTGCAAAGGACAGCGCTACATGAGGCCAAGAGCCAATCGTTTCGCACTGCTTGGAATCCTACTTAGTATGATTTTGTATAGCTGCAC
>JAEWIE010000034.1 GCA_023387375.1 Bacteroidota bacterium | reverse complement strand
TCAAAAAATTAACCCTGTAGAAAGTGTTAAAAAAATCTTAAATTTTATAATAAATATTCCAGGAATTGGCTCTATTTTTGCATCATTATTCCAAAGATGAAAAAACTACTATTTCCCATTTTACTTGTTGCGGCAAGTGCTGTAATTTTAAAGAGTTGCATAAATGTATCCGCTGCACAGGGACCTAGTTTTTCGGATTCTAATCTAGGTGCGCAAAGCGTACAACAGGTGCTATTTTTCAATCCAGAAATCGACCCTGGAATTGAAGAGATTCGATTTCCCTCTTACCAAACTTTCTTTGACGGCGTTACGCAAGAGTTTTCCAAATCTAAAAATATTGTCGTAAACCGGGTGGAAACCCCGATGCTGTACGATGAAGTAGACGTTGAGACCTTAACGGAAATTTGTAAAAACAATAATTTCGACCTTGCCGTAGTTCCTAAAATAAAATATTTCAAAGTTGGTTTTGGGAAATACGTACTCTCCAATCAAGTCATTGTAAGTTTGAAAATGTACAATTCAAACGGAGAACTCTTAAGGGAAACTTCGTACGATACCTATCGCAAAAACAAACGTATCCTTGGAAGTACAGAAAACTCTATTAAGATTGGTACCACCGGAGCCTTAAACGAAATTCGAAAATACATTCGAAAAAGTAAGTAAGCACTTTTCACCTATTTCGCACTTCTCTTCTTTCCAAAAGATTAGTATCTTTGAAAAAAGCTAGGCCTTTCTCGTTTAAAGACCCTTAATATTCAAATTGATTCGAATGCGTATTGTCTCTCTTGTTCCTTCTTTCACTAAAACTCTTTTTGACTTTGAACTTGATAGTTCCCAGATTGTAGGAAGAACTAAATTCTGCATCCATCCTAAAGAAGAAGTTACTAAAGTGCAAATCATTGGTGGCACGAAGGATCTCAAATTAGAAAAAATAAGAGCCCTTAAGCCTGATCTCATCTTGGCAAGCAAAGAAGAAAACGAAAAAGACCAGGTCGAGTCGCTTCAATCCGAATTCAATGTTTGGGTGACTGATATCCAAACTTTAAATGACAATAAGGAGTTTCTTACGCAACTTGGAGAACGTCTCCAAAAACAGGATCTAGCGCATTGCTTTAACAAGAAATTGGACGAGATGTTTAACTCTCTTCCTAAAGGCCCAGGAAAATCTCTTACTTATTTCATTTGGAAAGATCCTTACTTAAGTGTGGGTGGAGACACGTTTATTCACGCCGTCATAGAACAATTAGGATTCAAAAATTCGCACGAAAAATCAAAGCGCTATCCCATGATCACCCTAGAGGCACTTGCCAAAGAACAAATCCTCCTTCTTTCAAGCGAACCCTACCCTTTTAAAGAAAAACATAAAGAAGAGCTTCTAGCGCTTTATCCACATCTTAAAATCCATCTCGTAGATGGAGAAGCCTTTAGTTGGTATGGAACTCATCTACTAGAGTTTGAGTCACATTATAGAGAGCTTGTCTCTATTCTATAATCTTTGCAATTTCCTCGCAAAGCCATTCCAAAAGCTCTTTGTCTTCGGATGTAAACGCATTGGGAGTGTGAGAGTCAATGTCAATTTGTCCAATGTTCATTCCATCTTTTATAATAGGAACTACTATTTCGGCTTTGGTCTCAATTGAACAGGCAAGGTAATTCGACTCCTGATTCACATCATCAACAACAAAGGTTTCATTCGAAACGGCTACTTGCCCACAAATTCCTTTTCCAAAAGGAATGACCGTATGATCTGTTTCGGCACCCACATAAGGGCCAATCACTAGCTCCTCTTTGTCTCCATTTCGAAAATAGAAACCCGTCCAATTAAAATGTTCAATCTCTTGATCAAGCAATTGGCATATCTTTTTTAGTTTGCTATCAAAGTCTCCCTGAGGACTTTCTAATATAAACAATAATCTTTTCTTTAGCTCTTTCATGATTTATTCAAAATGAAATTCTTTGTATCCAAACAGTCCTCTTTCCTTGATCATCTCCGCTACGCCTTCTGGAAGTTGATCCTCCCAGCCGCTTTCCTGGTTTGTGATCTTATTAAGCACATCGCGTGAATAGATTTCAAGTACATTAGGGTCGTATTCTTCTACATCTACAATTTGCCTGTTGGCAATAAAAAATTTATAAAGTTGTTTCACGTTCTTATCTACTTTCAAAGTTTTTGAAGTCAGTAGACAATTGGTGTCTGGATCTTTGTAGGGATAAAGATAGACTCGCATATCTTTTCGGAAAAATTTCCCGAATGCTTCAAGAATACCTCCCGACAAATGTTCGTAATACTGCTCTTCAAAAACCATCAGTAGATTGTTTACTCCCATGGCGATACCAAAGTATCGAATGTTATAGTCTGTGAAGTATTCTGCTAGTCTATAATACTCTGAAAAATTGGATACCATCACCGTATATCCCAGTTTGGCCAAGATATCTACCCTATCTAAGAAATCCCTTTCATCAATCCTACCCGTAGCACGCAGATTAAAGGTGGTGATTTCAAAGATAATGACCGTATCTTCAGGTTTTCCTCCCGTATCCTTCAAAAACATCTGCAATCCCTTTTCAAACATGTCGGTATTGACAAGCGTCACGGGCCTAAAACTACCTCGCACGGCAAAAACATCCTTCTTATAGAGAATATCGGCAGGCAACATGTTTTTTCCTTCTGAATTGAAAATCACCGCATCGGTCATTCCCTTCTTCACAAGTTGCAATGACATAAGGCGGTTGTCTATATAAGGAAATGCAGGCCCTTCAAAATGAATGGTATCAATTTCAATTTTGTCTACTGAAATATCATCATAAAGTGACTTGAGTAAGTCTCGGGGGTTGTCAAAATAATTGAAGGCTCCGTATATGAGATTCACACCAAGATTCCCTAAAGTTTCTTGCTGCAAACTCGCTTCGTTTTCTTTAAATCGCACATGTAAAATAATCTCACTATACTCCGCGTTTACTTGGTGTTGAAACATGAGACCTACCCATCCGTGACCTTTGAAGGTTTTGTGATAGTTAATCGTCGTTACCGTATTTGCATACGAAAAATAGCGACGGTTAGGCATCTCAGATTGATTTAATCTTTCACTAATGAGCTGCATTTCATGACGAAGCATTTTCTTTAGGCGCGTTTGGGTGACAAATCGATTTTTGTCTTCCGTTCCATAAATCGCATTGCTATATTCTTTGTCGTAAGCAGACATTGCTTTTGCAATGGTATTAGAGGCACCCCCTGCCCTGAAAAAATGGCGTACGGTTTCCTGACCAGCACCAATCTCTGCAAATGTGCCGTAAATATTATGGTCTAAATTGATTGCTAATGCCTTCTGTTTCGGGGTTAAGAATTGCTTAATCTCGGACATTTATATTTTTTTGTAAATTTACCAAAATAATAACCGAGCGCAAAATGAAACTGAAATTTCTAGGCACAGGAACCTCTCAGGGCGTCCCCGTGATAGGATGTACCTGTAAAGTCTGCACCTCTCAAAACCCTAAAGACCAGCGCTTAAGAGCCTCGGCAATCCTAACCACAGATTCAAATCACAAAATAGTAATTGACTGCGGCCCTGATTTCCGCACTCAAATGCTAAAATTTAAGGAGACGAGAGTGGACTCCCTGTTAATAACGCACGAACACAATGACCATATCATTGGGCTCGACGATGTAAGACCTATAATTTTTCGAACCCGTAAAGACCTTGACCTCTACTGTCAATCTCGAGTGGCAAAAGAAATAAGAGGAAGGTTTCCTTATGCTTTCACTGAAAATCGATATCCAGGTGCCCCTTCCTTTGAAATTCATGAAATTGATTCGACTCCCTTTACCCTTGGGGACACACGAATTACCCCTATCCCCGTCTTGCATTATAAGCTTCCCATCTTTGGATATAAATTCAAAAAACTAGCCTACATCACGGACGCAAGTTCAATCCCGGAAGAGCAAAAAGAAAATTTAAAAGATCTTGATTACCTCATTTTAAATTGTATTCGAAAAGAAGATCTTCACCCCGCCCATTTCATACTTCCTGACATTAAAAAACTAAATGAGGAGCTTAAACCTAAAGTTTTACTTCTTACTCACATAAGTCATCATTTTGGACTTCATCTCGAAAACGACCCCGATTTGGATCCAAACATTTCCTTAGCCTATGATGGACTAGAAATTGAATTTTAACAAATTCAAGAAAAACATTTTTAGATTTTAAATTTTACCTTATATTTGCACACCAAAATAGCCCAGGTGGCGGAATTGGTAGACGCGTTGGTCTCAAACACCAATGCCTTTGGCGTACCGGTTCGATCCCGGTCCTGGGTACAAAAAAAATCCTCTACAATCTAGATTGTTAGAGGATTTTTTAATTTTACGGCGGATTGAAAAGAGGCTTAAATAATTTAAAGGGAACCAAAGGAAATAGTAGATAAAAACCTAAGCTCTATACCGCGCAATTCTTTATTATATTATTTTAAAAATACCGAGTTAAACTCAACTTAGCGAAAAAAGGTGTCCCTGGTGTAAAATGAATTTCTGATACCGGATCTATCTCATTGTAAAGACGACTTTCCGTATCGAATTGAGTTTCCTTCCATTTCACATTGAATAGATTTTGAAGAGAAAGTCCAAGCACCCAGTTTTTCATTGTATAGTTTACGACACCGTCCCAAATGAAATAACCTTTTGCCACAACCGAATTATCCTCATTGGCGGGTCTATCTCCCATAAAACGATACCGTACACTCCCATTTAAGCCCTTCTCTTTTTTATAAGTCAGACCACCGGTACTCACTATACGAGGGGCTAGCGGAAGGTAGCTTTCCGATTTTTGAATGCCAATGCTTCGCGGGTTTGCAAGACTCAAATCGAGGTCTGCAAATAGAGATTTAAAGATCTCGTAGCGCGCACTTAAATCAAGCCCATAGCGCTGTGTTTTTCCACTTGCCTCGACGATGGCCTCGTCGCCTACATAGACAAATTCGTCCTGGAGCCAAAGATACCACGCAGCAGTCTGCAGTAGTAGTTTGTTTCCTATTTTTAAAACGGTTCCCAAATCTGCACCCAGCCCAGGTGTGGTTGATCTCCTACTTTCAGGCGTTACAACTACTCGGGAATCGTTGCTATGAAAGCCTTTTCCCAGATAGAGATAGAATTTGCTTTTATCTGACGCATTGTAATTTATCTGTAATTTCGGGCTTAGGGTTGTATAATTTGCTTTAGAGGTCTCATTTGACAATTTATCTTGGTATGAATTTTCAAAATAATCAGCACGTATACTAGGAGCGATATCCCATTTGTCATTTAAATAAAACTTTTGTTGCCAGTAAGTGCTGTAATTGCTTTCAAGGACATTTCCAAATTTCATTTGTTCGGTCGTTAAGATTCTGTCTTTCGTACGAGAGAGTTCTAAATCTCGAATATCGTCTGTTCGTACTTGTACACCTACGTTTGTTTCTGTTGGCAAATTGAAGAGGCGAAAACTCTTTTGATAATTGACGCTTCCGCCGTATAGATTACGGTTTTCCTTCTGCTTAATTTGGTCACCATTAATTGGATCGTTTAAGAAGAAAGTAAAATTGGAATAGAGTTCAAAAAGATACTTGGAGAAATAGAATTGGCTTGTGAGCGTGCCCCCGTTTGAAAGATAGGATTTTAAGTTTACTCCAAGATTATACCTTGAGGTTTTTCCGCCTTCGTTCGGGTCTATAGCGCCAAACCATCCAATGCTGCCACCTTCCACAGCCCGGTCGGGGATTTGTCCCGAAGCATTCCATTCGCTCGACATTGCCGTAAAGGAAGCACTTAGAAAACTATTTTCCGCAACCTTCCCACTATACTTCAAAAGTCCGTTCCAGCGTTCGAAATCCTGTGGATGTTCAAAATATCCATTCGTTCCATAAAACTCTCCACCAATCAAAAGGTTATTGTTTTTACTTCCTTTTAATAAATCGACTCCTACTACACCCCGCAGAGTCCCAAATTGTCCTGCTTCCGCCTTTACGAAGTTTCTATCAAGTTTACTCCTCGTTTGAAAGTCCACATAGCCGGCTG
>JAEWIE010000013.1 GCA_023387375.1 Bacteroidota bacterium | reverse complement strand
ACCCGAGACACATTCCTTACACTTTGGGCGTCCTTCACCGAGGCGCCTCCAAATTTAAATACCTTCATGCAATTTGTAAAATTAGCGTCGAAAAAACTCCAGAGCTCAAATTTTAATCAAAAATAGCAAAAAATTACCTGATTTGCTTGGCTGAGAGAAAGGGAATTGAGATAGAAATCTACTTCTATAAAAAGAGACATGGGGGTCTTGGGGCAATTCAAATATTTTTACGAAATTTGAGCATTAACCAAAAACACGATAATGGCAGAGCAATCCCTTCAAACCTTAGGTGAATTTCTAATTGAGAAACAAGATGATTTTAAGTACTCTACGGGTGAATTCTCTCGACTTTTAAGCGCCATACGCCTGGCTTCAAAAGTGGTAAACCGAGAAGTAAACAAAGCAGGAATCGCGGATATCATAGGGGTTGCGGGCAATACCAACATTCAAGGCGAAGACCAGCAAAAACTCGATGTCCTTGCCAATGAGATTTTCATCACGGCTCTTTCCCAAAGAGAAGTGGTCTGTGGAATTGCCTCTGAAGAAAACGACGATTTCATTGATATCAAATGCGGAGCAAACGGGGATTTAAGCAAATACGTGGTTTTAATCGATCCTTTGGACGGATCTTCCAACATTGATGTAAATGTTTCCGTTGGAACTATTTTCTCTATTTATCGCCGAGTGACAGAACCAGGAACTCCTGTGCAACTTAAAGACTTCCTTCAAAAAGGATCTAAGCAAATTGCAGCGGGGTATGTGGTTTATGGTTCTTCAACCATGATCGTGTATACCACAGGAAACGGCGTAAATGGATTCACATTAGATCCAAGTCTAGGCACATATTACCTTTCTCATCCCAATATGCAGTTCCCTAAAGAGGGGAAAATCTATTCGGTGAACGAAGGTAACTACATCAAATTTCCTCAAGGGGTAAAAAACTACCTTAAGTACTGCCAAATGATGGAGGGCGATCGTCCTTACACTTCAAGATACATTGGTTCTCTTGTTTCTGATTTCCATAGAAACATGATCAAAGGTGGAATCTACCTCTATCCTTCTTACGCGAATGCGCCAAATGGAAAACTTAGATTATTATACGAATGCAACCCTATGGCTTTCATTGCAGAACAGGCAGGAGGAAAAGCATCCAATGGATTTGAACGCATTTTGGATATTGAACCTACAGAACTGCACCAACGAGTTCCTTTTTTCTGTGGAAGCCAAACGATGGTTGAAAAAGCAGAGGAATTCATGAGAATGGATGCGGTCAAAGAGTAATCCTTTAAATTCTTTTTCAGATGATTGCCTCAATCCAGCCCTATACGCTAGATTTTATTACACCTGCCGGTACTTCGCGCGGCGTTTTAAAAACGAAAGACACCTTCTTTTTAACCCTTGAATCGGACGGGGGTAAAGGACAGGGTGAATGTGCACTCTTTCGGGGACTTAGCTTTGAGGATACGCCCCAGTACGAAGAAAAATTACAGTGGCTCGTAAAAAACATCAATCTCCCCAAATTAGAAATTGAGAAAGAACTTAAAGCCTATCCCTCTATTCTTATGGGATATGAACAGGCTATCTTAAATCTTAATTATGGGGACGATCTTTATTTTCCAAGTGCTTTTACGCAAGCAAAAGACTCTATTGTGATTAACGGTCTTATTTGGATGGGTGACAAAGCCTCTATGGAAGCCCAAATTCAGCAAAAATTAGATCTCGGATTCAAAACCCTTAAACTAAAAATTGGAACGAACTGGCAGGAAGAAAAGACTATTCTTTCCTCCCTACGTAAGACTTTTTCTGCTAGAGACTTAGAACTGAGGGTTGACGCCAATGGGGCGTTTACCTATGAGCAGGCTTTTAGCGTATTAGATGAGCTTGCTAAATTAGAAATCCATTCGATTGAACAGCCCATCAAAGCGAAGCAAAGGGATTGCATGGCAAAGCTTGCGAAAGTAACGTCCACTGCGATTGCCTTAGATGAAGAATTAATTGGTGTGGTGGAATTGGAAGACAAAAAAGAACTTTTGGAACAGATAAAACCGCAATACATCATTTTGAAACCTTCTCTACTCGGAGGATTTAAAGCTTCAGATGAGTGGATTTCTTTAGCCGAAAAATTAAAAATAGGCTGGTGGATCACCTCAGCCCTAGAAAGCAATATGGGGCTTAATGCGCTCGCTCAGTATACCTACACAAAAAACCCTACCCTTCCTCAGGGGCTTGGCACGGGCGCATTATACAAAAACAACTTAGCCTCGTCTCTTATTCTACAAGGAGAGAATTTGTACAAAAAAGTAGATTAATAGAAAACGTAAAGATTTTCAATTTCTAAAAACAAAAAACCTGAACTAAATTCAGATTTTTTTTGAAGTCATTTAAGTTAAAACCTTTTTTGCCCTAAAAAGTTCTGCTTAAATCACATCTTCTACAAAAATTCTCTTCTTTAACGCTTGCATCCAATTTGCAAACCTTCTTTTGATCGCCTTCATAGAAAAATATTAAATGTTAATAAATGATATTTTGTAAATGCCAAATTTGTGCCAACCCACTGAAGGTCTAAAAATTTAACAATTGCTTTATATGACACCGTAAAATTCTGGTTTTATGGCAATACAAACGTTACAACTTATTCATTTTCAATTATATAATTATTCATTCTTCTGTTAATTTTTGCAGTAAAATAACGCCGCAACTAAACTGTAGGACTTCCGTTTACTTCCCTAAGAAAGCCCCCTAGTTCTGTGCTTTTTTTACTAAATTTGCCTGTGAAATTCTTAAATCATGGAAGAAGAAAAAAAAGGACTCAATTTTATTGAGCAAATCATAGAACAAGATTTACAAAGCGGGCTTAGCAAAGACAAGCTTCGTTTTCGTTTTCCCCCAGAACCTAATGGCTATTTGCACATTGGTCACACCAAAGCGATTTGTATCAATTTTGGTCTAGGAGAAAAATACGGAGTGCCAGTAAACCTGCGTTTTGATGATACCAACCCTGAGAAGGAAGAACAAGAATTCGTAGATTCGATTAAAAAAGATGTCGAGTGGCTTGGTTTCAAATGGGACAAAGAACTCTATGCTTCGGATTATTTTTCTCAGCTCTATGAATGGGCTGTGCAGATGATTAAGGATGGAAAAGCCTACGTGGATGAACAAAGTTCTGAACAGATTACTGAGCAGAGAAAAACCCCAGTAGAAGTCGGCGTGGAGAGTCCTTATCGAAACCGTCCAATAGAAGAATCTTTAGATCTCTTCGAAAGAATGAAAAACGGAGAGTTTGAAGAAGGATCAATGTCTCTACGGGCAAAAATTGACATGAGCTCTCCCAATATGAATATGCGGGATCCCGTGATGTACCGAATTTTAAAACGTCCTCACCATCGCACGGGAGAAACCTGGAAGATTTACCCAATGTACGACTGGGCGCACGGAGAAAGCGATTATATTGAACAAATTTCTCACTCGCTTTGTTCCTTAGAATTTGAAAACCATAGACCTCTTTACGATTGGTATTTAGATCAGGTCTACACGGAAGGCACGGTTAGAAACAAGCAAAGAGAATTTGCTAGAATGAACGTCTCTTATATGATCACCTCTAAACGAAAACTTCAAAAGCTCGTAAGCGAAGGAGTCGTAGAGGGATGGGACGACCCAAGAATGCCTACCATTTCAGGGTTACGACGCAAAGGATATACCCCTACTGCCATCAAAAACTTTATTGAACGTGTGGGCGTTGCCAAACGTGAAAATCTAATTGATATTCAACTTTTAGAATTCTTTGTACGAGAAGATTTAAATAAAATAGCGGATCGTATGATGGTAGTCGTTGACCCCGTCAAACTGGTCATTGAAAACTACCCTGAAGGAAAAGAAGAATGGCTCGAATCTGAAAACAATCCTGAAGATCCTGAGGCAGGCACCAGAAAGCTTCCTTTCTCAAGAGAACTCTATATTGAAAAAGAAGATTTCCAAGAAGAGGCGAACCGTAAATTCTTCCGATTAAAATTAGGAGGAGAAGTACGATTGAAAAGCGCCTACATTATTAAAGCGGAGCGAGTGGACAAAGATGAAAATGGAGAAGTGACCACAATCTACTGTACTTACGACGAGGATAGTCGCTCTGGAAGCGGAAGCGAAGCGAGCCTTAGAAAAGTAAAAGGAACCTTGCACTGGGTAAGTGCTAAGCATGCACAGCCTATCGAGGTTCGTCAATACGAAAGGCTTTTCACGGTGGAGCAACCGGATGCAGAAAAAGAAACGGATTTCTTAGAGTATGTAAATCCAAATTCGGTACATATTCAAAAAGGATTTGCGGAACCTGCGCTAAAAGACGTCGAAGTAGGAGCCCCAATTCAATTCCAAAGAATTGGCTACTATACGAAAGACCGTAGTTCAACAGAGAATAACTTAGTCTTTAACCGTACCGTTACACTGAAAGACAGTTACAAACCGGAGCACTAAGAAAAAAAACAATATCAATTTTAAAGTCTTGTCTTTTGGCAAGACTTTTTTTGAAATTTTATACTCTCAATTTATTACGTATTTTAGTACACCTCAGCCGGCCCTACATGCAAAACTCTAGAGTTCTTATCGCCTTCCTTACGCTATGTCCCTTAATTTTCTTTGGGCAAGAGAAAGACTCACTCGCCGTATTAGAAGAAATTAC
>JAEWIE010000016.1 GCA_023387375.1 Bacteroidota bacterium | reverse complement strand
AAAGAATAAAAATCAGATTCGTTAGTCGTATCGATTTTCTAAGTTTTTAAATTTCTGATAAGATGCTTTTAAACTGTGAAGTTGATCCTGAACTACTCTCGAACTTTCAGGGCATAAATCACCGCTGTCCAAAGCCTTTTCGTAAGCTTCAATAGCTGCATTTTCGCCGAAGGTAACATTTTCTAAAGTTGATTCTGCATTATCGCTTGAAAACGCATTTTTCACATCAATCCAAGTACGGTGTAGCCCTCCGGCTACGGTAGTTGAATCATCTGCATCTCCATTTCTTTCAGAAATTAAATTCTTCAGTTCTAGTCTCATTTTTTGCGACTGATCAACCATATTGGTATAATCTGATTTAAGATTAGGATATTTTTCCCACACCTTATCTTCAACTTTGTTGAAACCTTCAATTCGATCATTTGTGATTTGTAAAAGATCGTTCAATGTTGATACTGTTGGATTGTTCATAATATTTTATTTTTTTGGTTACCTATAATGTACCAATGACTATGCCATCAAATTATAAAATCTGTTAAGTTTATATTAAGATTAATAAGATTAAAATGCAAAAAAAGAATTATTGGTAAAAAAATTGTATTTAGGAGTAAATTACTAGATGGTAGTATATACTATTTTTTAGTTAGAATAAATTGCAAGGGTACTTACTGCGTTAAATAAATTTTATGAAAAAAGCATTTCCCTCTCTTTCAACTTTTTTTAAATTAACTTTAATTGGAATTGCTGCCGGAGTAATTTTAATTATACCCCTAAAAATACTTTATATATTAACAGGAAATACAGCTTACATTTTACTTTTTAATTTCGATTATGTGCCCGTTTTAAATCAGTTAAGACCGGTTTGGTTATTCGGTTATATTTTCCATTTTGTCACTTGTATTTGTAGTGTTATCGGACTTTATTATATTTTGAAATATTTGAATAAGCAACTTTCACTCTTCTACTATATAGCGGTCTACACCGTTGGGGGAGGAGCACTCTTTTTTCTTACCAGCCTTTCAGTTAAGCCTCCTGCTGAAAATGATTTCACTGCTTGGTTGTATTGGACAATTGCGCATGGAATTTTCGGTTTTGCAGTGGGTCTTTTAGTGAAGAAGTTTATAAAGCAACATAATTAGAAAATTTGGATTAGTAATACATTGGGTAAGGGAAGCTGTACCCTACAGCCACTAAAACCCCGCAGAAAACCACCAATAAAGGTTACCCAACGCCACAAAAAAAACAGTCCTTCTGAAAAACTGCTTTGTTCTTTCTGTCTTCATAGGTCAATTGTTACTGTTAATGATTGCTATGTTTTGTCCAAGTTTCGTAATTACCAACTTCAACATTTTTTAATTTCTTGGTAAGGTTTGAAGGTGCAAAACAATAGTCAATATGATAAGGTCTGTCAATTTTCCGGTGCATAAAAAGCGTATTGTCTTTTTCCTGTCCTTAAATTTGGTTATGGAAATGATGATAAGCGCTTAAAATATTTTTGTGTTTAAATAGTCAACAAGGTTTGTATGATTGTAATTCTGTTTGGTCTGTCCCAAATTGAATTGCTATTAATGTCGCCCGCAAGAATTACATTATCATTATCCAATAAGTTGCTGTAAAAATGAACAGCGTTCCAAACCTGCTCCGTATAGCAGTCGTGTTTTTCTGGTTTCTGCGACCATATTGCAAAAACTGTCAAGTTGATTTTGTCATTGTAAATTGATAAGGGCAAAACGTATTTAATTTTTAAGGAAAACTTTAAAAACTGTTTATTGATGCTAAATGCACAACAGGTGTTGTAAACTTATACGGCTCTGCCCACTTGTTTTTTCTTACAAAAGCCATCCTTGAAGGAAATCAGATCTTTGATCAAACCGATAACGGCAAAAATATAGAATATTTAACCTATTATTTGTTGTATATTTGCCGATAACGGCATCTTTAATTAATAGCTATGAATTATATTTCTGTAAGTGAGTTTGCAAAAAAATGGAATCTTTCGCAAAGAACCATCCGAAATTACTGTGCAACAGGAAAAATTAAAGGAGCGTTCTTAACTGGTAAAACTTGGAATATTCCCAGTGATGCACTTTTGCCTGAGAAAGCAAACAAGAAGAAGTATAGTGATAATCCACTCTTAAATCATCTCAAAGAACAAAAAGCGATGAAACTCAAAGGGGGCATTTATCACCGAACACAAATTGATCTAACCTATAATTCAAACCGTATTGAGGGAAGTAGGTTAACCCATGACCAAACCCGATATATTTTTGAAACAAATACGATTGGAGTTTCTGACCAAAGTGTGAATGTCGATGACATTATTGAAACAACCAATCACTTTCGATGTATTGATTTTATCATTGACAAGGCAAAATCTAAATTAACTGAATCTTATATAAAAGAACTCCATTTACTCTTAAAATCAGGAACATCGGACAGTCGTAAAGACTGGTTTCATGTGGGTGAATACAAAAAGCTTCCAAACGAAGTAGGAGGCAATGAAACCACAAAACCCAAAGAGGTCAAGATAAAAATGAAGGAGATGCTTTCTTCATACCATAGCATTGAAAAGAAAACGTTTGAAGATATTTTAGACTTTCACTATCATTTTGAAGCTATTCACCCATTTCAGGATGGGAACGGTCGTATGGGTAGGCTAATTATGTTTAAAGAATATCTTGCTAACAACATTGTGCCTTTTATTATCGGAGAAGACATTAAACAATTTTATTATAGAGGATTGCAAGAATGGACTAGTATAAGAAAGTATTTGTTAAATACATGTCTTTCCGCACAAGACCATTACAAAACAATACTTCAGTATTTTGAAATAGAGTTTGATTAGATTTGAGATTCGCACTGTCCTAGCTGGGAGATTTATAATGACTAGTGAGTAGCATTTTTTATTTAATATATAGAGTGCGTAATGAAATATAATCAGCTCTAATTCCTATCCAATTTGATGGATGTCCCGTTTTTTTAACCGTGATTAATTTCGATTTTAATTTGACAATTTATAATGGGAAGAGTGGATTTTCATGAGGCCAATGGACAAAATTTGAGATTTTCCATTTGAAATATAATGTCCCCTTGCAGGATTTCTGTTTATACGGATTATTCAAAACTGATAAACATTAGGTATAGATTGTGGAAAAAGGGCGCTATTTAATCTTTATTTTCCGTAAATTTGGAACGCTTTGAAAAAAAGCTCACAGGATTTAATAATTTCAAATTTTATATAATATGAGCAGCAGTGTGATTTTCGATTTGATTGAAAAGGAGAGAGCGCGTCAAACCCATGGGATTGAACTAATCGCTTCCGAAAATTTTGTTTCGGATGATGTAATGAAAGCGATGGGTAGTGTTTTAACCAACAAGTATGCGGAAGGATATCCGGGAAGACGTTATTATGGTGGATGTGAAGTCGTCGATGAGATTGAGACTTTAGCAATCGAAAGAGCAAAGCAGCTTTTTGGAGTGGAATATGCCAACGTACAACCGCATTCTGGATCGCAGGCAAACGCAGCGATCTACCTTTCTATTCTAAAGCCAGGGGATAAGATTCTAGGATTAGATCTTTCTATGGGAGGACACTTAACACACGGATCCCACGTAAACTTCTCAGGAATTCAGTACGAAGCTCATTTTTACGGTGTAGAAAGAGAAACTGGAAGGATCGATTACAACAACGTAAGAGAGAAAGCCTTAGAAGTAAGACCGAAAATGATCATTGCTGGGTATTCTGCTTATTCAAGAGACATTGATTTTGCTAAATTCAGAGAAATTGCAGACGAAGTAGGAGCTACCCTTTGGGCAGACATTGCTCACCCTGCAGGACTGATTGCAAAAGGACATCTTTCTTCTCCTTTCCCTCATTGCCACGTAGTAACTACTACAACGCATAAAACGTTAAGAGGACCAAGAGGAGGACTGATTATGCTAGGAAAAGACTACGAAAACACCTACGGACACAAAACACCAAAAGGAGTTACGAAAATGATGTCTGCCGTGTTAGACTCTGCTGTATTCCCAGGAATTCAAGGAGGTCCACTTGAACACGTGATTGCTGGAAAAGCAGTGGCTTTCGGAGAAGCCCTTGATAATAAGTTTACCACCTATACAAGCCAAGTTATTAAGAACGCACAAGCGATGGCAAAATCCTTAGTGGATAGAGGATTTGATATTGTAAGTGGAGGTACAGACAACCATTTAATGCTAGTGGATCTGCGTAACAAAAACGTAAACGGGAAAGAAACCGAGAAAGCCCTTGTAAAAGCAGACATCACATGTAACAAGAACATGGTTCCTTACGATGACAAGAGCGCCTTTACGACTTCAGGAATTCGTTTAGGAACGGCGGCGATTACCACTCGTGGAATGAAAGAAAACGATATGGATACGATTGCAGAATTAATTCTAAATGTCGTAGAAAATATAGAGAACGAAGCGGTTTTAGCAGACGTTCGAAAAAAAGTAAATAGTATGATGGATGGCCTTCCACTATTCTCTTACTAATTTCATGATTTGTTATTAATTAATTTCTTTTTAGCGCGCCTTCTAGGCGCGCTAGAGGGTTAAAGACGCATCCTACTTTCATTATTTTTACTCTAGAAAATTCTATGGAGAAAAAGCTATTCACTTTTGACGAAATTAAACAGAAACTGGTAAACTACTGTGTATACCAGGATCGCTGCCATTACGAAGTGGAGCAGAAAATGAGAGACTACGTTCTTATTCCTGAGGCGAAAGATGAGATCCTTTTATATTTGATGAAGGAAAATTTTCTGAACGAGGAGCGCTTCGTGAGAAGTTATATTAGAGGTAAGTTCTACATGAAAAGCTGGGGAAAAAATAAGATTCGTCAACATTTGAAACAAAAGCAGATTTCCGAGAAACTAATCTCAAGCTGCATGAATGAAATCGATCCAGAGGATTATAGAAAGACTCTTGAGAAAATTTACGCTCAGTATTACGAAAAACAGAAAGGCTTAAAAGAGTACGCAAAGAGAGTCAAAACGATTCGTTATCTTCTTACTCGAGGATTCGAGTATGAACTGATTTCTGAAATTAGCCCTGTGGAGTAATCAGATTTATAAAGTTGATTCTTCTTTTTTGACTTTGGTTGGTCCTTCGTAAAAGCAAGATAAGGTGATTCTCAGAACGATAGTAATAATTACGAAATCAAATAATTTTTAGTTGCAGATATGTTTAGGCACACCGGTAACAAAAGAACCTTTTCTCATAATCTTCAATTGGCCTCCCTACTTTCAGGAGTGGCTGGAATTGTGAATATTACGGGCATACTAGCCTTAGGGGTTTTGACTACCAACGTAACTGGACACTTTGCGTTTTTTTCAGAAGACCTGGTTGCGGGAAAAATAAATGCAGCGTTCGCATTTTTGATTTACATTTCTATGTTCCTTTTAGGTGCATTTGTATCCAGTCTTTTACTTGAAATAGGAGCTGCTAAAGGAAACAAAGGCTCGTATCTAACTCCTATCTCCATTGAAATTATTCTTCTTGTTCTAGTGAGTTTTGCGCCCCAATTTTTAGACCGAACAGACTTTGTGCTCACAATTTTCACGCCTTCTGTGCTGTTATTTGTAATGGGACTTCAAAATGCATTAGTCACGCGTGTTTCTCAGTCTGTTGTTAGAACGACGCATTTAACTGGGCTTTTCACAGATTTAGGGATTGAATTATCCCAAATTCTGTTTTACCAAAAAAAGAGACAACAGAAACAACTTAGGAAAAACATCTACCTAAAGTTAGCTATTATCGGATGCTTCTTCCTAGGGGGAATTGGGGGAGGACTTCTTTATCCTTATTTTGGATTAAAAACTCTACTTGTGTCTGCTTCTTTACTCGTCTTTGCTCTTTATTATGACCGAATCCTCCAGAGGTATCACTATGTTCGTCGCCATTTTCAAAGACCTGAATAAAGAGAGTTTGCGAGTGTCTTTTGTCGATCGACATTTAGACATCTAATACCTTGGCCTGAAAAAGCCATACCTTATCTTAGTATCCATTAATAAAGTTGATATAGAATTGTCCTTAATAAAAGCAAGTCTTACTAGGCATAGAGAATATTTAATGGGTAGAAAATCAAATATTTATCAAAAATCATAGTAATTAATTATTTTGTAAATTTGCACCCTTAAATTCTAGGTCGGAATTACAAACCTTTTTTAATCTGCAGAAGTCATATGAGAACTAAATCTATCGGGAAAAAGAAAATTAACATCGTCACTTTAGGGTGCTCGAAAAACGTAGTAGACTCCGAAGTACTGATGGGACAGCTTCAAGCGAGCGGAAAAGAGGTGGTTCATGAAGATAGAGGTGATATTGTTGTGATCAACACCTGTGGATTTATTGACAATGCAAAACAAGAAAGTATTGATACAATTCTTGATTTTGTAGAGGCTAAGAATCGAGGAGAGGTGGAAAAAGTATTTGTGACGGGATGTTTGTCTGAACGCTACAAGCCGGATTTGGAAAGAGAAATACCAGATGTAGATCAGTACTTTGGAACAAGAGAACTTCCACAACTACTAAAACAATTAGGCGCCGATTACAAGCATGAACTAGTAGGAGAGCGTTTAACCACAACTCCAAAGCATTTTGCTTATCTGAAGATTTC
>JAEWIE010000036.1 GCA_023387375.1 Bacteroidota bacterium | reverse complement strand
TGATGATTTTATTTTCTCTAAGCTCTTCTACACTCTTTTTTTTGTTGCCATTTTACTGATTTTTAATTAGTTTTACAAAGTAACTAAATATGGCGCTGAGAAAGCTACCGAAGGTTTAGTTCAACATGGGTTTTGCAAGATGGGGGGTTAGTGAAACACTACCAGAAAAACGAAAATCAGTGATCCCATTCTGTTTTAAGTCTCGCATAAATTATATCATCTACCCACTCTCCTCGCAAATAGTAACATTCCCTAAAATGGGCTTCATTCCTAGATCCCAATCGTTCAATTAACTTGATAGAAGCTGTATTTCTAAGGTCAACCGAAGCAATAATCCTGTGTTTGTTTGAGAGTTCCGAAAAGGTAATCTACCATTGCTTTCAATGCTTCTGTAGCATACCCTTTTTTCTTATGATTTCTATGGAGTGTACATCCAATTTCTGTCTGCATATTTTCGTAATTGGTACAGTTGATTCCCAAATCACCAATTAGCGTATTTTCCGCTTTAAGGATAATAGCAAACTGAATATATGTATTGGCAACATTGTTCTAGGCATATTGCTTATATATTCACAAACTTCTTCGACAGAATTGGGGAACCAGCCTTGGTATTTATTTTCAATAAAATCAGAACGATAAGAAATGATGCTTATTGCATCTTCTGTTTCTGCCAGTCGGATAGTTAGCCTTTCCGTATTAATAAAAAGTTTCATATTCATATTTGTTGTATTCACATTTAACAAATCTTCAGACTGTAAGCGCTCTCAAAACAAATTAAGGATCGATTTTAAAGACTTTGTTTTTCCAGAAGATATGCTTTTTAGTGATATACAATTTCTATTGTACTCTATGGATTTGAAAGTAGTAATGTATCGACGATCCCAGCTAAAATAATTTGGACCATTCTTTCGAATTCCTTGTAGGGTGTGTATATCTGTCGTATTTTGGGATTCTATACTTATTAATTAATCGAAATATCTAATTGGTTTTATCTATTGGTTAAGTTTTTGTTTGAGCTAGTTAAGCCGTAAATTTGCAGTGAACTTAAAAACAATATATATTATGTCATTAGTAGGAAAACAAGCTCCACAATTTTTAGCTCCAGCTGTACTAGACGGAGAAGAAATCGTTTCTGATTTCAAATTACCAATCGGTGAAAAAAACATCGTGTTATTCTTTTACCCAAAAGATTTCACATTCGTATGTCCTACCGAACTGCATGCGTTTCAAGCAAAATTAGCAGAATTTGAAAAAAGAGATGCTGTGGTAGTAGCGGTCTCAACAGATTCAGAAGAAACTCACCTTGCTTGGTTAAACACAAATAAAGACAACGGTGGAATCGAAGGTGTTAAATATCCAGTGGTTTCAGACTTAGCAAAAACGATTTCAATGGATTATGGAGTACTTGCAGGAGAGTATGTAAGTGATTATGAAACAGGTAAAGTTGTATTTGAAGGTCTTCCTGTAGCGTACAGAGGAACTTTCATTATCGACAAAAACGGAGTGGTAAGACACGAAACAATCAATGACTTACCTCTAGGTAGAAATATTGACGAGTACGTAAGACTTTTAGATGCAATTATTCACGTTGAGAAATTCGGAGAAGTTTGTCCAGCAAACTGGGAAGAAGGAAAAACGGCAATGACTGCAACAAAAGAAGGAGTTGCAGATTACTTGTCAAGCAATGTTAGTTTAAACTAAGCTTTAAACAGACCAAAATATCAAACACAAATACTATTCATATGTTTATAGAAGCAACAGAAGATAATTTACATGAGGTATTGACTCAGAACCCAAAAGTGCTAGTGCAATTTGGTGCCGCATGGTGTGGGAACTGCCGATTACTAAAACCAAAGGTGAAAAGGTTAGCAGAAGCAAATCCAGAGGTACAGTTTGTATACGTGGATGCAGAAAAATACCCAGAAAGCCGAAAATTAGCAGAAGTGACCAACTTGCCAACTTTTGCCATTTACAACAATGGATCGATCGTAAATCAAGTCGTAACCTCTAAAGAAGAACATTTAAAAGATATTACCAATGAAATTGCCGGTTTATAAAAATTTAGCAAAATCAGCTTCAAATGAAGCGATGGAGAATGCACTAGAAGTCCTTGAGCTTTATGCGGATTCTCCGGCTGTGAAAGAAGAGGAAAGAGAAGCCATTGGTGAAATTATTTCTAATATTTGTGGAGCTATGGAGATGAAGTCCATGGTAGAAGGTGGAATGAGTGAGCGTGATGCTGCAAATCATTTCATGAAGCGAGTGTTAGGAGCGATTGCACAATAGGATTAATTTCTCTTCAAAATACTTTTACCCGAGGCCTAGGTCTCGGGTTTTTCTTTGATGGATAAGATGAAGTATTTTGATGGTTTTGATGTGAGCTTTTTGTAAGCTGCATTGAATAAATCTAGTTGAATTTGGAATGTTTGGATTATCCCGTTCGAATATTTTAGTTGATGGTTCAACTTCTATAAGGCATCAGATGACACTTTAATGAGGTGTTAAATCAGGTATTAAGATGAATTATACCATAAACGATGCTTATTTACCCATGCTATAAAGATGGTATTTTTTATCTTTGCACCGTATGGAAATAATGGAGCATGATATAAAAAAGATTTTAATTCCTTTGGATTTTTCAAGGAATCCTTTAAACGTGGTTAATCTTGCGGTGCAAATTGCAATCCAAAATTCAGCCTCACTGCATTTACTGCATGTGGTAGATTCGAATTTATTAGGTTCAGGTAGCGCTTTTTCTGGGAAATTCTTTTTTCATGGCGCTGCGATCCTTGAACGTTCAGAAAAGAAATTACAAAATCTAAAAGAAACGATTGAAGCTCAAGCGAACATTCCTGTGGTTATTGAGTCTCAGGTAGGAGAGTTATCAGCAGTCGTTAGAGATTACGTGCCTAACCATAGCATAGACTTAGTGTTAATGAGTGTTGGGCTTAAGAAAATCAGCCACTTTTTTTCGACTAACAAAGCGTATTCAGTCGTTAGTCAGAGTGAAGTGCCAGTAATCACAGTTCCTGAATTCTGTAAAATTAAAGAACTTAAAACTGTGATTTATCCCGTGAGAGAAGTGGACGGGGTTATTTCAAAATTAAACTCTTTGATGCCAGTGCTTCTTCGAAAAAAGGCCACGGTGCATTTGTTTGGAGTAAGTTCGTCTCAAAAAAGAGAAGATGCAAGTCGTCCGATCGGAAATGCACTTAAGTTCTTAAAGGTTAGAATGAGGCGTAAAAAACTTGAGGTTGGAAGAGTTGATACAGTGACAACCGACACTCCTGCAAAGGAAATCCTAGAGCAAGTCTCAAAATTGGGTCCCGATCTTCTCGCTGTGAATGTGACAACAGAGCGAAGCCTTAAAAAGCTATTTAAGAATAACTTTACGGAAAACATTATCAGTAAATCCGAAGTGCCTGTGCTTTTTTATCGTAAAAATGATCCCGATAATTTGGTTCAAAATTACGTTCAGATTCCATACCCAATGTATCCGGTATAACTTTAAAAAACATTACAATGCAAATTATAAAATTTTCAAATGTTGAAATTGAAAAGTCTCATCAAGAGGAGGTTGTCTCCTTTCTTTTTGAGCATCTCCAAGAATTTGGAGATTCCAAAGAAGATATTTCCAAATCGATAGATTATATCTCTGATTTTGCAAAGGGAAAAGGAGGACACCTTTTGCTTGCAAAAGATGGAGGCACATTGGTGGGTGCTGTGATTGTGAATCAAACAGGAATGGATGGGTATATACCAGCCAATATTCTAGTGTACATCGCAACCCATAAAGACTATCGTGGAAAAGGAATTGGTCGCCGCTTAATGGAGGAAACCATTAAGGTTTGTAAGGGCGGCATTGCACTGCACTGCGAGCCTGAAAACCCTGCCAGAAAACTATATGAAAAACTTGGCTTTACGTCAAAGTACCTCGAAATGAGACTTAATTCATAGGTATGTCTATTGTAACCCTTAACAAAGAAAAGCTCCAGTATAATTTCGATTATTTAGATACGCTTTTTAAAGAGCATCACATTGAATGGAGTATTGTCACAAAAGTGCTTTGTGGTAGTGAGGTCTTTTTAAAAGAAGTACTAGCATTACCCATCGAAGAGTTTTGCGATTCACGTATCTCTAATTTAGAGGCCATTAAGAGGATTGCACCTGAGGTGCAAACCGTTTATATCAAGCCTGTTCCTGTGACTTTTGCAGATGAAATTTTGCAGTACGCAGATGTTAGTTTTAATACGGAAATTGAAACGCTGACTTACCTTTCAAAACGGGCGGTTGAGCTTGGCAAAGTTCATAAAACGGTCATCATGGTGGAGATGGGTGAATTAAGAGAAGGCGTCGTAAGGGGTCGACTCGTCAGCTTTTTCGACAAAATTAAAGATCTTCCCAATATTGAGATTGTCGGAATCGGAACCAATTTGACTTGTCTTAACGGTGTGCTACCAGATTATGAGAAGATGAAGGAACTTCACGAAAGCAAACTAGAGATTGAACAAAAATTTGGTATTCATATTCCTTATATCTCGGGAGGAGCTTCCGTAACAATTCCTCTAATTCTTCGTAACGAACTTCCGTCTTACATTAACCATTTTAGAGTAGGAGAGAGTCTTTATTTTGGCACAGATGTATTTGATAGTACAGAGATTGAGGCCATGCACCAAGATGTCTTTATGCTTCATGCCGAAATTATTGAGATCAAAAACAAACCTAATGTTCCAGAGGGAACTTTAGGACTTAACTTAACGGGAGAGCAAAAGGACTTTAGTGATCAAGATTTTTCTGAGAACACGAAGCGAGCCCTACTGGATATTGGACTCTTAGAAATGAATCCAACAGACTTAACTCCCATGGATCCTGATTTGAATATTATTGGGGGAAGTTCTGATATGTTAGTGATGGATCTTGAAAATACTGATAGACCTTACAAAGTAGGAGATTTCATGACATTTAAAATCAATTATATGGGACTTTTAAGTTTGATGAACTCAGACTATGTCACGAAAATGCTTGAAGAAGATTACAAAAATTTAGAACCTCAGCACGAAGCCTAGTGTTTTTGAATCAAGGTTCGAGGACCGCCTAGCATTTTTTAAATCGCATTGACTGGTATTTTTTATCTTTACCCTGTAATTTTGATTGCAAATGAGCAAGCGCAAAACACCCAAAAAATATACAATTAATACAATTCGAGGCACGTCAAGTGAGTTCGAGGGGTTTAACATTTACGAGTTTGAAACATTCTTGAAAGATGCAGAACATCTTTCAAAATCGCACCGTCATAATTTCTATACTTTTATCTTTACTTTAAAAGGACATGGATCGCATGTGATTGATTTTGAAGAGTATGAACTAAGTGCAGGACGACTCTTCTTTATCAATTATGATCAGATTCATTCCTGGAACATACAGGGAGATTTAAAAGGATATGTGATTTTATTTTCCAGATCCTTCTACAATTTAATTTATACCGGAAATGAATCCATTAAAAGCGATTCCGCGTTAGACAATTTGCCGAGTTTTATTGATGTCGCACCTGAAGAAATGGGTTCTTGGACCGTTCTTTTTGAAAGCATCTATTACGAGTTTTTAAAAGGGCAGGAGTATTCCAATGAAATCATTTGCCTCTTTCTAAAGGCTTGTGTTCTCAAGATTCAACAAAGTCCCGAGCAGTCAAACTACCGTAATAACAAAACAGACCACAAAAGTGCACTCGTACAGGAATTTAAATTGCTGGTAGGGCAGCATTTTAGAGAATTGAAATTGACAAAAGACTACGCGAAGCTACTTTCGATAACCCCCAATTATCTAAATGCGATGGTGAAAGAAGTGGCCGGGAAGGCAGCAGGTTCCATCATCAAAAATCGCATCGTTTTAGAAGCGAAACGACTTCTAGCTCATTCTGACCTTTCGGTTCGTCAAGTTTCTTTAGAATTAGGATTTAGTGATAACTCGCATTTTGGAAAGTACTTTCGAAATGAAGTAGGCTGTACGCCTGTAGAATTTCGGAATAAGTCTAAATTGAAATAAGTGAGCACTTATTTTAAAATTTAGCGCCAAGCTTTCTTTGTGACTCCACCAAGAATCGAACTTGGATCTAAAGTTTAGGAAACTTCTATTCTATCCGTTGAACTATGGAGCCTTGAATGGGTTATTAGGTTGTAAGTTTTTTTGAAAAGCGATCACAAAAATACAAATAACAAGTCCCCAATGCAAGTGCAGTTGGGGACTTTCTTGTTATTTTGTATAAGGTTATCTTGTATTTTTACCGTCCACAATAATTCTATTGTCGCGGTTGGCAAGCTCCCAGGCTGTGGCAAAAACAAGTTGCGTTCTTTTTTGTAGTAGATCGTAATCGATTTTGTCAGGCGTATCGGTTGGTTTGTGATAATCGGCATGGATTCCGTCAAAATAGAAAGCGACTGGAACGTTGTTTTTCGCAAAATTATAATGATCACTTCTATAATAAAGTCTCATCTTATCCG
>JAEWIE010000004.1 GCA_023387375.1 Bacteroidota bacterium | reverse complement strand
ATCTGGAAACAATCTATCGAGTTTTTCTTTGGTTGGAAATTCTTTCTTTGCCCATCGGTTCTGATCCCATCCTCGGCCCACTAGCCATCCTTCTTTATGGGATTTAGCGAACTCAGCTAATTTCTCTACTACTGCATCCCAAGACTCAAGGCCCGTTAAATCTGCGGTTTGAAGCATGCTTCCAAATCCGTAAAAATGCGCATGCGCATCAATAAGTCCAGGCAAAACGGTTTGCCCTAGCGCATCGTAGCTTTCAGACGAACTGTATTTTGATAAAATAGCCTTATTTGAACCTACTTCTAGAATCTTTCCGTCTTTCACAGCCATCGCCTCAGCCATGGAGAATTCCGCATCTACCGTGTAGATTTTTGCATTGTGCAGAATGTAATCGGCTGCACTTTTTTGCCTGGTTTTGCACCCTATAAAAAGTAAGAGACCTAAAAGGGGAAACAGAAGTTTAGACATAGCTTATCGTTTTTAAAATTTAAATTTAGAAAAGACCTCTTTCCAGCGAAGCTTTCTTATGTACTTAATCTCTTCAGAGGTGAGTTTTCGTTCTCCTGACTGCTTTAAAAAACTTTTTAACGTCCGAAAAAAGGCCGTTAGACCGCCTCCACTTTTGGAGGCTTTGGCAGCAGAGATAATTGCCAGAGGAAGACTAAGTCCAATGTTGTAAAAATAGACCCCTAGTTTGGTTGCTTTCTCATTTTTATATCGCTCTGCGGTCGGTCTTAAATGCTTTACCCACAAATCTTTGAGAGTCACGATCTCAAATCCTGCTTTTTGCGCGAGCATGCGGTCTATATTGTCCCATCCGAGCGTTTCGCGAAGACCGTTCATTGCCTTAAAACAGGCCACACGGTATGATTTGATAGGGCCCCGGACATGGTCTTTTGAACTAATTGCCTCAAAAGTCCACTCTTTACTCTGCGGTGGAAATTCAAAAGCTACCTTGGGTTCAAATTCCTTTGTAGGAATTTTTACAATTCCAGAGACCATTCCTGCTTTTGGCGTTTTCCTATAAACCGCCTCTAAACGAGCTAGATAATTTTCCGGAAAAATAATATCTGCATCAAACTTACAAACAATGTCATACTCCTCTAGGTTTTCCTGAGAGAGTCCTTTGTTAAAGGTTCGTACGACCTTGGCTCCAGGCTGATGCTTCGAAGAAGGCAAGTTCAACAGATCAAAGCGAGAATCCTTTGCGCAAAAGTCCTTTGCAATCTTTTCGCTCTGATCGGTGGAACCGTCATTCACCACCACTATTTTGAATTCCTTATAAGTTTGCCTTCTCAACGATTCTAAGGCCAGTCTAAGGGACTGTTCTTCGTTGTGAGTGGGCATCACAATAAGAAATCTCAAACTCATATTTTCTGAGGCGCAAGCATGTTTTTAGGATCTAAAATTGCGTCGAGTTTTTCCTGGGATAAAATTCCATGTTCAAGCACAAGGTTGTACACACTTTTTCCTGTCTCTAAGGCTTCTTTTGCAATTTTTGTGGACGTTTTGTATCCGATATAAGGATTAAGCGCCGTCACAATTCCAATGCTATGTTTCACCATGTTTAGGCACACCTCTTTATTGGCTGTAATCCCTACAATACACTTATCGGTTAAAGCCTCTAGAGCATTGCTAAGGAAGTAAATATTTTCCATAATGGCATGGCACAAAACAGGCTCCATTACATTTAATTGAAGTTGACCCGCTTCCGCTGCAAAGGTAACTGTAAGATCATTCCCAATGACTTTGTAGCATACTTGGTTTACTACTTCTGGTATCACAGGATTCACTTTGCCAGGCATAATGGAAGATCCTGGCTGCATTGCAGGTAGGTTTATTTCAAAGAGACCTGCTCTTGGTCCTGAGGACAAGAGACGCAAATCGTTACATATTTTAGAAAGTTTTACGGCTAGTCTTTTCATCGCAGAGGAATAAATGACGTAAGCTCCTGTGTCTGGGGTGGCTTCTACTAAGTTTTTTGCAGAAACAATTGAATAACCGGAAATGGAAGCTAGGTTCTTTGCACAAAGATTGGCGTAGCCTGCTGGTGCATTGATTCCTGTTCCAATAGCTGTTGCGCCCATGTTCACCTCTAAAAAGAGTTTTGCATTGGCATTTAATTTTGTAATATCTTCTTCAAGTGTGGCTGCGAAAGCTTCAAATTCTTGACCGAGCGTCATCGGCACGGCATCTTGAAGTTGAGTTCTACCCATTTTAATAATATCATGAAACTCCTCTCCTTTTTTACGGAAAGCGGCAATCGCTTTTTTAAGGGCCGCGATTAGAATTTCATTTTGTTGAAGAAGGGCAAGTTTGATGGCCGTAGGATACGCATCGTTCGTCGATTGAGAAAGGTTCACATGGTCATTCGGTGAACAAAACTCATAACTTCCTCTTGGCTTTCCTAATTTCTCTAGGACAATGTTAGAGATTACTTCGTTCGCATTCATATTGACCGAAGTTCCCGCTCCTCCTTGAATCATATCAATTGGGAACTGAGAATCGTGTTTCCCTTCTGCAACTTCGTCACAAGCCGCCGAAATCTGCTTGTAAAGCTCCTGATCTAGAAGTCCAAGTTCATAATTTGTCTTTGCTGCTGCTTTTTTCACAAACGCTAGGGCACGAATAAAACGAGGATAACTCGATAATTTTTGACCCGAAATGTGAAAGTTTTCAATTGCTCTTTGCGTTTGAACGCCATAATACGCTTCCATAGGAACGTCTAATTCCCCTAACAAATCGCTTTCTTTTCTATATTGTGCCATCAAAAAAATATTTGAGGGAAAGTTAAGAGTTTTTGAGTGATTGAACAAAAAAACGCGCTCCAATCGAGCGCGCTTAAAGTATCTAATTCAAAAAGAATTATTTAGCCGGGTACTTCTCAAGCAGTGCTTGCAAAATAGCCCAAGTTTCTAGGTCCATAACCCCACTCGCGTTCTGCGGTCTAAAGCGGTATTGGAACGCTTCGATTGTTTTTTGTGTCGCTTCATCTGTAGAACCTGATCTCATAAGTGAATATCCGAACTCGTTTAAATAGGTTTGGTATTTGAAAATAAAGGTGGAATCTAAAAGCAATGCTTCAAAGTTTTGCGCCTCTGGCGCATTCATAAATCTTTGCTTAGTCGCATCATCATACCACATTCCTATTCCATATTCTTTATAAAGTCTCTCCCATGGAAAAAGAGGACCTGGATCTTGTTTTCTGGTTGGCGCAATGTCAGAATGGCCTAAAACATTTGTGGGTAGAATTTGGTAACGATCTACTAGGTCTTTTACTAAGGCGGCAACTTTTTTAAACTGCCATTCTGGATAAGGATAAAACACTCTCTGCCCTGAAGAATCGGTTGTATATCCTGGATTCACGATCTCAATACCAATAGAAGAATCGTTTAAATTTTCAATTTTGCGCCAAGAACTAATTCCGGCGTGATAAGCTCTTTTGTTCTCGTCCACCAACTGATAAATTTCTTTGTCATTCTGATCTCCCACCAAATAGTGCGCGCTTACACTCTGCGTCGTAAGGACGCGAACGGAACGATCGTCATCTAGCGCTGTATAGTGAAGAATGAGATAGCGCTGTCTAAAGTTTTGTCCAAGGGAAGGAAAATACGCTTTTGTTACGGTGTATCCTTTCGGTTCTGCGGTCACGATGGAACCATGACTAATTGTATTATCATTTTTAGATGCATCTGCAATATTGACTCTATAGAATTCATATTTGCCTTGATGATCTACACTTGGTTTTTCTGGCTGAGGATTTGGCTTTTTGGGTTCCGCTTCAGTCTTTGTGACAGTCCTGTCCGTAGCCTTTTTCGGCAATTCCGGTTTTTTTTTCGTCGTTGCTTGCGGCGCACAAGAAAAAACTAAAAAGCTTAATCCAATGACACCTAATGTTTTACGCATAATAAGTGTTTTTAAGTGATTTCAGAAACCAAAAATACAAAAAAAATTAAGTGATTTTTTTTGGTTAATATTAAAAACGTTGCTATATTTGCACTCGCAATTAGAGAAAAGCAGTTCTTTAAAAACGAAGATTGCAAGGAGGGTTGCCGGAGTGGTTAACGGAGCAGTTTGCTAAACTGTCGACGCGCAAGTGTCGCGTGGGTTCGAATCCCACACCCTCCGCAACCGGAAAACTCGGGGTGTAGCGTAGCCCGGTCATCGCGCCTGGTTTGGGACCAGGAGGTCGCAGGTTCGAATCCTGCCACCCCGAC
>JAEWIE010000035.1 GCA_023387375.1 Bacteroidota bacterium | reverse complement strand
ATGGAGCCTATACTTTTCAAATTAAAGCTCATACTCGTGTTTGGATTAAGGTCGGAGATGGAACGAGTAAGTAGTCTTTTGTCTCAGATTTTTTTGAATTAGTTCCTCTAACTAGAACGCTTTTATGGAGAAAGTGATCAATCTCTTTGATTTTCGAAAAAGAATTAATTTTTCCAATGAACTATTCGCTGGTCTCACAGTCGCCATGACAATGATTCCAGAATCCCTTTCCTTTGCCATCTTAGCAGGACTTTCGCCATTAACAGGACTTTATGCAGCTTTTTTGATGGGATTGGTGACAGCGGTTTTAGGAGGAAGACCAGGAATGGTTTCAGGAGGGGCAGGAGCCACCATAGTGGTGCTCATGGCACTAGCTAGCTCCCACGGTGTGGAGTATCTTTTTGCCGCCGTGGTGTTAGGGGGACTTATTCAGATTCTAGTCGGAGTCTTAAAATTAGGAAAGTTAGTGCGACTTATTCCTCAGCCTGTTATGTATGGGTTTTTGAATGGACTTGCCATTATCATTTTCATGGCTCAAGTGGCTCAGTTCAAGACCATTCAAAATGGAACAGAAAACTGGCTGGAAGGCTCGGCTTTAACCCTAATGGTTTTTCTAACTCTCCTTACCATTGCGATTGTCTACTTTTTTCCAAAAATCACAAAAAAAATTCCTTCCTCGCTTGTAGCCATTGTAGTGGTTTTTGCCCTAGTGTATTTTCTAGGGATCGATACGCGAAAGGTTGAGGACATCGCCTCGGTGAGTGGATCCTTTCCTAAATTTCATGTGCCTAGTGTAGCCTTTACCTTAGAGACTCTCAAAGTTATTTTCCCTTATGCTCTAGTGATGGCTGGTGTTGGACTCATCGAGAGTCTTTTAACCTTAAACATGGTGGACGAGATTACGGGTACCAAGGGAAATTCGAACAAAGAAGCGACGGCGCAAGGAGTCGCCAATGTGACCAATGGCTTCTTTGGGGCCATGGGTGGGTGCGCGATGGTTGCGCAAACCATGGTGAATCTAGGGGCAGGAGGACGCACTAGACTTTCTGCGATCATTGGCTCCCTTAGCATTCTTCTCATAATTTTGGTGGCAGGTCCCTTAATCGATCAAATTCCGATGGCCGCCTTGGTCGGAGTGATGATGATGGTGGCTATTGGAACATTTGAATGGGCTAGTTTTCGCATTATAAGAAAAATGCCTAGAGCAGATATTATAATCGGTGTGCTAGTGGCTTTAATCATTGTGGTTAGTCATAATTTGGCCCTGGCCGTTTTAATCGGTGTTATACTCGCAGCTCTGGTGTTTTCATGGGAAAGTGCAAAACGCATTCGCGCTCGTAAATTCCTTGATGATAACGGAGTGAAACACTATGAAATTTACGGACCTCTTTTCTTTGGTTCTACTACGGCTTTTCTGGAGAAGTTTGATCCTGTAGGTGATCCCTTAAAAGTAGTGGTCGATTTTAAAGAAAGCAAAGTCGTGGATATGTCTGCAATCGATGCCCTTAATAAACTTTCCCAGCGGTATTCAAAACAGGGCAAAACGGTTCATTTAAGGCATTTAAGCCCAGATTGTCGAAAGCTATTAAGCAATGCAGATGCGGTGATTGATATTCATATTCTAGAGGATCCCTCATACGTCGTTATGAAGTAGTATTTCGTTTGAAATAGAGGCTGAAAACAGACTCTAATACCAATAGAAAGAGGCTGCTTCCATGGAAGTAGCCTCTTAAAGTAAAGTACAATTTTATTTTAGTAAGATCCTTTGTCAATAAAGTGAGCCGCAATTTTCTCGGTTAACTCTACGACATTCGGTGTGTTTGTATATTTCGTGAATCGTCTAAGACCGGATAGCATCATACGCTGCTCGTCTCCTTCTGCAAAGGAAACAATTCCTTCTTTGGCCGCCACGATGGTTTTTTCCACTGCTTTGTAAAGATTGAGTCTCGCCATGCTCGCTTCTACCGAATCTGCTGCAAAATGCTTTTCTGCTCTTAGTATAGCCGATTCTGCGATGTAAATCTGGTTTAAGATTTCTGATGCGTTTAGAAGTAGGTGTTGCTGGTTTTCAATCTCGGTCATGTATTTTTGAAGAGCCGCTCCCGAAACCATTAAAAAGACTTTTTTAAGGTTATGAAGAACCGCTTTCTCTTCAGACATATATTCGGAGTAATCCGGTACTTCAAACGATGGAATTCCCATTAGCTCTTTTCCAATTGCCATTGCAGGAGTAAGTAAATCAAGTTCGCCTTTCATCGCTTTTTTGATAAGCATTCCTACAGCTAGTAGGCGGTTGATTTCGTTTGTTCCTTCGTAGATTCTACCGATACGGGAATCACGCCATGCAGCTTCCATCGGAGTGTCCTCTGAGAAGCCCATTCCTCCGTAAATCTGAATACCTTCATCGGCGATGTGCTGGGTTAAATCTGAAATGTAAACCTTCAAAATAGAACATTCCACAGCAAACTCTTCTAAAGCTTTCAATTCTGCTTTCTGGTGGTCCATTCCAGAAGTCGTGTTTTCTTTCATTTTGTCCTCGACGTTTTTCGCAGCACGATATGCAGCGGCTTCCGAAACAAAAATCCCTGTGGTCATTTCAGCGATTTTTTTACGAATCGCTCCAAAGGTAGAAATCGAGACGCCAAACTGTTTTCTTTCTTTTGCGTAGGCAATCGAAAGGTTCGTAATGCGTCTTTGTCCATCTAAATTGGCCGCTCCTAATTTGATTCGTCCTGCATTTAGGGCGTTTAAGGCAATTTTAAATCCGTTGTTTCTTTCTCCAAGTAAATTCTCTACCGGTACTTTCATTTCATTGAAAAAGACCTGACGAGTCGAGGAGGAGCGAATTCCTAGTTTGTGTTCTTCTTCCCCAAACGTAAGGCTTTCTGGATTTTCAAGTTCGGATTTATTGATCACGAATCCCGTGATGTTTTTATCGTCCTCAATTTTAGCGAAAAAAGTAAAGGTGTCTGCAAACCCAGCATTCGATATCCACATTTTTTGTCCTGTTACCAGGTAGTGGGTTCCGTCTGCAGAGAGTTTGGCTCTTGTTTTTCCCGAGTTCGCATCAGATCCCGCGTCCGGTTCGGTTAAACAGTAAGCTCCAAATTTTTCCCCCGTCGCTAAAGCCGGTAGGTACTTTTGCTTTTGCTCTTCTGTTCCGTAAAGTAGGATAGGAAGGGTTCCGATTCCGGTATGGGCCCCATAAGCGGTTGCTAAAGAGCCGTTCGCTCCAGAAACTACGTCACAGGCAAGCATAGTGGAAACAAAACCCATTTCAAGTCCTCCGTACGCCTCTGGTACAGCTACTCCTAGTGCCCCTAGCTCTCCAAGTTGTTTCATGCACTCCTCCGTAAGAGCGTAATCTTTCTTTTCAAAGCGTTCTCTTTTTGGGATCACATCACGCTCGATGTATTCCTTTAAAGAATCGCGAAGCATCTTTTGTTCTTCGGAAAGTTCCTCTAGCGAGAAAATTTCTTGTGCTGGGATGTCCTTGATTAGGAATTCACCCCCTTTTATTGTGCGGTTTTCAGTGTCGCTCATTTTATTTTCTTTTTATATTTTTTATAGTATTTCAAAAATAGAGGCTGCTCCTTGTCCCGTTCCTACGCACATGGTTACCATTCCGTATTTTCCTCCACGGGCTTTCATTTCATTCATGAGCTGCACGGTGAGTTTGGTTCCTGTGCATCCAAGTGGGTGGCCTAGAGCAATGGCTCCTCCATTTACGTTTAAGATTTCAGGATTAAGATCGAGTTCTTTAGTGAGGGCCACAGACTGCGAAGCGAAGGCTTCGTTGAGTTCAATAAGATCCATGTCCTTCAAGGTAAGTCCTGCTTGTTTTAAAGCTTTTGGAACTGCATACAAAGGACCCATTCCCATAATTCTTGGCTCTAGTCCCGCGGCTGCGTAGGCCACTAATCTCGCCTCAGGTTCAAGGCCTAGTTCTTTCACCATGTCTTCTGACATGATCATCACGAAGGCGGCTCCATCCGACATTTGAGAAGAGTTTCCAGCGGTGACGCTTCCCCCGTTAGCAAAGACGGGGCGAAGTCTAGCGAGTCCCTCCATGGAGGTGTCTTTTCTTGGACCTTCGTCCACTTTAAAATCAAACTTTTTGGTTTGAACCTTCTGGTTCTCATCCAAAAAAGTATACTCTACAGGAAGTGGAACAATCTGACTTTCAAATTTCCCTTCAGCAAGTGCCTTAAGTGCTTTTTGATGCGAATGGAAGGAAAACTCATCTTGCTGCTCGCGAGAAATATTGAACTGCGTAGCGACCGCTTCTGCGGTGTAGCCCATTCCCCAATAATAATCAGGATTGGCTTTGGCCATGTCCGCTTCCGGAACAGGTTTGTATCCTCCCATTGGAATGTAGCTCATACTTTCCGTTCCTCCTGCAATAATGCAGTCTGCCATTCCGGCCTGGATTTTAGCACTTGCAATGGCAATGGCTTCTGATCCTGAGGCGCAGTAACGGTTGACCGTCACGCCAGGTACTTTTTCCGTATTAAGTCCCATAAGGGAAATTAAACGAGCGACGTTTAACCCTTGTTCAGCTTCAGGCATTGCATTTCCTACGATTAAATCGTCGATTCTGTTTTTGTCCAAACCGGGCAATTCTGCCATTAGTTTTTCAATGACTCTTGCGGCCATGACGTCCGGTCTTGTGAACCTCAGACTTCCTTTGGGCGCTTTTCCTACGGCTGTTCTATAGCCTTTAACGATATATGCTGCTTTTGACATTTTTTTGTTCTTTTAAATGAAAGATTAATTACGTAGCGGTTTGCCTTTTTGTAACATGTACTGGATACGCTCAAGTGTTTTGCGTTCTCCACAAAGCTGTAGGAATGTTTCACGTTCCAAGTTTAGAAGATACTGCTCACTTACAGAGGTCTGTTCCGAAAGGTTCCCTCCTGCCATCACATAGCCTAATTTGTCTGCAATTTTCTTATCATGCTCTGATATATAACGGCCGGCAAGCATTTGGTCAGTTCCGACGTAGAACATCCCAAGGGCATCTTTTCCAAGGACGGTTACCGACTGTTCAATCGGCTGTGTATAGCCCTGCTCCGCAAGAAGAAGTGCTACTTTTTTTGCTTCTTTGATTTGTCTGTTTTTGTCTACAACTACAATGTCTTTGTGAGGCTCTAGAATTCCCATATCGTAGGCTTCATAGGCTGAAGTAGCTACTTTCCCCATGGCGATGTTCATAAAGGCATCCCTCAGACGGTTTGTTTTTACGTCGTCTTTTGTGAATTCTTTGGAGGTTCTTAAGGTGAGCTCTTTGGTTCCACCTCCGCCTGGGATGACACCCACTCCTGTTTCCACAAGACCAATATAGGTTTCCGCCGCAGCGACTACTCTGTCCGCATGCATGGTCATCTCACAGCCTCCACCAAGAGTCATCCCGTGCGGTGCAACCACAACAGGTACGCTAGAATAGCGAACTCTCATCATGGATTTTTGGAAGTACGCAATGGCCATATTTAAATCGTCCCAATCTTGTTCGATCGCCATCATTAGAATCATGGCTAGGTTGGCTCCTACAGAGAAATTCGTTCCTTGATTCCCCACTACAAGTGCTTCGTAGTCTTTTTCTGCTAATTCGATGGCCCGGTTTAAGCCGTCAAGAACTTCGCCTCCTAGGGAGTTCATTTTGGAACGGATCTCAAAATTAATAACTCCATCTCCTAAATCGAGAATTGCAGATCCGGAATTGCTCCAAAGCGTTTTTTCTTTTCGGATGTTGTCAAGGATAATGAATGATTCTTGTCCTGGAATCGCTTTGTAAGACTCCTGTGTTTGCGAGTAGAACTGTTTGTGTCCCTTCTCATCAACTTGGTAAAAAGAGTTGACATTTTGAGTCCAAGGCGCTACTTCATAGCCGGCCTCTTTTGCAAGTTCTGCTCCTTTTTCTACCCCAATGGCATCCCAAATTTCGAAAGGACCGTTTTCCCATCCAAATCCAGCACGCATCGCATCGTCTATTTTATAGAGATCGTCAGAAATCTCTGGAATTTTGTGAGAAACATAAGCAAAGAGGGAACCAAAGGATTTGCGGTATAGTTCCCCGGCTTTGTCTTTTCCACCGATTAAGACTTTAAAACGGTCAATCGGTCGCTCAATGGTTTTGGTAAGTTCAAGGGTAGGGAAATTGGATTTGGCCTGCGACTCATACTCCATGGTTTGAAGGTTTAGACCCAGGATTTCGGAGGAACCGTCCTCTTTTTTCACCTTTTTAAAGAACCCTTGACCCGATTTAGAACCTAACCACTGGTTGTTCATCATCGTTTCGATATACTCTGGAAGCTTAAAGACATCGTTGAAGTTGTTTGGTTCCACACCGCTTTGGTGAACTCCTTTCGCCACATGCACTAGCGTATCTAATCCGACCACATCTGCAGTTCTGAAGGTGGCAGACTTAGGTCTACCAATAACGGGACCTGTTAGTTTATCAATGTCTGTGACGTTTAAGCCTAGATCATTCACCGAGTGCAGGAGGTTCATCATGGAGAACACTCCAATACGGTTGGCGATAAAGGCAGGCGTATCTTTCGCAAGTACGGTCGTTTTGCCTAGGTATTTCTTACCATACTCCATGTAAAAATCAAGAACATCTTCTCGCGTATCCTTCGTTGGGATAATCTCAAGAAGAGGCAAATAACGCACAGGGTTAAAGAAGTGTGTTCCTGCAAAGTAGGCTTTGAAATCCTCAGAACGACCTTCCGCTAAAAGGTTAATCGGAATCCCTGAGGTATTGCTTGAAATAAGCGTTCCTTTTTTTCTGTGCTGCTCAATTTTCTCATACACGGAGCGCTTAATGTCAATGCGTTCCACGACCACTTCAATAATCCAGTCGGTGGATTTAATTTTTTCTAAGTCATCCTCAAAATTTCCTGTCTTAATTCGAGAGGCAAATTTTGGAGAGTAAAGTAAGGCTGGACTCGATTTTTTAAGCTTTTCTAAATTTTCGTTCGCAATGCGATTACGTACAGCTTTATGCTCAAGGCTAAGGCCTTTTTTTTGTTCAGCAGCGTTAAGCTCGCTAGGAACAATGTCAAGCAGCAAGACTTCGACGCCGATATTGGCGAAATGTGCTGCAATTCCAGATCCCATAATTCCAGATCCAAGAACGCTCACGTGTTTGATTCTGCGTTTCATTTATTTCTTTTTATTGTTTAACTGATTTGCGGTTCGTAAAATAGTGGACATCACTTCTCGAAAAATATCGAGTTTCTCCTTTTCAATTTTATCGATGATGATTTGATTGAAGTTTAGAACGACATCTTTTGAAATGTCCCTATGCTGAAGTCCTTTCTCTGTGAGTTTAATAATCACTTCACGCTTGTCAACCTCGGTTTTTTCTTTGTATATGAATCCATTGTCTTCTAAGAGTTTCACGATTCGAGTGAGAGAAGTGGGCTCAATGGCCATTTTAGGTCCCAAATTGGTGCTTCGGGTACCGTCTTTGGGGTCTATCTTAAGTAAAGTGAGTGCCTGCACTGCAGTGGAATCGTATTCGGAAGCCATGTCTGAATACATCTTGGAAACCGCGAGCCAGGTGGACTTTAGAATGAGATCAATGTTCTCCGATTTGTCCTTTGTGGAAGTTTTCATTTTCTATTCGATTGGGTTAATTCAAATATAGAAAATCTTATGCATGCATAGTATATTAGAAACGTTAATTTTTTGTTAATTGTTGATTCTCAATTATTTAAATACTAAGAGCTGCATAATACTATGCATGCATAGTATTTGAGAAAATAGGTAAATGATTGGTTTACAGTAGGGTATTGAGTAATTGCTTCAGTTCCTCGTATGAGGCTAAGTTCCACTGTTTTTCCTTTAATTGTACATGCCACTGATTCTCAGTCCGAATAAATTGAAATTCCGAGAAATTACTTTGAAAGTGTTTTTGTAAAAAAGAGTAGAGGAGTTCCTTTTCTAAGGGGCTAGCCTGAATCTGAGGGGGAACAAAGCCCTCATTTAAATCGAAGAGTAGAGGTCGAATAAGCTCGGGATGTTGAGAGAGTATGTCCTCGGAAACGCCACTATAAAAATGAGAATCTTTAATGAGCCAAATTTTATCTGCAAACTCCTTCGCAAGGCGAAAATCATGAGAAGAGAAAAGAATGAGCTTTCCATGACTCTTTGCAAGATCTCTTAGGAGTTTTAAGATCATGATCTTGTTAAGTTCATCCAAATGCGCCGTAGGCTCATCTAGGAGTATAAAGGGCGAGTTCTGACAAAAAGCCCTCGCTATGTAGGCTTTTTGAAGATTTCCCTCTGAGAGCTCTGAGAGCAAATGGTGCTTGTAGGGGGTAAGACCTAGCTCCTCGATAATCGCATGTACTTCTTGCTCATGCGTCTTACTAAGTTTGATATAATAGGGATAGTAAATGTATTTCCCTAAAGCCACGAGATCAAAGAGAGTCAGCTGAGCCTTTATACTTGATTTGGAGAATACGACGGCCGTATGGCGAGCCTTTTCTAGGGAACTTAAATTCATTAAATTCTTGCCCCCCAAAAGAATGCTTCCTTCTAAAAGAGGTATTTGTCCGAGCAGAGAACGCATTAAGGTAGTTTTTCCAACTCCATTGTTTCCCACCAGAAGCACGATTTCACCTTGGGAAAGAGACGTATTCACCTTTGAGATCAACGGGAAATTGTAGCCAATGGAAATGTCTTTTAATTCTATGTAGGGACTTTGGCTCATGACGAAGTTCTTGGTTTAAGAAGCATAAGAAGAATCACGGGAATCCCAAAGAGTGAGGTAATCACATTAATAGGATAGAGGGTAAGTTCACTTATACTAGAGAAAAAGAGCATGATGAGAACTCCAATTAACATATTTAATATCCATTGGTGCCATAGTTTTGCAGGGTTCCAAAGCATTCTTGAAAAATGGGGCACTACAATTCCGATAAAAAGAATGGGACCTAGAAACGCCGTCACACTTGCGGACAATAGAGAGGAGGCGAATATGACGAGGTATTTTAAATGGTTTAAGTTTACTCCAAGACTTTGCGCGTAAGAAAGGCCAAGAGAACTTCCAATAAGTGGTTTAATGGTTCGAAAACTTACCCCGAGGCCTACAATCACAAAGAATGCAAGTACCCAAAGTTGATTTTGATTCACTTGGTTGTTGGCCCCAAAACTCCATAAGATGTAGTTTTTTAGACTTTGATTGTCCGCATAAACTTGGAGAACAGAAACCACAGCGCCAGCCAAGGCCGAAATAAGGAAACCGAAAATAATCAAAAACGCAGGGTCTTCAAATCGTTTTGAGATAAGCATTAAAATGAGCATCAAAAGAAAACTTCCGACAATGGCTGAGATTGAAATAAAGCCGTTTTGTAAAAATTCAGGAACGGCTAGATCGTAGGATAGAAAGATATAAAGAGCCACGCTTAAACTGGCCACTGAACTAATCCCAAGAACAGAAGGACCCGCCAGTGGGTTTTGAAAGTATTCTTGAAGTAAAAACCCCGATGTAGGAATGCTTACCCCCGCGAGAATCATCACTAGAACCCGATTAATGCGAAGCGAAGCAATGTCTTGGTTAGGAGAGTAAAAAAAGAAGTCCTCCCACGACAAATCTAAATATCCAATGCTTAAATTGCATCCCACGCCCGCAATTGCGAGCAGGGCAAGCAAAAGACACAAAGTCTTAAAATTTAGAGATCGTTTTAAAAGGGTAGGTTTCAATTTTATTTCTTTCGTAAGACGAAGGGCAAGGTTACTGAATCGTAAAAGCAGCAAACTGCTCTTCCATCGTTTCCTTAGTCATCATTCCTACAATTTCTTTTTTGTTTGTTCCTTGACGAAACTGCGTGAAAGGAATCGAAGCGCCTTCCCAAGAGTCAAAGTTTGATGTAAAGAAATCGTCTCCGAGAGCCTCGCCGTCTAATAAAACCACTTTGTCTAAGATTCGGTACTTATCACCAAATTCAGGGACTTTGGTGTTCCAATCGGATTTCTCATCAAGACTTACAAACGTGAATTTCACCTTTTTTCCTTCCAGTTCTTTAATCTTGTCTTGGAAGTGCGGCATTTCTCTTACGCAAGGTCCGCACCAAGTGGCAAAGAAATTTGTGACATATAGGGTGTCGTTAGAAAGTTTAAGCGTTTCACTAAAGGCCTCAGGTGTCACTTCTTTAATACTAGCCACCGCCTGAGTGGGTTCACTAATAGAATCCACTGCCGTTTGATTCGCAAGCTCTGAATCGCTTACTTTTTTTTCTTTTTTACAAGCTACAATACTTAGGGATACGGCCAGTAGAAGGCAAATTCTTTTCATAATTTTTCTTAGTTTTGTTACACCTATGGAATCAACTTTACAGAAAGTCAAAAAGGGTATGTTTCACCCGCTAAAAATAACGAAAAAACAACAACTTACCAAAAGTACATTTTCTTTGGAGCTGGAAATACCAAAGGAATTGCGATCTAATTTTGAATTTCTTGCAGGACAGTATGTGACCCTTGAGTATGAGCATAAGGGAGAAAAATATTTGAACGATTATTCCATGACAGGCGTGAGTGGAGAGGCCTTTTTAAGCCTCGGAATCAAAGTGAATGACCAAGAGAGCTCCACAAGCAGTTTAATTGAGCAGCATCCTGTGGGAAGCTTCTTGGAAGTATCGGAACCCAAAGGACGCTTTACGATTGTCTCAAAACCTCATGAGTTTAGAACCATTGTAGGATTTGCTGCGGGAATCGGGATTACGCCCATTCTCAGTCATTTTAAAACTATTCTTAAAACAGAGCCCCGCACCCGACTTTTTCTTTTTTATGGCAATAAAACAAGAAAAGACGTGGCGTTCAAAGAGGAAATTGATGCTCTAGTAGAGCAAAACAAAGAGCGCTTTAGCGTTCACTATTTTTATTCAAGAGAAAAACTGGGAAATGCTTTTCTAGAAGGAAGACTAGACGCCAAAAAAGTGCATTTAATCATTAATCAAGTGATGATGATTGATGACACGGACGAAGAGTCCACCCTTTGGGATGCGGTAGACCATGTCCTTATCTGTGGAAAGGGAGATATGATTAAATCCATAGCACGGGCCTGTTTCGAGAACGGAATTCCCAAAAAACAAATCCATTTTGAACTCTTTGAATCCTATAATGAGGATATCTATCCGGTTGAGGTGACTCTTCCTCAAATAAGTCCCGTGCAGGTTCATTTCTTATATAATGGAGAGTGGCATGAGACGCAGCTCGAGTCCAATAAAAACAAACTTCTCCAAAGTTTATCCGTACAGGGGTTCGAGCTTCCTTTTTCTTGTAAATCCGGAATATGTGGATCGTGTCAATGCAAACTCGTGCAGGGCGAAGTCGAACTTCTTGAGAACGAATACTTAACGAAGAGCGAAGAAGCCAAAGGCCAAATTTTAGCCTGCATGTCTTACGCGTTAAAAGAAAAAATTGTCTTAGATTTCGATCAACTTTGAGAGGAGCCTTTAACATATTGAAAATTTCGCTTCGCGTCCTAGAACTTGCGGTTCTTGTGATGTTGTTTGCCAACGTTTGGGTATTTGCTCTGACCAATGGACGTACCTATACGAAAATCTCCAAGATTCCTCCCCGAAACTCTGCCTTAGTCCTTGGGACATCCCCAAAAACCATGAGTGGCAATGCCAATCCTTATTTTATTGCAAGAATGGAGGCTGCGGCGCTTTTGTACCATCACGGTAAGATTAAGAGAATCATTGTAAGTGGGGAGAAAAGTAGAGGCTACGATGAGCCTACGGCAATGAAGAACTTTCTTATCTACCAAGAAGGAGTCCCAGCAGACATAATTATCAAAGATTCCAAAGGACTTAGTACCAAGGAGAGTATTGATCGGTGCAAAGAGCTTTATTTAGAAAATAGCGTCATTATCGTATCACAGGGATTCCACAATTTTAGGGCTCTGTTTTTTGCGAGAAATATGCAAATGAACGCACTGGGTTTTGATGCGCAGGATATCTCTCGGCCCGAGAGTTTCTATCGCAACCAAATGCGAGAGTTTTTCGCTCGGGTTCTGGCTGTGGTGCATTATGTGTTTGGAATTGGCTAAGGAGAAAGGCGCAAATTTCCTGTGGTTTTAATTAAAATATTATCTTTGTAAAAAAATATTTAAACATGCTGGTCATAGGTATCGCAGGAGGAACTGGAAGTGGGAAAACCACAGTGGTGAACAAGATTCTTCAACAACTTAGTACAGAAGGCGTAAACGTGCTTTCGCAAGACAATTATTATCATGACAACCAGCATCTTTCCTTGCATGAGAGAGAATCGCTCAATTATGATCATCCTAAATCCATCGATTTTGATCTACTTACGAGCCATGTAAAGAAGCTAAAGAACAAAGAAAACATCGACCAGCCGATCTATAGTTTTGTGACGCACAGCCGTACAGGAGACCTCGTGACCGTGGAGCCGAAAAATGTATTGATTGTAGAGGGGATTTTGGTCTTAACACATCCCGAACTTATTAAAGAATACGATTTAAAGGTGTTTGTTCATGCCGATTCGGATGAGAGACTTATTCGTCGGATTCGACGCGATACCCAGGAAAGAGGAAGGGATTTGGACGAAGTGTTGCATCGCTACCAAACCACTCTTAAGCCTATGCATAAGGAATTTATTGAGCCTTCAAAAAACGAAGCCGA